>JAAFGT010000021.1:12671-62342 GCA_010365215.1 Acidipila sp. | reverse complement strand
GTGGTGCCGGCGAATTCGGCGCCTTGCAACGCCTGCCTGTTCTGCCGCAAGGACCGCCAGAATCTTTGCGAGGATCTTCTTTTCAATAACGGCGCCTATGCGGAGTACGTGCGCATTCCTGGACGCATCGTACAGCAGAATCTGCTGGAGATTCCCGACCATGTTTCCTACCGCGACGCGGCGATGGCCGAGCCGCTGGCCTGCGTGCTGCGCGGAATCGAAGAGACGCAAATTCACACCGGCGACACTGCGGTGGTGGTGGGATGCGGGCCGATCGGGCTGAAGTTCGTGCGCGTGCTTTCCGCGCGCGGTGTGCGCGTCATCGCTCTGGGCAAGCGCAAGGGTCAAGTGGCCAACGCCGAGCGCGTGGGCGCAGCCGTGGCCTTTGACGTCACCACCATGGACAACCCGGTGGAGATCGTGCGCAAGATTACCGAAGGCCAGCGCGGCGCCGATGCGGTGATCGAAGCGGTAGGCTCGCCGATGACCTGGGAATGGGCTCTCGGCATGGTGCGCCGCGGGGGCACGGTGAATCTATTTGGCGGCTGCCCGCAAGGCACCGAGGTTCGTCTGGATCCCACGGCGTTGCACTATTCAGAAATCACCATCCGCTCCACGTTCCATCACACGCCGCGCCATATTCGCGAGGCGCTCGAATCCATTGCTCGCGGCGAGGTGCGCGCCGGAGACTTCGTCAGCGGCCAGATTCAGCTCGAAGACCTGCCCCGCGAATTCGAGCAGATGAAGCTGCGCAATGGCGAATTGAAAACCGCCGTGATCCCGTAGCCTCGGCACTCCCCGGCTTCGATGAGGTTTGGGAACGCCGGCCCTGAAGCGCCGCTTGGCCCACTCGATAGACGCAAAATGCAGGCACCGCCAGAGCTCGAAATCGCCCGTAATCTCCCACGCCCCGGTTGCACGCTTGAAGAGGCGCAGGCCTACACCCGCTGGCTGGCTACCCACCACTACGAAAATTTCAACGTGGCTTCCTGGCTTTTGCCGCGAGAGCTGCACCAGGGCTTTTACGATCTTTACGCTTATTGCCGCTGGGCGGATGATTTGGGCGATGAAGTGGCCGATTCGGCGCGGGCGCTCGCATTGCTCGATGAATGGGAAGCTGAGTTGCGAAACTGCTATGCCGGCCGGCCAACTCACGCAGTTTTTGTAGCGCTCGCCGAGACCGTCCACCGCTATGACATGCCCATGCAGCCCTTTGCTGATCTGCTGCGCGCGTTTCGGCAGGACCAGTCGGTGAAACGCTACAAGGATTGGGAAGGCGTGCTCGATTACTGCCGCTATTCCGCGAATCCGGTCGGGCGTCTGGTGCTTTACCTTTGCGGCGTTCGCGATGCCGAACGCCAGGAGCTCTCCGACTGTACGTGCACCGCGCTGCAGCTAGCGAATTTCTGGCAGGACGTAGCCCGCGACCTCGAGAAAGGGCGGATCTACATTCCGCTCGACCGGCTGGCGGCGCACGACCTCAATGAAGAGGACCTGCTGGCGCGGCGTTTCGATTCGCGCTATGCGGAGCTCATGAAAGAGTTGATTGCCCGCACGCGCGAAATGTTCGCGCGAGGGATGCCGCTGGCCATGCGTGTGCCCGACGTGCTGCGCGTGGACATTGAACTGTTTAGCCGTGGCGGCTTGGCCGTGCTGGAAGCCATTGAGCGCACCGGCTACAACACCCTCGAAAAACGCCCGGTGCTCAACCGGCGAACTCAGGTGCGGCTGTTGGGGCGTGCCTTGCTGGCGCGGATGCTCGCTCCCGTTTTTGGCGCCACGCCTTCAGGCGCCACGCCTTCAGTTGATCGGGCGGGGGGGCGGGATCTGCCGGCCGGCGATGCGGGTGAAACAGGCGGTGTGGCATGGAAGCGTGACGGACATGCCTGACGCGCGCGCTCTCGAGGATTCCTACACGCATTGCCGCCATATCGCCCGCTCGGCGGCGCGGAATTTCTATTATGGTTTTCGTTTGCTGCCGCGGCCCAAGCATGCGGCGTTGTGCGCGCTTTATGCCTTCATGCGCTGGGTGGACGATATTTCCGACGCGGCCGGCGCCCCGGCAGCCAAGCGGCGCGGATTGGATACCGCGCGCGAAGCGCTGCGCCAGGCGGTGGCCGGCATCTACGGCGGCAACCTGATCCTGCCTGCGTTTCACCACACTCTCGAGACCTATCGCATACCGCCGCGCTACATCGAAGAGCTGATTACCGGGGCCGAGATGGACCTGACGGTGTCCGAATATTCCACGTTCAACGAACTGCGCGCGTATTGCTATCGCGTGGCCGGCACCGTGGGGCAGTGTTGTGTGCACGTGTTCGGCGCGTGCGACGCGCATGCGCTCGATCTTGCCGAGCGGCTCGGCCTGGCGTTCCAGTTGACCAACATCCTGCGCGATCTCTCGCAGGACTTGGCCATGGGCCGCGTCTACCTGCCGCGCGAGGATTTCGAGCGGTTTCATTGCGCGCCGCGGGAGTTGGCCGCGCCGCCTTCCGCCGCCCTCCGGGAAATGCTGCGCTTTGAGGCCGAGCGAGCGTGGCGTTTCTATCGCGAAGGCGCCGAGCTGCTGACGATTATTCCCCAAGACAGCCGCGCTGCGCTGTGGGCCATGGGACGCATCTACAGCGGCATCCTCGATAAAATCGAAGAGCGCGGGTATGATGTCACGACCTCGCGCGTGCGCCTCTCCGCGGCGGAAAAGACCGGCATCCTCGTTCAGGCGCGGTGTGGCTGGTGGTCGGCGGAAAATGGGTTCGAAAAGCGTTCTGGTGATCGGCGGCGGACTCGCGGGGCTGTCCTCGGCCGTGGTGCTGGCTGAAGCCGGCTTTCGCGTTTCCCTGGTAGAAAAACTTCCCCACCTCGGCGGCCGCGCCACTTCCTACCTGCTGCCCAACGGCGAATACGTCGACAACTGCCAGCACGTGACCATGCGGTGCTGCACCAACCTCGAGGATTTTTATCGTCGCGTGGGCGCCGCGGACAAGATTCGTTACTACCAGCGCGTGCTGTTTCTGGATCGTCTCGGGCGGCGCGGGGTGTTGAAGCGCTCGCCGCTTCCTGCGCCTTTCCATCTCGCGCCGTCATTCCTGAGGTTTCCGTTTCTGGACTGGCGCGACAAGCGCGGCATCGGTGACGCCATGCTGCGCATCGCTCGCACAGGGGGCCGCTCCCCTGCGCAAAAAACTTCAGAGATCGGTCAAACCATGCTCGACTGGCTCCGCAAAAATGGGCAGACGGCTGTGGCCATCGACCGCGTCTGGCGCGTGGTTCTGGTCAGCGCGCTCGACGAGGAGCTTGACCGCGCCGACGCCGCATACGGCCGCGCGGTTTTCTGGAAAGCGTTCCTGAAGAATCGCCGGGGCTATGAGGTGGGCATTCCGACGGTTCCGCTGGGCGAGCTGTACGACGGTTGCCGCGAACCGATTGAGCGGCGGGGCGGGGCCGTGCGCACGCGCGCCGCGTTGCGGTCGTTGCGTGTGCACGATGGCCGCGTCGCCGCTGCCGTCCTCGACGATGGCAGCGAACTGGCCGCCGACTACTTTCTCGCGGCCGTGCCGCACACCGCGCTACTGCAACTTTTGGGACCGGAAACGGTGGCCAATCACCCGGTGTTTGTTAATCTCAAGAACCTGCGCACCTCGCCTATTACCGGCGTTCATTTCTGGTTGGACCGCGCCATCACCAGCGAGCCATTTATTGCCTTGCTCGACCGCACGACGCAGTGGATTTTCAATAAGACGCTTCTGTCGAACCGTCCGGAAATAAAGGGCCAGGCGCAGGAGCCGGGCCAATATTTGCAACTGGTTATCAGCGCGTCGTACGATCTGGTGGAACGCTCGCGGCAGGAAATCATGGATCTCTGCTGGCGCGAACTGTGTGAAGTGTTGCCCGCGGCCCGGGAAGCGAAGCTGCTGAAATCCACGGTGATAAAAGAAGTGGCGGCAACGTTTTCCCCCGCGCCCGGCTGCGACCGCTGGCGCCCCGATGCCGGCGCGGCCAGACCCGTGCTCAGTAATTTAATTCTGGCCGGGGACTGGACGAATACCGGCTGGCCTTCCACCATGGAAGGCGCTGTTCGCAGCGGTTACCGCGCCGCAGAAGCTTTGCTCGCCGCCGAGGGTCAGCCGCAACCGCTCGTCCTTCCTGATCTGCCCGCGCAAGGGTTTGCCCGCCGCTGGGAATCGCCCGGTCGCTAAGGGCGTTGCGGAGCCGCACCTTTGCTGCGCGCGAGCGCCCAGTTGCGGACTTCAGGCTCGCGCAGGATGAGTAGCACAACAAAGTATACGATAACGCTGAGGACGGCCCGCTCGATCCAGAACAGCGACGGAAGCAGCAGGAGGCTTGCGGCCATAGCCGCTCCGGCCAGAACAGGGCGCGCCAGGTAAGGGAGTGGGTTCAGCGGCATCACACGACGCTCAAAACTCACGAAGGCCATGACGAACCACACGGCATCGCCGGCGACCGTTGCCGTGGCCGCCCCGATCATGCCAAAACGCGGGATGAGCAAAAGATTGAGTCCCACATTGACGCAGGAAGAGAGAATGGCGCAGCGCAGGTCAAGCCCCTGATGTCCCGCGGCAATCAACGAATGCCGGTAACTGCCGCGCAGGATCACCAGGACTGCCGACCAGATCAATATCGCCAGCACTTGCGCTGATTCCGCATAATTGGCGCCGTACAACAGAAGAATGATGGGCTGCGCCAGCACGGTTCCACCTACCGCCAGGGGCACCACCATGAGCGCGGAGAGGCGCAGCGAGCGTTCCACGAGCGGGCGAAAGACCGCTGGTCCTTCGGCGTGCGTGCGGGAAAGAGCAGGGAACAGGCCGATGAAATACGTTAGCGGCAATGCCAGCGCGATGGTGACGGGTTTGTACGCCGCGTTGTACAGGCCCACGGTGCGCGCGGTAGAGAGAAAACCGAGCAGCACCGAATCGAAATTGTAGTTGAGCAGGCCCATAGCCTGCGCCGTGCCGATGGTCAGCGCGGGTTGCAGAATCTCGCGGGCGCTGCGCAACCTCCAGGGGATGCGCCAGGAATTTTGTCGAAAATAGACCACCGCGAAATAGCACGTCAGCGCCGC
This sequence comes from Acidipila sp., assembly GCA_010365215.1. Lineage (GTDB taxonomy): Bacteria > Acidobacteriota > Terriglobia > Acidiferrales > UBA7541 > JAAFGT01. Next base: position 57,259 of record JAAFGT010000021.1, on the reverse strand, counting down.
CTCGCTGGCCAGGCGGATAAGCGGCACGAACAGCAGCGCGGCGGGACCGTGAACCAACGTGAGAACCAGCAGCAGGAAAATCAGCTGCGCGATGAGCAGCCCCCAAGCGACTCGGGCCATATTTTCCTGGCCCATAAACACCCACTTCAGGCTGGCGGCCTGCGCGAAGAGGCTGAGGCCGAACAGAGCCAGGATCCAGGTCAATCCGGGATAAGGCGGAAGAAAAGGCAGCAGGACCAGCAGCAGCGCGAATCCTAAGGTCCCCAGCAACAAGCGAAGCGGGAGGATGCGCCCCACCAGTGCGGGCAGGTCGGGAGACTTTGCCGCCTCACGCGTGCCCCACAGTTCCAGGCCTCCATCGCCGAGAAGAAGAAAGTAGACCAGCAACGAGCCGGCAAATTCGAGCACGCCGAAGCGTTCCACTCCCAATACGCGCGCGAGATAGATGAAGGCAAGGAAGTTCAGCGTCTTGGCGGCGGCATCGCCGACGGAGAGCCGGGCTATATTTCGAAAGGGAGTGGCCAGGTGCCCACCTCGGGCGTGCCGCGAATTTATCACCGCCACAGGATTGCGCGCCACCGCGGATTGACCGGAGTATGGGCGAGAAGCAACAGCAGCAACGCCGGGCAGGGCGAGAAAAGGCTAAGCTGGGATCTCTGCGAGGTTACTTTGCACGGTTTTTTTGCACAATTTCGCATTGCTTGCACTCACGCATGTTAGCGATTGGGAGTATGATTAATCCTTCCCCAGGAGGTGCCCATGGGTGACCGGAAGTACGGGCAATTTGGCTATCAGGACAAAGACAAGCAAGATAAAGGGAAGGAACGGGAACGGGAACGAGCGCCGGCGGCGCCACGACCGCGGCAAGAGCAGTTCGGGCCGCGCACGCCGCGCATGGTGGGCAGCGTAACCCGAGCACGCTGCGCCAATTGCGGAAACGTCCTCCTTCCTGGCTTCGATCCCAACGGAAAATGTCCACGCTGCGAATCCGATCTGCACTGCTGCAAGCAGTGCGTGCATTTCGATACCGCGGCGCGGTTCGAGTGCACGCAGCCGATTCCCGAACGCATCCCCCGCAAAGATCTGATGAACGAATGCACGTTTTTTCAGTTCCGGACGACGGTGGAGAAAGACACGTCGCCTTCCGGGGCCGCGCACGCCGCTCCCACCGCCAGCGCGCCTGTGGCCGCGCCCAGGGATGCCCGCAGAGCGTTCGACGACCTCTTCAAGAAGTAACTTTTCCTTTTTCAGTTTTTTTCAAGACGCACTGCTCACGATGCCGTAGGTGTCTTCGGAGCTATCGGAAAGAGCGTAGGCTCGCTGGCGGGTTGGTCGGCGATGGATTCCAGCACGGGATATCGATGGCGAAGCGGCTCGGGAACCTTTACGTGGCGGGCGGTCAACAGATTGATCAGCTCCAGCGCATTCACCACGCCTTTGCCCTCAAAGTGGTTGTTGGTGATGACAAAAGTGTTTTCCGCGGTTGCGGCTACCCGCTCGATGCGCTTGGCCCAGGGATTTAGCTCCTGCGCGGAATAGAGGTAGTTGTAGCGCTCGGCGGCGGCCAGCGCCGGGTCGTCGGAAAACCAGGTATCGTAGCGGCGCCCGTGCAGGCGAACATAACCCACCGGGGATGTAGCGCGCTCGCTGGGTTTGAGCGAGCGGCCAATCACCGGCTGATCAATGTTGCAAAATCCCGCGCCGCGCCCGGAGAGAAATCTATAGAACGCGGCGTTGTTCCACGTGGCGTGGCGTACCTCCACCACGCAGGCGTAGTCCTGAAACAGGATAAGCAGTTTCTTCAGGTGCGCGCGGTTTTCGGGCGTGTGATGAAAAGAAAAAGGGAACTGCAGCAGCACGGCCCCCAGGCGCCCCGCTTGCTGCAAAATGTCGAAGCCGTCGCGAACAACTTTCACGTCGGACTCCGATGCGCCGCCCTCATGAGTAAATTTCTGCCATAGCTTCGCGGTAAACCGGAAATGCGCGTTCGCGGCCACGCGTTCGACCCAGCGCCGGCAGTTCGCCGCTGGCGGGGGGTGATAAAAGGAGGAGTTGATCTCGATGGTATCAAAAAACTGCGCCAGATATTCTGCTTCGTGAAATCCGCGGGAGCGCCGCGCCGGATATACGATGCCGGCCCAATCCTCGTAAGACCAGCCGGCGGGTCCTACGCGAATCGCGCCGTGCACAGGCTTTTCGACATCTCCGGCAGGCTTTTCTGCGTCTGCGAGCTGAGCCATGGTGGAAAAATAATCCCGGAAACGAGGCTACGACGGCCGGGCGGTGGTGTCAATTCGCTGGGGCCGGCAAAAAGAATGAGAAATAAGGTTTCCTGCGGAGAAACCTGCTAATCCGGACGGTTTGCATCGCCGGGACGGTTATTGCTATCCTGACCGTGCTGATGATTGTTCGTTACGCGATCGCGGCGTTACTCCCTTCCGCAGTCATCCACTCAGGGTGCATCCATGAAAATAAATTTGAGCTTCAAAGAACACGATTCTCACGAAGCCGTCGAAAAAGAAGTGGCTCGCGGCGCTGCAAAGCTGGATAAGCTGTTGAAAAGCTATGATGGCGACCTGGTGCAACTGCACGGGGCGTTTGAAAAGCAGTCGCGCCGCGTCGAATATTCCTTCTCCACCAGCGTCGCGCTGCCCACAGGCACATTCCACGCCGTGGGCACGGCGGCGGATGCGCGCGCCTGCGTGCGCCTGGCGTTTGCCGACCTGGTTCGCCAGGTGAAGAAACACCAGGAAAAGCTGCGCCACGATTACGAATGGAAGCGCAAACGCCCGCGCGGCTTTGCCACCGCCGATTAATCTCCTGACAACTTGAAGCTGTGGCTCGCGCGGAGCGGCCACGCCGCCGGCGACGTGCGGCCAAAGTAGCCGACCGGCGATACAACCTGCGCGCCCGCCAATGCCGTCCAATCTTTATCAGGTGGCGGGCATCTAATCGGCAGGAGGCAGGGAAGAATGCTGGGATTTACTTCAGTGCGACACTGCAAGCCCCGCGCGCGAACCGTGGCGCTGCCAGGTTTGCTCTTCGCTGTGACGCTGGCATCTGTTCCGCTCAACGCCCAGCAGGAAGGGCCGCTCATGGTTCCCCCGCCCGTGGTCGAATCGTCACATCCCGCGCCGGCCAAGGCGTCGAGCACGGACCACGAGACGTCCCACACTTCGAATGCACCGGCACCGTTGCCGGTGGAAGAGATCATCAGGCGATTCGCCGCGCGTGAGGCGGAGTTCAGGAAAGAGCGCGAGAACTTCACGTACACCCAGTCTTTTGTTTTGGAGACGATTGACGTCGACGGGCAGCCTGACGGGCAATACAAGCTGACCAGTGACATTGTCTTCAGCTCCGGCGGCAAGCGCTACGAGAAAGTTACCTACGCCCCGGCTCCGACGCTGCACCGCATCAGCCTGCCCACGCAACAGGATCTGGACGACCTGGAGCACGTGCAGCCCTTTGTTCTGGCCACCGAAGAGCTGCCGAAATACGATGTCAAATATGTTGGCCGCGAGCAATTGGACGAGGTGGACACTTACGTGTTCGACGTGGCGCCGAAAACACTGGAGAAGAATCAACGCTATTTTCAGGGGCGCATCTGGGTGGATGAGAAGGACATGGCCATCGTCAAGACATACGGGAAAGCGGTCCCCGACATCAGAAAAGGGGGCAATGAAAATCTATTCCCCCGCTTCGAAACTTTCCGGGAAAACATTGAGGGGAGTTACTGGTTCCCGACGTACACGCGATCGGATGACGTGCTGCACTACTCCTCGGGCGATGTGCATCTACGCATGAAAGTGCGCTACACCAACTATCAGCGGTATAACGTGACCATCAAGCTGGGCGCGCCGTCGGAAGTTAAGCCCGACCATCCCTAGGCGAAGCGGTCGCGGTGTTATGGCCGCGCTATCTAAGTTCCCAGTAGAAAGAGAGATTCCTAGCTGCGCTCGGAATGACAGTGTCGCTAGCTGCAGCACTTCCTTCAGCCGTTGATGGTACCGGACTCGACGATCTCGACGGCATCTTCGAGTCTACGGCCACACGCCATAGTTATTCCTGGGGTTCGGCGGAGGCGACGCGTCAGCCGCCTTTATTTTCCTGGAGAACGTTGCCGCCATCGACCACCAGGATTTGCCCGGTGATGTAGGAAGCTTCGGGCGAAGCGAGAAAACAGACCGCCGCCGCTACTTCGTCAGGGGTACCGGCGCGTCCCACCGGCGTATAGCTGGCGGCAATTTTTTCGGGGTCCGTGGAGGACGCGGTAGCAATCCAGCCTGGAGCCACCCCATTGATGGTGATCCCATCGCCAGCCGTTTCGATGGCCACGGCGCGCATCATCCCGTCCATGGCTGCTTTCGCGGCGCCATACGCGCCCAGCCCGGAGCTGCTCACCAAAGGTCCGGTGACCGAAGTAACGTTCACGATGCGGCCATACTTTTGCCGGGTCATGTCGGGCAAAACCGCGCGCGTCATAAGAAAGGCAGTATGCAGGGTGATGGCAATCTGCTTCTGCCAATCCCCGAACGATGTTTCGAGCAAGCGCTTACTATCGGTGGGCCGCCCGGTTTGCGCCATGCCCGCGTTGTTCACTAAAACGTCGATCCGGCCAGCGCGCGCGAGAACGGCATCGACAAGTTTTTGCACTTCGGATTCCACAGTAAGATCGGCGATCAACGGGAAGACTCGTACTCCGGCGGGATCGAGTTCCCGCGCGCGCGAGTGCACGCGATCGGTGGTGGAGGTAATCGCCACGCTCACTCCCGCGGAATGCAGTTTCCGCGCGATGGCGAAACCAATTCCTTCAGCGCTTCCCACGCCGGTGATCAGCGCCGTCTGTCCATTCATCGGTCTCATCTTTATAGGCTAAGAGTAATGGGTTAAGGGTGCGGCCCCGCGAAGTTTTCATGATACCTCTTTCCAAAATGTGAGATTCAACTTGCGCGAATTTGGGCGGCGCCGCCGACACGCAGTGCAGATTCCACGGACGCCACGGCGTATCCGAGGACGTCCATGCCAATGTGTACCTACCCTTTTTCCTGTATGATGTTGTGAATGATTAGGGGCGTAGCTCAGTGGTAGAGCATTGGCCTTTTAAGCCATTGGTCGTGGGTTCGACCCCCACCGCCCCTACCAATCTAACTGGTGGCACCGCCATCACCCATGAAATCGGATCTCAAGCCCCGCGCGGAGCTGATCGATGTTTCAACCCTTCTTGGAATGTCCTAAGTGCGGCGCGAGGCTAGGACTTGAAAAAGTGTATGTTGGCGCCCCGTTTCGCTGTTCTGCTTGCCAGGTGGAGCTTCAGGTTTCAAACCTTTACGCCTGGTCTGTATGCCTTGGAAGTATTTTAGTCTCTCTGCCGATTCCGACTGCCGTAGGACTGCGGGGATTCGCGTTCTTCTTTGCTACCGTGTACGGTTGGATTCCCACTTGGTTACTCGCAAGCTTAGTTGTAAAGATGGTCATCACTCCTAAGATCCAACTGCACCGTCCGGAAGATCCGGACTTAATCACTCTTTTTCCTCGGCGATAGTGATGATGCCGACGTGTCCATACTGCGGACCGGCGGGTGGCCAAGCCTTGAGACGGCGCTGAGCCTTTGGGTGACGGGCGGGTGGCGCACCCTTCGGTTTTAAGGGTGCGGTTCTTGACCCTTCTTTGTAAAAACCTCGTCCAGCTCCCACCTCGCTTGTTACTAATTGAGGTTTGGCGGCAAGCTCTGGTTAGTCCCATTCCCACCAGCGTTCCGAACGCTTCTTGTGCGCATGCGGGATGGTCAGGCGCAGGGTGTAAGTTTGATGTGGCGCCAGGGCTAGGCGCAACGGATTGACGGCCACGGCGGCGAGCACCTCATCTTCCGTGAGCGTGGTCTCGGCAGCTTCGGTTATCTTCAGCGGCGTGCGCAAGTCAATCTGCTGGGCTTTGCCTTCGATTTCCTGCAAACGCAGCGTGTAGTGCTCAGGATTGTCGTCCGTACTGGGTTTGAATGCCAGCACCACCACGCCGGGCGCGCTCAGGGTGAAAAAAGATGCCGAAGATTCCGCGGGAGACATGGAAGAGGAAAGTTCACTGGCGATGAGCGGTACATTTAACGACCAGCCCCGGCGATAAGCCTCCACCGCATCCAGCGGCCCCGGCGATGAGCTGAGCGCGAAGTGATACCAGGATTCGGCTGGAAGCCCAGGCTCCACCGTGGAGAAATTCACCGCCCCCAACTCGCGGACTTCACCCTGGTCTTGCTTGCGCATTACCGTGGCGCGCACCGCGTTGAGAAAATCGCCTTGGCCCTTCGCGCCCGGCAGGCCCGGCAGATAATCGAAGAACGCCTCTTTCTGCGAGAGCACGATCTGGATGGGCGAGCCGCCGGAATTACCGGTGAGAACCAGCGAGTGCTGCGGAACGCCGGCATCGGTGCGCGCGCCGGGAAGGTAGTCTTCGGGGATGGAATGGAAACCGATGCCGTCTTCCAGCCAGATGCGCGCCGGCCCGGAGAAGCGGAACGGGAAATTGAACGAGTAGAATTCGCCGGCCTGATTGGTGGCCACAAAGGGCATCCGGCTGCGATCGAGCAGGTTGCTGATCTCGATGTTTTTTCGCCCGCGCTCCAGGCGGATGCGCGTTTCAGGCCAGAATGTTCCCCGGCGTCGCACCACCAGGGTGGTAGAGACCGGCCCGTCTTCACGGGTGATTTCGACGCCGCTCATGGCCGCCGCGAGGCTGGCCGCGGGAATCCAGCGCAGGAGCTGGTTCGAAGCTTGATCGCTGGTGGAATCCACAAGCTCGCGCCCGAGTTCTTTGTCAAAGATGCTGATCATCGCGCCATCGGACGGCCGCAGCCGGACCCGGTAGAAACGATTTTCCATTTCCGCGATGTGCTCTGCTCCGAGCGATGCGGGTGCGACGGAGGAAGCGGGCTCGATGCTGTAGCTGCGGTAGCCGGCGGAGGGAACTGTTTCGGCGAAAAACTCCGCGTCATCGCTGCCCAGCCGCTGAAGCGGCACCAGCTGCCCCGTGGTGCGATCGCGCAACGCGAGCCCGGGAGCCAGTTTTATCCGCACCAGCTCGGAGCGCTCCCAGCTCAGCGGATTGAACACCACCACCGAGGGAAGCGCTTGGGGCTTTTGCGAGAGCAGAGTCTCGACGCCGGAGTCGATGAGGTACTGCACGTCAGCGCGGCTGCTCTCTACGTAATCCACATACTCCTTGTTCTGCTCGTCGACCTCGGCGCGGGACATCAACTTCGGCCAGCCCACCTGCGCTGCACCCGAGTGCTCGTCATACTTGAGCAGCTTAAGGCGGGCCTCCTCCAGATTTCCCGCGGGGAAGCTGGTCAGGTTGCGAAAGGTCAGCAGGCTCCAGAGCATCTCGGCGACAGGGAGGTGGTCGTGCAGCCAACGCGCGCGCGCGCTGATGCCCGGTGAGTTGGTCTTCACTTCAGACCACAAGCCACTCCAATCACCGGCGTAGGTCGCGAATTTGTCTTTGCCATATGCGGATTCCATGTGCCGGAAAAACTCCGCCGGGGTAGCCACCACGATGCGCGGCTGCTTTCCCGCGGCGTTCCACTCGCGCACCGCCGGGAGCAGTTGATTGGCCTCGCGATCCGGCGAGATGAAATCGTGCAGATACAGCAATAGCAGGGCGTCATAGGGATAGCCGGCCTGGCCGTACTTCGCCAGAAGTTTGTCCACGCCGCGCTGCATAATTTCGAGCCGCGAAAGCCCCGCCCACTCTTTGGGATAAAAATGTTCTTTGGTATACGGCTCGACGGAATCAGGGTCCAGGTAATAGTCGGCCATGGCCTCGGTATAACCGCCCAGGCGGCTCTGCGTCTGCCAGGTAAGCACACGGCTGCCGTCCGGCGACTCCCAGTAAAAGGGCACCTTACCCGGGCTGAGCGATGTGCCTCCGAAGAGGAAAAGATTCGACCCGTTCACGAAATAATGCACGCCGCTGCGCGCCAGCACCTGGGGCAGGCGCAGCGTAAAACCCGGAACATCGTCCATCATGGCGAAGTCGGTTTTGATGCCAAGCTGCCGCTCGAGCGCCTTCACGTCGTAGGCGATGCGATTCAACTCTTCGGCGCCCATGAACTCGGTGTGCATGCTGCCGAAGACGGCGGAAACCTGGACCTGCCCCCGTTTCACCAGGTCCACGAATTCCTGCACCTGTTTTGGGTCGTGCGTGCGCGCGAGCCATTCACGGATCTGCCACACGCTCTCAATCGTCCAGCGAAATTCGGGATCGGCTTTTGCGTGGGCGATCACTTCATCGATGTGTGGCTTCAGTTTCAGGAGAACTTCTTCGGGAGGAGCGATGAATCCCAGGTCCCAATGGCTGGAGGGCATGACGTAGATTGTCTTGATCGACGACGCTTTCGCTACTGTGGGGGCTTGGGCCAAGACGCTGGGAGCAGACGCAAGAAAAATCAGGAAGACGATTGCGGCCCAGAACCGGGCCCGCCGCGGCGCGAAGGGCCGTACGAGGAGGGACGCGAATCTTCGGCAGCACAAAAAGTTCATATTCCACCGGCCCATGCATGGTAGTGCCAATCGTGAACCGCGTCAAAAAAGCGGGCCCTCGATTACGAGGGCCCGCGACGCCTGCAGTTTGCGGCAGTTCAGAACAGCAGCTTCAAAGCCAACTGCACCTGGCGCGACGTGCCTACACCCACCAGATTGCCTATGGTTGAGGTGCTGCGGCCAAAGCTGGCATCGGACAGGTTTCCATTGGGATTGGCGAAGTTGGGGTGGTTAAGAATATTAAAAAATTCACCGCGGAACTGCACCTTGAACCGTTCCGTAATCGCCGTATTTTTGATCACCGAGAAATCCCACTGGGCGAAGCGCGGCCCACGGGCGGCGTTGCGGCGAAGAGTGCCGAAGGTATTCGCCGGCGGTGCCACAAAGGCGTTAGGGTTGAGTTGATTATTGGGTGTGCTGTAGTTCGATGGACGGACAGAGGTGCCGGCCACAGGATTCGGCCGCAGAGGGTCAAAGCCAAAGGTGGCAGGATTTTCCACGATGTTCACCGGCAGACCGCTGCGCGCCTGAAAGATGGAGGCCACTTCCCAGCCATCTCCAAGCACCTTGGGCACCGCGTTCCAACGGGCAAACTCGTAGACCACGTCGCCCGTGAAGTTGTTACGCACGTCGATGTCACCTTCCGAGTAATCGCCCCGGATATTTCGAGCATTCTGGAAAGCGCCGAAAACGCTGACCGCATTATCAAATTCATGCGACCAGGTGTAATTGGCGTCCAGAGTGAGGCGTCCCGCGTGGCGGCGCAGCGCCACTTGCAGGGCGTCATACTTGGAAGTCAGAAAGTCGCCCAGAAAACGCTCGTCGCCGAAGTTCTGGTTTAGAAAGCGCATCCCGGTTACCGGATTCACGCTATTCAGTTCCAATCCCGCAAAGGCCGCTCCGGCCGGCAACTTCACGCCGTGGTTTCCCACGTAGGAGACATCCAACACCGTGTTCCGGAACAGTTCTTGCTGCACGCCAAGGCTCCAATGCTCGGAGTAGGAGTCGCGCAGGTGGCGGTCGATGCCGTTGACGTTCGCGAGCCCCGCGGGAGTGCAGGTGGGGGCCGGGTTGGGAACGGGAAACGTCAGGAGGTAGCCGCCGCAGCTAAAACCAGGGATGAAAAAGAAATCGAAAATGTTGACGCTGACGTTCTGGTTGTTGTTTCCGGGCAGGGACAGGACCGCGCCGGTCAATTGCGGGTTATAGAAAATCCCGAATCCCCCGCGAACCGCTGTTTTTCCCTTCTTGAACGGATCCCAGGAGAAACCCACGCGTGGAGCGAAGTTGTTGCGGTCAGAATTATACAAGGACTGGCCGGGCGGCAGCAGCGCCTGCGTAGCGAAATCGAAGTTGGAAGTCCTCTTGTCCGCATCGTGCAGCACGCTGTTGTACTCGTAGCGCAAACCGATGTTCAGGGTGAGGTTCGGCTTGACGCGAATATCGTCCTGGCCGAAGAAATTCCAATTGGTGTTGCGGAATCGGGTGAGCGGGAAGCCCAGCGTGCTCAGCGCAAAAGCGCTGTTGTTTGTTTGCATGTCGCTCAACGTGCCGTAAGACAGGAACTGCTGAGTGCCCAGCCCACGATCGGTGAGGTTGTGCCGGATGTCGGTCCCGAAGCGCATGCTGTGCCTTCCATGCACGATGCTGAATGTGTCCAGAACCTGGTAGGAGGTTCCTGTGTTCATGGACGCGAATAGTCCGGGCCCGGGCAGAACGCCGCAGTCCAGCGGTGGAAAGCAGGTGATCGTGGTGATCGGGAATGCGCCGCCGCCGCCCAAGTCGGTGACGTCGCTCTTGTTCATCGCGAAGCCCAGCTCGTTGAGCATGGTGGAAGAAAGCGTGTGATTCCACGACAGTTTGAGGAACTGGCTGCGGGCAGGAACCGGAGCCACCTGTCCAATCGCCGGACCGTACTGCGAGGAGGTGAATGAATCGTTGATATTGTAGCGCGCGGAAAGCGCATCTCTGGAGGTGGCCGTCCAATCCAGTTTCACCGAGCCGGTGTTTTCCGACAGGGTATTGCGCAGAGTGCCGTTAAAAATATCGAAGATGGTGGGCATGCCGTTCGAGAGAAATGGCCCTCCATTTCCCACGGGGATGGCATTGACGATGGGTTGAGTAGCCGCCACAAACTTGGCGCGCTCCACGCCATTCAAGACGTGGAATTGCTGGGCGTTGGTGACCACCTGGCGGGCGCCCTCGTAATTGACGAAGAAAAAGAGTTTATTTTTTGCGATCGGGCCGCCCAGGTTGGCGCCGAACTGGTTGAGCCGGAGCGGGGTGGGTTCACCGCGCACAGCGAAAAAGTTTCTGGCATCCAGCGCATCATTGCGGAAAAACTCGAACACGCCGCCGTGGAAATCGTTGGTGCCCGACTTGGTGATGACGTTGACCACGTCGCCCACCGAACGTCCGTACTCGGCGGAGTAGACGCCGGAAATCACGCGGAATTCCGCCACGCTGTCGACGCTGGCGCGGGTGATGCGCGCTGCCTCGCGTCCCAGCTGCAGGGAAGTGGCGTTGGTGTCGATGCGCGTGGCGTCGGCGCCGTCCAGCAGAATGTTCACACCCGCGAAGCTGGTTTCATTTCCACCTAGGCTGGTCTGCCCGAATCCCGCCGTCGTCACCGACCCGGGCACCAGGGCGATCAGGTCGGTAAAGTCGCGCCCGTTCAGGGGCAGTTGATTTACCCGGCGCTCCTCAATGGTGTTTCCCAGGTCACTGGTAAGTGTGTTGACGGTGGTGGCGGCGGCGGTCACCGTGATCTGTTCCACCTTGGCGCCCACCTTGAGCGCCAGGTCGGTGCGTACGCTCTCCGACGCGTGGACGATCACGTTTTCGACGATGCTGGTGGCGAACCCCTCCCGGGTAGCCTCGACCCGGTAAGTCCCCTCCGGAACGGAGGGAACGACATAGTCGCCTTCGCTATTGGTGGTGGTGTCGTAGACCCGGCCAGTTCCCGAATTGGTGACGGTGACCGCGGCCCCAGTCACTACGGCGCCATTGGCGTCGTGCACGGTGCCGGCAATGGTGCCGGTATCGAATTGCGCGTAGGCCGCGCTGGCCCCGCCCAACAACAGCAGCAAAGCCACAAGACTAAACGAGCAGATCGAGCGCTTCAAAAACTTCATGGTTCCCCCTCGACTCAATAAAATTTCATCCCTGTTTTTCGTTCCTTAAAGATACAGATCCCGATTTCGTTCACGATTTCGTTCCCAAGGACACTGGTTCCAACCGGCGCAGCTTGGCACGCAGTTCTTCCTGAGCCTGCAGGTCTTTGCGCAGCAGAGCCTTGGCAAATTGCAGATCGCGGATCACCGCTTGGCGCGCGCGGCGGACGTCGCGCTTCTGGATAGCAATAAAAATACGCTCGTGGCGCTGGTAATTGCGCAGCATATCGTCTATCAGCGGGAGAACGCGTTTGCGGCCCTCCGCCAGGGCGCCGTACATCATCTGCATGGTCGTCTGAATCGCCACATTGCTGGAAGCCTGGGCAAAGCCCTCGTGAAAAGCTAGTTCGTTTACCATGAACTGTTCGGGCTGCTGCAAGCTGGCTTTCATCCCGCGCAACGCGAGCTCCATGGAATCCAGGTCGGACTTTGTAGCGCGCCGTGCTGCGAGAGCCGCCACGGCAGGTTCGAGTATTTGACGCAGCTCGTAGAGTTCCAGGTACTTGATTTCCTTGAGCAGCAGCATCCACTGGAAATGACGGCTGGCGGCGCGGCCCAGAGAGGCTTGGATATATGTGCCGTGGCCGGGCCGCGCCTTGATCAGACCCAGGAAAACCAGTCCTTTAAGCGCCTCGCGCAGGGAACTGCGGCTGACGCCGAGAAGAGCGGCGAGCTGGGGCTCGGGAGGAAGCCGGCTGCCGGGCTTGAGTTCGCCGTTGCGGACGAGACTCTCAATGCGGCGCGCGACATTATCCATGACCGTTTCACGTTTTACCGGAAGCGGCTGAATGCGAGCGTACGCGGGCTTTCGACTGGCGGCCACACTCCCCCTGATTCAACAAGTTTGTCATACATTAAGACAAAGCTGCAAGTTGTCAAGAAAATTTCTTTGCCGCAGCACCTTCGAGCGACCCGGAAGATTACGCTGCCACCACCGCGTTGCGCAGTGTTCCCACCGACGCGATCTCCACTTCCACCACGTCTCCAGCCTGCAGATAAATGGGCGGCTTGCGGAACACGCCCACGCCTGGCGGCGTGCCCGTGGCGATGATGTCACCCGGTTCGAGGGTAATGCTGGCGGAAATGTAGGCCAACAACGTGGAGATGCCGAAGTACAAGTCCCGGGTGTTGGCGCTCTGGCGCACTTCGCCGTTTACCCGGCAGGCGATTTGCAGCCCTTGAGGGTCAGGAACTTCATCGCGGGTTACCAGCCACGGACCGATGGGGCAGAAGGTGTCGCAGGACTTTCCGCGAACCCACTGTTTGTCACCGAACTGCCATTTGCGCGCGGAGACATCGTTGAGTGCGAGATATCCGGCGATATAATCGTAAGCGCGGTCCTCGGGGATGCTCTTGCCCCGGCGGCCAATAACCACGCCCAATTCGGCCTCGTAATCCACTTGCGGGTCGCCCGCGGGCAGCACGATGGGGTCGTACGGACCGGTGATGCTGGTGGTGAATTTTGCGAAGATCAAGGGCGCCTCGGGAGGCTTGATCCCCTGCTCGGCTGCGTGGTCGCGGTAGTTGAAGCCCACCGCGATGATCTTGCCCGGCCGCGGAACCGGAGGGAGCAAGCGGACCGCCTCGAGCCGCAAGCCCGGTCCTGCATCTGTGGCGATCGCTCGAGCAGCCGACATGGCCTCGTCCCCCGCATCCAGAAAAGCGGCCATTGACGAAAAATACGGGACAACTTGCCCGGCGTTTTTGCTGCGAGCCGCAAGATCAATTACTGCGGTGCCCACGACAAGTCCCAGCCGAACGGAGCCGGCCGTCGGGCCGGCGTTCTCGAATGTCACCAGGCGCATAAAAGTTCTCCTCCCGTGAGCGGGCCGTTGCGCCGGTGGCGCTGCGTGGTCCCGTGGCCATCCGTTTTCGATTGACAGCCGTGGGCCGCAAATATATATGTTTGCTTGTCGGACAAACAAGTATATATCCGGGGCAGGGGATTTCCGGCGAATGGAGCGGTACCCTGACCGACAAACCCATGAAACCTTCCATCCCCCTCCACCGCTTCTCCATATTCGCGGAAGGACTCGATCATCCCGAGGGCCTCGCCTTTGACGCCGAAGGCAGCCTCTGGGCTGGGGGCGAGTTGGGACAGATCTACCGCATCGACAAGCGCGGGCGAGTGCGCGAGGTTGCCGTGCTGGGAGGCTTCTGCCTGGGTCTTACCTTCTCCCCGCGGCAGGAGCTGTATGTTTGCAATTTCAAGCTGGGTGCTTTGATTCATCTGGATCGCCGGGGTGGGGTGCTGCATTCCTGGGAAAAGGCCGGCGGGCGAAAACTCAAGACGCCAAATTTTTCGGTTTTCGATTCCGATGGCAATCTGTATTTTTCCGACTCCGGCGACTGGGGGAAGCATAACGGATGGGTGTACCGGCTGCGCCCCAACGGGCGCGTGGAGACTTTTGCCGGCCCTTTTGCGTTTCCCAACGGATTGGCGCTGAGCGCGGACGAGCGCTTTCTGTATGTTGTGGAAAGCTTGAAAGACGATGTCCTGGAAGTGGAGATTCGGACCGACGGCCGCGTTGGAGGGCAGCGCGTATTTGCCGCAAATCTCGCTCGTGTTCCCGACGGGGCGGCGCTCGACGCCATGGGGAATCTCTACGTCACCTGCTACGCCTCCGACAACATTTATAAGGTGACTCGGGCAGGCAGAATTTCGTTGCTGGCTTACGATCCCCAGGGAACTATGATCGCCCGGCCGACCAATCTCGCGTTTGGCGGTCCCGACTTCGACCGCATGTATATCGCCAATCTGGGCCGGTGGCATATTTCCAGCGCACCGGCGGGCGTGAAAGGGCAGCTTCTGGCCAACCAGCGTTAAGCGGGAGGCAATCAGCAGATGAGAATCACGGATGTGAAGTGGACACCGGCGTTCATCCCGATCGAAGCGCCGCTGCGCTACGCCTTTGGCTCGCATCCTGGATTCTCGCGGATCATCGTGGAGGTTTCCACCGACGAAGGATTGGTCGGACTGGGTGAATGCTACGGCGGGGCCAGCCGCGAGGGCCAACTGGCGGAGATGCGCCCTTTGCTCCTGGGGGAAGATCCATTCCAGTTGGAAAGAATTCGCTGGAAGCTTGCGGCACCTACTTCCTTGAAGCTGTTTGGCAACGTCCTGGGGTTTGCCGCGCTGGAATTCGCCTGCCTGGACCTGCAGGGGCAAGCACTGGGGAAGCCGGTGTGCGAGATTCTCGGCGGACGCGTCCGCGATGAAGTTCCTTTCTCTGCCTACCTGTTTTATCGTTACGCAAATCCACAGGGGCACGGAGAAGTATCCAACACCGCGCAGCTCGTCGATTTTGCGCAGCAACTGGTAAAGAATCACGGCTTCGAAACACTGAAATATAAGAACGGTGTGTTTCCCCCGGACCACGAGATAGAAGCTTTCATCGCGCTGCGCGAAGCCTTTCCCCGGCACAAGATCCGGCTGGATCCCAATGCGGCATGGACGGTCACCACCGCCGTGCGCGTAGCCCGCAAGTTGCTGGATTACGACATGGAGTATCTCGAAGACCCGGTTTGGGGAATGCGTGCAATGGCCCGCGTAAACGCAAAAGCGCCATCGCTGACGCTGGCGTCGAATATGTCGGTGTTCGCGTTTGAAGATCTGGCCCCCATGGTCGCCATGAACGTGCTCGATGTGGTGCTGCTGGATCCGCACTGGTATGGCGGAATCACCCGGGCGCGGCTGGCCGGGCAGATCTGCGAAGCGTTTGGAGTTGACGTGGGCATGCACAGCGGCGCCGAGTTCGGCATTTCCCAAGCGGCCATGTTGCACTTGGCGGCCGTGCTGCCCAACCTGATTGCCGCCCCCGATTCTCACTACCATCATTTGACCGACGACGTCATCGAGGGCGGAAAACTGCGATACGTCAAAGGCAAGATGGCCGTGCCCACGGGGCCGGGGCTGGGCGTGCGGCTCGATCGTGACAAGCTGGCGAAGTATCACGAACTCTCCACCAAGCAGCAGATGGGCTCGTGGATTGAGGATCCCCGGCGGCCCGGGGCTATTACTCATCAGCCGAAGTGGTAAGCCTCCATGAAAAATAATCTGCGGCTAATTCGGCGGTGTGTTGGCTTGGCGGCGGCGCTTGTGGCTTTGGCCTCTCCGGCATTTGCTGCGGAGAAGCCGGTTTGGCGCATCGGCGTTTTTGACAAATCTTCCAGCGAATTCCGCAGCCAGGGCATTGACTACTCCGATCTGCGCCAAGACCCCGTGTACCGCGTGGGTAAAAGCAAGGACGGGGAAGACTGGCAGAGGTTTCAGCCCGGTCCGGCCAACGGTATGGCCGGCGGACGCGTGCACCCGTTCACCATCGTCTTTGAACTTCCTGAAACTCCCCGGGGCGTCTACCGGTTGAGAATCGCGATTCTGTACGAAACGCCGCGGCTTTCCACTTTGCATTTAGAAATCAACGGGCACGCCGGCCTTTTTTATTTTCATCCTCGACTCGATTACGCCGCGGGAGATTGGGAAGGCACGTTTGTCCCGCTGACTTCCACCGACGAAAAACTGATCGAGCTGCCTGCCGCGTGGATGCGCAGGGGCGAGAACCGCCTGGTGCTGACGGCGCTCGACGACCCTCCGGCCGTGGAAAATTCCCTGGGGTCGATCGCCCCGGGTCACACGGGAATTGTGTACGACGCGTTGGAATTGACTCAGGATCCGGAGGCACGCTACGACCGGGCGCGGGTGCAGGCGAAAGTGATTCCTTCCATTTTTTATCGCAATACGCCGGCAGGTCCCGCCGAAGTCGTGGAGGTGTTTATCGAATTTGCCGGGCGGCAACCGCACGGGGAAGTGCGTCTGACGGTAGGCGGAAACACTTTCCGGGAGCGGTTCGTTCCGGAACCGGAGTTTGGAGAATGCCGGGTGGAGATCAATATTCCGGAGTGGACCGGCGAGGCGGCGGGAAAGCTGACGATCCGCTCGACGGGCACCCGCGACTTTCCGGTGAAGCTCGAAGCCGCGAAGAAGTGGACGCTCTTTATCGTGCCGCACGAACACTTGGATATCGGATTCACGGATTATCCGGAAAAAGTCGCCGAGCTTCAGTCGCAGTCGGTGGATGGCGCGATGGAAGCAATTCGCCAGCATCCGGATTTTCGCTGGACGCTGGACGGCTATTGGATTGCGCAGAGCTATCTGGCCGGGCGCTCCAAGGAGAAGCAGAGGGAATTTCTGGATATGATCCGCGAGGGTAAGGTGATCCTCCCCGCGCAGTTTGCCAACCAGCATACCGGCACGGCATCGCTCGAGGGGTTGATTCGTTCGCTGTACGGCAGCCACTTCTTCGCACAGCGCAATGGACTGCCCGTGGGCGCGGCGCACATCACCGACGTACCGTCGTATAGCTGGTCGTACGCTTCGGTGCTGCACGATGCCGGAGTGAAATATTTTCTGGCGGCCGGCAACTCGTGGCGCGCGCCGGCGATTCTGCAGGGCCGCTGGAATGAAAAGTCCCCGTTTTATTGGGAGGGTCCCGACGGTGGCCGCGTGCTGATGTGGTACTCGCGCGCTTATCTTCAAACGGCCACGCTGTTTGGAACGCCTCCGCGTCTGGCCGCCGTGCATGATTCGCTTCCGGTGTTTCTGCAGGCCTATTCCCGTCCGGCGTACAAAGCGGATGCGGCAATTGTTTTCGGCACGCAGCTGGAGAATACGCAGTTCAGCAAAGAGCAGGCGGAGCTGGTGAAGCAGTGGCAGGCGCTCTATACCTGGCCGCGGCTCGAATATTCCACGGTGGGCGCGGCGTTAGGCGCGATTGAAAAACAGTTCCAGGGGCAGATCCCCGTGATGCGCGGTGACTTCGGGCCGTATTGGGAAGACGGTTTTGGTTCCGACAGCTTTTACACCGCGCTGCACCGGCAGAATCAGCAGCGCATACTCACCGCCGAAGAATTGGGCTCGATTCCGGCCGCACTTCGCAGCGGCCTGCGGCCCGATGCCGGTTTGCTGGCGCGCGCCTGGGAGAATATCCTGCGCTTCGACGAACACACTTGGACCTACGTGGGCGCGACCACTCAGCCGGAGAGCGTTGAGACCCGCCGGCAGACCGCGCTCAAGCGCGCGGAAGCAACCGAAGCCAGCGACGACATCACGAGCTCCATCGACCGCAGCTGGGGACAGCTTGAATCCCTTCTCGCTCCCAAAGAGAATTCGCTCGTGGTGTTCAACTCCCTGAGCTGGCCGCGCGGTGGCACGGTGAGCGTCGATCTTCAGGATGGCTCGGGAATTCTTGACGCCGTGACTGGCAAGGAAGTCGCGTGGGAAACCGTATCCGTAGGTAAATCCACGGCCCTGCCGGGCTTCGGGGGCGGATACCGCCATGTGCGATTTTTTGCCGATGACGTCCCCGGCGTTGGCTACAAGCTGTATGCCGTGAGGCCTGCTGCTTTCACTGGCGGAACTGAGCGCATAGCGCCTTCGGGAAATGTTTTTGAGAGTCCCTACTACCGCATCGAAATCGATCCAGCGTCGGGCGGAGTCGCGAGCATTCTGGACAAACAACTCCATCGCGAGTTGGTAGATACGAAGAGCCCGTACCGCTTCGGTGCGTATGTCTACGTTTCCGGCGCGGATAAGATGCCCAACAACAGCCTGTACCGTTATGGCGCCGCGCTGAAGCCGCCCAAGCTCACTCCAGCACCCGCGGCGGGCAGCGGGCGCATCGAGGCGCATATTCTTCCCTGGGGCACTTCCATCGCCATGGAGTCCTCTGCGCCAAATACTCCGCTCATCCGCACGGAAATTACGCTGTTCAACAATGCCAAGCGAATCGAGTTTTCTTTTCATGTGCGCAAGAACTACGTACTAACCAAGGAAGCCGCCTATATCGCATTCCCTTTCTCCGCGGAAAAACCAGCGTTTGCCTATGAGACGCAGAACGGCTGGGTGGATCCTGCGGTAGATGAGCTGCCGGGAGGCAGCCGCGAGTGGTATGCCGTTAATCACTGGGCGGCCGTCCGCGGCGACGGTTTTGCCGCGTCGGTGACCCCGCGGGATGCGCCGCTGGTAAATTTCGGCGATATCGTACGGGGAAATTGGCCGGAAAAATTCGCCCCAGCCTCCGCTACGATTTTCTCCTGGCTGATGAACAATTATTGGGGAACGAACTTTGTCCCCGGGCAAGGCGGAGATTTTACGTTCCGCTATGCTGTGACTAGCGACGCCCAGTTCGACGCTGCCGCCCTGACGCGCGCGGGTTGGGAAGCGATGACGCCGCTCGAAGCCGATCCTATCGGCGCAACCCTCGAAACATCTCCTCTGCCCGGCGATCAAGCCAGCCTGCTGAAAATCGACAACCCGGACGTCGTGCTGGTGACCTGGAAGCAAGCAGAAGAAGGCGAGGGCAGCATCATGCGATTGGAAGAGATCGCCGGCCGGGCGGGAAAAGTGCATTTGAGCAGTCCGTTTTTGACGGTTGAGAAAGCATGGCGATGTTCGGCGCTGGAGGAAAATCAATCCCTGCTGCAGCCAACGGATGGGGGGATTGAGTTGGAGGTGCACCCCTTCGAGGTGGTTACCGTGCGCCTGCTCACCCGCCCCGGCAAAAATAGTTCTGCCGCCCAGCCCGTGAGTGACAACGAGAGTCAGCTCGGGAGTCAGCCTGGGAGTAAACAATGACCATTCGATTCGATGGCAAGGTAGCAGTCGTCACCGGCGGCGCTATGGGAATCGGCGAAGCCGCGGCGCGCAAATTTGCCGAGCTCGGCGCGGCCGTGGCCATTCTGGACCGCGATGCCGAAGCGGGCGCGAAAACCGCGCGAGCGCTGCCAGCCGGAAAAACACGGCATGCTTTTTACGGCTGCGACGTGGCCGTCCCTGCGCAAGTCCAAAAAGTGATGGCCGCGGTGACCGCGGAGATGGGCGGCATCGATGTGCTGGTGAGCAACGCCGGAATCCAGCGCTACGGCGACGTGGTGGGAACCTCCGAAGAGTTGTGGGACGAAGTAATGGGCGTAAACCTCAAAGGCTGTTTTCATGCCGCGAAGTATGCCGTGCCGGCCATGGTCCAGCGCGGCGGCGGCGCCATCGTGGTGGTGGGTTCCGTGCAGACGTTTACCGCGGTCGGCAATTCCGCTGCCTACGTGACCGCCAAACATGCCTTGCTCGGATTGGTGCGCGCCATGTCTCTCGATTACGCGCCGCAGAAGATCCGCGTGAACTGTGTGTGTCCCGGAGCCATCGACACGCCCATGCTGCGCTGGGCGGCCAGCCTGGCCCCGGACCCTCAAAAGGTGATGGACACCTGCGACCGCATGCATCCGCTGGGCCGCGTGGGGCGTCCCGAGGAAGTAGCCAACGCGATTGCCTTCCTGGCCAGTGACTGGGCATCTTTTATTACCGGTGCGTCCTTGCTGGTGGATGGCGGCATGCTCACGCCCACCGGCGGAATGGGTTTTCAGGAGGGCGGCACGGGAGCGGCGACAAAGCAATAAGGCCAACCTCGCTCCGACACGAGCATCGCATGCGCTTGCAAAGTAAAGTCGCCGTGATTACGGGAGCCGCCGCGGGAATTGGCCGGGCGGCAGCGCTGCTGTTTGCGCGTGAAGGCGCGCGCGTCGCCGCGGTGGACGTGGCTGGCGAGCTCAACGAAGCGCTTGCGCGGGAAATCGCCGCAGCCGGAGGCGCGGTGCACGCCATCACCGCGGATGTATCGCGCGCGGCGGACGTGCAGCGCGCCGTGGCGCGAGCCATCGAAAAGTTTGGCCGCATCGATATTCTTTTCAACAACGCGGGAATTGTGCTGCACGGCAAGATCCACGAAACTCCGGAGAACGACTGGGACCGGGCCATGGCCATCAACGTGAAAAGCATGTATCTGTTTTGTCATGAAGTGGTGCCGGTATTCTTGCGGCAGGGCGGCGGCGTAATCCTGAACACCGCGTCGGCAACGGTCTTGCGCAACGTTGCCGACCGCGCCGCGTATTCTGCATCCAAAGGAGCGGTGATCGCCCTTTCGCGCAGCATGGCCCTCGACTATGTGAAGGACAACATCCGCGTGAACTGCCTCTGCCCCGGAACCACCGACACGCCATCTTTCGGCGAGCGGTTGAAGGCACTGGGCGATGTGGAGCAGGCGCGAAAGCAGTTCGTCGCCAGGCAGCCCATGGGCCGCTTGGGGACTGCGGAAGAGATCGCCCAGGCGGCGCTCTATCTGGTTTCGGACGAGGCGGCTTTCGTAACGGGCGCGGCCTTTCCCATCGACGGAGGCCTCTCGCTTTGAGAATCCATTCTTGAAGAATAGTCACACGGGTGGCAAGCGACGCAGTGGCCAAAAATCCATTTGGAAAGGGCGCCCGTGCGTGCGCCTCACCAACGGGCGGATAGAAATTATCGCGCTCACGGGCGGAGGCCACATCGCTGCGTTGCGATTTCTTCCCGGACTGGGTCTGCCGGCCGAAAACGCGTTATGGGAAGCGCCCTGGCCCACGATGGATCCTTCTCGCTATCGTTTGAGGCAGCACACTTCCCGCTATGGCCCGCCCCCGGCGGGGAAATTTCTTTCGAGTTTTACCGGACACGCGCTGTGTATGGATTACTTTGGTGGTCCGTCGCAAGAGGAGTTGCAGCAGAATCTACCGCTGCACGGAGAAGCCGCCGCACAACGCTGGAAAATCAAGAGCTCGCCCGGCACCGGCGTGGCGATGGAAGTTTCTCTCCCCGCCGCAGGTTTGACCTTCCGCCGGCTTTACCGGCTGCGCAAGAATGAATCCATCGCTTACATACAGGAGGAAGTGACGAATCGCCGCCCCGCGGATCATTATTTCCACTGGACGCAACATGTTACCCTCGGGCCTCCGCTGTTGCAGAAGGAGGAGAGCGCCGTCTTTCTGCCGGGCACGCGCGGAAAAACGTGGCCGCACGGGTACGAAGGCCGCAGCCTTCTGGCCAATTCGCGGGAGTTTCACTGGCCGCTGGCGCCGGAAACGAATGGAGGGAGCGCGGATCTCTCCCGGCCGTTTCTCCGCCGCGGCAAAGGATTCGTCGCCGCCGTGCTGCTTGATCCCGAACGCGAGTTTGGCTTTATCGTGGCGCTGAACTGGCGGCTGGGATTGCTCGCTGGTTACCTGTTCCGGCGGCATGATTTCCCCTGGGTGGCGATCTGGGAAGAAAACTGCGCGCGCTCCGGCTCCCCGTGGAACGGCACAACGCAGGCTCGCGGCATGGAGTTTGGATCGACCCCCATGCCCGTGGGCAAGCGCGAGTCATTTTTTGGTGGGCCGCTGTTCGACACTCCCACATTTCGCTGCATTCCGGCAAAAGGGAAGCTGCAAGCCGGTTACATTTCCTTCCTGGCCGCGGCGCCCGCGGGCTGGCGGCGGATTCGCGATGTCGAGGTGGTGCGAAACGCAATTGTCTTGAGGGGTCCCGGTCCGCGCGATGCTCTACGTCTGCCAAGCGCCGGGCTGCGCGAAATTGGATGGCGGTAGCTGAGGCCGGAAACCGGCAAGGGGAATGGAAATGTCCGATAGCACGATAGGCTTGATTCTACTGCTCGTCGCCGGCGTCATGAATGCCAGCTTCACTCTGCCCATGAAATATACTCGCCGGTGGGCTTGGGAGAACACCTGGCTGATCTGGACGATTTTTGCGTTGCTGGTGCTGCCGCCGCTGGTCACCTTTGCCACGATTCCACAGTTACGAAGTGTCTACGATGACGTGGGCCCGGGACTCGTGCTCACCGTGGCTGCATTCGGCGCCGGATGGGGCGTGGCTCAAGTCTTTTTCGGATTGGCGGTCGAGGCTATCGGAATTGCGCTGGCCTTTTCGTTAATTCTGGGGATTGGAGCCGCTGTGGGGAGTCTGATCCCGCTGATCCGCCTTCATCCGGATAAAATTTTCAGCGCGGGCGGTATCGGCGTCCTGGCTGGAGTGGCGCTCGTGATCATCGGCGTGAGCATCTGCGCGGTGGCCGGGCGCCGTCGCGAGGCAGCGCTCGGCGGTGCGGCTTCTTCGGCTCAGCCATCCATGGCGCGCGGATTGATCTTTTCAGTGTTCAGCGGGTTGGGTTCGGCGCTGGTGAATTTTGGCCTGGCCTTCGGCGGGCCGGTACTCGCCAGTGCGCAGAAATTCGGCGCCCGTCCGGAGTGGGCGCCCAACGCTGTGTGGTTGCCGCTGATGGTCGCTGGAGCAGTGCCCAATCTGGTGTACTGCGTCTATCTCATGAAGAAAAATAAAACTGCTGCCCGCTACGCCGCGAGCGGCACCTCGATTTACTGGTTCTACGCATTCCTGATGGCCGTGTTCTGGTTCGGCAGCACGCTGTTGTATGGAGTGTCCGCCGGGAAGCTGGGCAGCTGGGGACCCATCCTGGGATGGCCGCTATTCATGAGCCTGATTGTCATCACCGCGAGTTTTCACGGCGTGCGCACCGGAGAATGGGAAAATACCGGCAAGCAGCCTTTGCGAATTCAGCTTGCTGGAGTGGGCGTGCTGGTTCTGGCCGTGTTCGTGCTCGCTGCGTCCAGCCGCTGGGTATGAGCCGCCGATATCTGTTGCAGGGGGAAAGATGAAGGCACTGGCTGTGGATCTCGGCGGCACTCACGCGCAATGCGCTGTGGTGGAAGACAATAAAATTCTGGCCGCGAAGCATCTGGACCTGGACAGCGCGCAAGGATTGAGCACCGTGCTGCCCCGGCTCGCGGAGACCTTCCGCGAGCTGCTGGCCGTAACCCACCTCACCGAGAAAGATTGCGCAGGGCTTTCCTTCGGCTCCTGTGGGATCGTGGATTCCTCCACCAGCCGCTTTCTTTCCATGAATCAAAAGTGGAGTGATGCGCCGCAGCTCGACCTTGTGGGATGGTCGCGACGCGAACTTTTTCTTCCTGTGCGGCTCGAAAACGATGCTCGCATGGCCTTGCTGGGCGAATGGTACGCCGGGGCCGGCCGGGGGGTTCAAAACCTGGTGATGATCACTCTCGGCACCGGAATTGGCGGCGCCGCTTTGATAGAAGGGAAGCTGTTGCGCGGAAAACATTATCAGGCCGGAAATCTTGGAGGCCATCAGCCCGTGCTGTTTAACGGGAGAAAGTGCACCTGCGGAAGCATCGGGTGCGCCGAGGCTGAGGCTGCCGGCTGGTCTCTACCACTGGTTGCGGGCGATTGGCCCGGATTCGAGAAAAGCCTGCTGGCCAAAGAGCCACAAGTAAACTTCGAAGCACTGTTCCGCCTCGCGGAAGCTCGCGACACCGTTTCGCTCGCCGTGCGCGACCGCTGCCTTCACGTGTGGGCTGCGGCGGCAGTGGGCCTGGTTCACGCTTTTGATCCGGAGGTGGTGATCTTTGGCGGGGGCGTCATGCGCAGCGCGGCCACGATTCTCCCGTTCATCCAGGACTACGTAGCCAAGCACGCGTGGACGCCCTGGGGCAAGGTACAGGTTCGCGCCGCGGAGTTGGGAAATGACGCGGGGCTTTTCGGCGCTGTCCCTCTGCTGAGCGAGAAAAACTGATTGAGCCCTCGCCGGTCGAATTACGACAAGTTCCCATTCGTCCCGGTGAGCTCGTCCGCAGCCGATTGCGTGGTTGGCTGGCAGGCCATCGCTGCGCGCATCCGGGCTGAATCGGCCGCGCAACGCTGCATCGTTTGCGTGGAATGTTATCCCGGCGTTTTTGTAGAAGAGGTCGAGCAGGCGCTGCTTCAAGGGCTTGCTCCGGTTCTGCTGGTGCGCTCGTCAGAGTGTTTGAAATCGCCCGGCGAAATTGACCAGCTTCTCGCACCCTACCTCGGCGGAGACGATCCCGTCTTTGGCCGCATGAATAACATCAAGCTGGATGATTTTTTCGATCCCGCGCTGCACGAGAAGGCCACAGAAAAAATCGCCCGGCAAGACAAAGGACTGATATTGGTGATCGGCACCGGCGCCGCACTCCTCGCTCCCGGTGCGGACATCCTCATTCTTGCCGACTTGGCTCGCTGGGAAATCCAGAAGCGCCAGCGTCGCGGAGAAATCTCGAATCTTGGCGCCGCGAACCGGAATGCGGGCGCAGCGCTGAGATACAAGCGCGGCTACTTTGTGGATTGGCGCGCAGCCGACCGGCTGAAGCAAAAATTACTGGGGACACTCAATTTCCTGCTGGATACGAACGATCGCCAGACGCCGAAGCTGATCACCGGCGAAGCGATGCGTAGGGGATTGCTGGAAACAGTGAAGCGTCCGTTCCGGGTGGTCCCCTTCTTCGATCCGGGGCCATGGGGCGGCCATTGGATGGAAGAAGTTTGCGATCTTCCCCGCGACGCGCCCAACTATGCCTGGTGCTTTGACTGCGTGCCGGAAGAAAACAGCCTGCTCCTGGGATTTGGCGGCATCCGCGTGGAAATCCCCGCCATAAATCTTGTCTTGCAACATCCGCTCGCACTGCTGGGAGAAAAGGTCTACGCTCAATTCGGCGCGGAGTTTCCTATCCGTTTTGATTTTTTAGATACCATGGGCGGCGGAAATCTTTCTTTTCAGGTCCATCCCCTCGCGCCATTCATCCGCGAAACATTTGGAATGAGTTACACCCAGGACGAGAGTTATTACCTCCTGGATGCCGCGGACGACGCCTCGGTGTACCTGGGTCTCAAAGAAGGCATCGATCGCCACGCGATGATCGAGGAATTGCGTGCCGCCCGGCAGGGCATCCGGGAATTTCCGGTGGAGAAATTCGCCAACCGCTGGCCGGCAAAAAAGCATGATCACTTCCTGATTCCCGCCGGAACGGTGCACTGCTCGGGAAGGAACAGCATGGTGCTGGAGATCAGCGCCACCCCGTATATTTTTACGTTTAAATTGTGGGATTGGGCCCGCATGGGCTTGGACGGAAAGCCCCGGCCAATCCACCTGGAGTATGGCGCGGCCAACATTCAGTGGGACCGCACGACTGAATGGGTTCGGAAACAGCTCATCCACCAGGTGGAACCAGTGGGGCAAGGTCCGGGCTGGCGTGAGGAAAGGACTGGCCTTCATCCCAGCGAATTCATTGAGACGCGGCGCCATTGGTTCCGCGGTTCCGTTCCCCACCACACGCGCGGCGGCGTTAACGTGCTGAACCTCGTGCAGGGAGAAGAGGTAGTGATCGAAAGTCCAGAGGGCGCCTTCGATCCGTTTGCCGTTCACTACGCGGAAACATTTATCGTTCCGGCGGCGCTGGGCGCGTATACCATCCGTCCCGGCGGCTCCGCGGAAGGAAAAGAATGCGCCACGATCAAGGCATACGTTCGAACCGGAGGCTGATGTGCATCCCCCCAGCGCGCAGGGCCAAGGTGGAAATCCCCATGTGCTTTTCAATCACTAATTTCGTGGCGAAAACCGTCTCGAAGTTTTTCATTATGATCTTGCCGCTGTGCCTTGTAGGCATGGCCCCGGCGGACGCACAAACGAAGAAACAGCTCCGCCCGGAGCACGCGAATGCAGATGTGTCGCGAGCCGGCGTCAAAGATGCGAGCTTCCACAGCGCCGCCCTGAATCGCGATATGCGCTACCGCATCATTCTTCCCGCGGGCTATGCAGAGAGCACCCGCCGATTTCCGACACTCTATTT
Organism: Acidipila sp.; assembly: GCA_010365215.1. Taxonomy (GTDB): domain Bacteria; phylum Acidobacteriota; class Terriglobia; order Acidiferrales; family UBA7541; genus JAAFGT01. Next base: position 31,023 of record JAAFGT010000021.1, on the reverse strand, counting down.
GCTGCACGGCCTGTACGGAGATTATGAGAACTGGGAAACGCGCACGAATCTGGATCTTTATGCTGACAAGCTCGAATGGATCATCGCCATGCCCGACGCAGCTAATTCCTGGTACACCAATTCCGCGACCGTTCCCGGTGACAAGTTCGAGGACTACATCACCCACGATCTCATTGACGAAATCGATGCGCGCTACCGCACCATCCGTTCGCGGCACTCGCGCGCGATTGCCGGCTTGTCCATGGGCGGCTATGGAGCGCTCAAATTCGCGTTGAACAACCCTGACTCTTTCTTCTTTGCGGGCAGCCTCAGTGGCGCGTTGAACGCTCCGCTCGATCTTGAGGACACCACCCCGCCGTTCCGCGAAGGCCTGGAAAAGGCGTTCGGACCTCCTGGAGATCCGTCGCGCTCGCGCAACGACCTCTTCACCCTGCTCAACAGCAGCGACCCGGTACGCCTGCCCTATCTGTACATCGAGTGCGGGAGTTCCGACAGCTTTCTTCAGACCAACCGCGCATTCGCGGCGAAGCTCGCTACCCGCAAAGTGGCTTACGAGGCCCACGAGTCTCCCGGCGAACATTCCTGGGAGTTCTGGGACGCCGCGCTTTCCAGGATGCTGCACGCTCTGGAAAGAGTTTCGAAGTCAAAGGGCTAACGCCCGCATCCGCGGAGTTAATCCTGCCGTCGTTTTCTATCCGCACGGTGTGCGGCCTGGAATCCCACGGGGTTGTTGCTTGCTAATCGTTTTGGCCTACGCTATATACTAACAGTCGGTTGTGAACACTCCTGGAACGAATCGAACGGCCTACGCAAGCCGGGCTCTAGCCGAACGCCTTACCAGTGTTCTGGATTCCGCCCAGTTTGACGGGTCGCTTAATCCGGGCGGAGTTCGCGCCGGCCTCCCGCGATGACCAAGGTGACGCATGAATTTTGAGGGTGACGCTTTCATTAGCTATGCGCACCTGGATAACGTGGAGCTGATTGAGGGGCGCAAGGGATGGGTAGCTAACCTTCATCGCGCTCTGGAAGTCCGCGTTGGGCAACTCCTCGGAAAAACGCCGCAAATCTGGCGCGACCCAAAACTCCAAGGTAACGATCTTTTCGCCGAGACGCTGGTGGAGCGCCTCCGGCATGTTGCGGCGCTGGTCTCCGTGGTTTCGCCGCGCTATGTGAGGTCGGAGTGGGCTCGCCGGGAACTGGCTGAATTCGTTCAGGCTGCGGAAGCCCAGGGTGGAGTCAGCTGCTGCGACAAAGCGCGCATCTTCAAAGTGCTCAAGACGCCGGTGGCTTTGGATTTGCATCCCGCGGAGTTGAAGCCGCTGCTGGGCTACGAGTTTTTCAAGGTCGATCCGGATACCGGGCGCGTCTATGAGCTCGACGAAATTTTCGGCCCTGAGGCGCAGAGGGATTTCTGGCTGAGGCTTGACGATCTGGCGCACGACATCTGTTGCGTGTTGGAGATGCTCGAAGGCCCGGAGGGAATGGCCGATCCCAGACCTGAGGCAAAAGAGGACCCGGTTTATCTGGCGGAGACCACCTCTGATTTAAAAGAGCAGCGCGAAGCCATCAAGCGAGACTTGCAGCAACACGGCTACACCGTGCTCCCTGCCAGTCCATTGCCTGGCGTCGCATCCGAAGTAATCGAAATGGTCCGGGCAGATATGTCGCGCTGCCGGATGTCCATTCATCTGATTGGGAAAAGTTACAGCCTGGTCCCCGAGGGCGGCGTGGAATCTCTTCTGGAACTTCAGAACGAGGTGGCCATCGAACGAGGCGAGGAAGGCGATTTTTCGCGCATCCTGTGGATCCCTCCCGGTTTGGAGTTGGAGGACGAACGCCAACGCAAAGTAATTGAACGTCTGCGCATGGATCCCCGCATGCAAGCCGGCGCGGACTTGCTGGAAACTTTTCTCGAAGATTTGACCACGGTCATCCAGGACCGGCTGAAGCGCGCGCCGGTGCCTGTATCGGCAGCGCCGCTGGCGGCGGGCACAAGAATCGCCCAGCTCTACCTGATCTACGATCAGCGGGACACCGCCATCGTCGCGCCGTGGGCGGATTTCCTGTTCGAACAGAAATTTGAAGTTATGCATCCGGTATTCGAGGGCGACGAGGCGGAAATTCGCGAATACCATGAAGAGAACCTGCGCGTTTGCGACGCCGCGCTGATTTTTTATGGATCCGGCAACGAATGCTGGCTGCGCCGGAAACTTCGCGAACTGCAAAAAAGCGCCGGGTACGGGCGCACCAAGCCGCAGCCGGCCATTGGGATTTCTCTGATAACGCCGAAAACGCCGGAGAAAGAGCGCTTTAAAACGCACGAAGCCGTGGTCATTCCTCAATTCGACGGTTTTGCGGCCGGTCCTTTAGAGCCATTCATCTCTCGAATAAAGGTCTAACGAGGAGGTAGGCAGGGTTGATGGAACCTCAAGCCCTGTTTAACCCATTCCCGGGCCTTCGTCCGTTCGAGGCCGAAGAAGATCATCTTTTTTTCGGCCGCGAAAAAGAAATCGACGAGCTGCTGCGGCGGCTGCGTTCCTGCCGGTTTGTTTCCGTCATCGGCACTTCCGGCAGTGGAAAGTCTTCCCTCGTCCGCTCCGGTCTGATCCCGGCCCTGTACAGCGGATTCATGGTTAAAGCCGGCTCGAGCTGGCGCGTAGCCAGGCTTCGCCCGGGCGAGGATCCCATCGGGCATCTGGCTGAATCGCTCAGCCCCGCGGACGTGCTGGGAACAAATCAAGAGCTGGCCAGCACCAACCGCGTGTTGCTCGAAGCAACGCTTCGCCGCAGTTCTCGAGGGCTGGTGGACGCCGTGCGGCAAGCGAGGATTTCGCCGCACGACAACGTGCTGATCGTAGTGGATCAGTTCGAGGAGCTTTTCCGCTTCCGGCGCAGCCGGCAGATTGCCAATTCCCGCGACGAGGCGGTAGCCTTCGTCAAGCTGCTGTTGGAAGCGACGGCCCAGGAGGCTCTTCCGATTTACGTTGTGCTCACCATGCGTTCCGATTTCATCGGCGACTGCATGGAATTTCCCCGCCTGCCGGAAGCCGTCAACAAAGGTCAACACCTCGTTCCGCGCATGACCCGCGACGAATTGCGCTCCGTCATCACCGGTCCGGTCGCGGTCGGCGGCGGAGAAATAGCCCCGCGCCTGGTTCTGCGCCTGCTCAACGACCTGGGAGACGATCAGGATCAGCTTCCCGTGCTGCAGCACGCCTTGATGCGAACCTGGGATCACTGGGAACAGCATCGCCAGCCGGGCGAGCCCATCGACGTCGCTGACTATGAGGCCGTAGGAACCCTGCGGCAGGCGCTCTCCCGGCACGCCGAGGAGGCCTATCAGGAAACCGGGTCTGACCGCGGCCGGCTGATCGCGGAAAAGATGTTCAAGGCCCTGACCGACACGTTTTCAGATCAGCGTGGCGTCCGGCGCCCCAGCACGGTTCAGGAATTAACCGCTGTTTGCGAGGTGCCTCAAAAGGAAGTGATCCAGGTCATCGAGATTTTCCGGCGTCAGGGGCGTTCTTTCCTGATGCCGCCTCCCGTGATTCCGCTGGACGCGCGCTCGATCATCGATCTTTCGCACGAAAGCCTGATGCGCTGCTGGACGCGGCTGATGGCTTGGGCGGAAGAGGAGAAAATTTCCGCCGGTTATTACATGCGCCTGTCGCAGGCGGCTGCCTGGTTCGGGGAAGGGACCGCGGGCCTTTGGCGCACGCCGGAGCTCGATCCGGCGCTGGGTTGGAAGCGGAAGAACCAGCCCACCGCGGCCTGGGCGCAGCGCTACGATGCGCACTTCGATCGCGCGATGCAGTTCCTGGATCGCAGCGAAAAGGTCCGCGACGGTTTTATTGCGCTGCGTGAAAAAGAACGAAAAAAGAAGCTCCGCGAGTACCAGTGGGCGGCCGGGATTCTTGCCATCCTGCTGGTGGCTGCGCTGTTTCTGGCGCAGATTGCACGCAAAGAAAAAGCTCGCGCGGAGCAGAACCTGCAGCTGGCGCAAGCAGCGGTGAATGAAATGTTGTCGTCGGCAGGCCGCGAGCAGGCTCGCGTGGCGGCGGATGTTCCGGAGATGGAGGAATTCCGCAAGGAGCTTTTGCAAAAGGCTAAAGCCTTTTACACCAATTTCACGAAACAGAAACCCGACAGCGAGCAGTTGGCCATAGAAATGGGATGGGCCTACTTCCGGTTGGGGGACATCCACCGGCTGCTCTCAGAAAATAGCGATGCGGCCTCCGAATACCGGGAGGCCATTACCCAATTCCAGGCTCTCACCGCAAAATATCCCGGCAAGCCGGAATACCGCCAGGCGCTGGCTAATTCCTACAACTGGCTGGGTGAAACACTGCGGGCGGACGGCGCCACAAGCTCGGCGGCGGAGGAAGCATACAATCGCGCTCTACAACTCCAGCAGGCCCTGCCCCGCGACGGAGCGGGGAACGTCCCCGTGTACCAGCGGGAGCTGGCGCGCACTCACTACAATCGCGGCATTCTTCTTTACCAGACAAAACGCGTTGAGCAATCGGAAGCGGACTTCCGCGAGGCGATTCACCTGCTCGAACCTTTGGCGGGGAGCGGCGTCAATTTCGGGCCGGCTCAAGAATTGGCGCGCGCCGATAACAACCTGGGAACGCTGCTGAGAAGCGAAAATCGCCTGGCGGACGCTCGCGTATTCTACGAGCAAGCGCTCGGAATTGGCGAGAGATTGACGAAAGAGAAGCCTGACAACCGGGAATACAAGTTCGAGCTGGCCACCTATTATGACGATTTGGCCTTGTTGCTGCTGGACCAGGGAGATCTGGAATTGGCCAGAAAAAGAAACCGGCAAGCCATCGGCTTGATCGATGAGCTGACCAGCCCGGCGCCCTCGCTCAGCGTTGAGCTGGTCAAAGCCCATAATTTGGGCGCGCAGATCCTGGAATCGCCCGGAGCGGCACAGTCAAACGCCGCCGCGGCGAAAGCGGAGAGCCAGCGGTCCTTGGACATCCTGACGCAACTGAAGAAGGTGCGAAAATCGAGTCGTCCCGAAGTCGCGCTGCTTTTCCGGGATCTTGGCTATAATTTTTTGGACCTCGCCAGGATCAGCCTGGCCTCGGGATCCTACGCGGATGCGCAGAGCGCGCTGGATAATTTATCGCGCCTGCTGCCGGAAATACCCGACCCCGAACGTAGAAACCTGGCAAAAGCTGCCGATGGAATCGAGCAGAAATTGCGTGATAAGCTTGGCAAACGTAAGTAGCCGTACCGCCCAAATTTGTATGAGTTAACGAGTTTAAGGGGGTTAAAGATGAAGCGATTCGTTGTGGTCTTGAGTCTGCTGGTGCCGGCAGTCTTGTTCGCTCAAGATCGGGATACTAGCCTCCCGAACGAACAACAAGTTGCGGCCGTTTCAGTGCCGGTAGATTCGCTGCTCGCTAGAAACGATCTGGACGTCACAGTGGAACCCGGGCGCGCGGAATTTGCCCTCGCGCAGGAGCCCGCCTCGGCGCCGAAAAAAGCAAAGACGTCGCAAGCCACCAAGCCCAGCGACGAAACAAAAAGGCCAAAGACGGAAGGCAGCATGGTCGGGTACATCGACAACGCAATTGTCGGATCCCACTTGCGCATTCGCTTTGATGCCGGGTTTAACAACAGCACCCCTGATCTCGCCGAGTTCTTCTACGCGAAATGCGGCTGCTATAAAGGACTGGCGACGGCCATACCCCAGGCATTCGATCCCAACGCCGCCGGACCGGGGCCGGGTGTGCCGAAATCCTTAAACTTCCAGCAGCTCTATTTGAACGCTGAGTTTTCGCCACACCGCCGTTTCTCCGCGTTTGTGGAGATTCCGTTTCGTTGGATCCAGCCCAATTCTTTCCTGCCGATTCCGCCCTTCCCGGCGTTTTCGAGCCAAAGCGGACTCTCCGATATCCGCGCTGGATTTAAAGTTGCCGCGCTTGCCGATTCCCAGCGTTACCTGACTTTCCAGTTCAAAATGTATTTCCCCTCCGGCGATCCTTCGAAGGGTCTGGGCACCAACCACTTCAGTGTCGAGCCAACGTTGCTGTACTACCAGAAGATAACAGACCGCGCATCGTTCGAGGCGGAGATGGGAGGCTGGCATCCCATTGGAAGGTCTTCGGGAGTTCCGGTATCCGGCTCGGAGAAATTCGCCGGCGACGTTTTCTTTTATGGCTTCGGGCCCAGCTACGTACTCTATCGCGGCGAGTCGGTGCGCATCGCGCCGGTCGTCGAGCTGGTGGGTTGGCACGTGCTCGGTGGATTTCAGACCCAGCCGGGCGGGCCGGTGTTTGGCGCAGCGAGGGAGACGGGCGGCATCAACATCGTTAATATCAAATTGGGGGCCCGCACATCGTTCGGCAATCGCAACTCCGTCTATGCCGGGTACGGGCACGCGCTCACGCAATCGGAGTGGTATACGGACATCTTCAGGCTGGAATACCGGTTTTCGTTCTAGACCGGGCGTGGCACCCCGTTTCAGCCATTCGGACGCGCAGGCGTTCAGACGCGCCGACGTTCAGAGGCTCAAACGTTCAGACGCGCAGGCGACGGACCACGTAGGTGGGCAAAGTCCCGTAACCTTTTGCCATCGGCGTTTGGCCGACATACTCGCACTTAAATGTCTTGTGCGGGTCCGCTGAAGCCAGCGCTGCAAAAGCTTGACTGGCGTAAACCTGGTTGGGCGGCGTGATCGGTTCTATTCTCGCCGCCTGGCTTACGTGAGTCCCGATATAATTGGGCTGTCCCGTTACCGGATCGATGATGCGATACACCGGCCCGGCGTGTAATCCGATGCGCACGCTCAACTGGGGCAGGCCGGTGTTTTCCCATCGGGCATTCTTCACCGCGTCGCATAACTCCAAGGCAAACTCGCCGGCATCGATCACCCGCTCGAAAATAAAATAGAGACCGTCGCCCCAGGTGTTCTTCATCACCGGTTTGTGGCGGGAGGTTCGCGCCATCTCGCCTACCATTTGCAGGAAATACTGCACGAATCGCGGTGTCTGCTCTTCCGTGAGTTTGCTGAATCCCGCGGCGTCGGCGAAGAAAATTCCCATGATTCGTGGAACATACTCGTCGGAAGGCTTTGCTTCAGGAACCTTGGGAGCCGCAGGAGGCGCGGCGCCGATATGGATCATCTCCTGGCTCTGATTTTGTAAAATCTTATTCAGATGAATCAACTCCACTTTATATCCCAGGCTTTCCCACCGGGAGATCGCGTTGGCCGTACCGCCCAGGCCGTCTCCGGCTTTTCCATCCCAGACGGCCAGCGGAACGAGCTCGGTTTCCAGTTGTTCGCTGCGCGTTATGGCCAGCCCCAACAGTATGTCGTTGGCATATTCATACGAAATACTTCCGCCGCTTAGCCGTTGGCCCGACACCGTAACCACCTCGCGCGCCAGCTGCAGCACGCTTTGGAAGCGCTCGCCCCAGTTCGAGCCGGGAATCGCTTCCACGCTGTCGCGAAGGAACATCTTGCTTTCGTAGGGCAGAACGACGCGGACCTCCCCGCCGGACTCGAGCAGAGCTTCCAGGAATAAAATGTCGGAGCCGCTTGCCGCCGATGCATAACCAAAACCAACATCCCGGGTTTTCAGACGCTCGCGAATGGCTTTGAGGACGGCGCCCTCGAGCTGGGGCGGGAACCTGGGCGCGGAGCGCCCCGGCTGGTCAATCATGTGCCCCGTGAAAACGGCAACGCGGGGGATGCGCAGGCACTGCTCGATCCATCGCCGGTCGCGGCCAAGGTATTCGAGTAGCAGGCGCGCGTTGCGGCGAGTGGAGCTTAAGTCGCCGAATCGCCGCTGTCCCACCGCCGCAGCCTGCTGGTACCAATCTTCCGCTTCCGGCCATTTCCGCTGGATCAACGCGGCTTCCCCAAGCGTAGCCAACGGCCAGTAGCGGTCTCCCTCTTTGTTTATTTTTTCGAAAGCTTCCACGCAAAGCTGGCGAATCTCCACCGCCATGGCAGCGGCCTGCTCCTGTTGGCCGAGCAGCAGCGATAACGTGGCTGCATTGATCCCGTTCCAATAGCCGCCCCATTGACGATAGGCCTTTTGGTAGACCTGCTGGGCGTGGGTTAACCGCTCTTTGCGTTTCACGGCATCGACTTCCTGGAACGCCAGATCCTTGAAGGTGCGCGCCAGCAAGCCGGAAGTCTCGTCGCTGCTTTCACCGCTAGATTGAATTTGCACGAGCATCTCGTTTGCCTGGCGCGTCGCGCCGCTGCGTGCAAGCGAGAGTGCCAGCAATTGCTGCAAGCGCGTTTCCCCGGGAAATGTGGTGAGACCTTCGGCGAGCACATCGTAAGCGAGCAAAGGCTCGCCGAGCGTGAGCATCCGCTCTCCCACTTGCTGGTAGACACCCGGCGATTGAGGCCACCCTTCTGGCGGACGCTCCTGCCACCACCTTAAAAGCGCATGCAAATCCGAGGTGCCGATATTAGGCAAGACGAACGAATCACGTTGAGCAGAAGCATTCTCGGCGGGGCCTGAACGGTGAGTATCCCCACTCGGAGTATTCCCCAGGGCGGCGTCAGGCTCCTCGATTTTGTATCCGAGCGCCAGCAGGGACTTGATGGTCTGCAAGACCGCGCCGCGCTGGTACTCTTTCTCGGACTCCGGCAACTCTTCGTAAGGCACCAGCGACGGGTGCTGCTTCCGTACGTCGTCACGGGCATGCCCGTAAGTCCAGCCGTCTGCGCGGCGGCGGCGCGCCCACTCGTCGTGCTGATTTTTTGCCAACTGCTCGATGACGCTGTCTATTTTATTGTTCAAGGTCGGGTCGTGCGGCTAAAGTCTCCACGAGCTGAGCACAGCTTACGGATTCACGATGGCTTCGTAAATAAATTCTCTGGGCTGGCCGTAACGGCGACGCTAGCTCCCCATTGCGTGTCCAGGGCCGCCCTTGCCTAATTCGTCGAGCGCGGCTTTGAACGCAGTCGCGAGTTTTTGGGCGGAGCCTCTGCCCCAGTAGTGAAGGAAGATCACCACGGGGCGATCCTCCGTCATGTGGTGATGGATTGCCACGATGTCGATGCCGTTCTTGCGGAGAGCTTTTAGCACCGGCGTAACTTCATTCTCCAGCATGGCGATGTCGCCAGCGATTACCGCGTCATCCTGCGTGCCGAAGAAAGCTGCCCATGTATTCAGGCCCATGCGGGCATTGATCGCGGCGCCGTGGTCCTTCATCGCCAGGTCGTCTCGTCCCACGGTAATCTTATATACCGCGCCAGACTGCTCGCCGGCATGGCCCACAATCTTTGCGAGTTTTTCAGTGTCGAGCGCCGAACCTGTCGCCGAGATAGGCGCAAGAACCGGCGGCGTGACATGCCCGATTAGGTCCAAACCTGGCTTCACGCGGCGGGCGAGATCGGCAGCTTTGCCCAGGCCGTGCACATGCATGTAGAAAACGTGTGGGTCGTCCCAGAAGAAATGGTTATGGAGCGCGGTAACCTCGATGCCGTTGTCCAGCAGAGCGGACAGCACTGGATTGACTTCGTCCTGCAGCAGCACAAGGTCACCCATCATCACATCCACACCGTCTGTCCCCTTGGTCAGCGCAACCCAGCCGCCGAAACCGAAAGGAGTTGGCGTGGCCACGCCCTGAATCGAAATCTTCAAATCGCTGCGAGGAATATTTACCTTGAGAGCGCCCGCCTTGAAGTCACCCTTACGGTCCAGGGATTTGAGAACCTCCTGATAATCACTGGGCATCTCCTGAGCGAGGGAAGTCATGCCCGAAAACAGGAAAAAGACTGTCGCGAATACGATTAACATTCTGTTTTGCGCGAAACGACGCATGTAATCTCCTCGTGTTGGCGTTCGACAAATCCAGCAGGTCGGCGCTCGCTGATCCATTTGAACGTATAGTACACCGCTGCGAGCTTTGTAAGCTGGTCCGCGAGGACTCGCATTACTCGCTGGTATGGAACGGCAGTGAGAAGGATTCCGCTCGTCAATCCTGCACTGTGTAGATCCATATTTCAGCGCCGCGGCCGGCGCGGGCCGGAACGGCCAGAAAAAAGCGGTCGAAGCCCTTCTTTCCTTTTCCGAAATAACCGGCAGTGCGGGCACCCAGTGCGGAGGGAATCTTGACGAGCAATTGATACTGGTCGGGATCCTTTTGTTGAAACGTATAGATAAAACCCTCGCCTCCAGCCATGTAAATGCGCCTGCGCGCGGCGTCATAGTAAAGGTCATCCGCGTCCTGGACGCTCGGAAGCGCAATAATCATGTGACCCGATTGCGTATCGAACACCGCCAGGCGCGGTGGCTCATGCGTGCCCACAAAGAGACGGTGATCGGCTTCATCGAGCGCCATGGGGAAGTTGTGTTCCAGGGTCAACGGCCATCGCGCGATCGCATGAGTATCGCGGTTGATCACTGCGATCTGTTTTAAATCCGGCAGGTTCACGTAGATATTGCGTCCGGCGGCTTCCACTTGGAACGATTCCGGATGGGCTCCCAGATTATATTCTTCCCCGGTGCGCTTGTTCGTCATGGCATCCACCGCACCGATGGCCCCTTTCTCATCCTCGCCGTAGCCGACATAAACACGCTTATTTACAGCGTCATAACGCAGGTTGTCGACGTCGCCCTGGAAATCAATCGTGGTGATGAGGTCGAAGGATGTACCGTCGAAGATGTACAGCTTGCCTTGGCTGCTGCCCACAAACAGTTTGTTCGCTTCCGGCGCGTAGATCACACCCTGTGGGTTGGGCACGCCGGTTATCGTGTGCGCTAGGGCTCTCGCGCTGACGTCGATCACCTCCACGGTGTTGTTTCCCAGCGCCGAGACAAACAACTTTCTTCCGCTGGTACCAAAATGGTCGAATCGTCCCTTGATGCCCTCCAAAGGAATCGCTTCGGTTAAAACCAGTGGTCGCACATCCTGCGGCGCCGGACTATCTTGCCCCGCCAGCCCCGTGGTGCAAACGAACAGGAGCGCCACTGTCCGGCAGATACCGCTTGCTCTGTTCATGCTGTTCTCCTCATGTTTTCTAATTTCTAATCCGCGGCCTTTTGTTGCTCGAGCGCTACCAGATAAATTTCAGCGCAAATTGAATCTGACGGGAAGTTGTTTGTGTCGACGTGATCAGGCCGGCGCTGGAGATGGGACTGCCGCGACGATCGAAAACCGTCGCATGGTCGGTGGGTGAAGCGAGATTGGCGCGGTTTAGAATATTGAAGAACTCCGCTCGAAACTGCGCGTTGAAATTCTCCGAAATGCGCCGTATGTGATTGTTCTTGAAAACCGAAAAGTCCAACTTGGAGACGCCGGGACCTATCAGCGTGTTTCGGCCCAAGTTTCCCCATTTGTTTATGCCCGGGAACGCCAGACACTGCGTCTTGATGAAGTGGCTGGGATTTCCCGGATTTGTAAGCGTGCGACAGCCCGGCGATGCCACCAGGTCCACCGGCTCACTGGTCTCATCCAATTTCGTGCCGGCAGGATCACCGCCCAGGATTGGCGTGAAAGGCTGGCCGGAACTTGCTTTATAAAGCCCGCCTAATTGCCAACCGCTGGCTGCCCACGCCAAGGCTCTTTCGCGCCGGCCGGGGTTGGGAAGTTCCCAGGTGAAGCTCAGTACAAAAGTTTGCGCGACGTTGAAGTCCGAGAGTCCGCGCGTAGTGTGCTGATCAAAGAAAAGCTGGTTGAACAGGCCATTCGGAAATGCATCATCCGCCGCGGTCGCGGAGAGCGTGTCTATACTCTTGCCCCAGGTGTATGCGGCATGCAATTCGACGCCGTGGGTGACTCGCTTGGTCATGTCGGCTTGCAGGGCGTTATACGCGGAGCTGGCCTGCCATAGCATCGAATCGATGCGCCCAAAATTCGGATTTAGCGTGCTGCTGGTGGCTGTTGGCGGAAACACATAGCCTGTAGGAGTCAGCGTGGGCAACACCATATCGATGTTGTCCATGCGGTAGGGAAGGTGGACACCACGAGAGCCGACATATCCGATGGTTACGGAAAGCGTCGAACTCAGTTCCCTGGCGATCCCCAGATTCCACTGCATGACGTAGTTGCGCTTGGGATGGAATTCGACGTAGGTGGCCAGCCCGAAGTTCGCCTGCATGCTGAACTGCTGAAAAGCACCGGTGGGAAACATGCCGGGCTGAAGAGTACTGGCGAAGATGGTCTGCACGAACGGCACAGCGCGCTGGAAGGAATTCTGAAACTCGTAAGGCAGCGGCAACACGTCGAAAATTCCAAAACCTCCGCGCAGCAGCGTCTTTCCAGCCCGCGGATTCCATGCAAAGCCGAAACGCGGCTCGAAATTCCGCAAGGTTGGGTTCACAAAAAACGGCGAGCCTACCTGCGGCACGGCGTCGGTGAGGTGGCGCAGGTTGGAGACGCGGTTATGCGCCTCGGTGGGTACGGTCACCATTTCATAGCGCAAGCCCAGGTTGAGAGTGAAATGTTTCTGCCAGTGCACGTCGTCCTGCACGTAGGCTCCGAACAGTGTCTCGCGCAATCCGATATCGGGAACGGTAGCGGTGCCGGATCCCTGAAATACATGGGGCCGGTTGGTCAGAAAATTAAGCAACGAATCGAAGCGAAAAAGCCCGTTTACGGCAGCCAGCGATAGCGAATTGTCCTGCATGCGCTCAACCAGCGCGCCGAACTTAATGATATGAATCCCGTGGGTGAAAACAACATCATCGCCGCCTTGAAACGAATTCCACGCGAGAGATTTGCTGGAAAGCAGAATTCCTTTGGTAGTGGGCGCACCTGGGAAGTTGGTTACGCCGGGTACCGCCGCAACGACACCGGCCAAGGCTCCGGGCACGAATGCGAAAGACGGGTTCAGCAAATTCTGGTTAAAAATCTTGGTTACGCCTCCAATCACGCCAACCGAGCGGCTGAAACCCAGTCGAGCGGTATTCAGAAAGGTGGGACTGAAGACATGCTGGGCGTGAACGGTTACCACCTGGCGCCTGGAGACGATATTGGAAAGCAGCTCGTTGAAATTGTCGGGCTGCACCGTTTTGGAGTTGTCGCGCATGTAGGTCACCGCCAGCGCGTCTCGATCTGAAAACTTGCGATCCACGCGGACAGTGAAATAATTTTCATTGGTTACTTCCTGTCCGGCGAAGGAAAAAAGTCCTGTATCGCCATTACCCAGCAGTGGACCATTGGGCAACGGATAAAATGCGCGGAGGAACGGAAAAACTCCTTGATCGATATGCGTGATGGGATCCGGATTGACGGCGGATCCTGGACCGCTTAGCGGAATCTGCGTAGTTGTGCAGCCGTTCGGTGGAAATTGCAGCGCGGTTTGCGGAATCGAGCACAGAGTGGCGGGGCCCGGCCCTCCGTTCGGCCCTGTATTGAGCCCCAAGGCTGCAGGCGACGGGACGGTATCAACCGTGGTCACGCCGAGTGACTGGCGAAGACCTTCGTAGTCCCCAAAGATGAACGTGCGGCCCTTCTGTACGGGCCCGCCCGCTGAAGCGCCAAACTGATTGCGTCGGAACGGAGGAATTGCGCCGTCAAAAAAGTTTCTCGCGTCCAGCGCGCTATTGCGAAAGAATTCGTAAACGTCACCGTGGAACGCTTTGGTACCGGAACGCGTCACCGCATTGATCACGCCGCCTGAGGTCCGCCCGTACTCGGCAGGATAATTGCTTTCCAGAACGGATACCTGCTCGACCGCGTCGATTCCGAGATTGTCCCCGAGGACGCTGCCGGGAGCGCCGTTGGAATAATCGTTGATGCTGATTCCATCCAGGCGGTAGCTGTTCTGGTCGGGCCGTGCGCCGGAGATGCTGATCGGTGCTCCAAACCCGCGTTCGGTATTTCCGCCGCCGCTGGAGCTTCCGGTTTGAACCCCGGTGACTCCAACCTGCAATGTGGCAAGCTGCGCCCAATCGCGCCCATTGAGCGGAGTATTCTGCGCCACGGAACTGTCGACGTTACCGGGCGATTGACCCACAGACGCGGCGGGTACGGCGGCGCGCACCACAGTTTCGGACCGCCCGGGACGCATAACAATATTGAGCGCTCGCCTGCTTCCGCCCGTTACCGTGATGTCCGTCCACAGTTGGGTGACGAAGCCGGAAGCAGAAGCGGTCAGTTCATACTTGCCGGCAGGCAGTGCGAGCAGGCGGTACGAGCCGGAGGTATCGGTGAGCGCCGTCCGGACCAGGCCGGTGGAAACGTCTTTGATAGCGATTTCGACTCCAGGCATCGCCGCGCCGGAGTCGCCCCTGGCTGTGCCGGTGATATCGCCTCCGGTCGCTTGGGCGTGCATGACGCCCGGCATCGCACACAAAAGGACCACACAGAAAAAAGCCAAAAGGGCCGGCGTATTGAATCGTTTAACCAAAAGAGCCCAAAAGAAGTGCGGGTAATTTCTAAAGTTTTGCGTCACGTCGCTCTGGATACAGTTCATGCCACCACAAAAAAGTATCGCACAGCTGCTTTTATGACCGCCAACTTAAATCTCAATTACAGAAACCTCAGATTTCGCCAGCTGCATCATTCAGGCTGTCACAAGCGTCGGTGAACGCGACCATTTGCTGTGTCACTTGGCGCCCACAGCTGTGGGCGTTGCAACACGCGTGGCCTGAGCTGGGTCCGCCGGCGACTTCCGCTAACTAACCGCAGTCATTGCACTTAAGCCTGCTATCTAGAGCGCCACGATTCTGGCCTGCCACTTGCATTCACATAGGCGCTGCAATTCGAGGGGAGGAAAACATGGCAAGGTTGGCAGGAAGCCTGGTCAATAAAAGATTGTGTGCGCGCATAGTCCTGTCGCTTCTGACGGTGATAACCATCCTGGCCGGCCGCGCCGGCGCACAGACCGACAACAGTCCGCCTCAGGTTGGCGAAGGATCGTTGGTCTATCGCTCGCCCATCGCCGGACGCTTCGAATCCGTGCCGCTCGTTCATACCGAAGTCATGGTGGATGTGCGCGGTTTGGTGGCCGCCGCCACGGTGACACAGCAATATGTGAACTCCAGCGCCACGCCGATCGAAGCTGTCTACATTTTTCCCCTGCCGCACGACGCCGCTGTATACGACATGGAAATACGCGTCGGCAACCGCGTGATTCGCAGCGTTATCCGCGAACGCGAGGAGGCCAAGCGCGTTTACGAGGCAGCGAAGTCGGAAGGCAAGCGCGCGGCTTTGCTGGAGCAGGAGCGGCCCAACGTTTTCACGGCTTCGGTGGCGAACATCATGCCGAACGATCATGTCGAAGTGCGATTACGCTACGTGGAACCCTTGCGTTGGGAAGCTGGGCGCATGCGGCTGGTTTTTCCGATGGTCGTAGGGCCCCGGTACGTCCCTGGCACGCAGGCAGCCGGCCGCACGGGAGCCGGCTGGGCTTTAGATACCGACGCGGTGCCGGACGCGTCGCGGATCACTCCGCCTGTTCGAAACCCGGAGGCCCGCTCCGGCCACGATATTTCGCTCGCTGTTGATCTCGACCCGGGTTTTGAAGCTGCTTCCATCAAGTGCGTCTCTCACGAAGTCAACGTAGGTCGTTTGGCGGACGGCCGCCGGCACGTGGAACTTCTCGCGGGCGCGACACTTCCCAACAAGGATTTTATTCTGGAAGTGCAGCAGGCAGAAACAACGCAGCCCAGGACGGCAATTTTCCTCTCTCCTGGAACCGGCTCAGCCGAAACAAACTTCGTGCTGGCTGCTTTTCCGCCCACCACGCCGCCGGAAAGGCGCATGCCCGTGGAAATGCTCTACATGATTGACGTGTCCGGCTCGATGGCGGGCACCTCCATCGAACAGGCTCGCGCAGCTTTGCTGCAAGCTCTGGACCAATTAACTCCGGGCGACCGCTTCGGCATCCTCGCGTTCAGCAGCGGCTATCACGAATTTTCGCCGGAACCGGTGGCGGCTACCGGAGAAAACGTGGAAGCGGCGCGCCGCTATGTGCATCGTCTCGAGGCCGAAGGCGGCACCGAGATGCTGCCAGCGTTGCTCCATCTGATGCGGAAACCGGAATTTTCCGGTTACCTGCGGCACATCATACTGCTGACCGACGGTGACTTGGGCAACGAAGAACAGATTTTTGCCGCGCTTCGTCATGACCTGGGCGGCGCGCGCTTGTACACGGTGGCCATCGGCAGCGCTCCGAATCTCTTCCTGGCCACAAAAATGGCGCAATTTGGGCGCGGCACGTTCACTCATATCGCGGACATCAATGAGATTCGCGCGCAGATGACCGGGCTCCTCGAAAGCATCGAGAGTCCGGTGCTTACCGATGTGAAGCTGACTTTCGAAGGCGTCGAAGTTGCCGAAATATATCCCGAGCGTCCGCCGGATCTCTTTCTAAAACAGCCGCTGCTAATCTTTGGGAGAATTTTAAAAGGCCGGGCGGGTAAGGTGCACCTGACTGCTCGTGCGGGCGATGTTCCTTACGAAACGAGTATTGCCTTCGACGTTTCGAGTGCCACTTTTCACCCCGGGATTACCACGCTGTGGGCGCGGCAGCGCGTAGAAGACTTGATGGACCAGTGGCGCCAGTCAGAGGAGAGCGAACGAGCGGAAATTCGCGCCCGCATCATTTCGCACGCCATTCGCTATCGGCTGGTCACTCAATTCACCTCGTTGGTTGCGGTTGAGGAAGTAGTGGTGAATGCGGGCGGCCAATCGGGCACCGTCGCGGTGCCCAGCGAGCTGCCGGCCGGCTGGCAAATGGACAAAGTGTTTGGCGCACCGGCCACCGGCACGGCCGATGCCTTTCTGGAAACACTCGGCGTCACACTCCTGTTCGCGGGATTCGTTTTGTATTGGTTCACGCGGAGCCGGGGAGCGCTCTCGTGAAGGTTCTCCGCATTCTGGCTTCGCTCATCCTGATTGCTGGAGTAGGTCTCACCGGCTATGCCTTGTATATGCATGCGAAGGCCATGCTTGCCGGCGTCCTGATCCGCCGCGCGTGGGAGCAAAGTTTGCAGTCGGGCGAAGCTCGCGCGCCTTGGGCCTGGGCGGACACGCATCCGGTGGCGCGCCTGCAGATTCCGCGTTTGGAGTACGACGAAATTGTCTTGGAGGGTGCAACTCCGCGAACGCTGGCCTTCGGTCCGGCGCGCCTGCTCAGCGGAGCTGGCCTCGGAAAACCTGGGAACCTGTTGCTGGCAGGCCATCGCACGAGTTGGTTCCGGCGGCTGGAGGCCATCGTGCCGGGCGACAGGGTTCAGATTGCGTGGATGGATTCGCGCCGCGTGGCGTTAGTTGAGCGAACCTACGCGGTAAAAATAATTCGGGTGGTCGAACCGCAAGACGTGGCGTTGCTGGCGCCTACCGCTGAAGATGCGCTTACCCTGGTCACCTGCTATCCCTTCGGCCGCGGCCCGCGTTCCCCGCAACGCTATGTGATACGCGCCTCGCCGCTGGGACCGAGCCATCTAACTGAGAGTCCAGCCGCAGGGAGTCCAGCCCCCGAGAGTCCAGCAGCGAGTCTATTTCATTATCTTTTCTTTCCCGGCCGCGAAAAAAGCACTCGCCATCTGCATCCACTCAGGGTGTCGTCACCACGGGCAGATCAATGAAGCTTGCCTGGCCGGGCGCGTGGTAGATGCGCTGTGTGGCCTTGCGGTAGTCACCGGGTTTGGCCCAGAAGATGTTGGGCACAAACGTTTGTGGATTGCGGTCGTAGAGTGGGAACCAGCTGGATTGAATCTGCACCATGATGCGGTGACCGGGCAGAAAGACGTGGTTCGCGGGAGGAAGCGCGAAGCGATAGAGCAGGGGTTGGTCCGGCGCTATTGGTTTCGGCGATTCCAGGCTTTCGCGATAGCGCCCGCGAAAAATGTCCGCGGAAACCATCAACTGGTAGCCGCCCATTGACGGCTGCCCAGCCACTTCGTCCGGATAGACGTCAATCAATTTCACTACCCAATCGGAATCCGTTCCGCTGGTGGAGGCAACCAAATTGGCCACTGGCTGGCCGCTGATTTTTATCGAATTGCTCAACGCCTCGGAGGCAAACACCACCACGTCCGGGCGGCCGGAGGCTTCGCGCTGGTCGTCCACCAGCCAGCGGGGCCAGGTCAGGCCGTTGTTATAGCCGACAGGTTGAATGGGGCGCGCGCGGAAGGGCACCGGCTTAGCCGGGTCGGAGACATATTCTTCGAACCCGCTATCGCTGGGCCCGGGCGCGACGAAACTCAATTGCAGACCGCGCGTCAGGTACAGCGGCTTCGGCTGCAAGGAGCAACCGCTGGCGCATCCCGCGGGCCATGCGGCCAGCCGCCGCCAGGTGTTGGTCCCCGTCTCAAACGCCGTGACCTGCGCGATGTCGGCTTTCGGTGCGCCGTCCTTGAGGTATTGATCCAGAAACGGGCGCAGGATTTCCTGGCGGAAATAGAGCGCCGTATCGCTG
>JAAFGT010000021.1:4997-12629 GCA_010365215.1 Acidipila sp. | reverse complement strand
CACGGACCCATGACCAGAAATATTTTGTCGTTGTTTGTATCCTTCGGCTTCAGCGCTTTGTATAAAGCTGGAACCCCGTAGATGTCCTCCTGATCCCACAGGCTATGCACCAGTATCACCGGCACTTTCAGCGGTTGTGCGGCGAGCACCTTATCCATGGCCTGGTCCTGCCAGAACGCGTCGTAGCTGGGATGCTCCAGAATTTTTCGCCAGAAGCCCACCTGTTCCAGTCCGTGCCGCCGTCCCAGTTCGCCCGCCGAGCCGGCCTGCATGAACATGTCGTAGTCATCGAAGTGGCTGGTCCACCATTTGGCATCGTTAGCGCGCGTGGCCTCTTGTTCAAACACGTAGCCCATGCCCTGCTCGCGGAAAGCACCGTTGTGGAACCAGTCGTCGCCCCGCCAGCCGTCCACCATCGGATTCATGGGCACGGCAACTTTCAGCGCGGGATGCGGATTGACCAGCGCCATCAAAGTCAAAAATCCATCGTAGGAAATACCCAGGATGCCGACGTTGCCGTTGGTTTCTGGAGTATTTTTCACCAGCCAGTCGATCGTGTCGTAGGTATCGGTGGAGTGGTCGACGGATGTGGGATTGAGGCGGCCGTGCAGTGGCCGGGTCATCACATAATCGCCCTCCGAGCCGTATTTGCCGCGAACATCCTGCACCGCGCGGATGTAGCCGCCTTCGACGATGACGTCCGTGGCGTTGTCGTAGCCGTATAAGTTCGAGCCCAGATTGGCGCTGGGGATGTGGCTGGTCAGCTCCGTAGCGTTGTAGGGCGTGCGGGTAAGCAGGATGGGCGCGCGCTTGGCGCCTTTCGGCACCAGAATGACGGTGTGCAGCTTCACCCCGTCGCGCATCGGGATCATCACCTCGCGCTTGCTGTAATCGAAGCCCTCCTCGACCGTCCGCAACTTCGCCGGCGTTTCGCTCGGCAGGTCTGAGGAGGCAGCAGGCGGCGGAGGCGTTTGCGCTGCGGACGGCTGCGCGAATAACCAGGCGAGAAGCACCGGCGCGATTAGATGCAGCGTGCGTAGACGGACAATAGACTTCATGCGAGTCCCTCGGAGATGCAAAGTTTGCGGCGCAATGAAGCGCCTGGTTGATGAGCGCGGCGATTATAGACCTGGAAAGCTCGCGCACGCCACTCGCGCTACTTTGGGCAGGGAGGGCCGAAGTTAATTCTTGCAGCTCCGGCCGTTTGCGGAAGCGGTGTTGTCGGGTAAACTGTTGCGCTGTGCAACCCAGGACCGAAGAGAAACTAAAGCCGTTGTTACGGCGCGGAGCGATCGAGCGCCGCGTGCGGGAAATGGGGCGGCAGATCACGCGCGATTTCCGCGGCCAGCGCGTGCATCTGGTGGGCGTGCTGAAAGGCGCCTGCTATTTTTTGTCGGACCTCAGCCGGCAGATCGACCTGGAAGTCTCGCTGGATTTTATCGCCGTGGCCAGTTACGGGCGAGGGAAGCAGTCGTCGGGGCAGGTGCGCATGTTGAAAGACCTCGACTCCAGCATCCAGGGAATTAATGTGATTCTGGTGGAAGACATTTTGGACACCGGCTACACGCTTAATTACCTGCTGCGGCTGCTTCGCCAACGAAAACCGCGCACGCTGCGCGTGGCCGCGCTGCTCGATAAGCCGGAGCGGCGCATCAAGAAGGTCAAAGCGCACTACGTCGGCTTTAAAATTCCCAACGAATTTGTGGTGGGCTATGGGCTGGATTACGCCGAACGCTACCGCAATTTGCGCGACATCTGCATCCTCACCCTTCCTTAGGAGATATTTTCTGGCGCAGGCACAGACCAGCCAAGCGGAGCTCGAGCGGTTGGCGGCGGCAATTTCCGGCGGCGCCGCAACAACCGGAGCGGCGATCTCCGCCGCCGGTGGCATCGAGCGCGTGCAGGCGGGCGTTGCCGCGCTCATCGATCACACTCTGTTGCGGCCTGAGGCGGCGCGCGCCGAGATCGAGAAACTTTGCGCGGAGGGGGCAAAATACGGCTTCGCCTCGGTGTGCGTAAATTCGGCCTGGGTGCGCCAGGCTGCGGAAACGCTGCGCGGCACGCCGGTCAAAGTTTGCACGGTTGCCGGCTTTCCGCTCGGAGCGAATCTTCCTTCGGTGAAGCTGTTCGAGGCGGAGCGCGCCATCTCCGCGGGCGCGGCAGAGGTGGACATGGTCATCCACGTCGGCGGATTGAAATCAGGCGAGGACGATGCTGTCGAGGCCGACATCCGCAGCGTGGTCGACGCCTGCCACCGGCGCGGCGCGCTGTGCAAAGTGATCCTGGAGATGGCCCTGCTGACCCAGGACGAAAAAATCCGCGGATGCCAGGCCGCCGTTCGCGCCGGCGCAGATTTTGTGAAGACGTCCACGGGCTTCGGCCCCGGCGGCGCTACCGTGGTGGATGTCGCCCTGCTTCGCGCAACAGCCGGGCCGGGCGTGGGCGTAAAAGCTGCCGGCGGAATCCGCACGTTGTCTGATGTGGCCGGAATGCTGGCTGCGGGAGCCACACGAATCGGCGCCAGTTCGGGCGTGAAGATTCTAGACGAAGTTCGTGCGCTCACTCCGTAGCGCGAATTGTGCCCCGTAAAGACGGTTTACGCTTCCGCATGGCCAGTTAAACTCCCGCTGCAAGAAACTTATCCCCTTGTTATAATGAACAGACCGTTTTTCCCGCACACTGGCAAAGAACTTCCTGCCTGCCGATAGGGAACTACAGGTCGCACAGGAACCCTTGGAAGCCAAAGCACAAGTCGAACTGTCGCCGGAAATCCTCGCCACGCTGGTGGAGATCGGCGAAGAGATCAACGCTTCGCTCGATCTGGACCACGTCCTGGAGAAGGCCGCGGCGCTGGTCAAGCGCCTGGTGAACTATGAAATCTTCGCGGTCATGCTGCTCGACGAGGCCTCCCGGGAGCTTTATTTCCGTTTTGCCATCGGCCACCGCCCCGAAGTGGTGGAAAAATGGCGCGTGCCGGTGGGGAAAGGAATCACCGGAACTGCGGCGGAGACGCGGCGGCCGGTGCGCGTGGCGGACGTCCAGCAGGACGGGCGCTACATCAACGCGGTGGACAGCGTGCGATCGGAGATCGCCGTGCCCATCATGTTCAAGGGCAAGTGCATCGGCGTGCTCGATATCCAGAGCCGCGAGGTGGACTACTTCACCCGCGACCAGCAGAACATTCTGGCCCTGGTGGCGGGCCGGCTGGCCGGGGCCATCGAAAATGCGCAACTCTTTGAAGGCACGCGCCGGCAGGCGGATACTCTGCTGGTCCTCAACGAAGTGGCGCGTGAAGCCAGCTCCATCCTGGATGTCGAGGAGCTGCTGCGCCGCACCGCCGAGCTGATCAAGCGCGTAATCGATTATCAGATGCTCAGCATTTTGCTCTACGACGACGCGCGCAAAGTCTTCACCCGCTCGGTGGACGTAAAATACGGCCGCAGCGAACACAACAAAATGAATTACGCCACCACGCAGGGAATCGTAGGCGCCGCCGTGGCCTTGCGCCAGCCCGTGCTGGTGCCGGATGTGCATGCCGATGCGCGTTACCTGATGGCGAACCCTGATACCCGCTCCGAGCTTGCGGTACCCCTGCTGTACAAAAACCGCGTGGTCGGCGTGCTCGATCTGGAAAGTCCGCAGCTGAATTATTTTACCGAGCAGCATGTGCAGGCGCTTTCCATTCTGGCGGCAAGCCTTGCCGTCTCGCTGGAAAATGCGCGCTTGTACGAGCAGGTGGCCAGGGACGAGGCGCGCATGGAACGCGAGCTGCAAGCCGCCCGGCGCATCCAGGGCGCGCTGCTCCCGCAAGTTCCCACCGAGGATTACGGGCTGGATATCGCCGCGCGGTATGAATCCGCGCGCGAGGTGGGCGGAGATCTCTACGACTTCTTGCGCTACGGCCCGCAGCAATTGGGCATCGCCATGGGAGATGTCAGCGGCAAGGGCAGCGCCGCGGCGCTTTATGGCGCCGTGGTAACCGGCATCCTGCGCAGCCTGGCCGCGCAGAAACTGCCGCCCGCGGAAATCCTGCGCGCTCTCAACACCATTGTCTGCGAACGGCGCATCGAGGGCCGCTTCATGACCGCGGTGTTTGCCACCTGGCAAAAGGGGCGCCGCAAACTGCGCATCGCCAACGCCGGCCAGTGGCAGCCGCTGCTCTGGAAAAACGGCAAATGCGAAAAGATTCGCCTCGAAGGACTGCCCATCGGAATCGAAGATGTGGTCACCTACGATGAGCTTGGGTTCACCCTCGATCCCGGCAACATCCTGGTTTTTTATTCAGACGGGATCACCGAGACGGCGGGGCCTTCCGGTGAGATGTACACCGCCGCGCGGCTGGCCGACTTGGTGGCCGGCAATCATCAGTTGGGCTCGCAAGAGCTGGCGGATTTAATTTTCCGCGCCGTCGAGCGCTTTTCCGAAGGCGCGCCCATGGCCGACGATCGCACGCTGGTCATACTCAAAATAAAGTGAAGGCGCCGCTGATGCGAAAGACGCCTTATATCGATCCCGCCCGCTATACTCGTTTTTTTTCTTACCGCCGCGGCCACCTTTTCTGCGAAGGCGTCGAGCTCGAAAAGATTGCCCGCCGTGCAGGCACGCCTGCGTATATCTATTCCGGCGCCAGCGTGACCGACGCCTATCGCCGCTTCGATCGCGCCTTCTCGGCGGTTCCGCATCGCATCTGTTACGCGGTGAAAGCCAATTCGAATCTCCAGCTTCTTCGCCACCTGGCGCGCCTGGGCAGCGCGTTTGACATTGTCTCCGGCGGCGAGCTTTACCGCCTGCGCCGCATCGGCGTCAAGGGCAGCCATATTGTTTTTTCCGGTGTTGGAAAGACGCGCGAGGAGATCCGCGAAGCGTTACGCGAAAAGATTTTGCTCTTCAATGTGGAGTCGGAAGCGGAGCTGGAGCTGCTTGCCGGGGAGGCGGCGCGCGCGGGGCGCGCCGCGCCGGCCGGGTTGCGTGTGAACCCTGACGTCCAGGCCGGCGGCCACCCGCATATTTCCACGGGGCATCGCCGCCACAAGTTTGGCGTGGACCTGGGCGATGCGCGGCGCCTCTATCTGGCGCATCGCCATTCGAGGGTTATCGATTGGCAGGGAATCAGCGCGCATATCGGGTCGCAAATTCTGGAAGTCTCGCCCTTCCGGCGCGCCGCCAGGCGATTGGCCGGGCTGGTGCGGGAACTTCAGGCCGCAGGCATCTCGCCGCGCTACCTGGATCTTGGCGGCGGCTTCGGCGTACGCTACGCGGGCGAACATCCGCCGGATTTGGAGCGCTACGCCGCGGCCATGGTTCAGGCGATTCGCGCGCTGGGATGCACGCTGCTGCTGGAACCCGGGCGCGCGCTGGTGGCACCGGCGGGCGTGCTGATTACGCGAGTGCTGTACACCAAGCGCAATGGCGGGCGCACGTTTGTGGTGGTGGACGCCGGGATGAATGACTTCCAGCGGCCGGCGTTGTACGGCGCAGTGCATCCGATTACCAAGGCACAATCGCCGGGCTCAAAAGCGGCCAGCCGGACGCGCGTGGATATTGTCGGGCCGGTGTGCGAGACCGGAGACAGTTTTTTACATGACGCGCTGCTTGAGCCGGTGACACCGGGCGACCTGTTGGTGCTGTGGGGAGCGGGTGCTTACGGGTCGGTGGCGGCGTCCAATTATAATTCGCGGCCGCGTCCCACGGAGATTTTAGTTAAGGGCAGCACGTTTCGCGTGGTGCGCCGCCGCGAAACTCGCGCGGACCTGATTCGCGGGGAATAGCAGAGCTGCTTCACTTTGCTTCACCTGGCTTCTTCACTTAGCAGCGTTTTTTTCAGCCGCGTCGTAAACTATTTTGCCTCCGACAATCGTAGTCGCAACGCGTGCGTCCTGGATTTTTTCCGGCGCAATCGCGAATAGATCCGCGTTGATGACCACGATGTCGGCGAACTTGCCGGGTTTGATCGAGCCTTTCTGCTCTTCTGAAAACTCCGCGTAGGCCGAGCCCATCGTGAATGCTTCGATGGCTTCTTCGAGGGTGATCTTCTGCTCGGGATACCAGCCGCCGGGATTCTTGCCGTCGGTGGTGCGGCGCGTGACCGCAGCATATAAACCGGCGATGGGATTGAGCGGGGCCACCGGCCAGTCGGAGCCGAAGGCCAGCTTCACGTGGTGGTCGAGAAACGTGCGGAAGGCGTAGGTGCCTTTGCCGCGCTCGTGGCCAATGCGTTTTTCCGCCCAGCGGCCATCGTCGATGGCGTGATAGGGCTGCATGGAAGCGATCACGCCGAGGCGCGCGAATTTCTCGAAGTCATCGGGGTGCATGTGCTGCGCGTGCTCGATGCGCCAGCGGCGCTCGCTGCGTCCGTTGAGCGGCACGGGGCCATTTTCTTTGGCGATCTGCGCGTACATATCAAGGATGGTGCGGATGGCTTTGTCGCCGATGGCGTGGATGGCCAGCTGCAGGCCGGCGGCGTCGGCGGCCTTGGCCATTTTCAGCATGTTGCCTTCGGGAAACATCATCCCCGCGAACACGCCGGTGGTTTGCGGCGAATCGTTGTACGGCTCGAAGAACATCGCGGTAGTGGAGCCGAGCGAGCCATCGGCGAAGCCTTTGAGCGCGCCGGTACGCAGACGGCCATTGCCGAAACCGGCCATGATTCCCACGGTGGCGGGCGCGGCGCCTTCTTCGATGGGCGTGATGGCGTAGATGCGCGTGGTCAGTTCGTCGCGCGCCAGAAGTTTTTGGTAGATGCGCAGATCGGCAGCGCCGGAAATGTCGTCCACGCCGGTGACGCCGTGGCTGGCGGCTTCGGCAAGCGCCGCGCGAATCGCTGAGGTGAGGCGCTCTTCGCTGAGCGGCGGAATCACGCGGTAGACCAGGCTGGTGGCCGCGTCCTTGATGCCGCCGGTGGGATTGCCAGCGGCATCGCGGAGAATTACGCCGCCGGGGACGTCCTTGGTGTTGCGGTCGATGCCGGCAAGTTTCAGCGCCAGGCTGTTGGCCAGGGCCATGTGCCCGTCGTAGCGGTCCACCCAGACAGGATTGTCGGGAGTGAGCGCGTCGATCCATTCGCGAGTGGGCATTTCCGCGTTGGGAAACTGCTCGTGGTCCCAATTGCCGCCGAGAATCCACTCGCCTTTGTGCAGTGTTTTGGCGAATGCGCCGATGCGGCGGACAAACTCTTCGCGCGTGGTGGTGTCGCGCAACTGCACGTTGGAAAGATCCGCGCCGCCATTGCTGAAGTGCACATGCGCATCAATAAAGCCCGGCAATACGGAATTTCCGCGCGCGTCGACCACGCGGGTGGAGGGCGCGATCCATTCCTTAATCTCGGTGTTGGAGCCGACGGCGCGGATGCGCCCGCCCACCACGGCGATGGCTTCCGCGCGGGGATGTTCGCGATCCACGGTGTAAACTTTGCCGTTGAGCACCACCAGGTCGGCGGGCGGATGCTGGGCGTATGCTACGGGCACCAAGGCGACCGTTAGTGAGATTAGGAGAAGAACGGATGACAATTTCAGGCTGGGTCTCCTATTAGTGCCGGACGTCTTGAGCGCCGCAAAACCAGATTTTGCTTGTGAAGCAGGCATACCCCCCCTCCCCCCTCTTTTTTGCAAGGTTGTAATTGTCTCATTCCTTGAG
>JAAFGT010000021.1:0-4989 GCA_010365215.1 Acidipila sp. | reverse complement strand
CTTTCCTGGGAGAGTTTGTAAGTGTGCATTCGAAAGGGGTTGCGGATGCGGAGTGTGCAAGTGCGCATTCCAAAGGAGATAAGCTTAATTTTCGATCAGGTGAGGCGGTGGGAGAGGTTCCTGGGGTGCCCGGTATTGCCGCTCGGGCGATTATCCAAATGATACAGTAACAGATAAGTAACACAATGTCAATGACAAGATGGGAACGGCACATGCTTAGGAGGCCGGGATGTAAAACGACGCGTGGGGCACCCGCCATTCCTCTCCGATGAGCTTTAGAAATGGTATATTGCCATCGATGTACGCAGGTCAAGCATTCAGACTACAAACTGAGCGACTCGCTCATGCCGCTCAATCAATCCTCTTGGTTCTGTCCGTAGCCGCCATCTATATCGCCCTGCCCACCGCCATCATTTCGGGTTGGGTTCGATGGTTGAAGCGCAGGCAGCCGCGAACTCCGTTCTCGGTCTCATCCGTAATCGGCTTGGCGCTCGCCACAGCTTCCGGCCTGCTTGCGACGGCGTCAGTGCTATACGCGCACGCCATCGGGGGCTTTACGTTCTATGACCCGTTGCTCCTCAGAATCTATCGGTGGGGAGCGTTGCTGTCCCTTTCGGGGACGGTGTTCGCGCTCATCGGTATGTGGCGACCGGGACCGCTGCGCTGGCACGCTCCCGCCTGCGCAGCGGGGACTCTCCTGTTCTGGTTCGCCGCCGCAATGGGTGAATAGCGTGCTCTGGCAGGCGGGTGGTCCACCCTTGGATCTAAGAAGGCCAAGTTGAGAAAAATCGCCACCGGTGTTTTCGTGCTCTGCCTCACGGCTTGGTGCGGTCTCGCTCTAGTTCTGTGCATGACAATCATCGGGCACGGGCTCGGTAGCGTCGGCCCAAAACTGCTCCACTTGGCTGGGACGACGAATGAGTTCGGCGTGGAGTCCTGGAGTCTGGTTGTCTGGCGGCTTCTAGGGCTTCTCTGCATGACCATAGCGGCGGTTTACTTCCGTCGCTGCAGTCGATCTAAGCTCACTGTGCCTTAGAAGCTCCGGTCCTGTTCGTGAGCCTAACCGTGCAGAACTCGCTCAGCTTTATCTTACAAGTGGCAACTGTCTCCCTGACAGTCATTGCGACGCGCTGGATATTCAGTGCAAAGGGAGCGCAACTTCCAAGAACCCGTGATGGCGCTAGCCTATACGGGGTCAAATGGCAGTGGCGAGCATTCGGCTTTGCCGGCGGCGCCTTCGCGGTGGTTATATCAGTCTGGTCGTGGCACGATCTTCATCGTCCTGAATGGAGCCTGATCGCCTTCTCTGTGACCTTATTGATCCTCAGTCTTTGGCTTGCAAGTGGTTTGGTGACCACAAACCAAAGTGGCATCACCAAGAGGGGCATTTGGTACTCACGCTCCTTTCAGTGGAAAGAGATTACCGAGATTCGATTGCACAAGAAGCAAGGCGGGGCGATTGAGCTACGCTCCGGTTCTCTGAAGCTAATTATCGATTGCCGTTTCAATGCTTTTCAGCACCTGTTAAACGAAATTGAAAATCGCACTCTACTGCAGCCGGTTGGGCCGGGTGGAACTTCGACGCAGTGATCTACATGTACGATTCGCTAGTACAACGCGCGCCTTTACTTCTTCGTCTTTGAAGTTATTGATCATTCTGTCGGATCGACAGCGATTCGCGGTTTAGCCTTGGCGGCTTGGCGAACCATTGGGCGGTGCAGAGTATGAAAGAACGAAATGTAATCCGAAGAGCCCTTAGAGGAGCTGTACTTTTATTTCCATTGGTTTGGCTAGCTCACTTTGAGAGTGTTGCGAAGGTTAAGGAAGTTCGTCCGGTCCCCATCTGGTCGCTCGACAGTCGAACTCTTGGCCTCAATCATTACACCGGGAAGGATTTGGATCCATTTGACAAGGAAATCATGAGGACCCACGACATCTCAATATTGAACAGCCAAGATTTCGACTTTAAACTGACGTTCGTCTCCGACGATACGCTCGCCATTTACCAGACGCGAGGTCCCAATGGGGAGTTGCGCGTTGAGGAGCCGCTTTTCATGGAAGCGGTTTTCCTTGATGCAAGTAGCGGAGCAATGAAACACCGTCAAAAATGGCCCGTTCGAAAACGACATAGAGAATTCGACGTGGATGACACCGAAGGTCGCATTATCCCTGTCGATGGCGGCCGCTTCGTGGTCCACGCGGATAATAAGCTCATGCTGTATTCTCCCGATTTCAAGCTTTTAAAGGAGCGCAAGCTAGAGGGAGACATTAAGGAATGGTGGGCGGTAAAAACCCCACCTGGAGGGAAACGCCTGTTCCTGTGGAGTCACAAAAACCACGGTGGATTTCTAATTGCATGGATGGATCTCGAAACACCCTCTAATCGGGTAGGTGTACCCATGCCGCGGCCCGAGCTTTCTGATCGTGAGGCTGTTTTTCTACCGACTGAGACTGGATTCTACGTATATCAAGGGGATACGCTTGTGCCTTACCCTGCAACTGGAGCGGCCACCCTTTCGTGTAATCCGCCCGACTGCGGAAAAGAAACAATCTTCGCAAGGCCGATGACCGGGGGGCAAGTGGTCTTCATGAGTAAGAGCGGAGTAGTGATTTATGCGCGGGATGGACGAGCAACGTGGTCCCGAGAGATTTTGGGGGTTCGAGTCTCCAGAGATGTTGAACGCTCGCTCGATGGAAATACCTTTGTCGTACAATTGAGCTCAGAAAAGGGGGAGTTTGACGGCGTTCGACTCTCGAAAAAGGCGACGTACTTCGTTTACGACGTCGCAAGCCTAAAACGGACGCTGCTGGTACGTGTTCCCTCGTCCTTGGTGTTTGCCCTTGCGCCCAACGGTTCTATGCTCGGCGTGTTTTACGGAACGACCATCCAAGTCTTCAAGACCGATCGACCGTGACCTGCCTCCCCGCTCTCCACTTTTGACTTGGCGCAAACTCAGGGCTTGGTGGCGCGACGCGGGCACGGCATGCCGTGCCCCTACGAAGATTTCGGTGCTAGCACGCGCCCCACTTGAGCTTGTCGCGCAAAATCTGGAAGCCTACCTGGCCGTCGAGCGAAGGCATTGTCGAGGGCGACGAAGATTTCGGTGCTAGCGCGCGCCCCACTTGAGTTTGTCGCGCAAAATCTGGAAGTAGGTGCGCTCGGAGGGGCGTATCAGCTGCAATTTCTTTTTTGCTTTGGTGACGGCCACGCGGTCGTCGTGGTCGAGCTTTAGGCCTACCTGGCCGTCGATGGTGAGGTAGGCGGGCTCCTGGCCCTCGTGCAGGATCAATTCGATTTTTACCGTGTCGGGGATTACCAGCGCGCGATTGGTGAGCGCGTGGGGGCAGATGGGCGTGATCACGAAGGCTTCGACTACGGGATAGAGGATGGGGCCGCCGGCGGATAGCGAATACGCGGTGGAGCCGGTGGGCGTGGAGAAAATAATTCCATCGGCTTTGTAGCTGCAGGCGTAGTCGCCATCGAGGTGCAGATCGAAATCGAGGATGCGCGCCAGCGCGGCCTTGTTGACCACCGCGTCATTCAAGGCGGTGTGGCGTTCGATCACCTGGCCGCGTCGCACCACTTCGGCTTGCAGCAGGTTGCGCTCGCTGGTGCGCGGCGTGCCGGAGAGCGCGAGCTCGAGCGCGGGATACAGCTCGGAGAGCGGGAAGCTGGTGAGAAAGCCAAGCCCGCCGAGGTTGATGGGCAGCACGGGGATGATGCGGTCGCCAAGCAGGCGCGCTGTGTGGAGCAGGGTGCCGTCGCCGCCGAGAACGACGATCAGGTCGACACGCGCGGGAATTTCTTCGCGCGGAACCGCGTCGGATGCGCCAATGGCTTCGGCGGTTTCGCAGTCGTAGCAGACTTCGAGCTTAAGCGCGCGCAGCCAGGCCAGCAGAGGCGGCACGATGGCGGCGAGCTCTTGTTTTCGTGGTTTGGCGATGATGCCGACGCGTCGAATCATTTTTGGTCGTGCCAATTACTCGTGCAATTTACTCGTGCATTTTACCCGGACATCTTACCCCGACATCTTACCCCGACATTACCCGGACAATTTACCCGGAACCTTGCTTTCGATGCTTTGCCTGCTAACCGGCCTGGCGCGCGTGGAGGAAGTATTCCTGATTGCCCTGAGCGCCTTTGAGGTGGCTGGGGCGGTGGCCGAGCACCTGGAGTCCCAGCGCGGTGGCGCACTTGTGCGCGTTTTCGAGCGCGCGAGCGTGCAGGTGGGGATCGAGGACGATGCCGCCTTTGCCGATGTCGCCGGGCTGCAGCTCGAACTGCGGTTTCACCAGGATCAGAAAATTGGCGCGCGCGGCGACCAGCGGCACGAGCGCGGGCAAAACTTTACACACTGAAATAAACGAAACATCGATGACCACCAGCTCGGCGCGTTCCGGCAGGTCAGGTGGCTTGAGGTAACGCGCGTTGCACTCGATGAGCACGACGCGGGAATCCTGCCGCAGTTTCCAGGCGATCTGGCTGGTGGTGACGTCGATCGCGTAGACGCGCAGCGCGCCGCGCTGCAGCAGGCAGTCGGTGAATCCGCCGGTGGAGGAGCCGACATCCATGCAGATGAGCCCGGCGGGAGAGATGGCGAAGTCGTCGAGCGCGCCCTGCAGTTTCAAACCGCCACGGCTGGCGTAAAGCAGTGGCGGGCCGGAAAGCTCGATCTGCGCGTCGAGCGCGACCTGTGCACCAGCTTTTGGCGCGGCTTGCTGATTCACGCGAATCTCACCGGCGAGGATCATGGCTTGCGCGCGCTGGCGCGATTCGGCGAGCCCGCGCTCGACGACGAGGATGTCGAGGCGTTTCTTCAGCGTCTTGAGTTTTTTTGGCGGTTTCATTTTGTGGTGGTGGGCGGCAATGCCCATGCGGCGGCGTCAGGCCCTGCGCGCTACGAGAAAGTCGGCCAATTCGCGCAGGCCGCTGGCGCGGTGGCCATATGGCGCAAGCTCGGCGTGGGCGTCGGCGATCAGGCGCTGGGC
>JAAFGT010000079.1 GCA_010365215.1 Acidipila sp. | reverse complement strand
TATAGGAGCCGGCGCCGCGTACATATTTTTCGCGTACATCGGGTTTGACGCCGTATCCACCACCGCGCAGGAAGCCAAGAATCCGCAGCGCGATGCAAAAGGCCGGGAGGTTAAAGCCAATCTCCATGCCGAA
The DNA here is from genome assembly GCA_010365215.1 of Acidipila sp. GTDB lineage: Bacteria > Acidobacteriota > Terriglobia > Acidiferrales > UBA7541 > JAAFGT01. Next base: position 11,358 of record JAAFGT010000079.1, on the reverse strand, counting down.
AATAGTGGGCGCGCCCACCAGATCGTGAGCGCGTTGCAGCAGCTCCGGAGACTGCGCGGCAATGACGATGCCCACACGATCGAGGAAGGCTTGCGTACCGGCGACGAGCGAGGGGTCGGCGGTGCTGGCCATATCCCGGGCGATGAAATTTTCCGCGGTACGCAGGGCGGTCCAGTGGTCGTACGCCAGCCACAGCGGCATCTTGAGATGGAGAATATGCAGCAACTCGATGAAGTGGTTGGACCAACCGGAAGAGACCGTGCTGGCGCCCATGGCATATTCCAGCGTCAGATCCCAACCGATAATCCAGGCAAACAGTTCGCCGAGCGCGGCATAGGCGTAGGTGTAGGCGCTGCCGGCCAGCGGAATCATGGCCGCGAACTCCGCGTAACACAGCCCGGCGAACGCGCATCCCAGGCCGGAGATCACAAAAGAGAGCATGAGTCCGGGGCCGGCATAGTGAGCGCCCAGACCGGACAGGACAAATATACCCGCGCCGATAATCGCGCCGATTCCGAGCGCGGTCAGCGAAACCGGTCCGAGGGTACGCCGCAGACTGTGCTCGCCGGTGTCACCGGCTTCCTGAAGCAACAGGTTCATCGGCTTTTTCAGGAATAAAGAATTTGCCATTCGCACTCCTGTCGAGAAACCGCGGGAAGTTTCCCGGCTCGTTTCCCGGCTATTTTCCCGGCTGGCCTGTTTTTGCAGTTTCTTTGGAACCCAGCAGACGCCACAGCCAGTACACCGGAATTCCCAGGACCACCAGGATCAAACCCGGCCAGGTATATTCCGGCTTATAACGCAACAGTTGCACTTCAATGAAAACGGCCATCACCAGATACAGCACCGGCAGCACGGGATAGCCGAAAGCCCGGTAAGGCCGATCCATCTCCGGGCGGCGAAAACGAAGCACGATTAAACCACTGATAGTCAAAATATAGAAGACAAGGACGGCAAAAATCAGGAAGTCCAGAAGCTGGCTATAAGTTCCGGAAAGACAGAGCACGCTCGCCCAGATTCCCTGGACCACCAGGGCGGCGCCGGGCACGTGAAAACGGTTGAGGCGTCCGACGGAGCGAAAAAAGAGGCCATCGCGAGCCATCGCGTAATAGACGCGCGCGCCGGCGAGGATCAACCCGTTATTGCAGCCAAAGGTGGAGATCAATATGGCCACCGCCATCAGGATGGCGCCTTTGCTGCCGAGAATCATTCCGGCTACGGCGGTGCCCACGCGGTCCTCGGCGGCGAACTGGATGCCGCGCTCGAGAGCGGTGGATCCGTTAAGAACGCCCTGGAGCGGCAGCACGTTGAGATAGGCGAAATTTGCCAGCAGGTACAGCGCGCAGACAATCAGCGTGCCCAGCGCCAGCGCCGCGGGAAGATTTTTCTTGGGCTCTTTCACTTCGGCAGCGAGAAAAGTGATGTTGTTCCATGCGTCGGAGGAGAAAAGAGCGCCCACCATAGCCACCCCCACCAGAGCCATGGTTCCAATGGGCACCAGAGCATTGCCTACAGAATAGAAGTGCGCGCCACCCGGCCCCCAGAAATTACTGAGGTTGGTGATGCGCGAGCTTTCGCGGCCGAAAAACAGACCCAGCAAGATCAAGCCGGCCAGAGCCCCCGTCTTCGCAATGGTGAATATATTCTGCACCACGGAACCGATGCGCAGCCCGCGAGTGTTGAGCCAGGTCAGCAGGGCGATGGATAGAATGGCCAGGAGATTTTGGGTATTGAGGCCCACGTTATAGGGGCCGAGATTTCCAAACCAAAAATGGAATGGGCCCATGGTGCCCATCTTCCAAAGCCACGAAGAAGAAGAAAACCACGGCACCAGCACGCCGGCGAATTTGGAAAAGCCGATGGCCACGGCGGCAATGGTGGCGGTTTGGATCACCAGCAACATGGTCCAGCCGTAAAGAAAACCCCATAGCGGCCCCAGCGATTCGCGCAGGTAGACGTACTGCCCACCCGCGGTGGGCATGGCCGCGGCAAGCTCGCCATAGCTGAGCGCGCCAATCATGGTCATGACGCCGGAGACGAGCCAGACGGTCAGCAGCAGAGCCGGGCTTTGTACCTGCCGGGAAATATCCGCGGAGACGACAAAGATTCCCGAGCCGATCATCGACCCGACCACGATCATGGTGGAATCGAGAAGCCCCAGTGTGGGAACTAAGCGGTTGGTAGTTGACTCGGAGGACCCGGTCATCCGCGCTGACCTTTGCCAATTGCGTGGCGAGCAATCGCCAGGTATTCGCCAACGCGCCGGACGGGATCGTTGGAGGCCAGTAGATCGCTGGCGACGGCCACTGAATCGGCGCCAGCGAGGTATACATCCTCGGCGCGCTCGACGGTAATACCGCCGATGGCGACCAGCGGCTTGCGTGTCAGGCCGCGAGCATGCCGCACGAAGTCCACGCCGACGACGGGATCGGGCTCAACTTTGGTCTTCGTGGGGAAAATGGGCCCGATGGCGATGTAATCGACGGAGGTGCGGTCCGCCTCGCGCACCTGTTGCAGAGTGTGTGTGGAGACGCCCACCCAGCAGGGCGGCGGGCAGATGCGCCTGGCCTGCTCTGCATCCAGATCCTGCTGGCCTACGTGAACGCCACCCGCGCCCACCAGTGCGGCAATATCGGGCCGGTCGTTAACCACGAAACGAAAAGAGTGATTGCGGGAGAGGTGAGCCAACTCTCGGCAGGCAGTATAGAGATCTCTCGAAGGCACAGACTTCGTTCGGTACTGAATGATTTCGACCCCCGCCCCGGCAAGGCGTTCGGCCCATTCGAGCGCCGTTCCGCCTGCTAAATTCCCGGTGATTATTGCATAGACCGAGGGAAACACAAGACTCCCTTACTCGCCAGGAACGCCAACGCCGGGCAGCATGGCCTTCCAACAATCTAAGTTATAGGGGCAAACCTGGCGTATTGTCACGCGTTTCGTGCCGCGCCTCGGCGCTTTCGTTCGCCACGGAGACTTTTCGTTGTCCCTATCTCCGCGAACACCAGCCGAGCCGCCACGGAACAAACCAGCTCCCCGAAACGTTATAAGAAACGTTATAAGAATTGACGATGCGAGGTGGAACCGTGCGCGCATTCTTGTTCATGTCGTTGCTGCTGTCACTAACCCTGGTGGCGGGTGAATCTCCGGGGCAGCAGCCGATGAAAGTTGCCGTCGACCTGGTGAACGTGGGATTTTCCGTGCGCGACGCGCACGGCGACCTGGTAGACCAGCTCACCCAAGATGACGTGGAGATACGAGAAGACGGCGTCCCGCAGAAAATCGCTTTCTTTGCACGCAGCGTGGACGTTCCCTTGACGCTGGGGCTCATCGTGGACGTCAGCGGCAGCCAGGAGCATTTTTCCAAAAAGCACCAGCGCGACCTGGAAGTATTTCTGAAAGATGTTCTGGGGCCGAAAGACCGCGCGTTGATGGTTTGCTTCGGCAATCACATCCGTCTGGCCAGCGACTTCACCCCATCGGGAACGGCGCTGCTGGACGGGTTGAAACACTTCGAGCGTGGAATGGAGAAAATCCCCGAACTGGGCCCGCGCGAGGAACGCGACATGGGCACCGCGTTTTACGATGCAATCTATTACGCGGTCACCGAGAAGCTCGCCAAGGAGCGCGGCCGTCGGGCCTTGCTGGTGTTCAGCGACGGCGAAGATAACTCCAGTTCGCACGACATGATGACAACCATCGAAACGGCGCAAACCGCCGATGTGCTGGTGTTCACCATCAGGTATACGGAGAAAAAACACGGCGAATTGACGGCGCGCAACAAATACGGAATTCGAGTGATGGACCGCATCGCCAAGGAAACCGGCGGCGCCCATATCGACGCGGAAATCACCGACCCGCAAACTTATTTCCGGCAAATAGCCGAGGAGCTGAGAACATCGTACGAACTGGCCTACTATCCCGGCAACCCGCTGAGGGACGAGACCTTTCGCAAAATCGTAATCCGCCCCAGGCAGCCGGGATTGAGCGTGCGCGCCAAGACGGGTTATTTCGCGCGCTAGGGATTCGATAGTACGCGGAAGGAAGGCGCAACAGAAAGAATCGCAGACAGCGTCCCCGAGGGAGAACGCTGTCTGCGATTTATGAAAACGCTTCTATTGTCAGATGCGGTGCGTCTAGGCGGCTGCCACCAGGCGGCGCCGAATCAAGCCGGCGAGGCTGATCAAACCCGTTCCGGCGAGAACGAGCGTGCCCGGCTCCGGAGTCACCACCATTCCGCCGCTCTGCACTCCGGCACCCTGTAGCTTTAGAGAGATGTCGAACTCCAGGGCCTTGAAGGTACCGCCGGAAAGCGGCGGCAGCCCAAGCAGTGTCAGGAGTTGTGAATTAATGAACGTAGCTTTTGTATCTCCAGACAGCACGCCCAGGAGGCAAAGCTTGCACGTCCCCTTGGTGATCGTGAAGGACTGGATGCTGCTGAAGAAGCCGGAAAATAGAATCGATCCGGTCGGTAACGCTAACTTCCCAGTGCCAAGTTTTTTCGTCGTAAAGATGCTGATCGAGCCGCCTGGCGCATATTTGATGAGTGAGTTCGTGGCTCCCGGCAGCGCGAAGCCAGTCGTAAAGATAACTGATCCCATGTTCCCGGTGAAGCTCTTGCCCTTGGGCGTAGAGGAGACCAGGTTGAGAGTGGAGACTTTTGGTTTGGTACCTCCCTTCTTGGTTAGCAAGGGATTGTTCGTGATGATTCCGCTACCAGGTTTACTGCCGATAGCCACAATGCCGCCTGTGAAGCCGAACTCGAGTTTGTTTGGTGTAACGGTGGGCTGCTTGGGTTTTCCGGGTTGAATACCATTCGCCAATAACACCCCAGGCGCTAACAACCCCATGCAGATCAGATTGAGAAATCGACGATAAGCCAATTGGCTGCTCCTTCCCTCAGTGCAAAGTCAGTAGGAGGGGAGCAAGCAAGGTGCCAAACAATGTCGACACTTTTTGTCTCTTCGACGGGCTGGGACGTTCGCTTAAGTCGTTTATTTATGAAGGCGGTGTTTCGCTTTGAGACAGCCAGTTCCTGAATCAGTCGATAGGAGACGCGCGACCATGAAACTGCCATTGGATAGAACGTGCAAGAGATTGCAGTGTTGCTATGCCATGGCGGCGAAGGCGCCCGACAACATTACTCGGTGGCTTTTTTCAAGGTTGCGCAATGAGTTGCGCGATGGAAAGGTCTCGGCTCAGGATGTCAGACTGGCTGTGTGGTCCTGCGGGGGCCAATTGCGGGTATCGCTTTTGAGGACCCCAAGGTTGGAAAGCGCCTCGGCAATCGCTCTGCGTTCCCTGGACGAATCCGGCTGCCTGGCCAGAATTTCCAGCCGGCGGAGAATCGCAGCCTCCGCTGCCTCAATGGACTTTTTAAGCAGCGCGGGATCGACTTCGATGACTGCCATGCGGTACAGCTCGCGCCACTCGTAATCCGGCACAGGGCACCCCCGAAAGGACGAGACCGAATCGTACTCTCCAGAAACTCGAATTGTCCGCAGGCCGGCGAACAACCTGAGATTCGTTGGATTCTTTTGCCAGTTCTTGAGCTGCCGGGCCATCACGCCGTAGCCCTCGAACATGGCCGAGTTTAGACCTTTCTAACTGACTGCGCTAGTCGTTTGCGATACCTTGCAGGTTCCACACCCAAATAGTGACGCGCAGGAGAGCTAACCCATTCGACTAATCACTGTATTTTGGATGCGCCTGCTGCTATGCTCCGCATTAGCGGGCGAGGTATGGCAAAGCGGCTGGATAAATCGAGTGTGGGATCGAGACCCGAGTGGGCAGCGAAGATCTTCCACCTGCGCGGTCAACTGGATTTTAGCCAGGAAGCCCTGGGCCAAAGATTGAACTGCTCGGCGATGGCCGTGTCCCGCTGGGAACGCGGAGTGCAAGAACCGCAATCCCGGATCTATATAGAGCTGGGAAATCTGGCGGGCGATCCGGACTGCTGGTACTTCTGGGGCCGCGCCGGGTTACGCAATGAAGACGTGCTCCGTGTGATTCCCATGCTGCGGCGGCGTTTGCACGTGAATCGCCTGCCTGATTTCGAGATGGTGCGGGCGGGCAGCGGCGTTCCGACAGCGGAATCCGCTGCCGTGCAGCTGGTAACGATTCCTCTGCTCAGGGTTGTGGCTGCCTCGCACGGCGAAAAAGGAGATAACGCTCCGCTGCTGCACGAGGCCCCGGTGGAAAGCATGATCGCCGCCCCCGGGGATTGGTGCCCCAACCCAGCCGATACCAGCTGCCTGCGAGTGAAGGGGAACTCGATGCGGCCATTGATTTACGATGGCTACATCGTGGTGGTGGATTCCTCCCAGACCGACCGCAGCACGCTCAACGGTAAAATTGTGATTGCCTGGCACCCGGATAAGGGGTTAACGGTGTCACGCTTGCAGCGCTTCGATCGCACGGAAATGCTTATGCCGGAGAACCGGGATTACGAGCCCGTATCCCTGAGCAAGGAGAACGGGTGGAAGATTATCGCCAGGGTCTTGTGGTGGATAGGAAAGGCGCCTTGATCTGAGGAACCGGAAACAGTTTGCTCAAGACAGATCGCGGAAGTTATTGGTAGACTCCATGTAGGTAGCTATCCTGTCTCCTAGGGGAAGGTAATGACAGATAAGCCAAGCAAGACTCTGCCGGGAACGGTGGAAAAAGTTATCAAATCTCCGCTGCCGAATATGCCGGAAAAGGCACAGATTGCGGTGGAAGGGGCTGACGATCTATATCGCGAGATACGCATCGAAAATTCCCTGACGAAGGGAGACGGCGAAAAGGTGGCCCTGAAAGAGGGCGCCGAGGTGGAGGTGACCGTCGAAGCCGATGCCAAGGACACCGTCCCCGCAAAAGTGACCGAGAAGGGCAAAGGCAAAGGCGGCGAGCCTCAGACTGCCTCGTAGCAGCTGCACCCAAACCGATCGATTCCACGTGTCCGCTTTGCGAGCGGCGACCCCCCTCTGAATCTCCCGCTGCCCTCCTGCCGGGCGCGCTAGATTCCCTCTAACTCGCTGCTGTCGAGCAGAGCAGCGGCAGCTGATGCATCCTCCGCGTTAACCCACAGTTTGGTTCCACCCACCAGGTTGGATAAGAACCAGTCCATGCGAATCAGATTTTCGTCTCCCAGGCGGCATTCGATGCCGGCCGAGTCCAAGACACCCTTGGCAATAAGCGCCTTGGGAAGATCCCTGAATCGCCGCAGAGTTACGATGTTTGCCGGCTCGGCGTGATCGGGAGTGCTGGCGGGATCCTGCAACTCAATCTGTAGCTCTCTTCGTGACACTTCATCCTGCAAGATCCCGCGTGCGGACGGGGTCAGCGAATTGGCCTGGGTCGCAAGCATGCGCAATTCTTCGTCGTTCAGGCCGGCGTAAAAGGCTGCCAGGCGTTCACGTTCTTGCGCTGGAGTGGGGTCGACCATGTTCATTCTAAAGTTCCGGCACGCCTGTTCAACAAGCCGGACAAACGCCGCGATTCGCTAGAATCCTTCGGCAGAGCCCTCCACCCGTGGATCGGCGGCGCCGAGCCGCTCGGCCGTTTGCGGATCGATGGCGACGGCATTCACGTAGCCTATCTCGGCGATGCGGTGGGTATGATGACCCCGCGCATTCAACGCTCGCTCCAGGCTGGGCGCAAACTTATTTTCCATCAGAATTTCATCCGGAAACCACTGATGATGAAACCTGGGCGCATTGACCGCCTGTTGCGCTTCCATTCCCAGCCGCATCCAGTTTAAAACGCTTAGCAAGGTGGCAGAAATGATCGTGGGACCGCCGGGCGTACCGGTGACGAAGCTTAGCTGCCCATCGCGCAGCAGAATGGTTGGAGTCATGGAGCTAAGCGGGCGGTGGCCAGGCCCAATGGCATTTTCGTCGGATTGCAACAATCCGTACAGTGCGTTGGGCACGCCGGGCTGCGTGGTGAAATCGTCCATCTCGTCATTCAGCAGAAACCCCGACGCGCTGGTTACATGCGAGCCGTAGCTGTCGTTCAGAGTATACGTGTTGGCCACGGCGTTGCCGGCTGTATCCACGACTGAAAAATGGGTGGTGTGCCGGCCTTCGTGCAGCTTGGCGACGAGTCTTGGCGCATCGAGACTGCTCGCGGAAATTCCGCAGACGTGCGGCGTGCCTGCTTTAATGTCTTTGCTGGTGGAAGCGCGCGCTAAATCGATTGTCGCGGCACGTTCTTTTCCGTAGCACGGGTCGGTGAGGCCGGCGACGGGGACCTTGGAGTAGTCCGGATCGGCAAGATAGGCGGCGCGGTCGGCGAACACGCGGCGCAGAGTTTCCGCGACCATGTGAACGCTTTGCGGATCGTCCCAGCCTTGCAGTGAGACGTATTGCAACATGTTCAAAGCTTCGATCATGGCCACCCCGCCCGAACTGGGAGGCGGGGCGGTGATCACCTCCCATTTGTGGCCGTCGTTTTCAAACCTGGCGTGCAGCGCCTCTCTGACTTTCGGCTGATAATCGGCCAGATCCTGAAGGCTGATCAGACCTCCCTGCCGCGACATTTCCTCCACCAGCTCGCGCGCCGTCTGGCCGCGGTAAAACTCCGCGGCGCCCAATTTGGCAATTCGTTTTAACGTGGCGGCGAGCTCTGGCTGCCGGAGCACGTCGCCGGGACGAAAGGTTTTGCCATCGTTTAAAAAGATCCGCCGGCTCGTCGAATAGCGCTGCAAGCCGGGCAGCTCTTCCCTCAACTCGGCGGCCAGCCGCGCACTCACCGGGAAGCCGTCTTGCGCGAGGCGAATCGCCGGGGCCATCAGCGCAGATAGTTTCATCGTTCCATACGTTTTAAGAGCCAGCTCAAGTCCTGCCACCGTGCCCGGAACCGCTACGGAACGATATCCCTTCACTGACGCGTCGGGATCGAGCTTGCCGTCGGCGCCGATATACATTCCACGAGTAGCTTTCCCCGGAGCGACTTCGCGGTAGTCGAAGAAAGCGGTCTTGCCGCCGGCAAGGCGCACCAGCATGAATCCGCCTCCGCCAATGTTTCCGGCCGCGGGCTCCACAACGGCAAGAGCAAAGGCCACCGCAACCGCGGCATCGACGGCATTGCCCCCAAGCTTGAGGATCTCGACTCCGGCCCGCGAGCCCAACGGCTCATCGGTAACCACCATCCCGTGAGCGGAACGAACCGCTTTCTGCGGCCAGGCTTTGATTGGCGGAGCGGTTTCACCGGCCGGGGCGACGTCTTGTGCGACATTCTGCGCGCGGGCGGAAACCAGGAACGGCGGGGACAAAAATAGGAGGGCCAGGAATAGAAGAGCCCGGAATAAAAACGAGCAGCACACGCGAATGAGAAAGCGGAAACTTTGCTGCCGGGCCACGGCACCGCGAGCCATGGGGTTGACCGCGGTCACTTCCCCATCACCGGCAGGTGCCGATCGAGGAATCCTGTGTGGATGCGGCCGGCCTGGAAATCGGCGTCGGCAAGAATTGCGCGGTGCAGCGGGATGGTGGTCTTGACGCCTTCGACGATGAACATTTCCAGAGCGCGGCGCATGCGCACCAGGGCGTGGGTGCGATCCGCGCCGTGCACGATCAGCTTGGCCACCAGCGAATCGTAATAAGGGGGAATGCTGGCGTCGCTGTGCATGGCGGTATCCACGCGCACGCCCTTTCCGCCGGGAACATAAAAGGCGGTGAGGTGGCCGGCGGAGGGCGCAAAGGTGACAGGATCCTCGGCGTTGATGCGGCACTCGATGCTGTGCCCACGCATCTCGATACGCGGCACCACGTCGGCAAGCTTTTCACCGGCGGCCAGGCGAATCTGGGCTTTTACCAGGTCGATGTCGGTGACCATCTCGGTAACCGGATGCTCCACCTGGATGCGCGTGTTCATTTCGATGAAGTAAAACTTTCCGGATTCATCGAGCAGGAATTCCACCGTTCCGGCGCCCACATAGTTAATGGTTTCCAGAGCTTTGACGACTTTCGCGCCCAGCTCGTTCCGCGTGCTTTCATCCACGGCGGGCGAGGGCGACTCCTCAATCAGTTTCTGATGGCGCCGCTGGATGCTGCATTCGCGCTCGCCGAGGTGGAGCACGCGGCCGTGGCGGTCTCCGAGCACTTGAAACTCGATGTGGCGGGGACGTTCGATCAGCCGCTCCATATAAACATTGGCGGTGCCGAAGCTCTGCCCGGCCTCGTGACGAGCGGCTTTAAACGCCGGGAGCAACTCCTCCGCTTTACGGACGACGCGCATGCCGCGGCCGCCGCCGCCGGCTACCGCTTTGATGAGCAGGGGGAAACCCACGGTCTGCGCCGCGGCCAGAGCGTCTTCCTCTTCGGCGACCGGGCCGGGAGTTCCCGGGACGATGGGCAAGCCCAATTTGGCCATCTCCCGGCGGGCGCGGTCTTTTTCGCCCATCATGCGGATCACTTCGGCGGTAGGGCCGATAAAAGTCAGGTGGGAGGCGTCGCAAACTTCCGCGAAGTTGGCGTTCTCCGCCAGGAATCCGTAACCGGGGTGGACAGCGTCTACATTGGTAATTTCCGCGGCACTGATGACGCTGGGAATATTCAGGTAGCTGTCGGCGGCGCGGGGCGGGCCGATGCACACGGCCTCATCGGCGAAGCGGACATGCAGCGCGTTGCGGTCGGCCTCGGAAAAGACCGCCACCGAGCGCACGCCCAGCTCCTTGCACGCGCAGATGATGCGCAAGGCAATTTCGCCGCGATTGGCGATAAGGATTTTTCTAAACATATTTTCTAGACATATTTTCTAAACATCGCGGTCCATGGGGGCGGTCCATCGGGAGGCGGGCGAGCTCAATCCCCGGGAGCGGGACGCAGGGCAAACAGGGCCTGGCCATATTCCACGGGCTGGCCATTTTCCACCAGCCGCCGGACCACTTCGCCGGCGCGATCGGATTCGATTTCGTTCATCAGCTTCATGGCCTCGATGATGCAGAGCACTTGCCCCGCTTTTACGCGGTCGCCGACTTTCACAAAGGGGTCAGCGCCGGGCGTGGCGGCCTCATAAAACGTGCCCACGATGGGCGACTTTACATTGTGCAAATCTTCGGCAGGGGCCGCAGCGGCCGGCGCTGCGCCCGGGCGCTTCTCCCGCGCTCCAGAGGCCTGGGGAATGGAGTGCAGAACTGCTTGCGCGCCGGGAATGGAAACCATCTGGGACGGCTTACGCAGCCGGATGTGTACGGCGCCGCGCTGGTATTCCAGCTCCTCGAGCCCGTGCCCGGCCATGAAAGCCATCAGGCGCTCGAGTTCCTTGAGGTCGACCACGGCGCCTGCCAGAGCGCCGGCTGCTGACTCCTTCGCGGAAGCTTTGGGGGAGCGGGGCTGGTTTTTAGCTTTCTTCATTTCCCTTCGCGTTACCTGCCAT
>JAAFGT010000078.1 GCA_010365215.1 Acidipila sp. | reverse complement strand
ATGGTGTGCCGCGGGTTCGGTTCCAGGATTTCGCGGAGGTAGCCCGCTGACACGAATGCTATATCTCCGACTCCGCGCTCCAGCCGCCTTACTTGGCGCGCATACTCCGGCGCCACGCGCGCCCAGATGCGCTCGATTTCCGCCTCGCGATAGTAGGCGCTAAGGATTTCATTGAAACCTTCCAGCGCCAGCACATCCGGAGGCAACTGGTCATGAGGCACGGTGAATTCGAAATTCGGCGCGGAACCCACCACCAGCCCGAAGGAAACGTAACGGGAAAGCGTCGCGCCGCCTTCCGCCAGCTCATGTTCCTTGTAAAAGGCTTTAAGCTGGTCCACCGCCGGCCCCTTCTTCGCCAGAAGCTCAGGGCGCAGCGCGGCACGGACAGGATTGAGCGAAGCAGGATTAGTGTCGGCGTCGTAACCCGCGGTCTGGATGGCGCAGAGCACCGCAAACAGTTGCGGGCTGCTCTCCACCGACACCACGGTCTGCGCCGCTGCGGGCTGACTGATGCCGGCACCCGCCAGGCTCAGGACTCCAATCGATATAGCCATGCCAAGAAAGTGTGTAAGTTCGCGCGGCAAATCGAGTGTTCTCCGTAGCGTGAGCGGTAGAACGGTCCGGTTATCTGTAGTGTCTAAAATCATGCGTCAATATTCAAAAACCACTCTACAGAAGGCCGGAAAGGCAGTCAAGACAGGCGCTACGCGCGACCGCAAGGCAGGAAATTGTTTTTGTCCTCATCCGCCGGCTTTATAGTGCGGTGTCCGGTGGCACGGAGTTGCAGTCCTCGTCTTTTCGACGGTCATCGAAGCGGTCATTCCGGATATTCCCGGCCCCCATCTCGCCAAAGCGCTCGACGTTAACATGCTGGTCATGACGGGAGGACACGAACGGACCGTGGAGGAGCACCGCGCTCTTCTCGCAACAGCAGGCTTCAAGTTGGAGCGAGTGATTCCCACAAGAAGCCCCTACTCGATCGTTGAGGCCACAGCAAAATAATTAGACGCGGGCCTTCCACTAGAGGTTGAACGTCTGGGTGATATATGTGAGGGAAGCGTGGGGGGCCAACGATGAGGCGAATCGAACGATGAGGCTAATTGAAAGTTGTTCCGCCAGCAAAACCGCTACTTCTCGAAGCTGCTAATCGTTCACGCGAAATTCGTCGAACCGCACCACCACTCGCCCCTGCTCCGTGGGCCGGCCAAAATTCAATTCCGGCTGGAAGCTGGAAAACATCATCAGCTGATCGAGCTGGCGGCGCGTGTCGCGATCCGTCTGCCCCGACAAAATCTCATAGCTGATCGCCCGGCCTTCCGAGTTCACTCGAAACTCCACCATGCTCGCGCTCGGACCCACTTTCCGTCCGGAAGCATCCGCATGAAGCGGAAACGGCGCCAGCGATTCGAGCCGCGCCGGCCGCACAAAATTGATGGGCTGATCGTTGGGCACAATGCCACCCATGGGGACTCCGACCAACAGCGCTTGCAGAATGACGCAATATACGGCAAACGAAGTCACTACGCCGCCGGTAGCCGGCACCGCCAGGGGTTGCAGAACGTCATGGATATTCACGCGCAGCCGATGCAGCGTGCGCCGCAGCCAACTCTCGCGCATCCGCTCCTGCGCGACGGCCACACGAATGCGCAGCGACAGCCCAGCAGGCGGCCTGACGCGTTCCGTATGCGCCAATAATGCCGAAACCCGGCTGGTCGCTTCCAGCTCTCCGCGACACGCCACGCAATGCGCCAGATGCTGCGCCAGCGTGGCCTGTTCTCCCTGCGCCAGCGCGCCATCCAGATATCCCGGCAATTTCTTCTGTAGACTTCGGCAGGTCATTCCCCACCCCCCGCCATCTCGCCGGTCATTCCCGGAGACGACTGCGTCGATTCCGTGGTGCGCTTGTGCACACTCATTTCCAGGACGATCCGCAGCGCTCGCCGGCCTCGCAATATTCGCGACTTCACCGTTCCCACGGAAACATCGAGCACTTCGGCCACCTCTTCATAGGACAACCCTTCCAGATCGCGCAATATCACCGCGCTGCGAAACACCTGCGGAACTTCAGCCAGCGCGCGCCTCACCACTTGCTGCGTCTGGTGCGAAGCAAGCTGATCGAAAGGACTTGGACCCAGCTCCTCAATCTGCAGCGCCGCGCTCTGGTCCTCATTCTGCCCGTCCAGCGACCACTCATTACGCCGGTGCCGCGAAAACCAGCGCCTCTGGTTTAGCGCCTGCCGGATCGCGATGCGGTATAGCCAGGTCTTCAGCGAGCTGCCGCGGCGGAACTTCCCGATTCCCCGGAAAGCCTTGAGGAACACTTCCTGCGAAGCATCCGCAGCGTCGGCCTCATTACCGAGCATTTGCAAAAGAAGATTGAATACCGGAACGTGATATTGCGCGATAAAGGCATCGAAAGCCGTTTCCGAGCCGGACTGCAGCTCGGTCACTACTTCCGCCTCGTCCCGAGCCCACCACAGTGGGTGCGCCAACTCGGCCATTGGAAGAGCCGCCTCGCCGCCCTCGCGGCTGTACCACTCCCCACCCGGGCAACCGCCGTCTCCGGCTTGGCCGCCTGTTTCCGTTCGCGCTTCTATATGGTTAGACACCGCGTGGTCTACCTTTGTTCCCTGGCTTTGTTCCTTGGCTTTGCGCCCAAGCCTACTTCTCTACTTTATTAGACTAGCAAAAAGGATATACCCGTTGCCTTAACTTTTTGCGCTAGTCGGAAAATATATCGGCCCCGTAGTGGACGCACCGTCACGCGCCGGGCCCGGGGGAATGCGAGGGCGCCATCACGTCCGCGGGCTAAGGTGCTAATCCGACGCGGTGCAGCAGCTCTCGAAAGCGCGGGTCGCTGGCTAACGGGTCGTAGAGCGGTTCGACCTTCAGAGTCGTAATGACGCCGGAATGTTCCGCGTACGCCTTTTCCAGCCAGGCGAAGACTTGCTCTTTGTCGTTAACGCCAAGGTAAGCGTTAACCATCGCCCCTGCGTCAACCCGGCGATGACGGATCAACTGTTCCAATATTTTCAACGTTCGCTGCGCTTCGGCCCGTTGCCCGGCACGCCCGCTAACAGCGACGTGGAACGCCAAATACCACGGAGCCTCATAGTCTTGCTGCTCCCCGACAATCACTGCCAGAGCTTCGGCGAACTTACCTTGCGCTAGGTACGTCGCCCCCAACATTCCCCGAGCGCGTGGGAATTTTGGATCCATCTCCAGCACCGAACGAAGCTTTCGTTCAGCGCGGTCATAGTGGCGCGAATAGTAGAGAATCGCGCCGTTGTCCGCGGCGATGATCAGAGAGAGGGGATCGAGCTGGCGTGCGCGCTCGCTCTCCTGCAGCGCCTCGTCAAAATGCCCGCGCCAAGTGAGGTGCTCGCCATACCAGTGATGGGCGGTGGCATAGTTAGGATCGAGCTCGATGGCCCGCCGGAATTCTCGCTCCGCCTTCGGCCAGTCCCAATCGAAGTTCTGGACCACCAAAGCCAGCGCGGTGTGCGCTTCGGGCAGGCTCTCATCAATTTCTACCGCTCTCTGCGCCGCGGCTCGCGCCTTCTCCGGAAAAGCCGCTTGCGGAGTTCCACTGTAGCCACTGATAAGCGCGTAGGAATCCGCCAGGCCGGCATAGGCCCGGGCATAACCCGGATCTTTATCTACGGCCTGCTGGAAATACCGGATCGCCTGCTGAAATCCTTCCGCCGTCCTCTTATTCCAAAAGTATTCGCCCTTGAGGTAAAGGTCATACGCCTCGTTCGAGCTCGGGGACACAGAACGCCTGGGGCTCCCGGCGATCGGTTTGTGCTCCCCCAGCGTCAGTTGAATTCCGCTGGCAATTTCTTGCGCGATTTCGCCTTGCAGCGCCAGTAGATCGCTAAGCTCGCGGTCATACTGCCGCGCCCAAATGTGCGTCTGATCCTTTATTTGAATCAACTGCGCGGAAATTCGCACTTTGTCCGCATCGCGCCGCACGGTGCCCTCGAGCACGTACTGCACTCCCAGTTCACTGCCGATCTTCTCTAATTGCTCGTGGCTGTGTTTGTAATTCATCATCGAGGTACGCGCGATCACACCAAGGTGCTCCGGATCAAGGCGTCCAAGTTGCGCGATCATCTCCTCGGTCATACCGTCGCTGAAGTACTCCTGCCCGGCATCTCCGGTCAGGTTTTCGAAGGGCAGAACTGCCAGCATCGATCTTCCATTTACCGGCTCCGGGCCGGGACGTTTTCGCGACCAATGAACAAGATAGTAACCACCCAGCGCCGCACTCAGGACAATGACGATCCCAAGAATGATTGACCATCGACGACGGGAAGATTCTTGGGTAATTGCAGGCGCCTCAATGTGGCTGGTGGATGGAGGGGCGCCAACCAACGAGCGCTCTTTCGCGGGGACTTCCTCCACTGGCGCTATAAACCGGTAGCCCACGCGGGGAAGGGTCTCGACATACCGCGAATTTTCCGGAGTGTCACCTAGCGCAAAGCGTAGCTTCTTAATTGCGCTGTTCAGGCTGTGCTCAAAATCAACAAAAGTATCGGTAGCCCACAGCCGCTGTCTCATCTCCTCCCGGCTGACCACTTCCCCCGGTGTCTCCAAAAGCAGGACGAGAATTGTAAAAGGCTGGGGAGGAAGCCTCACGCGGGTCCCATGCTTTCGTAGTTCGCGCGCGGAGAGGTTGACCTCAAACACGCCAAATTTCAAAATCGAGGATGAGTGATCTTGCGCCATATGTTCGCTAGGCCATAGCCCCGGCCGGGCCCGCAGAAGCCTAGTCATTGAACGCCCTAAGTTGCACTCTATCTTAATCTTGCACAGTCATCAACAATTCACCCCGTGTGCATTGCTGTGCATTAAGAGAATCAGTAGCCTAACCTCATTAACCCTTCTGAGGAGGACTTATGCGCAGCCGACCGAACCGTCGGGCAGTTTTAACTTCTTCCGGCAAAGCCAAGTTTCCCCGCGCCGCGCGTCTTATTTTGCTGTCGACGATTGTTCTCGTTGGGACGGGAGCGGTGCTGGCGGTGGGCCAGGGTATGAATCTGTTTGTCCCGCGGTATCAGGAATTCTCCGATCCGCTGGGCCGCTTTGCCAACCTGAACCTCGGCGGTCCAACCGACATCGCTAACAATGCGTTCTTCCAGGACTTGGGAACGAACGGACGGCGTTGCGTGACTTGCCATCAGGCCAGTGACGCGTGGTCCGTCACGCCGCCCCACATCCAGGCGCGCTTCAACGACACGCATGGCACCGACCCCATCTTCCGCACCAACGACGGCTCCGGCTGCCCCACGCAAGACGTCTCGACCGAGGACGCGCGCCGGCAAGCGTACAGCCTTATCTTGAACAAAGGCCTGATCCGCATCGAACAGACGCTCCCCGCGAATGCAGAGTTTACCGTCCTCAACAACGACAATCCCTACGGCTGCACCAGCCTGACCGCGATCTCTTCGTATCGCCGGCCGCTTCCCTCGACCAATCTGCCCTACCTGAGCACAGTGATGTGGGACGGCCGGGAAACTTTCAAGGATGCCAACGGGCATTTTATTCCCGTCATCGACGACCTCAGGCATCAGGCCACCGACGCGACACTGGGCCACGCGCAGGCCGCAGTTCCGCCCACTGCCGCGCAGGTGCAGTCCATCCTGGACTTCGAAATCAAAGTGTTTACCGCTCAGACCAGCGACCTCCAGGCCGGCGAATTAAATCAGGCCGGCGCGAAAGGCGGAACGGGCAGTCTCTCTACGCAGGACTTCTTCATCGGGATCAACGATCCGCTCGGCGGCAATCCCAAAGGTACGGCGTTCAACCCGGTGATCTTCAGTCTGTTTGACCGCTGGGCGCACATCCAGGATCGTGATTTCGACGAACACACCCTGGCGCGCCGCGCCGTGGCTCACGGTCAACAGCTTTTCAATTCACTGCCGATTGCCATCACTGGCGTCGCCGGTCTGAACGACGTCCTCAATCAGACGGTGATCAACGGCTTCTGCGGCACCTGCCACGATTCGCCAAACGTTGGCGACCATTCCGTGCCCGCACCTCTGAATATCGGCCTGGCGGATCTCTCGCGCCGCACCCCCGACCTTCCACTCATCACTGTCTCGTGCAACGCTACGGGCAAGATCGTGCAGGTAAGCGATATGGGCAGAGCCATGGTCACCGGCAAGTGCGCAGACATCGGCAAATTCAAAGGGCCGATTCTTCGCGGTCTGGGCGGCCGCGCACCCTATTTTCACAACGGCTCGGCGGCAACACTGCTGGAAGTCGTCAACTTCTACAACACACGGTTCCTCCTGAACCTTTCGGACAGCGACAAGAGCGACCTGGTAGCGTTTTTGAGCACGCTGTAGGACAAGTCTGGGAGCAATCTGCTGGCAGGTGCCGCCGAATTGCCAAAGCCGGCAACATTCTTGAACTCTTTGACGCTTTCTTCTGCGTAATGCTATAAACTCACTATCCTCTGCGGTGGGGCTGTGGCGCAGTTGGGAGCGCGCCTCGATGGCATCGAGGAGGTCGTGGGTTCGAATCCCATCAGCTCCACCATTTAACTGGCTCAAGCTCAGAACGTCTGGGTTTCTTCCTCTCTCTTCGATTACAATACGCCGTCTATGGCGAAAATTACTTTTCTCGGTGCCACTGGTACTGTTACCGGTTCCAAATATTGCGTTGAAGCGAACGGCAAGCGCCTGCTGATTGACTGTGGCCTGTTCCAGGGCGGAAGTGAGCTGCGTCAACGCAACTGGCAGCCACTGCCCATCGCCCCCGGCACCATGGACTGGGTGGTGCTCACTCACGCCCACATCGATCACACCGGTTATCTGCCGCGCCTGGTCGGAGACGGCTTTCGCGGTCTTATTTATGCCAACGCTGCCACGCAGGATCTTTGCAATATCCTTCTCACTGACTCCGCCCATATTCAGGAAGAAGATGCCGCCATCGCCAGCCAACGAGGCTTCAGTAGACATCCCCAGCCTCTTCCGCTTTACACCGTGGCTGAAGCCCAGGCCGCGCTGCAACGCTTCAAAGCCATTCCGCGCGATGCGGCGTTCGCGATCAGCCCGGAATTCTCTGTGCGCGGTTACGATGCCGGCCATATCATCGGCTCTTCCAGCCTGGAGTTGACCATCACCGAAGGCGGACGCAGTATCGTTGTCGTATTCTCCGGCGACATCGGCCGTTACGAGCAGCCCATCCTGAAAAATCCTCAGACGCCCCCGCGCGCCGACTACCTGTTGTGCGAGTCCACTTACGGGGATCGCGACCATCCCGGCGGCGCGCCTCTCGATGCACTCGGCGATGTGGTGGCGCGAGTGGTAAAACGCGGCGGAGTCATCGTCATCCCCAGCTTTGCCGTGGGACGCGTTCAACTGCTGCTCTATATGCTGCGCGAGCTGGAGGATATGAAGCGCATACCGCGCCTTCCACTTTACGTCGACAGCCCCATGGCCATCAGCGCCACTCAGCTCTACTTATCCCACCATGAGGACCACACCGCCGAATTCACGCGCGAGGAAACCACCGGCGACCCGCTGGGCATGCATGGCGTTCACCTCACCAGGAGCGCCCAGGAATCCAAGGAGATAAATAAAATTAACTCCCCGTGCATCATTCTCTCGGCCAGCGGCATGGCCACCGGCGGACGCGTGTTATTCCATCTGGCTCGCCGGCTTCCCGATTCCCGCAACGCCGTCATCTTGCCGGGTTATCAGGCGGAGGGCACGCGCGGGCGCGCGTTGGCCGATGGCGCGCCAACGGTAAACATCCACGGAATCAACGTACCGGTGAACGCCGAAATCTGCATCCTGCCTCAATTCTCCGCGCACGCCGGCCAGTCGGAGCTGCTTCGCTGGCTTTCGGGCATCTCCGCCCCACCCCGCCAGACTTTTATGGTCCATGGCGAGCCCGGGCCCGCCGCCGCGCTTCGCGCGAAAATTGAACAGCAGCTTCACTGGAACGTAGTCCAGCCCGCCTATGCCCAGAGTTTTGATCTCACCGTGTAGCCCGCCGCGCGATATTTTTCTTTGTCTACCGGGCAAGCGCGGTGATAAAGTCCTCTATAACAGCATGGGGGTGCTTGCATGAAAACGAGGCTTATTCTGTCTTCCCTGCCCGCATTTCTTGCTCTGTCGTTTTTATCTGCTTTCGCGCAGCGTCCGAATCCTCATCCCGGAGGTATGAACCCGCAGCCCCGCAACGTAACCGTCCAGGGATTCGTCCGCTCCGCTGAAACGGATCAACCTGTTGACCACGTCCGCGTCGAGCTTCACCATTTTGGCGGTTCGGGCGTAAACCTGTCTTTCACCAGTGCCACCGGCGAATTCAATTTCCCGGGCGCGAGCGGCGGAGAATATCAGATCGTCATCGAGCAGGACGGCTTCGAGCCGGTACATCAACAGATCCAAGTAACGGATTCCATCAGTGCCACCGGCATCGTTATTTTCCTGCACAGCCTGCAAGGTTCCGCGGCAAAAGCCCCGGCCGGAATTATTTCCGCCTCCCGCCTCGGCCTCCCCGCCAAGGCGCTGAAAGACTTCAACCTCGGTATTGCGGAGCTCTACGAAAATCACAACCCGGAGGGCAGCCTGCCCTGTTTCGCCCGCGTTCTCGAAAAAGCTCCGACGTTCTACGAAGCCTATCACCACACCGGTGTGGCCTATCAAAAACTCCACAAGGGCGATGAAGCGGAGAAAGCGCTGCGCAAATCGATTGAGCTCAGCTCCGGTCACTTTACGGAGTCGGTAATTACCCTCGCTTCCGTGTTGAACGACCGGCAGAAATTTGCCGAGGCGGAGACGGTGTCGCGCCAGGCCCTCTCTGCCGTGCCGGCCAACTGGGCCGCGAATTTCGAGCTATCTCGTGCGCTCATGGGCCTACAGCGCCCCGACGAGGCCGAGAAAAGCGTTCAGGAATCGCTCCAGGCTAATTCCGAACAGCCCGCAGCCTATCTTCTGCTCGCCAATATCCACATGAATCGCGGAGATGATGCATCGTTGATAAAAGATTTAGATAATTTTCTGCGCGTCGACCCAGGCGGCCCCCAAAGCGAAAAGGTCAAGCAGTTAAGGGCAGAAACGATGAAGAATTCGGCGCAAGCCAAGGCAGGCAATTCCAGCGCACCGCCAAAATAAATCAATAAATATCGTTCGGGGAATGAAACTCCGCGGGGCAATCCTGCGTCTAAACAGCTAAGACCACTCGCGGGGTAGGAAGCAACCACCAAAGGCAACCGACCGTCTGCTTCCTACCCCTTACTTCTTCAACTCTCTTCTGACTCAAACAATCGCCTGACTGCAATCAGGTACGCGTTTGCTATGAGCTCAGTGCCGCTTTCTGCGCCGTCGTGTGCCCGGAGACCGCGGATATTTCCTCCAACTGCAATCCGAACACAAATCGCGGCACCGGCGCCACGCGTCCCCAGCGGTTGAGCACCCATGCCGCACGAATATATTTTATTTCCGGCAGCAGCGTCAGATCCAGAATCAAGCGCGTCTCACCGCGATAAAACCGCTGCGGCAGCATAAGCAGAGGCTTGGTGCCCCAGCTTTCACCGTCCCCGGATCCCCAGACCGAGACATCCAGGGACTGCTGTTCGATCACACCGGTAATGATAAGTGTGCAAAGGAAAGTGCGCGTGGCGCTGGGGGAAATATCGAAACGCTGGCCCTCCCCGTTCTTCTCCACGCGGGTTTGTGCCGGAACCATTTCGAGTTGCAAGGCCATGAGACTCTCTCCCGATGCGCGACGGCGCGGATTGTAACATAGCGGCGGGAAGACCTAACTTTTGAACCCGTGCATCTGCGGCAACACTGCCAGGCGGTCAGCCGCGGCCCGGAGCGTCTGCTCCGTTTTGCAAAACGTAAAGCGAACCTGTTGCGCGCCGCCACCCGGCTGAGAATAAAAGCTGGAGCCGGGCACCACCGCCACGCCGATCTTTTCCACCAGGTAACGCGCGAAGGCTACGTCGTCCGCCGCTCCGAAGCGCGAAATGTCGGTCATGATGTAGTACGCCCCGGCCGGGCGATAGCAGATGAATCCTGCGGCCCCCAGAAAATCCAGCGCGCGATCCCGGCGAGCCAGGTAATCCACTTTCATTTTGTCGTAATAGGCGGCTGGAAACCCCAGCGCCGCAGCCCCGGCCTGTTGCAGCGGCGCAGCCGCGCCTACGGTAAGAAAATCGTGCACTTTGCGGATGGCGTCGGAGATGCGCGGCGGCGCAATCGCCCAGCCCACGCGCCAGCCGGTGACGCTGTAAGTTTTCGACAGGCCGTTGATGGTGATCGTCCGCTCGCGCATCCCCTCCAGCGACGCCATGGAGATGTGGCTCGCGCCGTCGTAGAGAATATGCTCGTAAATTTCATCGGTGATCGCCAGAGCGTTCCACTGCACGCATAAGTCCCGAATCGCTTCCATCTCTTCGCGCGTAAAAACTTTTCCCGTCGGGTTGTTGGGAGTATTGAGGATGATGGCGCGCGTTCGCGTATTGAATGCCGCGGCCAGCTCCGCGCGATCAAATGTCCACGTTTCTCCAGCCGCGGCCGGCGGTCGCAATGAAACAAATCGCGGCGTGGCGCCGGAAAGAATCGCGTCCGGGCCGTAATTTTCGTAGAAGGGCTCGAACACCACCACTTCGTCGCCGGGATTTAATACCGCCAACAGCGCGGCGATCATCGCTTCGGTCGAGCCGCAGCACACGGTGATTTCCCGCTCCGGGTCTGTCTCTACGCCCTGCGTCCTCGCAAACTTTTGCGCGATGGCGTCGCGCAGCGGCTTGGCGCCCCAGGTGATCGCGTACTGGTTGATGTCCTTGGCGATGGCTTCCTGCGCGGCGCGTTTTATTTCTTCCGGCGCGGCGAAATCAGGGAACCCCTGCGCAAGATTCACGGCCTTGTGTTTCATCGCCAGGCGAGTCATTTCCCGGATCACCGATTCGGTGAAGCGCTCGGCCTTCGAGGAGACAAAACTTCGGATGGCCGGGGCGGAGGTAGAAGGATTCATCTGCCCGCCGCCAGCCGGCGGTAAATCTCGGCATTGCGCTTTACGATCTGCACGTATTCGCGTGTCTCCGTGAACGGAATGGAATCGACGAACTCCGCGGTCTCTTCGTAATTCCTCTCCGACTGCCACCCGGGAATGCGGTCTTCGCCGGCGTCATACGCCGCCAGCACCGATTCCACGTTTCCGAACAGTCTCAAAAGATCGGCCAGATATTTCGTGCCCAATTCGAGATTGTACTCCGGCTGGAAAAGTTTTGCGCGGCTGAACCGCATCTTCAGGCTGCGCGCCAGCCGCTTTGCCGTTCCGGGCACGATCTGCATCAAGCCCAGAGCATTCGCGCGCGACACCGCATGGGCATCGAACGCCGATTCCTGCCGAATGAGTCCCGCCACCAGCATCGGATCGATGGCTTGACGCGCCGCGGAGCTGCGGATCGCCGCCGCGTAGGGCAGCGGAAATGCCGTCCTCCACACGTCTACCGGCACATCCTCCCAACGCCGCGCCTCGAGTTGCGGAACGGCCTGCCGCGTCAGCACAATCGCAGCGGAATAGCGCCCCGCATTTACCGCCGCCTGCGCGGCTTCCAGCAGCAGGCGAGCGGCTCCGGTATTGGCGAAACCCAAACGCAATTCCTGATCCGCGGATGCGTCGAAGGCGATCGCTCGCAGCGCGCGCTCACGCTCCGCGTAGGGCGCTGCATCCG
>JAAFGT010000020.1 GCA_010365215.1 Acidipila sp. | reverse complement strand
TACGAAGTCAACCTTAGCGACGCGGCTCGAATCGAGGACGTGGTGGCTAAAGTTCGCGAGAGAGTCGCCACTGTGAAGCCGGGCGAGTGGGTCGTGGGATCCGGCTGGGACGAAGGCAAGCTCGCGGAGCTGCGCTACGTCTATGCATCAGATCTCGACAAGGTGGCGCCCGCCAATCCGGTTTGGCTACGGCACACCACCGGCCATTACGGCGTGGCGAACAGTTATGCCATGCAGTTGGCGCACATCACTGCGGACACAAAGAATCCGCCCGCCGGCACCATCGACCGGGACGTGCAGGGAATACCCACGGGTGTGCTCAAGGAAGCGGCTTTGGGCATGGTAGAAAATCTTATTCCTCCAATAACTCCCCAGCAGCAGCGCAGCGCAATTTTGTACATGATCGACGCTTTCCATAAGGAAGGCATGACGGCGGTGAAAGACCCCGATATCCTTCAGGATACGTGGGACGCCTACCGCGAACTTCTCGAGGAAAACAAGCTGGCGGTGCGGGTATTCGTGCTGTGGGACGGTGGCAACACCGCGGAATCTGCAAAGCGAATCATCGCGCGTATGTCCGACCTTCCTAAGCCGCCTCAGTCGCTCGGTGACGGCAAGCTCATCTCCGGCGGCGTGAAGCTCTTCATGGACGGAAGCGGCGGCGCGCGCACTGCATGGGTGTACAAGGAATGGAGAAAGAGCTCGACGGGCATTGACACCGGCAACTTCGGGTATCCGGCGCTCGACCCGGCGGTCTACCGCCAGATGGTCCGCTTGTTTCATAGCGCCGGCATTCACATTGGCACGCACGCGGTGGGTGACCGGGCGATCGACTGGGTGGTGGATACTTACGCGGAAGTTTTGAACGAAACTCCCACCAAAGGGCTTCGCCACAGCATAATTCATTCCAATATCCCGACCGAGCACGCGCTGGAAACCATGGCTGCTCTCGAGAAGAAGTACGATGCGGGGTACCCAGAACCGCAGGCGCCGTTTATGTGGTGGATCGGAGACACGTATGCCGGCACTTTTGGCCCGGAGCGCGCGGCGCGTCTGAATCCTTTCAAAACCTATCTCAGCAAGGGCATCCGGTGGGGCGGAGGATCCGATTTTTTCGTCACCCCTTTTCCGGCGCGCTATGGTCTTTGGGCTTCCATAGCTCGCGAAACGCTCAAGGGCGTTTATGGAGCCCATCCGTTCGGGACAACCGAGTCCATCGACGTGCACACGGCGCTTCGCTCCTACACCGATTGGGCCGCGCACCAGTTATTTCTGGAAGACCAGATTGGTTCCATCGAGACCGGTAAGCGAGCCGACATCGCCGTCTGGGACCGCGATGTGTATACCGTTCCGACGGATGACATCAAGGACCTGAAGTGCGAAATGACTTTATTCGACGGCCAAATCGTTTACAAAGCCGCCGCTACGCCGATCACCATAAATGAAAACGCCCCTTAATGGCTGGGGCCGTGAAGCGCTATCAAAATGGGCATGCTGCGAAACCCGCTGACTTCAGACGAAACCGCTAGATACGAGTCTGCATTTGCCATTCGCACGCATTTGTTGCCTGGAACCACCTGACCGTTTGTTCACCGCCCTCCGCCGCCAAAAACTCATGCCGTCGTCAACCAAATAATTCGCTTGACATCGACAGATTAACAGAATAGGTTTCGCCCAAAGTTACAGGGTGGTGCGAGTGGTGCAACACGGGTCTAACTCGGTCGTCCGTTCGGACGCACGTCCCAAGTCTGTATTCGATTATCTCCATGCCGAACCTTCACAAGCGAGGTGGATTGAAATGCGAATATCTAGATTGCTGCTGGCAGTGCTTCTGGCGACGGCGTTTTATCCGGCATTCGCGCGCGCGCAAGGGTCGGCAACGACCACGGTGACCGGAACGGTCATGGATCAGAAAGGCGCGGTGGTTCCCGGCGCCGATGTCGAACTCCAGAACGTGGCGACCAACGATTCACGGACGCAAACCACAAATGATACGGGCGTGTATATCTTCTCGAGCGTGGCGCCAGGCGATTACAAGGTGGTAATCAAGAAAGCCGGTTTTCGCACAACATCCATCGGGCCGGTTGCCGCGCAGGTTGGCAAGCCGCTCACCGTCGACACCACGCTGGAGATAGGCACTGTCTCCGAAGTGGTCGAGGTGCAGGCAGGTGCGCAGGTGGAACTGCAAACCAATGACGCTTCGATTGGAAATGTGATCAATCGCAAGATGATGGAAAACATCCCCAGCCTGGGCCGCGACGCCACAGCGTTGTTGCTGCTCCAGCCGCTGGCGAGTCCCG
The DNA here is from genome assembly GCA_010365215.1 of Acidipila sp. Taxonomy (GTDB): domain Bacteria; phylum Acidobacteriota; class Terriglobia; order Acidiferrales; family UBA7541; genus JAAFGT01. The sequence goes on along the minus strand of JAAFGT010000020.1, from coordinate 48,584 downwards.
GGTTCAACGCCCCTGGTTCTCCCAATGCCTCCGGCGAAGGCGACAATACCGGCGGTCAGGTGGCCGGAGCCCGCAGCGACCAGAACACTTTCCTCCTCGATGGCGGCGACGCCACGGACAGCACAGCGGGCAGCGGGCAATATGCGGGCACGAATTTTACGGCAACTCCGCGCGCGGTAGTTCCCACACCGGTGGAGAGCCTGGAGGAATTTCGCGTAGTCAGCAACAACCCAGACGCCGGTTTCGGCCGCTCGGCGGGCGGTGAAGTTCAAATGGTCACGCGCAGCGGAACCAATATCTTTCATGGCGCGCTTTACGAGTACCTTCAAAATAACGCTTTGAATGCCAACAGCTGGACACGCAATAGCCACGGCCAGAAAGACCCGGCATTGCGCGACAACCGGTTCGGCGGCCGCATCGGTGGTCCTATCTGGAAAGACAAGACCTTTTTCTTCGCACACTACGAGGGACGACGATTTGTCAGCTCGACAGATATCGCCCGGCCGGTGCCGTCAGCCGCCATGAAGGCCGGCATCTTGCATTTTGTGGATTCGAGTGGGGCCACGGTGGCATACAACCTCAATCCGGTTCCGACCGTGGATCCACTGACCGGTGCGACGGTGGCACCGAGCGGGTTTGATCCGAGGGGCCTCGGTCTAAATCCGACGATCGCTGCGGTATGGGCGTTTGAACCTGGGGGCAATGATCCGAACGGCTCGGGCGCTGACGGCTTGAATAACCTAGGGTTTAGCGCTGCGGCGAAAACACCTCTGACGGAGGACTTCGGGGTCATTAAGATCGACCACAACTTCAACTCGAAGTGGCAGTTGATGTCGAGCTACCGATACGGAAAAACTGTATTCCAATCGCCCGTGCAGGTGGATATCGGCGGACTTATTTCCGGCGACACGAAAGGCGTGCCGCGTTCGACCGCGGTCCGGCCCCTGGCGCCTCGTTATCTGGTGATAGGATTGACCGGACAGATTACTCCTCATCTGACCAGCGACTTCCATTTCGATTACCTGCGGCATTGGTGGCAGTGGGGCACGAGTGCGCCGTTTCCACAGGTTGCCACCACGAATTCTGCGCTAAGCATAGGAGGTGAGGGGATCTTTGTGGGGATGCAGCCGATCAACGTGGATACCCAGAACGCCCGCAGCCGGGTCTGGAACGGCAAGGATTTCAACTTCTTTGAAAACTTGAGCTGGATCCACGGCAATCACAATGTTCAGTTTGGTGGTCGCGCGGAGACGCAACGCTTCTTCCACCGGCGCGACGACAAGGTGATCGGCGGATTGACCTCGATCGTTTATACGGTTGGGCGCTTGGCCTCCGGCAGCGGCATCTCCATCCCCGCCGGAAACGCTCCACCAACGTGCAACCCACCGGCCATCCAGACGAACTGTTTGCTGGCCTCCGACGTCCAGAACTGGAACAATTTTTACTCTTCCGTGCTGGGCTTGGTGGATCGAGGCCAGCAACTGCTGACCCGCGCGCCCAATCTTTCGCCGAACAAGGCGGGCGATCCGTTGCTTCAACATACCGTGGTGAACAGCTACCAGCTGTACTTTACAGATAGCTGGCGCATTCGACCTTCGTTGACGATCAACCTCGGTCTAACGTGGGGCGTGCAAATGCCTCCCTACGAGCAGAGCGGCAATGCAACCATGATGGTCGATCACGCCACCGGCGCGCTGATTACCGGCGACGCCTACATCGCGAAAAGGAAGGCTGCTGCCTTAGCGGGCATGATCTACAACCCGCAACTCGACTTTGTGCCTATTAAATCGACAGGCCGGAAATATCCCTATGACCCCGACTACAAGAATTTCGCGCCGCGAATTTCAGTGGCGTGGAATCCTTCCTACACCGACGGGTTTCTGTCCAGTATTTTGGGCAACCGGAAATCCGTGATCCGCGGGGGATATGCCCGCGTGTATGACCGCATCAACGGCGTCGGTATCGTGATGATTCCTGCCCTGGGCATCGGCTTCGGCAACAACGTCCGGTGCAAGGGCCCGCGCATGCCGGTAGCAGGAGTGGTTAATTGCACACCCGGGGCTACTCCGGCGAACAGTTTCCGGATCGGAACGGATGGAGCGGGAATACCGCTCCCCGGGCTGGCAGCAATCACCTCGCCGCTCATCCCGGGCACCAACAGTCCCTTCGAAACGCTGGACTTCCGAATCGATCCGAAACGCAAAGTGGGCTACGCGGATACTTTCAACATTACGCTTCAGCGCGAATTGCCCGGCAAGATGGTCATGGAAGTGGGCTATGTCGGCAACTTCTCCCGTCGCCTGTATCAGGGCTACGGGCTTAGCCAAGTGCCCTACATGATGACGGCCGGAGGCCAGAGCTTCGCGCAGGCGTTCAGCGCGATCGCCAATGCGCTGCGCGGGGGAGCGGCGCCAGGGGCAATTCCGAACCAAGCCTGGTTCGAAACCATGCTTGGTGGCTCGGCTTATTGCACCGGCTTCGCCTCGTGCACGCAGGCATCGATAGCGCAAGAAGGCACTTCGGCGTTCCGCTTCGCGAATCTCTACGACGTTTGGGACGATCAGAACGGATTCTATCCTGCCTCGCTTGCCACCCCGGGCAGCATCCAGGGTGGCGGAGCGGACACCAATCAGGTGTACGACTCTTACTTTATCGGGAGCAATGGCCGTTCGAACTACAATGCTGGATTCTTTAGCTTGCGCAAGCAGACCAGCAACGGCCTGACGCTTAACTTCAACTACACCTTCTCCCACGCTTTCGACCAGATCGGCCAGAACCAAGAGAGCCTGAACGAGACTTCGGATGCCTTCAACCTCAATCGGGACTACGGTTCGGCCTCATTTGACCGGCGCCATGCCATCACCGCCCTGGTCACGTATGACTTGCCCTTCGGCCGCGGCTCGCGATTCTCCTCGGGAAACTGGTTCGACCGGGTCATCGGCGGATGGAATATGGCCGGCGTGTGGAACTACGGTAGCGGACTGCCGCTCGACGTGTATTACGGCAATAGTTGCGAGGAGTATGGACAGGGCGGGGTGTTCGGTAATTGCAGCGCGTACATCCCCATCACGAAAACGTCTTATTCGTTGAGTCCCCATCAACTTGGCGCGGGCGTGGTTAACGGGTTCGCTGATCCCACCGCGGCGCGCCTGAATTTCCGCACCCCGGATGTGCTTCTCGATGGCCGCACGGGTCGCGGGGCGGTGCGCAGCCTGGGACGCTGGGGAGTTGACTTCGGCCTCTCCAAGACCACCAAGATCACGGAGCGCGTGAGCACGCGTTTCGACATGCAGATCACCAATGTCTTTAATCACCCGTTGCTGCAAAACAGCGACGCGACCGACGCGCACTTGAACGTAGCCAGCCGCAGCGGGTTTGGCGTATTGAATACGCAGTACAACCAGCCACGCTTTATCCAGTTCGGGTTGCGGCTGGATTTCTGAGCGATTGGGTCGTAGCTCCGATCCCCGGGGGCTGGCATCACGCCGGCCCCCGTTTGTATTTGCTTAAGCAAATTGCCGGAGATGGGAGCGAAGATTTTAGGGAATCATCGCCGCGACTCAAATCGATTGGGAATGAGTCGGAGTCTACTGGCCGGAAATCTTTCCAGCATTCTTTAAGCGCTCTAACCACTTGCGGGCTAGTGGCGTCTGGGGATCATCCGGGTGATTCAGCAGGAATTTGCGCAGCACCTGTGCCGACTCTTCGAAGCGAGCTGTAGCGGTCAGCGCCTGTGCCACCAGCAATTCAATTTCGGGTGCTTTGCCGTTTGATTCCTGCAATGCCGCCTGCGATTCCTTAAGTGCCGGCTCGTAGCGCTGTTTGTAGTAATAAGCCTTCGCCAGTGTCCACCGCGTTTCCCAGGAATGTGCGTTCAGTTGCAGGGATTGCTCCAGGGGTGGAATGGCCTCCGCGAACTTGCTCTGGTTCGCAAGAGTCGTGCCCAACGCCGCTAATGCGCGGGCGTGGTGCGGGTCAATCTGCGTGGCTTTTTCGAGCACGCTTTGTGCGCGTGGAAGGTCTTTGAGTCGAACGTACAATATCCCCAGCAGATAAAGAATGTCGGAATTTCCTGGCGCCAAAGCATTCGCTGCGCTGAGATTTTTTTCCGCATCCGCCAGTTTTCCTTCGCGCAGCGCCTGTAGCCCGGCGTTTAATTCCTTCTTGGCCTTGGGGGCCAGAATGGAGCCGGGCCCGCTCACAACAGGCTCGGCGATGAACTCCGATTCTGCCTGCAAGTAGATCTGCACGTCCGTGGTGACGGGGATGGGCAGACTCGCCTCGCCACGCCCGGTCTTATAACCGGCGGCTTCCACCTCGACGTAATAATCACCGAGCGGGAGGTTGCGAAACGTAGTTTGCCCCGCGCCGGAGGTCATCGCCCGGCCACGCGGCGTGCCGTCCGAGCGGTACAGTCGAGCTTCGGCAGGAGATGTCAAAGGCGAGCCTGAGGCTTCGCGAACATAAACGATGATGGAGCCGCTGGTAGTTCCCGAGCCCACCCCTCCCACATCCTGCGCGCGGCCGCTAGCGAGTGCCAGCGTGAAGGCCAGCAGAGCGAGTAGCAAGCGCGTCTCGCGCTGCCATGGACCACTTCGTGTGGATATGATACGCAGAGCCGACTCTCGTTGAGCGCGCGTCAGCCGCCCAGCTTCATTCTCGAGCTACCATCCGCCACGCTACCAATCGGCTCCCTGGGCTGCAACCATCTTTTGCAAGTCAAAGGAAGCTTTAATGTTCACGCCTTGGTAGGAACACAGAAACTCGGCGCTTTTCTCCGCTGGAGAGATTACCGGATCGCCCGAAGGATTTTTTTTGGGAAAATAGAAAATCACGGCAGTGATCGGCGGTAAAATGTTTGGTGTGGCGATAACGGGCCGTTGAAATGTAACCCGGGTGGCTGGGATCTTCTTCTTATCCTCCTTTAGCAGCAGAGAACTGTTTCCGACCAGGTCGTTTTCTGTTGCCTTGAAGAATGGCATCATGTCCCGGCCGGACACGGTGATGGCATACTCCTCGAACTCCGCTACCAGGGCCTTGTCGGCATCCGTCTCGGTCATCGCGCCGCTCAACACTTGCCCGCGGGCCAGGGCCTGTTGAACGGTATGAGCCGAAAACCAGCTCACGACAAAATTGGCTTCGTTCTTCGCGGAGGCCAGAATAGCGGCGTTTTGAGCCATTGATCCGGAGTTCGCACTTGTGGGCCCACCTGGCCCAGTCGAATAGGTGCCCACATCGGCTCCTCCTGCCTGGTTGGCAGTTCCCGCGGTGTCGTAAGGCACGTGCGAGCGATCACCTGTCCGCCAACTGGCGGAAACATGCGCCGTCTTGACCCACGGCGAGTCGGATAGAATCTTCTGCACGTCTTTCTGTGTCCATGCTTTGTAGGGCTTATCTCTCCAGACATCTCCGGCATAGACAACAGTTGCAATAATAACGACGCCGCAGATCCCCAGCATTTTGCGTTTCATGTTCCCTCCGCAGGAAGGAAAATATTGCTGTCAGATTGGTACTTTGCCGGGCCAAAGTCAAATGGAAGATGATTGACGGCCAGGCCGCTAATGTTGCGTCGACCTGTTGACACCACCCCGATTACCGGACATTTGAATTACGCGAGACGCGCTGCTTGGTGCAAAACGAAATGCAGATCGTTGATCCCATTTACTATGAACAGTTGAGGAACGGTGAAGCGGCCGTAGACGTTGGTTTGTTTTTCGCGGCAGCGTTAATTTCGAGAGGGCTAGATTTTGGTTTCGGTATGCTACTCTGAACCTCCCCGCCCGCTGAGTGCCAGCGAAGTCCGGCACTTTCAACTTTGTCTCCCTGGAACTTCATGCGACAGCGACCCGAGCAATGGGCTTATGGCCAGCGCGTTGAGGCGCACCGGCGTGGGCGCTGGAGTGTTCGCTTTCGAACCGCGCTATGGGTAGTCGTTGTCTTGCATCTGTCTTACTCGATTCCCAGCCCCGCACAAATTTCGCCTGGGCCATTATCGAAGGCACACGCTTCCCTGGGCGGACCAACGCAGTGCACGGAATGCCACGGACTCGGTGTAGGCGCGCCGAAATTGAAGTGCCTTGAATGTCATACCGACATTCGCGAGCACATCGCCACAAACCGGGGTTTCCACGCGCAAGTGGTGGTAAAAAATTCCACCGGTAAGGCGTGTGTCTCCTGCCATTCGGAGCACAATGGCTTGGATTTCAGCCTGATCCACTGGGAGCCCAGCTTTCAAGCCTTCGACCACAACAAAACGGGATACCCGCTGGAAGGGGGCCATGCGCGCCTCAGCTGCAAACAGTGCCACACGGCGGAGCATATCCCCGCACCGGAGCGGCACAACATCATCGTTAAAGATTTGAACCGGACGTTCCTGGGACTTGCACGGGATTGTCTGAGCTGCCACGTCGACGAGCACTTCAGCCAGTTGAGCAAAGACTGCAGCTCCTGTCACACCTTCACGGACTGGAAGAGCGTGCCGAAGTTCAATCACGCCAAAGCGAAATACGCGCTCACTGGCGCGCACGAGCGCGTGGCTTGCCAGAAGTGCCATGTCCGCGTGGAGGGACCCAGGCCGTATGTAAAATACCGGGGACTTCCCTTCTCCAATTGCACCTCCTGCCATACCGATCCCCATAAGGGCGCGTTCTCTGCAACCTGCCAAAGCTGCCATAACACCGTTGCCTGGAAACAGGTGCGCATGGCAGGAAAGTTTGATCACACAAAGACAACCTTCCCACTGCTTGGAAAACACGGAGAGGTTGCGTGCGAAAAGTGCCACTTCCAGGGCGACTTCAAGAAGCCTGTGGCACATTCGAAATGCACCGACTGCCATACGCCCGACCCGCACCGCGGACAGTTCAGCCAGCGGCCAAAGCGCGGCGAGTGCGCGGAGTGCCATGATGTAAACGGATGGAAGCCGTCGCTATTCACCGTGGCGATGCATGCGACCACGAAGTATGCGCTTACGGGCAAACACGCTGCTGTGGCTTGCGCGAAATGCCATCTGCCGAAGGGAGTGGATACGGTCTTCAAGATTGCGCAAACCAGTTGCGCCTCATGCCACGTGGACGCGCACCAGGGACAATTCGCTGGACCTCCCCACAAAAATCGCTGCGAAGACTGCCACACGGTGCAAACTTTTCATTCCGTGCGAATTACGTTGGTCGATCATGAGAAGACGCGCTTCCCTCTGCGCGGGGCACACGCAGCGACGCCCTGCATGGAATGCCACAAACCAGATTCCGCGATCTTTCCGCCAGGCTCGGTGAAGTACCGCTTCGACGACCGTACTTGTACAGCATGTCACGCCGACCCGCACAGAGGGCAATTCGCCGAGCGCATGGCCAAGCGCCGGGCGGACGGCTCCACGCTGGGTTGCGAGTCCTGTCATACAGTGAGCACATGGAAAGAGCTCAATGGTTTCGATCACTCGACAACTTCCTTCCAACTTCTCGGAGCGCACCGTGCTGTGGCCTGCTCGGGATGCCATTTCCCCGCCAATCTGGGGACCACCCTGCGCGAAGCAAATTTCAAGGCGGCGCCGCACGAGTGCAAAGCCTGCCATGAAGATGCCCACGGCGGGCAGTTCTCAAAGGGCAAAGGAATTTCCGACTGCGCGAAGTGTCACAACAACCTGAAATGGCGCCCTTCGCTCTTTGACCACGAGAAAGACGCGACGTTCTCGCTGCGTGGAGCTCACCAGCAGGTTCCTTGCGCGCAGTGCCATAAGCTGTTGCGCAACATCGAAGGAACGCAAATCCTGTTCTATAAACCGACGCCCCGCGAGTGCTCCGCCTGCCACGCTTCGGCACTCTAAAAATCAAGATCTTCGCTGCAGTTTCATTGCGGAACATGTCCTCCAAATCAAACTGAATCTCGCACCGGGATTACCCATTGTAAGAAGTACAGATACAGAGAAAAAACTACCGTCTGGACGCGGTCGCTGGAGCAGCCTGTTGCCGAAAGTGCGAATGTGGCGTACCGCGAATCGGCCATAACTGATGCGTTTAATCTCGACTGTTAACACGCAATTATTTTTTGCAATGTATGGACGGTAAAGTGCAGTAGCAACATTAAGATTCTTGTGTCTGGTGGGTAGGGACAGTGCGAGCGGGCAGGTACCTACCCGGCAGGATTTGGCCTTCAGGCCAGTAGCCGCTCAGGGGTGGTTGGAATAGGCTTGAGTTAATCCCGCGCCCAGCCGGAGAGTAAGTTTAAGGTCTTGCGGCGGGGCATTTGTCACCACGGTTGGTTGCCAAGGTCCTGGTTTTTATTTGTCTACTGGCAGGCGCCTCGGCGCCCTGTGCGGGCCAGTCCGCTCGAAAAACCACCACACGCAATCCACACGGGCAACTTTCCGAGACCTGCGACAGTTGCCATACCCTCACCAGTTGGAAACCGATTCGCAGCCAGCCTGAATTCAGCCACAACAGGACTTCCTATCCCTTGCGCGGCCTGCACGAAAAGGTGGACTGCCGCGGCTGTCACATTAATTTGGTGTTCAGCAACGTAGGCACGAAGTGCGCGGACTGCCATGCGGACCTGCACCGCGGCCAGTTCGGCGCCCGCTGCGAGCAGTGCCATACCGTGAAGGGCTGGAATGTCTCAGTGAGCGCGATTAAAGATCACGACAACCGCTTTCCGCTGGTCGGGGCGCATGCATCGGTCGAGTGCGCGGCCTGCCATACCGGCGCGGCAGTGGGTCAGTTCACGGGACTCCGCACGGACTGCATCTCCTGCCACCTGACGGATTTTCAGAATACCAGCACGCAGTCCCTGGATCACCGGAAGCTGGGCTTCGCAACCACCTGCGAGACCTGCCACAGCGCGGATTCCTGGCTGGGTGCCAAGTTCGATCATTCCCTCACTGGATTCGCCCTGGCCGGTAGCCACGCCAAGCTGGATTGCCTGGCCTGCCACGTGGGCGGGCGCTTTGCCGGGACGCCGGCAAATTGCTATGGATGCCACGCAAAAGACTATCAGGGAGCCACTAACCCGAATCACGTGAAAGCCGGGTTCTCACAAAATTGCGCCGATTGCCATTCTCTCTTGAACTGGCAGAGCGCCAAGTTCGATCACAACCAAGTCGCGAACTTCCCTCTTACCGGCAAACACGCGACTACGCCCTGCGCCACTTGCCACACCGATAATTACGCCGGAACCTTGCCCACCAACTGCTACGGTTGCCATGTCAAGGACTACAACAACACCGCGACAATTCCGGGTGCGCCGAACCACATCACCGCGAACATGCCGCAAGACTGCACGTTATGCCACAGCACGACCAACTGGCTGAACGCCACCTTTGATCACAACAAAACAACGTTTCCACTCACAGGATTCCACGCCAGCAGCGTGCCCTGCGCCACTTGCCACATCGACAATTACAAAGGTACGCTGCCCACCAACTGCTACGGCTGCCATACCAAGGACTACAACAACACCGCGAATATCCCGGGCGCGCCGAACCACATCACCCAGAATTATCCGCAGGATTGCCTGCAATGCCATACCACCGCCACCTGGCTGAACGCGACTTTTGACCACAACAAAACAACGTTCCCGTTGACCGGCTTCCACGCCACCAGCGTAGCCTGCGCTACCTGCCACGTCGACAACTACACGGGAACATTGCCCACGAGCTGCTACGGTTGCCACGCCAAGGACTTCAACAACACCGCGAATATCCCGGGCGCGCCCAATCACGTTACGGCGAATTTCCCGCAGGACTGCGCGGGTTGCCACACCACCACGAACTGGCTGGGCGCGACATTCAATCACAACACCACAACCTTTCCGCTCACCGGGTTCCACGCCACCAGCGTGCCCTGCGCCACTTGCCACATCGACAATTACAAAGGTACGCTGCCCACCAACTGTTACGGCTGCCATACCAAGGACTACAACAACACCGCGAATATTCCGGGCGTGCCCAATCACGTCACCGCACGTTTCCCGCAAGATTGCACGCAATGCCATTCCACCACCAACTGGCTGAACGCGAGTTTCGACCACAACAAGACTTCGTTCCCGCTGACCGGCTTCCACGCTACCAGCGTGCCCTGCGCTACCTGCCACATAGACAATTACGCTGGAACGTTGCCGACAAACTGCTATGGCTGCCATGCCAAGGATTACAACAAGACCGCGACCATCCCGGGTGTGCCGAATCACCTGTCCCTCGGCTATCCCCAGGATTGCCTGTCTTGCCATACCACGGTCACCTGGCTCAACGCGGCTTTTGACCATAACAAGACCCCGTTTCCCTTGACCGGCAAGCACGCCGATCCGTCGGTGACCTGTGCGCAGTGCCACGTGGGCGGCAGATTTGTCGGTACTCCCACGGACTGCTATTCCTGCCACACGCCGGAGTACCAGGGAACCACGAATCCAAACCACGCTGCGGCAGGCTTTCCGACCACCTGTCAAACCTGCCACACCACCACGAACTGGCTGGGCGCGAACTTCAATCACACATGGTTCCCGATCCCGCATCGCGGAATCTCCGTGTGCAGCGATTGCCACACCAATCCCAGCAACTACAAAGTGTTCGCCTGCACCAACTGCCACACCCACAACAAAACCGACACGGACAATCACCATCAGGGCGTGAGCGGGTACGTCTACAACAGCGTGAATTGTTATGCCTGCCACCCGCGAGGAACACAAAACTAACCCATGCGATGGCGAGTTCATTTCTTGCTGATCTTCTGGGCGCTGCTCCCGGCGCCCGTGCCCGGCGCTCAGCAGGTCGACGTACGAAAAGAGTTCCGCATCAAGTATGGAACCGAAGGCGTGGTCTATCTCGACGGTGGACAGAACGCCGGATTGAACAAAGGCATGACGCTCACGGTAAAGCGCCCCCAGCACGGCGAGCCGGACGGTTTTCACACGCTCGGTGAAGTACAAGTGACCGCCGTAGGAACAGCATCCGCAGTTTGTGAGATTCGAAGCGTGACCTCGCTCAGCGACCAGATTCAGGTCGGTGATATCGCCTATTTGTCAGCGCAAGACGTGCAGACGCTGCAGGCGCAACAGGAAACCGCGGGGATGCGGCGATATCCGCAGGTAGTGACCTTTACCGAGGGTGACCCTCTCGATGAAAAGCAGCGTGAATACGTCCCGCGCGCGCCCTCGCCGGAAATCAATCGTGCCCGTGGGCGCATCGGCATGGACTACACCACCATTCGCGGCATGAACGCTTCGATTCCCGCCTCGTACCAGGTGGGCTTTGTCGTACGCGCCGATGTGACGCGCATCGGCGGCACCTATTGGAACCTTAGCGGTTATTACCGCGGCCGCTTCAGCTCGCAGGGCCGCGGACCGCAGCAGCAGACGCTGACCGACCTGATCAATCGCACCTACCAGATTGGATTCATCTACTCCAACCCGCAATCGAAATGGGTGATGGGAATCGGGCGCCTCTTTTTGCCCTGGGCGCCGACTCTGAGCACTATCGACGGCGGCTACTTCGCACGTCGGTTGAGCAAGACCACTACGGCAGGAATCTTTGGCGGATCAACACCGGACCCGTCGGCATGGAATTACAGCCCCGGCCGCCAGATCGCCGGCTCGTTCCTCAATTACGAGTCCGGCAGCTTCGACGCCACACGCTTCAGCAGCACCGTGGGGTTGGCAGTGACGCGCCTTCATTGGAAGCGCGAGCGTGAGTTCGCCTTTGCCGAAACCGGCGTTTTCTACAAGCGGTATTTTTCTATTTACCATTCGATGCAGGCCGACATGGTGCCACCTGACGTTGCCGCGCCGGGCTCTGCAGCCGGCGGAGGAACTGCTGGTGGCAATACCGCCAGCAAGCGCAGCGCCGCGATCACCCAGAGCTTTCTGACCGTGCGCATTCAGCCGAATTCCCGGTTCTCTTTTGACGTCAGTCACAATTATTTTCGGAATACCCCTACGTTTGATCCGCGACTGATCGGAACCGGCCTGGTGGAAAAATTCCTGTTTGAAGGATTCAGCGGCTCGGTGCGCGTCGAGCTGCCCTATCAGTTAAGCCTTTACTCCAGCCTGGGCCGCAGCTCGCGGAGCGGCGATGTGCGTCCTTCCTGGAACCAGTTGTACGGCGTGACCATGGGCCGGATCTGGCGCACCGGGATCCGCGCCGATTTGCGCTACTCGAAATTCGACAGCTCCTTCGGCCGCGGAACCTACCAGGCGCTTTCCTTGAGCCGGCAGTTCGGCGAAAACATGCGCTGGGAAATTCAAGGCGGGCAGCAAGACTTTCTATCTTCTCTCACGCGGCAAAACCGCGCGCGTTGGATCAACTCCAATCTGGACTGGCAGATTGGGATCCACTATTACGTGGGCGCCGGATTTACGTATTATGGCGGCGGCGTTCAGGTCTACAACCAGATCTTTCTCAGCATGGGTTACAGGTTTTAGCGATGGCAATAAGCATGACCCGGCAGAGTTCCAAATCGGCTGATCCGTTGGCGCGGTGGGCGCGCTGGGCATTTATTTGCGCGGTGCTTCTTTCAGCCGGAGCCCGCCCGTCACCCGCCGATTCCGTCGCGCCCCTTGAACAACTTCTGCATCGCAGCGAGAAGTCTGTCGAGCGATTCTGGCAGCAATTCGCGGACGTGTCCTGCAACGAGACCGTCATCCAGTTAAAACTTGGAAAGAGCGGCAAGGTAACCTACCAGCGTGAGGCGCTGTTCGATTACCTGGTCATGCTGGAGTTGCACAGCGACGGAATCGGCGTCACGGAATCGCGCCAGGCCAAACGGGAGTCCGCAAAAGGCGAGAACGTTCCCCTGCTGGTAACCAACGGCTTCGCGACCATGCTGCTGGTTTTTCACCCCTACTACCAGAATAGCTTCGAGTTCGAGTCCTTGCCCGATGAGGTGGTCAACGGAACGTCGCTGAAGCGGATACACTTCCGGCATGTGAAGGGAACGCGATCGCCTTCGGCGTTGCAGTTGCGCGGCCGGGAATATCCGCTGGACCTGGAAGGAACCGCCTGGATCGATCCCGACTCCGCCACCATCTCGCGGATTGAATCCGGCCTGGAATCGTCCCTGGAGGACGTGGGGCTGCGCACGCTGCATTGCGACGTGCGCTACGCGCCCATAAGATTCTCCACCTCCAAGGAAGAGTACTGGCTGCCCACAACGGCAGAGATCGAGGCGGAAACCACGCGGCAGCACTGGCGCAATCTTCATCGCTTCACGGATTACAAACGCTTCTCCACCGACGCTCACGAAGAGGTGGCCAAGAAGCCATGAGCGTGCTGGTCGCAAATCGTGTCCCGGAATCGCGCCCTGAGGTGCGGGCGACCTCGGTCGAGAAGCGCCATCGATTCGTGCTCTGGCTGGGAATGTACGCTTCCATCGCCGGCACCCTGGCGCTTGCTGTTTACGGCCTGGACTACTACCCGCTGGACCACGCGCAACGCGCCCTTTCCCCGAAACACGCCCTGCTGAAACCCAGCGGCACGATCGGGCTGCGCCTGGGTATTTTCGGTGTCGTACTTTTTCTGCTTATTTACCTCTACGCCATTCGCAAGCGATGGGGATGGCTTTCGCGTAAGGGCAACACGCGACGCTGGCTGAATTTCCACGTCCTGCTTGGAATTTTTGCTCCGGTGGTGATCACGTTTCACGCGGCGTTCAAGTTCCGGGGAATCGCTGGAATCGCCTACTGGATCATGATGGCGGTAGTGCTCAGCGGCTTCGTGGGCCGATACATCTACTCGCTGATACCCCACAGCCTGGGAGCCGCGGAAATATCTCTGCACGAGCTTCGCGGCCAGAGCGAAACGATGGCGCGCCAGATGGATTCACAGAAAATTCTGTCGCCTGCTGATCTTGCGCCGCTGTTTCGCTTGCCGGGCCCCGCTGCGCTGCAATCGATGTCCGCGCTCTCGGTGCTTTGGATGGCGGTGCGCTTCGACCTCAATTTTCCCTTCCAGATCCGCCGTCTGCGGCGAAAGGCCGTGGCATCGCACCGCGACTCGCTGGGCAGCCAGGATCTGGAAGACGTCATCTCCTCCGTGCGCAAGCAGGCTTCCCTCTCGAAGAAGATTTTATTGCTTTCCAAGACACAAGAGCTGTTCCGGCTCTGGCACATCATCCATCGCCCGTTCAGCTATTCTTTCGCCATCCTGGCGGGGATTCATATCCTGGTGGCGCTGCTGCTGGGATATTTCTAAGTTTGGGCTGCAGGGGTAACGGAGGAGGAACCTTCTCGTGAGAAAAGTCGTTTGCATGGTTGCGCTGGTCATCAGTCTGAGCGTTTCAGGCGGCTGCCATAAAGCCGCCAGCGACAAGGAAGCTATTCGCGGAGCGATCGAAAAACATCTCAGCGACCGCGGAGGCCTGAACATGGCCGCCATGGAGATGAACGTTCAGCAGGTGACCATCAAGGGCGATGACGCGGATGCTCTTGTGGAATTCCGGGTCAAGCAGGGCGGTGGCGGCATGCAGGTCAGTTATACCCTCCAGCGCGTTCAAGGTGCCTGGGTGGTAGGACACAGCCGGCCAGCGGGCGGTGATATTTCGCATCCCCCGATGGATAAGGCATCGGCCCTACCTCCCCCGCCGGGCGCAGCGCCGGCCTCAGACGTATCGCCCGAGTTCCCGTCCATGGACAGGTTCAAGAACCAGGCACCCGCGCCTGGCACAGCCCCTCTGCCGCCCGGCCATCCCCCAACTGCGAAACCGGCCAGCGCACCGCTTTAGAGAGCCGGGAAAAAGGGCCGATCATGGGAACATTTATTGCCGGCATCGTCGCTGTGGTGATTACGCTCTTCTTCGTCCGCAGCCACCTCCAACATTTGAAGGAGCAGGAAGTCCGGGCAAGCGCGGCTGCGGAAAAAGGGAAATTGCGCTCTGACGGCCCGCAATCCCAGCATCCGCAAATTGACGTCAACTATTGCATCGGCTGCGCGGCTTGTACCACGGTCTGTCCAGAGGGTGACGTCCTGGCAATGGTGGGCGGCAAGGCAGCCATCGTCAACGGATACAAGTGCATTGGCCACAGCCTCTGCGCCGATGCCTGTCCCGTGGGCGCCATCACCATGGTGATGGCCAGCCCCAGTATGAGCGCCGACATGCCCGGCCTGACGGCGGAGTATGAGACCAGCATCCAAAACCTGTTTGTCGCCGGGGAACTCGGCGGGCTGGCGTTAATCAAGAATGCCATCAATCAGGGGCGCGACTGCATCGATACCGTGGCGGGTAGACTTCATGCCCACCGAGGTGCCCGGCCGGCACCGGGTGTTTTCGACGTAGTGATCGTCGGAGCTGGTCCCGCGGGAATCAGTGCCTCGCTGCGGGCCATCGAGAAAAAGCTCAATTACATTACTGTAGACGAAGGCGAGCTCGGGGGCACCGTAGCGAAGTATCCGCGTCAGAAATTAGTGCTCACTAGCCCGGTGGAATTCCCGATGTATGGAAAGTTTAAGAAGCTGGAAATCTCCAAGGAAGAACTCCTGTCCTTCTGGAATGGAGTCCTGCAACGAGTGGATTTCAATTTTCGCAAGGGCGAAAAGGTGCAGGACATCCGGAAGGGGGAAGATGGCATATTCACCGTGGCGACCTCCCAGAGTCAATATCTTGCGCGCGCCGTTTTGCTGGCGATTGGCAAGAGTGGCAGCCCGCGCAAACTCGGTGTCAAGGGGGAGCAACTGCCAAAAGTCATGTACCGCCTGATCGAGGCCGACCACTATGTGAACAAAAAAATTCTTGTAGTCGGGGGTGGCGACAGCGCGGTCGAGGCGGCCATGGGCCTCGCCCACCAGGTGGGCAACCAGGTCACGCTCTCCTATCGCAAAGAGGCTTTCAGCCGCCTGAAAGAACGGAATTCTCAGGGTATAGCAAATTGCATGCGCACCAAAAAAGTCCAGGTGATCTTCAACTCCACCCCCGTGGAGTTCAAGTCAAATACCGCGGTCCTCGAAGCGGGCGGTGAACTGAGGGAGATTCCCAACGATTATGTCTGGATCTTCGCCGGTGGCGAGCCGCCCACCGCCTTCCTGAAAAAAGTCGGTGTCGCGTTTGGAATGCGCGATATGTCCACGGAAGCAATCGACGAGGTCAGACAAGGAGCCCTCTCCTTCAGATAGCATTCCAGCCGCACATTAACGCACTCCGATTGGGTCAGCCTCGCCGCGCTGCCTCGATGGAGGCGATGTCGATCTTTTTCATCGTCATCATCGCCTTGAACGCACGCTTTGCCTCACCGCCACCGGCCGCAAGCGCATCGGTTAGCGCGCGCGGGGTGATCTGCCAGGAGAGGCCCCAGCGGTCCTTGCACCAACCGCACGCGCTTTCCGTGCCTCCATTGCCGACGATCGCGTTCCAGTAGCAGTCCGTCTCTTCCTGGTTCTCCGTCGCAATCTGGAAGGAAAAGGCTTCGGTGTGCCGGAACATCGGGCCGCCGTTGATACCGAGACAGGGAATGCCCAGGACGTTGAATTCCACCGTCAGCACATCGCCCTTCTTGCCGCCCGGATAGTCACCAGGAGCCTCATGAACAGCGGTTACTTTACTTTCCGGAAAGGTGACGGCGTAAAAACGCGCCGCCTCATGCGCGTCCTTGTCGAACCAGAGGCAGATCGTGTTCTTTGGCTTCATGTTCGTGTGTTCCTTTTGCTCCATCGGGGCCGCGGTCTGTGCGTCGACCGTATCAGTGACCCACCAGTTCACCTGCTAATCCGCTACGGCCGACGTCTCAAATTGGTCGCCATCCGTGCTGCCCTCGTAAATCATATCGCTGGCAGGGATCGACTTCGAAACCGATATTCGCTCAAAATTTTTTCTTCCTCCAGGGCGTCTCAAGGGCCTGGCCGCGAGAAAGATCAGTGTGGCATCCAGGTGGGATTATCGGTAAAGAGCCGGTTGACGAATCCCATTTCATAGACAATGAAAAGGCCGAAGGCCAGGCTTGCCAGACCTGAGGCCAGTCCTAGCCCGCGGTTGAGGCGGGAAAAGCGGTTTTCCGACAACGTAAACGGGATGGCAATCGCCGCGGTGATCAGCATCATGCCCGCGATCGTGCCAATGCCGAATACCAAAAGATAGAGGACAGCCGCCAAGGGAACGCGGATGGTGGTCAGCACCAACAAGGCGACGGCTGCCGATCCCGCCAGGCCGTGAACGATGCCGACTGCTAATGGCCGAACGATCTGATAGAGACCCAGCCGGCCAAACGTACGATCCATCCAGCCTACCGGTGTCGCACTTTCAAGATGGCCGTGATTCTCCGGGCTGTGGCCGTGCGGATGACTGTGAACGAAATCGCCGTGCCCGTGAGGATGCGAGTGCTGTCCCCATCGAACGGAGTGACCCGAATGCATGGGCGTGACTGTTTCCGTGATCCAGCGTATCAGTCCTGACAGATTCGCAATTCCCAGAAGAATCAACATCAGGCCAACCGACAACTCCATGGTGAGGCCAAGTCTGGGCGGGATCACCAGTCCGAACAGGATGATGGCTGATCCGACGACGAGAATCGTAATGGTATGGCCCAGGCCCCACAAGGCCCCGATCAAAGCGGCATGGCGGACGCTTCGCTGCCGGCTCACGATCGTGGTCACCGCGATGACGTGGTCGGGATCGGTGGCGTGCCGCATGCCGAGAAAAAACCCAAGCGCGATGATGGAAAACAGGGTGATCATTTCTTTAAACCGCGGCAGCGGCGCGCGAATGTACGCGCCTGCGTTCGATGAACTCCAGATACTCGGCCATTCCTTCCCCGGTCTTGGCTGATGTTTTAAAAACTTCCATGCCCGGCCGCACCGCCTGAATATTGCGTTTCGCGGCGGCCTCGTCAAATTCCACGGCGGCAGCGAGATCTATTTTCGTTATTACGGCAACGTCGGCGCTGTTGAAAATTGTCGGATATTTGAGAGGTTTGTCTTCACCCTCCGTTACCGAGAGCAGCACGAGACGCAAGTCTTCGCCGAGATCATAAGACGAAGGGCACACCAGGTTTCCGACATTTTCAATGAACAAAATATCGAGAGTGTTTAAATCCCAGCCCTCCAGAGCGTGCTGCACCATGGCCGCATCGAGATGACAGACCGTCCCGGTGACGATCTGCTTCACCGGAACCTGGCTGCGAGCGAGACGCGCCGCATCATTTTCTGTGGCCAGGTCACCCACCAACGCCGCGACCCGGTAGCGCGAGTAAAGAAGCGTAAGCGTTTTCTCCAGAAAAGCCGTCTTGCCCGAACCCGGGCTGGAAACCAAACTGACGGCCAGCACACCCGCATCGCGGAAACGCCCGCGCAGCGCGCGGGCCGTTACGTCGTTTTGCTTCAGGACGTTCTTCCGGACTTCCACAAGACGAGGTTCGGCGTTCATTCCTTGATCTCCAGCGCGACGACTTCCAACTCTTTCCCGCGAATGACCGTTGAAGTTGGAGTGTCACATTCCGGGCAGCGAAACCACTGGATCGAGCGAACCAGCCGCGGGGCTTCGCATCTTGGACAAAAGACTTCGACGGGAACTTCTTCAATCATCAGTTGCGAACCTTCCAGAAGCGTCGATGCGCAAGCCATCTCGTAAGAAGAAAGCAGGGCTTCCTTGACGACTCCGGACAATCGCCCGAGCCGCAGGTGCACAATCTGCACCTGCACACCGCCGCGGCGCTCCGCTTCCTCTTGAGCCATTTCCACGATGCTCATCGCGATGGAGAGTTCATGCATTTCGCGCGCCTCGCCCCTAATCCTTACTCAACGTAACAGCGCCAGCTCTACGGCTTAGTTCCAAAACCCTGTCACGTCACTTGGGTCATCCACGCAGCATCAATTTCTTCAACTCTAGCGGCTGATTCGGAGTTTGCCAAGGCGGCCAGCGCCGCCTGCCCGAGGCTGATGCCGCCATCGTTAGACGGAACGACGTGATTTGTCCAAACCTGCAAACCGTCAAGTTCACAGAGACTTTTGAGGTCATGCAAAAGCAGTTGGTTCTGAAAAACGCCGCCGGACAACACCACCGTATCGGCTTCTTGCGAGCGGCTTAAAATTGCGACGGCGTCGCGGAGACCCACGGCAATTCCGCGCTGGAACGCGCGTGCAACCTCATTTGCAGCGCGGGCGCGGACCCTGTCGCGGATCATACCAGCTAGCAGCGGACGAAAATCCAACTCGAAGCTCACCAACGGGAATGGATATGCATCGGTGTTGGACGCCTGGCTGGCAAGGCGTTCGAGCCACATCGCTGCCTGGCCTTCAAAAGTCACTTCGCGCGTAAAACCCAGTAGTGCTGCCGCCGTGTCGAAGAGACGTCCCATAGAGGTCGTGCCGAAACAGCGAACTTTCGCGCGTATAAGTTGCAAAGCCTCCAGATAGCGTGAAGGAAACGAAAATAGGGGAGCCATAAAGTCGGGCGCACCATCGAGCTGCGCCAGGAAACCCGCCGCCGCCTGGATTGGATAGGAAGCGGCTGCATCGCCGCCGGGTAGAACGGCCTCGCGCACATGCGCAATGCGCTCGAAGCCTGAACGCACGCTGCCGGCAAAAATCTCGCCGCCCCAAATTAAACCGTCGTCCCCATAACCCGTGCCGTCGAAACTGACTCCAATGACGCGCTTGTCCCACGCACCGCGCTCGGCGAGTACGGAAGCGATATGAGCGCGATGATGTTGCACGGCGCACTTTTCCGATGCAGGAAGCTCCAGAGCATGCATCGTCGAAACATATTGAGGGTGCGCGTCGTGCACCAGCAACAATTGATTCGCATCAATTTTATACATCGAAAGCAGATCTTGGATGGTTTCCCGAAAGGCGCAAAAAGATTCATAATGATCCAGGTCTCCGATGTGCTGGCTGACCAAGGCTTGGCCATCCACGACGAGAGTGATCGAGTTCTTGAGGTCCGCACCCACAGCCAGGATGGGACGACCAGTTGGAATTACCGCAACCGCGCCGGGGGCGTATCCGCGGGCTCGGCGAAGAATCGCCGGACCAAAAGCGCCTACGCGGACGACCGAATCATCGACTCGGCGGGCGATGGGTCGCTCGCCGATCAGGAATGCGTCTGCGATACCGGAAAGCCTCCGCGTCGCCTCGTCGTCCCGGTAAGCGATCGGCTCGCTGGAACGATTTGCGCTGGTCATGACCAGGATTTCGGGCGCGCCGGCGGCAAACAATAGGAAATGCAACGGCGTGGAAGGTAACATCACTCCCAGCTCGTCATTTTCGGGCGCGACTCCAGGCAACTCGATCTTCGCACGCGCAAGAACCACCGGCCGGGCGACCGAGTTCATCAATGCTTCCGCCTGGGGACTTAGGTCGACCAGCCTGCGCGCCACCCCAACATTTTTGGCCATCAGGGCAAACGGCTTTTCCTTGCGAAATTTTCTGGTTCGCATCGCGCAAACAGCTTGCTCATTCTTTGCGTCGCAGACCAGATGGTAGCCGCCAAGTCCTTTCACCGCCACAATCTTGCCGGAATCAAGATAATGCACTGCCTCTCGAATTGCCTCCTCATCGCCGTGCACTACTTCATCACCCGTTTGAAAGAAATAGTGTGGCCCACACGCGGGACACGCCACGGGCTGCGCGTGAAAACGCCGATTTGCAGGTTCGCGGTACTCAGCATCGCAGTGGTCATCTAATGCCCAACCGGCCATGGTTGTATTCGGACGGTCGTAAGGAAGGCTTCGAACCACGCTGTAACGAGGACCGCAGTTTGTGCAATTGATATACGGGTAGTGATAACGACGATCCTCCGGGCAGAGAAGTTCTTGCACGCAGTTCTCACAAACCGGCAAGTCGGGCGAAATTTGAACGGTGGGCTGCCGCTTGGAAGCGCTTTCCCGGATCTTGAACTCCGAAAATCCGGCTGCTTCCGCAGGTTCGACGCGCACGTCGTCGATGGCGGCGGCCTGCGGTGCTTGAGATTTCATCTCTTCGACAAATGAACGGAACGAGCCCTCGGCCCCTTCCAGATGAATCTCCACTCCTTCTTCCGCGTTCAAAACCCAGCCGTTCAAACCATTCGCACACGCCAGCCGGTAGACGAACGGGCGGAAGCCGACACCCTGCACCACACCGCGCACCCTGATGGAATAAGCCTTGGTCATGGAAACTATTTTGCGTTCACCACGCAACCCCTGCCCTGCCACCCTACTTGAATGACTTTACCGTCCTGCACCAGCAACGGAACGGTATATGGGACTTGCGCCAGCAGTCGCATGCGCTCGCGAGCGTCCGTGTCGGCGTCGACGTCGTATTCCTGGAAGCTGCTCCCTTTCCACTCGAGCCATTCGCGCATCTCTCGCGTGTACGGACATCCGGCGCTTCCGTAAAGCTCCAGGCTAGGCATTTCCCAACCCCTCCAAGGCCTCGCGAATAAGGTGATAGATCGACGCTTGCACTTCCTGAATTCGCGGGATGTAGTCGCACGGCACGATTAGAGGAAAATCCGCCAGGCGCCGCCGTACGACTTCGCCTCCGTCGTAACCGAGCAATGCCACCGTCAGCAGGTTTCTCTTCCTCGCTTCCTCCAGCGCCATCACGATATTTTTCGAGCCGCCGCTGGTGGAAATCGCGACGGCCACATCCTCGGGCCGGGCTTGCGCGATCAACTGCCGCTGAAAAATCAGCTCGGTGCCGACGTCATTGGCGATCGCGGAAATGTTGGCCGGCTCCATGGAGAGGGACACCGCTGGAATAGGTTGGTATCCCGCGGGCGGCATAAAGCAATCCATGGCCCAGTCATTTGCGTCGGTAGCCGATCCACCGTTGCCAAAAATGATCAGCTTCCCGCCTCGTTCGATTCGCTGGCGAATCGCTATGGCGGCGCTGCCGATCTGTTCGGCCTGTTCTGCCGCTACCTGCGCGCGCAGCAGCGCATCGTCATGTACTTTCATACGAATGGAAGCAGCGACTTCGGCAACTACATCAAACGTTTGCTGCTTCTTTTTGCCGAGAAATGGATATAAAAATCCAGCTTCGCCCACGTCATGGCCCAATTCGCGATGCTCGAAAAAGACGTGCACCGTCTCCCACAGCGTGTGATAGAGAATTTCGATCAGCTCCTGGTGGAGGAAAGAATCGAGGGCCGGGGCATTGCAGAAATAGGAGCCTTCCAGACCGGGCAAAGCGAACGTCATCGCCTGGCGTTGATTTGCCGCGTCCAGCGCAGCCCACACTTCGGGGTCGCCCTCGGGCGGACCGAAACCCATGACCATGTCGTTGGCTTGCACGAGCGTATGGAGCCAGGGCTCGAAGGCGCAAGAGAGATCAAGCGCGGGGAGCGCGCGTTTTCCCACGATTACGGGATGCACGAATTCCACGGAGACGTGTTGTGCGTCAGTGGCGCAGGGGCCGCGCCCAAACGCCAGCAACCGGCCGCCGCGTAGAAACCTCTCAGACATTTCGCGGGAGGCCTCCGCCAATCGCGGAGCCTCCACCGCAAAAAACGATTCGAACACCTGATTGCGCGCAAGCAGCCGCTGTTCGATTTGTGTGCTCAGTTCCACGGCTGTGGCCATGAGGATTCCTAACAGATCCTTGGCAGAGGGTCGCCCACCAGCATATCCACCAGGCGGCTGCCTCCATAAAGAGTGGTTACTAAAACCGCGCATTCCGGCTGTTCGCGGATTTCGCCGATCATCTTTGCTTCCTCACCGCCCGGCGTCGCGCGCAAAGCCCGCAGCGCGGTTTCCGCATGCTCGGAAGAAACGATAGCGAGGAACTGTCCTTCATTGGCGATGTGCAGGGGATCGAGTCCCAGGAGCTCGCAGGCGCCGCGCACCGTGTCGCGGACAGGTATTTCTTCTTCGAAGAGGACAATCCCGTGGCCGCAGTCCCGGGCCAGTTCGTTGAGGGAAGTGGCAACACCTCCACGCGTGGGATCGCGCATCCAGCGAACTCCTGCGCCGGCTGCGCTCACCAGCGCTTGAACCAGTGGAAGCACGGATCGCGTGTCCGAGAGCAGCTCGGCTTCCATGTCCAGATCGCCCCGCGCCAGTAAGATGGTAATGCCGTGATCTCCGATGGGGCCGGAGAGCAGAACTTTGTCGCCCGGCCGAACGGACTGGGGAGAAATTTCGACTCCCGGTAGCAGCCGTCCGATTCCGGTGGTGGTGATGTACATGCGGTCAGCCTTGCCGTGCTCCACCACTTTTGTGTCGCCTCCGGCGATCCTGACTCCGGCTTCCTCGGCGGCGAGAGCCATCGCGCGAACTTCCGCCTCCAGCACTTCCGTCGGTAATCCGGCTTCGAGAACGTAAGTGACCACGATCGCCTCGGCCTTGGCACCGGACACGGCAAGATCATTCACCGTGCCGTTGATGGCCAGCTCGCCGATGGAACCTCCCGGAAAGCGCAGAGGTTGCACCACAAAACTGTCGGTGGTCATGGCGATGCGTGTTCCGTTGATTTGTATATGTGCGGCGTCACCCAAGGGACCTGCGGAAGACCCAAAAAACAGAGGCGCAAACAGACCTTCGACGAGTCTGCGGCTGGCTTTGCCGCCGGCGCCGTGCGCCATTTCGATTTGCGGTTCGCGGAAGCTGATTTTGAAGTTAGGGCCGGCCATGGATTGTGACTCGCTCAGTTCGATGGGGCGTTCGCGATGGTAACGGGTTTCCGATGCTCGTAGTTGTAATAGGCCGCGCAAGAACCTTCTGAGGAAACCATCAGCGCTCCGACGGGTTGTTCGGGAGTGCACTCGCGGCCGAAAAGCTTGCACTGCGCAGGTTTGAGCACGCCTTTTAACACCTCGCCGCATTGCGCGGCTTTGGGGTCGGTAACGCGCACACCTGGCACGGAAAAGCGCTGCTCAGCATCCCACTCCGCGTAGCTGGCCCGGATTTTGAGCGCGGATTGCGAGATAAATCCCAGGCCACGCCATTCGAAATAGGGGCGGAGCTCGAACACTTCCGCCATGGCGCGAAGCGCCGCACGGTTCCCTTCCCATGGAACAACGCGCTTATACTGATTCTCAACTCTCGCCTCGCCTTTCCGAAGCTGCCGCAGAAGCATCACGATGGACTGCAGAATGTCCAGAGGTTCAAACCCCGATACGACCACCGGCTTGCCTTCATCCATGGCAATCCAGTCGTAAGGGCGGCAGCCGATGACCGTGGACACGTGTCCCGGGCCGACAAATCCGTCCAAACGCATATCAGGCGAATCCAGGATCGCGCGGATGGCGGGAATAATCGTGACGTGATTGCAAAACACGGAAAAGTTAGGCAGACCTTCGGCTTTCGCGCGCTTCAGCGTCAGTGCTGTGGAAGGCGCAGTGGTTTCAAATCCTATAGCGAAGAACATGACATGCTTCGTAGGATTGGTCCGCGCCAGTTTGAGCGCATCAGCCGGTGAATAGACGATGCGAACGTCCATGCCGCGCGCTTTGTATTCCAGCGGGCTGCCGTGCGTTCCTGGAACGCGCATCATGTCGCCAAACGCCGCAAAAATAAAATCCGGATTCGCGGCCAGAGAGAGGCCGTCATCAATTCTGCCCATGGGCAGAACGCAAACCGGGCAGCCCGGGCCGTGTATCAATTCCACGTTGGCAGGAAGCAGATCCTTTAAACCAAACCGGTAAATGGCGTGGGTGTGACCGCCGCACACCTCCATGATCCTGTAGTGTCGGGCTGGATCCGCAAGCCTGCGAATCTCTTCGCCGGCTTTCGCAATCAGCTCAGGGGCGCGAAATTCATCTACAAATTTCATGACCGGTTTCCTGACTGTGGTCCCTGACCCCAAGAGTCCTGCCCGTCATTTTCCAAACCGTAGCCGCGCACCTCTTCCATGGCGGCGTCGGCCTCGCCCAGCATGGTGAGCGTCCGCATTTGATCAACGGCATCGGCTTCGCTGATTTTGCTCATGGCAAAACCGACGTGGATGAGCACCCAGTCCCCGGGAACGGGCGGCTCGTCTTGCAAGAGCCCTAGATCCACTTTGCGGCGCACACCAACCACGTCAACCACCGCGTGAAGAGCGTTCTGCGAATCCAATTCGACGATTTTCCCCGGTATTGCTAGGCACACGGTAGCGCTCCCTTAGACCAGGCCGTTTCGCATCGATCTGCTGCGCATCGAGGTCATTCCTGCTTTCGAGCTATCAACTCATATTTGAATTTGAGTTCGTCCTTCAACCGCAACGCTCCCGCGGCAAACGAAACCGGCTTGATCCCATAGTCCGATTGGCGCAGTGAAAATTCACCGGAGATGCGCAACATTCCGCCCATGTCTGTGACGCGGGCGTCGAACGATTCAGACTGGGTCATGCCGTGAAAGGTGAGTTGACCGGTTACGTGGGCTTGCAGGAGATTCGTGTCGAGCTTCTGCACGGTAATCGAGTTGCTCTCATAGACCGCATCCGGGAAGCGAGCTACTTCCAGAACTTCGTCATACATCATCTGCTCGAGTTTCTTGCGGTCATCGCTCTTCATTTCGTCCAGAACTTCCATCGTGCCGGTCCGCACCGTTACCCGAACGAGCGCCCCTTCATAAGTGTCGGGCTCAAACTGTAATTCCCCCTGATAGTCGCGCATGCCGATCGTGGGGTTGTGGCCAAAGGTGGAGAGCAGACCGGTAGCGAAGGCTTGTACTGTGAACCGGCTCCCAGCCGAATCCATCCGATATTTGACAGGCACAGCTCCCCTCGGCGTTTCCGCCCGAAGCTACATGGCGCGTAGACGAAAATATCGCTCGATATCCGGCAGTACCGCAGAGGAAAAATTGCCGAACCCTACCTGCCCCAGATAGCGGCGCACCGTCGGACTGGAAAGCACAAGTCCAGCGCCCATGATTACCAGCGCTACGCCCCCAAGCATGTAGAGAGTTTCTTTGTCGGTTCCTTGGTCCGTCCGATTGGTGAGGTCAGTCTCCATGCAGGTCTCCTTTGAGAATTGCGATCCGGTTCGTTCATTTTTTTGCAGGCCATTCTCCCGCAAGAATTCGCGTAACCAGCGATTCGACGAGCTTGACTGCTTCATCAACGGCCGCCGTCACCGGCTCACTCAACCCCATCTGTCCTTCTTCCGGTCCAAGAGTGGCGGGCACGCAGCCCACCAGCAGTACCCGCTTCAACTGTCCGCCCATGCTGGTGGCCATACGCAGCACGTTGAGGGGATTCATACCGTGCGGCTCAATCAAACCTGGCTGCGCTCCGGCAGAATTCAATTCGTTCAAGTCCGGCTCGACAATGAAGAGAGTCCCCGGATCGCTTTTCCCGGGATAAGCATCGACGAGAATTGTGGTCTCGTAGCCCTCCATTAAGGCGTAGGCGAGGTCAAAGCCGCGAATGCCAAAGTCCGCCACTCGTACGCCCGAAGGAAACGATCGGCCGGCGAGCCGATTGGCTACTTCCACCCCAAAGCCGTCGTCCGCCAAAAAAATGTTTCCGATTCCGGCGATGAGTATTCTTTTGGTTTCCGCCGGATGCACCGCCTCGCCGTGGGCGACGAGTTCCAGTTCGCCCGGTGCGAAGAAAAAACGGTGGCCGGGCTGGCGCATCAGGCCGATGTCCCTGCCCGGATCGTCGTCAAGAACCACGCACACATGAAATTTACCTTCGTAGTCCTGCTCGATGGATTCGATGGCTGCGAGTTTCCCGTTGAGCGCGAGATCGAAGATATCGCCGCCGGCGCGCGGGCGCAGCTTTACACGGTTGCCGCGCCTTACCTGCACCCCCATAATCTCGAGCGATTCCACCGGAGTCTTGTCTTCCAGGAGCTGCCATTCCCATTCGTTCATGGCAGCTCTCCTTTCACGGCACGCAGCCCGCGCAAGGCTCCGTGAAGCTTCATCCATTGCTCATCGGGCAGAGCTTCGGTGCGCTCCAGAATCTGCCGTGCGCGCTCATCGGACTGGCGCATTTCGCGTTTCTCTTCGTCGGTCATGGTCAGGATGCGCAGCGAGAGAATTTCGTCGATCTCCGCACCGTCGAACAGATCACCCGGACTTTCCGCGGCAATCTGCGGATAGTCGTAGAGAATGATCGGCGACGACAGCATGGTGTCCCGTTCGTTCTCATTGCCCACCAGGACGGGCCACGTGCCCACGTTCTGGCAGGTGGCGGCAGAATCGCGATGCGCTTCCGGAGGATCGACCAGTGAGACGAATTCGCCGTGGCGCACTTCCAGTATCGTGTGGGCCGAAACCAGAGCGCGGGCCAGCGCCTGCTCGCGGCTGACTGGACGCGAATCTCCCAACCGCGAATCGTTCGAAATACGCGCGGTAATCTTGAAGAGGCCTTGCTTTGCAATTGCGGCTGCGAGTTCAATCGTTCCGGAAATGCTTTCAGTGTCGCGCCGGACCATGCCCACTATCGCGCCATGCTCATCCCGGATCGTTTCGCTCTCCTGCCTGGCGGATAGGCGGAATGGCCATTGCATAGGCTGGCGGGCGAGCGCGGAAAGATTGAATTCGGTCACCTCGATCACTTCTTCCACAGCCTCTTGCCACGCCTGGTAAATCCTACCGTTGATCTCAAAGCGCTCGGTCTTTTCAAAGTTTTCTTTTTTCACCGAGGAGAGGTCATTCGCAGAGGGCAGCAATTTTTCAACCGAGCGCGCCACCATGCGCAAGAATCTCACCCGTACTATGCATTGCGTATGCTCAGTCCCAAGAACCAGGCACTCCGTCTGCATCGTGCACGCATCGGTGCCACCTTGCGCCACGCTATAGGCACGCGGGTAGACGACGCCGAAGTTGAATCTCTGGCGGTTCTTCACGGCGGAAGGCCGGTAGGGGTAAAGCATGTACCCTTCGTAGAGCACGGCCTTCACGATTCCGTCTACCACCGCGGCATTCATGAGCGCACCGTTTCCGGCAGCGCGTTCAGCGCCCGTTCCAGGGTTTCTTCCCAGGTAGGAATTCCCTCGCGCACTTTATATTGATAGAGCTTTTCAAAAGTGTCCCGCCGCAGCGCCAGCCAGGCGGAGTTCGGGTAGTATTCGTCCATCAGATCTTTCCAAACCTTTACCGGCAGACGGTACTTGGCCTCCTGGTCCCAGGAAATGGGGGCTACTTGCAGCTCTTCGTTTTCTCCCTGATAAAAGACCGTCCCGCTAAACTGGAAGCACAGCGGCAGATCTCCGCTGGTCAGGGCATGAAAGTATTTAGTGGCAGCCACGTTGAAATCAAACGTGCATGGCACCGGAATATCCGCCACAATGCTTCCCGTAAAACGCGGCACCACGACACTGGCGTGTGTCCACAACATGCTTCGCAACGTCTGGCCCCAGCGATTGGGCTCGCCAAAAAGATCCAAAAGCTGCGCTTGTTCGCCGGCATCGTATTTCCGGCGTGTCGCTTCGATCTGGATTTGCGCCCGCAGCGCAACGGTGTGAACAACCTGTTCGCTGGGGCTATTGACGATTCGAACCTTGAACGACAACAACGGCGTGGCCGCGAACTGGACCACTTCGGCGCCCTCGACGGTGAGCCGCAGCTCAGGCATGGACACTCTCTTGACCGCAACCTGCTCTTTGCTTGAGCCCGCCAAAAAATTCACCCAGCTCCCGCCACACTTCCGTGCCTCCGGAAAGGCCGCGCCAGTGAGTGCGGATCAGGCCCACCAGCTTGTAGCATTCGTCGATGGGCACCAGGTAATACTCGGCGGGGGACGAGCCCCGGGCATGTCCGACGCGGTTAACCAGCAAGGCGGTCACGTCGGCGTCCATCTCATTCAAGATGGGATTGCCCTCGACGATGTCAGCCCAGGTGTCGAATGAAAGCAGCGATTCCGTAGGTCCCGCAGGACTTGGGTAGAGAGCAATCACTTTTCCATGCGGCGTACTCTTAAAGAAGAAAGCCATCTCAATCGGAACCGCCAATCCGTCCCATTGGCCGTCGGTAAGCTGAAAGTCCCGCAAAAAAAGCACGCGGCGCGGAACGCGCTTGTACCTCGCGCCGGTCTTCCCCTCGAACAGAATGGCGCAGGCGCCGCACGCACAGAGCAACTTGCGATTAGCCGGCTCGACCAGGTGCTCATGCTCGGCGGCAAGTTCGTGGCTGCACATTTCGCAGCGCTCCACCGGCGTACGCTTGCGGGCAAACTGGCGCAATGTCGCGAAAGCGCTACCCTGCTCGGGCGGAAGCGCGGGGGACATAGTCAGTCACCGCTCCGTTGCGCGTGTCCCGCGGACAAGGCCGCCATCGCCGCGCCGCTCTGGAGTTGCGCCAGCGGCACAAATCCAGAACGCGTGAGCGCGGCGCCTGTCTCTTCCACGACGATGGATTGAGCGTCGGGCGCGGCATCTTGTATGGCTGCTTCGAGAGTTGATCTCACCAAGCCGGCGGAAGAACCGCAGCCGCTGGACTTGACGTGAAGCCGCACGGTCACCACCCCGTCGTCACGCACGGAGACCAGCTCGGCGTTTGCCGCATGGGATTCAAGGTAGGCCCGCGATTTTTCCAGCGCGTGGTTCACACGAGAGCCCAAATCCTCAGGATGCAGGCCGTACAACAGGAGCACGCTGCTGACCAGGTCGTCGCTTCCGCATTTGCGGACGATGGTCTGGCCAACTTCACCGGCGTCGTAAGCAAGCTCGAGGATTCTTTCCAAAGCCGCGCGGTGCAGGGCCATCAGCGATTCCAGAAGCTCCTTGGCCATGGTGCGGGCGTTCGGATCAGCGTTAGCCTCCAGCTGCTCGACCATTTCGCCGATGCGCTGTATGCGCTTTTGAAATTCTGCTTCCTGCGCCATAGTTTCCTTCAGAGCCAAATTGAAGCGGGCGGCTTCGTCTGGGGCAAACTGTTTCAACCTCGCAGAAACTTACCCCTCGCGTACCACCCGCTTCGTCTCAACGTTCAGAAACGTCAGTACTGCAGGCCAAACATCGGCGAGTGATGCGTTTCGAGCACCTTGCCATTGCCCAGGTACATGTGCACGCCACACGGCAGGCAGGGGTCGAAGCTGCGCACCGCACGCATGATGTCTATGCCCTTGAACTTGTCCGGGCCATTTTCTTCAAAGATCGGCGTATTCTGAACGGCGTCCTCGTATGGCCCCGGGGTTCCGTAGATGTCCCGAGGATTGGCGTTCCACGGCGTGGGCGGGTAGGGATGGTAGTTGGCGATCTTGCCGTCGCGAATGACTACGTGATGGGACAGCACGCCGCGCACCGCCTCATGGAAGCCGCAGCCGATGGCGTCCTGAGGAACCTTGAACTCGTTCCAAGTCCTGGTTCTTCCGGCGTGCAGCTCTGAAAGCGCCTGCTCGACAAAGTAAAGAGCAGCGGCCGCGGCATAAACCTGGAAGTAAGTCCGCGCGCGATCGCGTTCGATGGCGTTGCTCCACTTCGGAATCTTCCATTCGAATTCGACCTCGGGCAATGACATGGTCTTGGGCAAATACATCTTGACGCTGCGTCCCGTCGACTTGATGTAGCCGATGTCCACAATGCCGGCCAGCGCCGTGGCCCAGAGCCTGGCGATCGGTCCGCCGCCCGTGTCGAGCGCCAGATGGTCACCGGTCCGTTTGTCGAGCCAGCGGGGCGACATAACCCAGGTATATTTGCCGGCGAAGTCACGCTTTTGAGGGCGCGGATTGGTGGTCTGATTCCAGGGATGATTCTGATCGACAGGATTGCCCAGGGGATCGTTCTTCACAAACTTCTCGTTATTCTCCCAGCCGTCGTAGTAGGAGCTGCCGAGCAGGATGCGAATATTCAGGTTGATGTCCACCAGGTCCGTGGTCACCAACTTGTCATCCACCACCACGCCGGGCGTCACGTACATCGCGCGGCCCCAGTCCTTCATGTTCTTATAGGAATAATCGCAGACTGCCGGGTTGTTGAACGATCCCCAGCATCCCAGAAGCACGCGCCGCCGGCCTACCTCTTCATACCCCGGCAACGCTTCGTAGAAGAAATCAAACAGGTCGTCGTGCAGTGGAACCACTTTCTTCATGAACTCCACGTACTTCATCAACCGCACGAGATAGTCGGTGAAGAGCTGGATGGTCGGAACGGTTCCCACGCCCCCGGGGTAAAGAGTAGACGGATGTACGTGGCGCCCTTCCATCAGGCAGAACATCTCACGGGTCATGCGGCTCATCTGCAAAGCTTCGCGGTAAAACGACCCGGTAAACGGATTGAGCGCGCGCATGATGTCCGCAATAGTGCGGAAGCCGTGAAGACTGGCGTGCGGCGCCTCTTTCTTTTCGGCCTTGGCAAGTACGGAAGGATTCGTCTCCTTGACCATCTGTTCGCAGAAATCCACGCCCACCAGGTTGTCTTGAAAGATGTTGTGGTCAAACATGTACTCGGCCGCTTCGCCGAGATTTACGATCCACTCCGCGAGAGCCGGCGGGCGCACCCCGAAGGCCATGTTCTGCGCATAGGTGGCGCAGGTCGCGTGATTGTCGCCGCAGATCCCGCAGATACGGCTGGTAATAAAGTGCGCATCGCGCGGGTCCTTCCCTTTCATGAAAATGCTGTAGCCCCGAAAGATCGACGATGTGCTGTGACACTCGGCGACCTGCCGGTTCTCGAAATCGATCTTCGTGAAAATTCCCAGGCTGCCAACGATTCGGGTGATGGGATCCCAGTTCATCTCCACCAGTTTTCTGGAACCGGTTGGCGTTCCTTTTGCCGCAGAGGTCATTGTG
The DNA here is from genome assembly GCA_010365215.1 of Acidipila sp. GTDB lineage: Bacteria > Acidobacteriota > Terriglobia > Acidiferrales > UBA7541 > JAAFGT01. The sequence goes on along the minus strand of JAAFGT010000020.1, from coordinate 17,041 downwards.
CCCATAATTTCGCTCCTTTATCTCTTAGTACGCCCCGGATCTATAACCAGTGGTCAATTCCGCGCGAGGATGCCGCCACTTCGGTTCCTTGTTGAGTGTGGCGCCGGTGAATGCGCGGAGCGCTCGAACCGTTTTGCCGTAGATGGTGATGCTGGCGGCGGAGACTTTCGCGCCCGGTGGCTCGTCCATGAACGGCATGAACTTGTCCGGGAAACCCGGCATGGTGCAACCGATGCAGATGCCTCCGACGTTTGGGCACCCGCCGATGCCCGCCATCCAGCCGCGCTTGGGCACATTGCAATTGACTACCGGGCCCCAGCATCCCAGTTTCACGATGCACTTTGGCGACCCGTAAACTTCCGCAAAATCGCCTTGCTCGTAATACCCGGCGCGGTCGCAGCCATCATGGACGGTCATTCCGAAGAGCCAAGTGGGCCTCAGCTGCTCGTCGAGAGGAATCATCGGCGCCATTCCCGAGACCTGGTAAAGAAGATAAAGCAGCGTCTCCATGAAGTTGTCCGGCTGAACGGGGCAGCCAGGAACATTCACGATCGGCAAGCCGGCTTTGGACTTCCAATCCCAGCCCAGATAGTCGGCGAGGCCCATGGCCCCAGTGGGATTGCCCTGCATGGCATGGATTCCGCCATAGGTCGCGCAGGTGCCGCACGCCACTACCGCCAGCGCCTTAGGCGCCAGGCGATCGATCCAATCGTTGGTGGGAATGGGTTGACCCGTCTTCGAATCGGTTCCAAGGGCTGCCCAGTAGCCTTCCTTTTTAATTTTCTCGTTGGGAATCGAGCCTTCTACCACCAGAACGAAGGGGTCCAGCTTCCCTTGCTCGGCCTGGTACCAATACTTTAGAAATTCATCTCCATTTTCATAGGCCAGCACGGGATTGTGTAGATGGACTCGAGGCAATCCTGGGATAGCTCCCAGCAAGACATCCTCGATGCTGGGCTGCGTTGCTGCGGTTATGGAGACGGAGTCTCCGTCGCAGCCTAGCCCGGCGGTAATCCATAGAATGTGTATATCGGAGACGGGTGAGGGTCGTTGTGTTTTTCGGCCGTAAGGAACTGATTCAGGTGTCATTACTGTCCCTCCTTTCGGGCTCCTGCAAATCCCAGCAGAGACTACTCTGCTCATGAAGAGTCCCGAAAGCCTCCGTTCGCCAGCAAGACCAGAACTTCCCCAGGGGAAGCCGGTGACCCCATTCGGGACAAATCAATTATCGAAAATTTCGATTAGGAGAATTACAACCACAGCGGGAGTTCTACAATCGGGTACACGCGGAATTTGTCATAGGGGATGGTCGGATGGGAGTATCGGGGATTTCCTGATGTGTATGGCTGTGCGTAAGGAGCGCTAATAACCGCCGCTCAGATTCACAGTCCACTCAATGGCATGCTGCACCAGCTCCCGGGCATTCCGCAGCGCCAGTTTCTCTTTGATGTGGGCCTGGTAAGATTCGATGGTCTTTACGCTGAGGTGCAGCTCGTCGGCAATCTGCCGGGTTCCATGACCTTCTCCAATTAGACGGAAGACCTCCAGCTCCCGGTCGGTGAGATTCAAGAGCGGAGAGCTTTTCGTCGGCGCCGCTCCCCGCACATACTGCTGGAGCATCGTGTTCGTCAGCCGATCACTGAGATAAACATCGCCCTGCAGAATTCTTCGAATGGCCACGAGCACTTTCTCCGTTGCCTCCTGCTTCATGATGTAACCGTTGGCGCCTGCGCGCATGGCGCGCTCCGCGTAGATGGATTCGTCATGCATGGAGAGAATTAAAATGGGCAGGTGCGTGGTCTTCATGCGGATTTCTTTGAGCACGTCCAGCCCGTCGGGGCCGCTCAGAGAAATATCCAGGATGACGATGTCCGGCCGCAGCGTTGCGATGGCGTGGAAAGCCGAATGAGCGCCTTCGGCTTCGCCGCACACGCTCAAATCGAGCTCCCGATCAATCAGCAGCGCCAGCCCCTGCCGCACGATGGGATGGTCGTCCACCAAAAGCACCCTATATTTCTTGGCCTGGAGAGAGATTTGCGGTTTGGTCGCCATGACATGCCGCTCCTGTTCATCCTATTCAGGGCTTCGAATGGGAAACATGCAAGACACCGTTATACCCCGGCCTTCGTTGGCCTGAACCTTCAGCGAACCGCCCACCATGTCGGCTCGGTAGTTCATGATGCTGAGACCCACTCCCGGCTGGCTCGCCTGCTTTTTGAGAATTCCATCTCCGTCATCTTGGATGGCCAGCAGGCCGGCGCCGTTTTTCCCCGAGAGGCCAATGACGATATTTCTGGATTTCCCGTGGCGAATCGCATTGTTCACCGCTTCCTGAGCGATGCGGTAGAGATGCGTGGCCAGATTCACGTCGTGAATAGGAAACGGGTTCTCACACTGGAAACTGCAGCCGATGTGAAAAAGTCCTTCCACTTCGCTGGCCCACTTTTTCAGCGCAGAGAACAGTCCCAGAGGCTCGGCTGCCACCGGATGCAGGCCGCGCGCCAATTGACGGGTGTTTTCGATTGCCTGATTCACCATTTTCACGATTTTGGCTGCTTCTTCAGCCTCCGGCAATGACTTGTCGGAAAGCTTCTCTTCCAGAACTTTGCTCATGAAGGCGATGCCCGTCAGGTGTTGTCCGAGTCCGTCATGCAGATCCTGCGCGATGCGCCGTTGTTCTCGCGCGCTGATTTCCAGAATCGCTTCCTCCAGAGCCTTGCGTTCGGTAACGTCGAATCCCACGCCATGGATGAACCAGGGACTTCCATCCGCCCGGCGAATCATCTTCGCTTCGCATTGAAACCAGAGCACTCTCCCATCGCGGGCCATGACCCGGTACGAGGATCGCAGCGGCTTGCCGGAAAGAAACATCTCCGCGGCTTCCACGCTCCATCGCATCTTGTCATCGGGATGAATCTGCTGGTACCACCGCACCGGATCCTCCAGCCATTCGCTTTGAGAAAAACCTAGCGCCGTTTCAATCTGCGGACTCACGTAGGCTTCGCCGATCCCCTGGTCCAGGTAGGCCATGAAGACTACGGCGGGGATTTGCTCCACCAGCGCTCGGTACTTCGCTTCCATGTTCAGCAGAGGCGCTTCCGGAGGCACAGCTGCTTTCGACACTTCGTTGGTTGCGAAATCGAGTCCTATTCCGGAGATAAAGGAATGTGGTTGTGGAAAAACCTGGGCAAGTTCCTGGAGAGCTTTCTCGGCTTCCTCGAGATTGCTGAAGGAGCTATCCGGGGCCAGCGTTTGCTCGCCGTCGCCTCTCCCATTCGTTTGCGTGAAAAATTCAGGCACCACTTCCACCTCTTGTCTTACTCGAGCATCGCCCTGAAATACCGGAAAGCTTCCCTTTGGCGCTGCCCGGTGCAACACATTCAGGATTTCGTTCGTCTCCTCCAGGGAGGTTCCTTATTGAGCGAGGCCTGCGTGAACCGGCGCAGGGCATGAATCGCGCGACCGTAGGTCATCACCGCGCTCGAAGAAAGCAGGGAGCCCGGCGGCTGATTCATGAAGGGCATGAACTTGTCCGGGAAGCCCGGCATGGTGCATCCGATGCAAATGCCGCCGACGTTTGGGCATCCGCCGATTCCTCCCATCCATCCGCGTTTCCCGACATTGCACTGCACCACCGGGCCCCAGCATCCAAGTTTCACGATACAGGTCGACGATCCATATTCTTCCGCGAACTGCGCCTGCTCGTAATATCCGCCGCGGTCGCATCCCTCGTGGACCGTAGCTCCAAAAAGCCAGGTGGGCCGCAAGGCATCGTCCAGCGGGATCATGGGAGCGCGACCCGCGGCCATGGTCAGCAGATACAAGAGCACTTCCATAAAATTATCCGGCTGCACGGGACATCCGGGAACGCAGACGATGGGAATTCCCGCGCGCGACTTCCAATTCCAGCCCAAGTAATCCGCCAAACCCATACAACCCGTCGGATTTCCTTCCATCGCGTGGATGCCCCCATAAGTGGCGCAGGTTCCTGCAGCGACGACCGCCCAGGCCTTCGGGGCCAACTGGTCGATCCAGTGGCACGTGGTTATCGGCTGTCCGGTCTCTTGGTCTGTGCCAAACGTGGCCCAGTAGCCCTCTGCTTTGTTTTTTTCGTTTGGAATCGAGCCTTCCATCACGAGAATAAAAGGCGAGAGCCGCCCTTCGGCTGCGTCTCGAAAATACCGCACGAAATCTTCTCCGTTTTCGTAGGAGAGGAAGGGATTATGGAAATTGATTTTGGGAATCCACGGAAACGCCCCGAAAATAAGATCCTCGAGGCTAGGTTGCGTCGCGGCTGTGACCGCGATTGTATCTCCATCGCAGCTGAGCCCCGCCGTCAGCCAGAGGACGTCAATCTCCTGGATCGGGGCCGAATCCCAATGAGCGCCGCCGGTGCTGGGGGCAACAACTGTCATTTTTTCCCGGCGCTTGCGATGGAGGTGCCTGAAGGAGCCAAGCGCTAGAGCCGCAAAGAGAAGCTAATCCTCAAGTGAAGCTCTGGCGCGGATTCTAACCAATTCCCCGGGTTTCCGCCAAGCATTCACTTTCGCTCTCGCCAGGCGACATTTCGCCCAACTCCTCTGGCAGCAACTTGCACGCACTCGCGCGCGCTAAGCCGTAAAAGTTTGCGCAGCACACTTTGACATGCGCATTTGGAGTTGAACGCAACGTTTTAGGGGAATCAATGGCGGTCGCGCTGATGCTGCTTCCTGAAACACAGGCACGAAGTTGCTGCATCCCCTCGTTTGTGAAAAACATCTAAGTGTATACTGGATTTTCGGTAAGAAGGAGCAGGAGCGAAGTGATGGACCAGCTTACCGCGCCGCAACTCGAACCAAGAGTTGAGGGTGTTTCGCCAAGAACCCAAATTCCCGGTCGCAAAAGACTGGTATGGCCATGGATTGTGGCGGCGATAATTATTGGTGGACTGCTTTACTTGCGTAGCAACCGGAATAATTCTCACGCGCAACGCGCCGTTTCAGCCGATAAGGGATCGGATCCTGCCTCGGGAAAAGGTGCTTCGTCGATTCCCGTTATAGTTGCTACTGCCCAACGCGGAGATCTTCCGGTTTATTTCAACGGGCTTGGCACGGTCACGGCGTTTAACACGGTTACGGTGCGCAGCCGAGTCGACGGCCAGCTCATCAAGGTGGATTTTAAGGAAGGGCAGTTCGTTCAAAAGGGCCAACTGCTTGCGGAAATCGATCCTCGCCCCTATCAAGTGCAATTGGAGCAAGCCCAAGGCGTGCTCGCCAAGGATCAAGCGCAACGTAAAGATGCGGAAGTCAACCTGGAACGTTATAAGGCGCTTTTCGCCGCGGGGGTTATTGCCAAGCAGCAGCTGGACACTCAGGCATCTCAAGTCGGCCAGGTGGAGGGCACTCTGCGCAACGATGAGGGAGCCATCGACAGCGCCAAGCTTCAGCTCACCTATAGCCGCATCACCGCGCCGATCAGTGGACGCGTTGGCTTGCGCCTCGTAGATTCCGGAAACATGATCCATGCTGCGGACCCTAACGGTCTTTTGGTGATCACGCAACTTCAGCCGATTTCTGTAATCTTCAGCCTTCCCCAGGATCAACTGCCCCAAGTTTATGGCAAGCTGCGATCCGGCCCGGAGCTTGTGGTGGATGCCTTCGACCGGGATAACACCACTAAGATTGCTGCGGGAAAGCTGGTTACCATAGATAACGAGATCGATCCTACGACCGGTACATACAAGCTGAAATCAATATTTACCAATGAAAACAACGTTCTATTTCCCAACCAGTTCGTGAATGTACATCTTCTCGTCGACACGAAAAAAAACCTTGCCATTGTCCCTACCCCGGCCATCCAGCGCGGCCCGGACGGAACCTACGTTTTCGTAGCTGGGAATGACGGTATCGTTAAAAGCCGGCACGTTACTGTGGCAGAAACGGTGGGCAATTCCACGGGCATAAGTTCGGGTGTTGAGCCGGGCGAAGTGGTGGTTATCGACGGCCAGGACAAATTGCAGGATGGCAGCAAAATTAAACCCACCCCTGCGCCGAGCTCGCCGGCCGCGCCACCTTCCAATCCCGCAGTGCAAGCCGGCGGACGACGGGGCGTTTCTGGTGCCGCGGCTACAGGAAAGTCACCGCGATGAATCCATCGCGGCCGTTTATCCTGCGGCCCGTCGCTACCTCACTGTTGATGGTTGGAGTTTTGCTCGCTGGGTACGTCGCGTATCGCCAGTTGCCGGTTTCCGCTCTTCCGCAAGTCGATTATCCCACCATCCAGATTCAGACTTTCTATCCCGGTGGCAGCCCCGATGTAATGGCATCTTCCGTCACCGCGCCTCTCGAGCGGAGCTTTGGCCAAATTCCTGGCCTCCTTCAAATGACCTCCACCAGCTCATTTGGAAGTTCGCTCATCACTTTACAATTCAATCTAGATTTAAATATAGATATCGCCGAACAGGAAGTGCAGGCCTCGATCAATTCCGCTTCGAATCTTCTGCCACGCGATCTGCCAAATCCTCCCATTTATAGCAAAGTGAATCCTGCCGATGCGCCGATCCTCACCATTGCGCTTACTTCACCGACCTTGGCGTTATCGAAGGTCGAAGACCTTTCTGATACCACTCTGGCGCAGAAAATTTCCCAACTTTCCGGAGTTGGGTTGGTCAGCATCAGTGGCGGTCAACGCCCGGCCGTGCGTGTGCAGGCAAACCCAACCGCCCTGGCATCGTACGGACTTAGCCTGGAAGACCTGAGGACTGCCCTCACCCAGGCAAATGTGGATCAGGCCAAGGGAACCTTTGACGGACCCCACCAGGCTTATACCATCGCCGCCAACGATCAGCTTATATCCAGCGAGGCCTATCGCACGCTGATTATTGCCTACCGCAATGGAGCGCCGATTCGCCTGACCGACGTGGCCACGATTATCGACGGCGCGGAAAACACAAAACTGGCAGCCTGGGCCAATCGCAATCCCGCTGTTATTTTGAATATTCAGCGGCAACCAGGAGCGAACATCATTGACGTAGTGGATCGCGTCAATAAACTGCTGCCGCAGCTGAAAGCAGCCCTGCCCGCATCTATCCAGGTGAACGTCCTCACCGACCGCACCACCACCATCCGCGCATCGGTTGCGGATGTGCAGTTTTCTCTAATCCTCACTATCGCGCTGGTCATCATGGTGATTTTTCTTTTTTTACGCAGCATCCGCGCCACCATCATTCCCAGTATTGCTGTACCGCTCTCGATCGTGGGCACCTTCGGTGTGATGTATCTGCTGGGCTACAGTTTAAATAACCTCTCTCTTATGGCTCTGACCATTTCCACTGGTTTCGTAGTCGATGATGCCATCGTCATGGTCGAAAATATCAGCCGGTATATTGAGCTTGGAGAATCACCCCTGGAAGCCGCGCTGAAGGGTTCCGAACAAATCGGTTTCACGATTGTGTCGCTTACCGTTTCTTTGATCGCCGTGCTCATCCCGCTGCTCTTCATGGGTGATATCGTCGGCCGCCTTTTCCGGGAGTTTGCCATCACTTTGGCGGTCACTATTCTGGTCTCCGCCTTTGTCTCGCTGACGCTTACGCCGATGATGGCAGCCAAGCTTCTCCGTCACCAGAAAGAAGAAGACCAGAGCCGCTTCTATCGCAGTTCCGAGAATATCTTCAACAAGGTGATCGCATTTTACGGACGAACACTGCAAATCGTTTTGCGGTATCAGGGCACCACCTTGCTGGTCACCGTGGCTACGCTCGTTGCCACGATTCTTCTCTACATGTATGTCCCCAAGGGGTTTTTCCCGGTGCAGGATACCGGCGTCATCCTGGGGGTTTCCGAAGCTCCGCAGGACACTTCGTTCGCTGCCATGGCGGGCTACCAGCAGCAGCTGGCGGATGTAATTCTCAAGGATCCTGCGGTGGAGACTCTTTCTTCCTTCATCGGCATCGACGGAACCAACATCACTCTCAATAGCGGCCGCATTCAAGTTAACTTGAAGCCTCTCTCCGTAAGAAAAATAACTTCATCCGAAATCATCCGCCGTCTGCAGCCCGAGCTGGCCAAGATCAACGGCGTTACTCTGTTTATGCAGCCGGTGCAGGATCTCACCGTGGAAGACCGCGTCAGCCGCACCCAATTCCAGTACACCATGGAAGATGTCGATCCCAAGGAGCTCAGCTACTGGGTTCCGCTCTTTGTCGATAAGCTCAAAGCCCTGCCGGAATTGCGCGATGTCGCTACGGATCAGTTGAACCAAGGTCTTTTGGCGACTCTCACCATTGATCGCGATACCGCTTCACGCCTGGGAGTTCTTCCTGCGGATATAGACAACACTCTCTACGACGCCTTCGGCCAGCGCCAGGTGTCCACTATCTTCACCCAGTTGAATCAGTATCACGTGGTGATGGAAGCCGGCCCGCAATTTCAGCAGGATCCCGATTCTCTCAAAAATATTTACGTCCACTCTTCCAAAGGACAGCAAATTCCGCTCAGCGCATTCACTCGCTTCGAAGCGGGCAGCACCCCTCTGGTCATCAGCCATCAGGGCCAGTTCCCCGTGGTGACCCTGTCCTTCAATTTGGCTCCTGATGTTTCTCTGGGGGAAGCGACCAATGCCATCGACGGCGCACGCGCCCAGCTGGCCATGCCCGCGAGTATTCAAGCTGCCTTTCAAGGCACCGCTGCCGCTTTCCTCAAATCGCTTTCCAATGAACCCATTCTTATTCTTGCCGCGCTCATCGTCGTGTACCTCGTCCTGGGTATCCTTTACGAAAGTTATATCCATCCGATTACCATTCTTTCCACGCTTCCTTCCGCCGGCGTAGGCGCAATTCTTGCTCTTCTGCTCTTTCATACCGAGTTCAGCGTGATCGCCCTCATCGGCATCATTCTGCTGATTGGCATCGTCAAGAAAAACGCCATCATGATGATCGATTTTGCGCTGGAGGCTGAGCGCAAGGAAGGTAAAGCGCCCGTCGACGCCATCTACGAAGCTTGCCTGCTGCGCTTCCGGCCGATCATGATGACCACGATGGCCGCGCTACTCGGTGGACTGCCCCTGGCGTTAGGCAGCGGTGTCGGTTCGGAGCTCCGCCGTCCTTTGGGCATCACCATCGTGGGCGGATTGATCCTGAGCCAGTTGCTGACCCTTTACACTACGCCAGTGGTCTATCTCGCGTTTGACTGGCTCGCCCGGCGCTTTCCCTGGCAAGCCGGCAACTCCCCGAAACAGATGACTGCCGAGCCGGCGGGAGATTAGCAATTGAACTTCTCCTCCAATTTCTCCGCGCCGTTTATTCGTCGCCCGGTTGCCACTTCGCTTATGACCATCGCTATTTTTCTTTCCGGAGCCGTGGCCTTCCGTTTCTTGCCCGTGGCCCCGCTCCCGCGAGTCGATTTCCCGACGATTGCTGTTGGCGCTGGGTTGCCCGGCGCCAGCCCCGAAACCATGGCCTCTGCCGTGGCCACACCCCTCGAGCGCCAGTTCGGCCGCATCGCCGGCGTCACCCAGATGACCTCCTCCAGCGGCCTTGGCTCCACGAGCATCATTCTGCAATTTGATCTCAACCGCGACATTAATGCTGCGGCGCGCGACGTCCAGGCTGCGATTAATGCCGCTCGCGGCCAGTTGCCCGCCGACCTTCCGATTCAGCCTACCTATCGCAAAGTCAATCCGGCCGACGCTCCAATTCTGCTTTTGGCATTGACCTCGGAGATTGTTCCGCAGGCGCAGATTTATGACGCGGCAGACTCCATTCTCGCGCAAAAGTTGGCGCAGATCGACGGCGTAGGGCAGGTCTTCGTCTGGGGCAGCTCCAGTCCCGCCGTCCGCGTGGAAGTGAATCCCACGCAGCTCAATAGCTACGGAATAAGCCTCGAAACCATTCGAAAAACATTAGGCACCGCGAACTCAAACCTGGCAAAAGGATCACTCTCCGACGGCACGCGCTCCTGGTCCATTTCCGACAGCGATCAATTGTTTAAGGCCTACGAATATCAGCCCCTAATTATTGCCGGCAAACAAGACGCCTCGTTGCGCTTACGGGACGTTGCCGAGGTTATCGATTCCGTCGCGGACACGAGAAATCTGGGTCTATCAGGCGGCAAGACATCCGTAATTATTGCCATCTTTCGCCAGCCTGGCGCCAATATGATCGACACTGTAGACCGCATCACCTCCGTCCTTCCGCTGCTGCGCGCCTCCATTTCTCCTTCGCTGCACCTCGGCGTCATCATCGACCGCACCATCACCATTCGAGCTTCCGTTCACGATGTGGAAATTTCTCTGATGATCTCGATTGTTCTGGTGATTCTCGTGGTTTTTGCGTTCCTGCGGAACGTACGGGCCACCATTATTCCCAGCGTGGCCGTTCCCCTCTCCCTCGTCGGCACATTCGGCGTGATGTATCTTTGCCACTACAGTCTGGACAATCTGTCGCTGATGGCCCTGACCATTTGCACCGGCTTCGTTGTAGACGATGCCATCGTGGTCATTGAAAATATTACCCGCCACATGGAGTTGGGCTTGAGTCCTTACGAAGCCACCATGAAAGGTTCCAACGAAATTGTTTTCACCGTGCTCTCCATGAGCGTCTCCCTGATCGCTGTTTTCATTCCTATTCTGCTGATGGGCGGCATTGTGGGCCGTCTCTTTCGTGAATTTGCAGTTGTGCTTAGCGCGGCCATCGGCGTTTCCCTCCTGATTTCCCTCACCACCACGCCGATGATGTGCGCTCGCTTTCTGCGCCCCGACTCCAAGGGACATGGCCGCGTGTATCAATATTCCGAGCGCGCTTTCAATGGACTTCTTAACGTTTATGATGTCTCGCTGCGCTCCGTTCTGCGCCATCAGTTCCTGATTTTGCTGCTGACCATCGGTACGGTCTGCCTGAACGTCTATCTCTTCTGGATCACACCCAAAGGATTTTTTCCGCAACAAGACACCGGCCGCATCTCCGGATTGATTCAGGGTGATCAGGACCTGTCGTTCGCCGCCATGTCCGGAAAAATGAGGCAGTTCACGGAGATTGTGTTGCAGGATCCGGCCATCGACACGGTAACCGCATTCGCCGGCGGTGGTAACGGCGGCAGCACCGCGCGTATGTTCGCTCAACTCAAGCCCTTGCGAGAGCGCAAGCTTAGCGCCGATGAGGTGATTGCGCGCATTCGCCGCAACAGCGCGAAAGTCCCCGGCGCCTCATTGTTTCTCCAATCGGTTCAGGACCTCACGATTGGCGGCAGGTTTGGCGGAGCGCAGTATCAATATACCTTGCAGGCGGACAATTTGGCCGACCTTACGCATTGGGCTCCAATTCTCATGAAGCGTATGAGCCAAGTCCCCGAGCTCCGCGACGTAAACTCAGACCAGCAGCAGCACGGTCTGGAAAGCGAGCTGGTCATCGACCGCGACACCGCCGCTCGCCTGGGGGTTTCCATTCTGGATATCGACAATACCTTGAGCGACGCGTTTGGCCAGCGCCAGGTCTCCAATATTTATAAAGGCTTAAACCAATACCACGTCATCCTCGAAATCGCGCCCGCAGCCCAGCAAGGGCCGGAAGCATTGCAGACTATTTATGTTCCATCCAAGACGGGAAAGCTTGTTCAGCTCAGCGCGTTCGCCCGCTACCAACCGTCCGTTACCGCGCTTTCTGTTAATCATCAAAGCATTTTTCCGGCCATCACGCTTTCTTTCAATCTTGTACCGGGAGCCTCTCTCGGACCTGCTCTCGAGCATATTCAAGCAGCCCAGCGTGAATTAAATATTCCCTCCACGGTGCACACCACTTCGGCAGGAACCGCCCAGGCGTTTCGCGATTCTTCTTCCACCATGCCCATACTGATTCTCACTGCCCTCGCCGCCGTTTATATCGTTCTTGGCATCCTTTATGAGAGCTATATCCATCCCATTACGATTCTTTCCACGATCCCATCCGCAGCCATCGGTGCGCTGCTCGCCATTCGCATCGCTAAATCCGATCTGAACCTTATTGCGCTCATCGGAATCATTCTTCTCATTGGGATTGTCAAAAAGAATGCCATTCTCATGATCGATTTTGCGATGCAGACGGAACGCGAAGAAGGCACCTCTCCGGTGGAAGCCATCTACAAGGCATGCCTCCTCCGTTTTCGTCCGATTATGATGACCACCATGGCGGCCCTTTTAGGGGCTCTACCGCTTGTCCTTGGAACTGGCGTTGGATCAGAGCTCCGTCGCCCGCTGGGAATTACGATCGTTGGCGGCTTAATTCTCAGCCAGCTCCTTACTCTCTTTACCACGCCCGTGGTTTATATCTACCTGGATCGGTTGCAGTCTTGGCTGCGCAGTCTTTGGGCAAAACGGACCAGCAGCCCCGCTGTCGCTCTCAACCGTTAGCAAGAACTTGGCCGTTGGAATGGCGCGATTAGCGTCTTCTCCGCCATGCGCTCCAAGCCCCTCTGTTTGCCAATACTCGGCGTCGGTGGTATGTTTGCGTCGTGGGAAGCTTCACGAAGTGCGTGATATTTCCCCGCTTTTTTCCCTGTTAATGGCGGAATAGGGTTCACTCTTGGTTGCGCCCTCCGGCGGATATTCCTACAAAATTAGCGGATAAATTCCTGCAGGTTTTCTCACAATGGGCGAAATCGAACAACGGCTGAAGCGCAAGCTCGAAGAAGAACTGCTGCAACTCGAGCACGAGCTCAATCTCGAGCTGCCCAAAGAGTTGATGAAGGCGCGGGCGCATGGCGATCTCAAAGAGAACGCCGAGTACAAGTACGCCAAAGAACGGCAAAGCTATCTCTCCGCCCGCCTGGGGCAGTTGCAAAAGCGCCTGTCCGACGTTTCCATGATGAATCTGGACAACCTGCCCCGCGACAGGGCAGCCTACGGGTCGCGCCTGACGGTCCTCGACACGGCACGTTCGGTGAAGATCGAATACAAGCTCGTGACTACGGAAGAATCCGACGCTGCAAAAGGCTTGATCTCCACCACGTCGCCCATTGGCCGCGCGCTGCTCGGCCGCACGGTGGGCGATACTGTCGACGTGCAAACCCCAGCGGGGAAAAAAGAACTCGAGATCATCAAGCTGCGCACCATCCACGACGAAGTCTGAGCGCGCTCCGCGGCGAGCGCGCATCGTCATGAAGTCTTGCCATCATGGCTACCACTATCACCGGCGGTATCGGTAGAGCAGGTCACTGGCTGCTGTACCAGATCGTCGGCGGCCTCGCCGCCACCGGCATCCATCCCAACGTCCTCACCTTTATTGGCCTGGTCGTAAATCTCTGGGCCGCCGTGTTATTCGCCGCGGGGCGCTTTCAAACCGCGGGCGCGGTCATGATCCTCGCCGGAATCTTTGATATGACCGACGGTCGCGTCGCCCGGGCGCAGGGTCGCGTGACCACGTTCGGCGGTTTTTTTGATTCTGTGATCGACCGCTACTCCGACCTGGTGCTCTTCCTCGGCCTGCTGGTCTACTACGCGCGCGTCAACCGCTTCTTTTACGCGGTGCTGGTAGGCGTGGCTATGTCCGGGTCGGTGATGGTCAGCTACGCGCGAGCTCGCGCCGAGTCGCTCATCCCCAGTTGCAAAGCCGGGTTTTGGGAGCGCCCGGAGCGTATTGTGTTGCTCATCCTCGGCGCGCTGGGCAATCGTGTGGGGCCCGCGCTTTGGCTGCTGGCCATTGGACCGAATATTTCCGTGATTCAACGCATCGTGCATACCTGGAAGGAAATTCAAGCCGGCAATTTGGTGGAGGTTGTGCCCAAGCGCCCGGAGATCGCCGCGCGCTCCGCGGCACAGCACGCCGATTAACCCTCACGCGCTTTCGTCTCGCCCATCTTATTTCTCCGCCATCCCTTCTGCTCGCGGTTCGTTTCCTGGCCGTCGCTTTCGTCGACAGGAGGTCCTGTGAAACCATCGATCATCGTTCACGGCGGCGCCTGGTCCATTCCCGACGCGGCCGTCGCCGCTTGCCGCGCTGGCTGCCAGGCGGCGTTGGCCGTCGCTTGGCCCATTCTCGAACGTGGCGGCAGCTCCCTCGATGCCGTGGAAGCGGCTATCGTTTCGCTGGAAGAGCATCCGGAGTTCGACGCAGGGATTGGCTCGCATCTCAACGCCGCGGGGCGCGTCGCTCTCGATGCCATCCTTATGGAGGGGCAAACTCTCAAAGCCGGAGCGGTGGCAGTGGTCGAGCGCATCCGCAATCCCATCCGCCTGGCGCGGAAAATTCTGCAATCGAGCGAACACCTCATGCTCGTCGGCGCGGGCGCGGAAAAATTTGCCGTCGAGCAGGGCATGGCGCTCTGCGATCCCGAGGAATTAATCACTGCGCGCGAACGCCGGGCCTGGCAGCAATGCAGCGTGCACGGCCACCGCGACGAGTTTCACTTCTCGCCCGGCACGCCTGGCTCGCCAAGCTCGGTCGCCACCGGAACTGTGGGAGCCGTGGCCATGGACTCGCAAGGGCGCATCGTCGCCGGGACTTCCACCGGCGGAACTTGCTGCAAACGGCCCGGCCGCGTAGGTGATTCTCCGCTCATCGGCTGCGGCTGCTATGCCGACGAACAGGCCGGCGGCATTTCGTGCACCGGCTGGGGTGAAGCGATTATGAAAGTGGTGCTCGCAAAAACGGCCGCGGACCTGCTGCGCGCCGGCTACGAATCCACGGGAGAGCCCGAGGGGGCTGCCTTCCGCGCGGCACAGAAAAGTATCGAAATTCTTGCGGTTCGCACGCAGGGAACCGGCGGCCTGATCCTGCTTGATCGCGCCGGGCGCGTCGGCTTCGCGCACAGCACGCCACGCATGGCCTACGGCTACGTAGCCCCGGACGGCTCCTTCATCACCAGCGTGTGAGCACCTCGCTGGCTGAATTGTCGGGCCTGCGACATCCAACGAGCGTTAAAAAGCCGTATGGCAGATGAGATCGTTCTTACCGCGCGGCGCATCAAACTATGTAAAGGTGCACGGTCTAGAGTCGCAGTATGTGAAAATGAAATTCAGCGCTCCGCCGGTCTTCTACCCGGAGCGATCAAGGACTGGCCATGAATCGTAGAGCATTCCTTTTCAGCGCGTCGGTTGCCGGTGCCGGGCTGTTCGCCTGGAAAATAGGCCGCGCTTCTTTCGCCCCGCCGCGCGCAAACTCCGGCCGCGACGCCAAGCCGAAGAGCATCAAGATCGAGGAGTTTACCGACGCCGGCGTCTCTAAAGGACTGGTCACGACGCAGACCATCGTCCTGTCCGACGCCGAGTGGAAGCAAAAGCTTACCGCCGATGCTTACGAAGTCACCCGGCTGCACGGCACCGAGCGTGCCTTTAGCGGGCCCTACGATCACTTTTACGAAAAAGGCATCTACCGCTGCATCTGCTGCGACACCGCGCTGTATAGCTCCACGACAAAATTCAATTCCGGCACGGGGTGGCCCAGCTTCTGGGCGCCGATTTCCAAACAAAACATTTCCATCTCCACCGACATGACCCTGGGCATGTCCCGCGATGAAGTGAGCTGCAAGAAGTGCGATGCTCACTTGGGCCACGTCTTCGACGATGGACCGCGTCCCACCGGCCAGCGCTACTGCATGAATTCCGTAGCGTTGCGCTTCGTCAAATCGCCGGCGTGATCGGCACCGGCGTGATCGGCGCCGCCGCGCGTACCCCGCATCAACCACGACGTCTTGGTGCCGCCGAGTTTCTCGCCGCTGCTCGGGTAAATGCTCCTCTCAGTTGAAGCCTCCGTTCGCGCTGTGCTAGCATCCCGCATTTGGGGCTGAGCCAGTCCTACCGCCCGAGCCTGCCGCCAGGGCAGGAACATACAGCGACTGCCGGGGTACACGATGAAAGCCTACAGCGGCGAAAGCATCCGCAATGTTGCCATTCTCGGCCACGGAGATTCCGGAAAAACTCAACTCACCTCAGCTCTGCTGTATACCGCCGGCATGACCAACCGCCTGGGCCGAGTCTCCGACGGCTCCACCACCACCGATTGGGACGAGGAAGAGATTGCGCGCAAAATCTCCATCCAGACCTCGCTGGCCTACGCCGAATGGAAAGGCACCAAGATCAATCTGCTCGATACGCCCGGCTATAGCACCTTCGTCAATGAAACCAAGGCGTCCATGATCGCCGCCGACTGCGCGCTGATTCTGGTGGAGGCCGTCGCGGGCGTGCAAGTGGTCACCGAAAAAGTTTGGGACTACACCGTCGAGTACGACATCCCCCGCGCCTTCGTCGTCAACTGGATGGATCGCGAGCTGGCTGACTTCGACCGCGCGCTGGCCTCCATCGAAAATGCCTTCGGCCGCAAAGTGGTTCCCATCCATCTTCCCATCGGGCGGGAGAAAAGTTTTCGCGGCATCGTCGACCTCATCAGTATGAAGTCCTACCTCTACACGCCGGATGGGGACGGCAAAGCCAAAGTGGGAGAGATTCCCGCCGAGATGGCCGAGACCGCCAAGGACGCGCACGAAAAACTGGTAGAGATGATCGCCGAGGGCGACGACGCGCTGATGGAAGAATTTTTCGCCGAAGGTACCCTGCCTCTCGACGATCTGGCCAAAGGGCTGCGCGAAGCTTTCGACAAAGAAAAAGTGTTCCCGGTGATGGTCAGCTCGGCGCTGCACTGCATCGGCTGCGACGCCATCCTCGACTTCCTCGCCGACATGATGCCCTCGGCCCTTTATAAGGAAAAGACTACCGGGTACAAAGAACCCAACCGCAAAGGCGACGCCATCGAACGGCAGCTCAAGGACGCGCAGCCCGTCTCGATTTTTGTGTTCAAAACGCTGGCGGATATTTTCGCCGGGCGCATCACCTATTTCAAAGTAATGTCCGGGGTGTTGAAAAATGACGCCACGCTGGTAAATTTCAACCGCAACGTGCCCGAGCGCCTTCAGCATCTGCAAATCATGCAGGGCAAGACGGCCACCGGAGTTCAAGAGCTCCACGCCGGCGACATCGGCGCGGTGGCCAAACTCAAAGAAACCATCACCGGCGAAACTCTGGGCGAAAAAGCCGCGCCCATTTTTTATCCGCCGGCTCGAATCCCCGAGCCCTCCATCACCTTCGCCATCGAGCCCAAGAC
>JAAFGT010000019.1 GCA_010365215.1 Acidipila sp. | reverse complement strand
GGCGGAGCCGCGGCAGTGTGAACCGCGGGAGCTGATGCCGCCGGAGCAGGTGCCGCCGGGGCTGGAGCATTCGAGGCGCGCGCGCCTGCAGCTGGAGCCGTCGCAGCCTGGGCCGCCGACGCGCTGCCAGCGCTGGCTCCCATCACGCTTGCTTTCACCGGCGCTACTGGAGCGGCACGAACCACCGGGGCTGCCGCAACTGCGCTGACGGTAACTTTTACCGCAGCGGGAGCCACGGGCTGCGCGTTCACGAAGGTTGCGCGGGGCACGGCAGTAACGGCGCCGGCCACTTTCTGATTCGCGTAGACCACAGCTGGCGGGTTGGCCGCCGGCCGGTTCGCCGCTTGGTTATTCGCCTGATTATTCGCTTGATTATTCGCCTGGTTATTCGCCACCTGATTGTTGATGAAGTTCACCGCACTGGTAATCGCCGGCTGCTGCACCGCGGTGTTGCTGACGTTCACCCGGGTGATATACGCCGGGCTGGTCTGGTACGCGGGCACGTAGACTTCGCCGGGCGCCAGGGGAAACCACGCCACTCCGCCGCCATTGCCAAAATTTTGCCACGAGTTCGAATCTCCAACAAAGGAGACCAGCGCCGGGGAGTAGACGGGAGGCTGCGAATATCCACCCCGGCTCGCGCTACGGCGCGGCGGGACCCAGGCCCAGTAGCCATTGTTCGAACCGTTGTTGTAGTTGCCGGAGCCATTGTTATAGCCACCGTTGCCGGAGCCGCTGTTATATCCGCCGTTGTTGTATCCTCCGTTGTTTTGACCACTGTTGCCACTGTTATACCCATTATTTATGTACGTCCAGCGGCCATAGTGGGAAGTGACGAATCCCGAAGCCGCGTCGTCCACCCACGTCCAGCCCCACGGATCTACCCAAGCCCAGTGGCCTTGCTGGTAGGGCGCCCAATCCTGCGACACATGCGTGGGAGTCCATACCGGGCCGTAATTGCGATCCACCCGCCAGGTGCCATTTTGATCGAGGTCTTCGTAGCCGGTGAGTTCCGGGGAAACGTACCGCGCCGACCGCGAACGATCTTCGCGCAGCCCCCGGGTGTAGGACCACTGGTCGAAATTATCCCGGGAGGGCAGATCGTAAACGTCATAGGAAATATAGTCCGTGCCGGAGATTTGAACCTGTGAGCCTCCATCCACGAGGAATGCCTGGCCTCCTCCATCCACCCGGCCCTGCCCGGCGCGCAGCGTGATGGTGGTGAAATCCCCATTGGGATCGACGGTAATGCGGTAGTCTCCCGGCCGCAGCGCGGTAAATGCAATATTGGGAGTATCCACCTCGATGACGTTGCCATAAAGATTGCGCACGCGCAGGTCGATGGTGCCGGAGTTCAACTGGGTCTGCATCGTCCGGTCGTCCAGATTCAAGAAGGAGACCGAGGTCTGCGGGCCTACACGGAGTGCCGTGGACCCGACGTGCAACTCCGCGCGCGAGCTATCTCCGGTCCACAGGCTGTCGCCCGTAGTCATGGGCCGGTTCACGGCAGCCCAGCCCCAGTCCGATTCGCCGCCCGGCTGGAAGGAAACATCCCCCTGCACATAATTCAGCCGGGCCACGCGCGTAGGTGGATCATTGAACGCGAAAACCGGTTGCACAACGAGAATCAATAGGCAGAGCGCTACGCACAGGCGCCCGCAAAAATTTGTGAGTCGAACTGTATTCTTCATCGCTCAGCTCCTTCTGCATGCTTTCAGGCACGCTGGATTCCGTAGCTCGCGCCGTGCATGCTCCTTCTCGTCCCAAGCGTAGAACAGCCTGGAGCGTAGGGTAGAACTTAAACCAAAGGCCGCGCTGTTCTGTTCGATACGCGCCATTGGGTTAAACACGGGCTGACGGATAACGGGTAAAGGTTGCGCGGAAAAGCGTGCCCGCGGCTGGTTGCAGCGTACCAACTTTCAGGATGGCGCTACCGCTGGAAATTGAGCTGGTCTGCTGCATAACTGGCTTAATTATAGAGAGATAACGGCTAGCGATCCACCGTGGACGCTTACCCGAAGACCTGCTTCGCTCTCTACTGAGCCGGATTGGAAACTGCGGCGCGCGGGGAGTTTGCACGTGACTCGTTGAGAGAGAGGCTCGAGGCCAAAGGCAGTTCGACGCGGAATCGGCTGCCTTCTCCTTCGGTGCTGAATACTTTGATCTCAGCGTCGTGAGCCGTGCAGATGGCCTTCACGATGGAGAGGCCGAGGCCCGCGCCGCTGGAATAGCGCGTGCGCGCCAGATCCGCGCGGTAGAAGCGCTCGAAGATGTTGGGCAGAGCTTCTGCTGAAATGCCCACTCCATTGTCGACAATTTCCAGGATGCCCTTGCCGCCCGAAGCTGCCACATGCAGCTTCACCTGGCCGTTTTTCGCCGTGTACTTGATGGCGTTGTCGACCAGATTGGCGATGACCTGGCGTAACCGAGCGGGATCGCCTTCGACTTCCACGCCTTCGGCCACCTCGTAGACCAGCGAAATAGACTTCTCTTCGGCGAGCAGGCGCATCTGATCGGCGGTGGAAATGGCCAACTGCCCAAGGTCGAGGCGAATTTTTAATGTACGCGATTCCCCGGCATCCAGGCGGGAGATGGTCAGCAGGTGATCGACGATTTTGGCCAGGCGCTCGGTTTCCTCCAGCGCGCTTCCGATCATCTCCAGCATTTCCGGGGGCAGACGCCGCTGGGCGATGGACTCGAGCTCACCGCGCAAAATGGTGAGCGGGGTGCGCAGCTCGTGGGAAACGTCGGCGGAGAAACGGTTGATGTGCTGGAACGCATCGTCCAGGCGGCCGATCATGCGATTCAGCGCAATCGAGAGGCGCTCGATCTCATCACCCGTGGCGGCCACGGATAGCCGCTCGCTGAGATTGCGGGAAGTGATGCGCTCGGCCTGCTGGGTAATGTCGTCCACGGGCTGCAGCGCGCGGCGCATCAGCCAGTAGCCACCGGCGATGGCGCCGGCAATGATCAGCGGCGTGCCGAAGGCCAGAATAATCAGCAGGTCATCCAGCAGCTCGGCTACCGGATGGTAGGGCGCGCCCGCCTCGATCCAGAATGCTCTGCCCTCCGGCGTGGTGTAGGGAAACGTGTGGAACAGCAGACGGTGACCGCCGACAAATTCGTCGCGGAAAAATTCCTGCTTGACCGGGCCGCGAAGGATGGGAACGCGCGTGGCGTCGAAACTGCCGTCGCGAGGCTGGCTGGATTGATACAGGGTGCTGGAGTCCGCGCGGGTGATGCGCAGAAAACGGCCGTTGATCTCCGGGGAGTAGTTCTCGCTGGCCTCGTCCGCGACGTGCTTCTCGCCCCGGTGGTCGACATCGACCAGCAGTTTTTCGGCGATGGAGCGGGTCTGCTGGGAAAGCGAATTCCTGAGGCCGGAATCGAGATAGTGCTTGAGCCCCAGGTAGACGGCAAGACCGAAGAGCAACAAAAAACCGGCCAGCAGTCCGGCGTACCAGGCGGTCATACGGAAGCGTAGCGAATGAGTGTTCACGTTTCACTTCCATCGCTGATGGAATATCCCACGCCGCGCACGGTGCGAATCAATTTGCGCTCATGGCCTTCGTCGATCTTGGTGCGCAGATGGCGCACGTAGACGTCGACGATGTTGGTGATGCCGTCGAAACTCTGATCCCACACGTGCTCGATGATCATAGTGCGGGAGAGCACGCGCCCGGCGTTGCACATCAGATACTCCAGCAGGGAGTATTCCTTGGAAGTGAGCTCCACGCGCTTGGCGGCGCGCTTGACCTGCTGCGAAAGGCGGTCCAGCTCGAGATCGTCGACGCGGATGGTGCTGGCGCGATTGACCGGGCCGCGGCGCAGCAGGGCTTTGACGCGCACCAGCAGCTCGGCAAAAGCGAAAGGCTTGGTGAGGTAATCGTCCGCGCCAGCTTCGAAGATGCCTACTTTGTCCTGAATGCTGTCGCGCGCAGTTAACACCAGGACGGGCACGGTGGTGTTCTTGCGGCGAATCTGCCGCAGCACGTCGGCGCCGCTGATTTTGGGGAGCATCAGGTCAAGAATGATCAGGTCGTACTGGTAGGTGGTGCTGAATTCGAGGCCGCTCTTGCCGTCCCGCGCGGTGTCTACCGCGTAACGTTCGTCCGAGAGACCACGAGCGACGAAATCCGATACCTTGGATTCGTCCTCAATCAGCAGAATACGCATGGTCCCTTCATCATACTCGCCGCGGGAAATGAAGGCGGCATGAAGCCGAAATGAAACTGTGTTCAGAGTGGCTGCGGGCCACGCCCCACGAGCCAAGCGGCGCGGCCCGCAGCCACTCTGAAGGCAATTTTATCCTGGTTTCAGCCAATCTTCATAGATTCCCCATAGGTTGAACATGTCGTCCACCTGCGATACCTTCATTCCCGCAGGAAAACCAATAAGGATTACCCGCCATGATGAACATGATGAAGACGACTAGCGTGAACAGCATGACTATCCCGAACATTAACGCGAGGAAAAAGTATCGAGTTTCGCCGCTAGCGGCCGGGGCGTTTTGCCTGACTGCGGCCCTGATGATGACGCTGACGATGGGAGTGATAACCCTGCCTGCGGCAGCGCAGACCACAGCGCCGCCGGTTACTGCGCCGGCTCCGCCGCAACCACCACCGCTGGAAAACGCGCAACCTTTCAGCACGCTCCCAGAGGCACCTGATGCTCTACCCTCGTCCTACGCGCAAGCCATCGGAACCGGAGCGCCACTGACGCTCACCCTCGCGGACGCATTGGAGCGCGCGAAAAAGAATTCTCCGTTCTTCCAGGCGGCGTTTACCGACCTGGGCGTGGCCCACGAAGATCACGTGCAGGCGCGATCGGCACTGCTCCCTTCCGTAGCCTTCAATACGCAGTACATCTATACGCAGGGCAACGGATCGCCCACAGGCCGGTTCCTGCCCAACAACGGCGTGCACGAATATATCGCTCAGGGGTTGGTGCATACGCCGATCCTGGACCCCGCCAGGTTCGCCGACTACCGGCGCACTGCCGCGATCGAAGCGGTGGCGCAGGCGCGTTCGGTGATTGCCCAACGCGGGCTGGTGGTCACAGTTGCGTCGGCCTACTACGGGATGGTGGCGGCACAGCGCAAATACGCGACCGCGCAGGGAGGCGTGCGCGATACCCAGAGCTTTCTCGATCTGACCAATAAGCTGGAACAGGGCGGGGAAGTGGCGCACTCCGACGCCATCAAAGCGGATATTCAGTACGAGCAAAAACGGAAGGCGCTGCGGGACTCTGAATTAGATATGGAACGCGCGCGCCTGGGGCTGGCGGTATTGCTGTTTCCTAATTTCAATTTGAACTTTACCGTGGTAGACGATTCACAAGCTGCTGACGCGCTGCCCACCTACGCGGAAGTGCAGGCGATGGGAATGCGCAAAAATCCCGCACTGGCAGTTGCCGTGTCCACGCTGGAGGCGGCGAAGCGCGAAGTGTTTAGCGCGTGGACCGGTTATCTGCCGACTGTATCGGTGGACTATGCCTACGGAATCGATGCCAATCGCTTTGCCACGCGCGATAGCAACGGACTACCGCTGCTGGGATATTCGACGACAGCGACGCTGCTGCTTCCCATCTGGAACTGGGGAGCCACACAAAGTAAAGTCCGCCAGGCCAGCTTGCGCAGGGAGCAAGCGCGCACGGAACTGACGTATGCGCAACGGCTGCTGCTGAGCGACTTGCAAAGTTTTTATCATGAGGCCGACGCGGTGCGCGCCGAGCTGGTGATGCTGGCCAGGGCGGCGCAGCTGGCCACTGAGAATCTCCGGTTGTCCCTCTTGCGCTACCAGGCCGCTGAGGTCTCGGTGACAGACGTGGTAGACGCGCAAAACCTGCTGGTCGAGACGCGCAATGCCTATGATGACGCCCTGGTGCGGTATCGTGTAGCGCTAGCCAATCTGAAAACGCTGACAGGAAACTTTTAAGAGGATGAGAGTAGACGTGCCCAAAAACCCAGCTGGCAATAAAAAAGACTACCAGGCAGAGAGAAGAGTGTGGACGCGAAATTTCTTCTCGCCCGACGCAATATCCAAAACGGCCACTGCAACCGCGGCCGGAATCGCTGCGCTTTGCCTGCTCGTGGCGGGCTGCACCAAGAAAGTCGCCGAGGTCGAGCCGGTGGTCAGCGTGCAACTGGAAGCCGCGGCCGTGCAGCCCATTCACGAAATGGTCACCGCGCAGGCGGTTGTTTTCCCGCTGAACCAGGCGGCTCTGGTGCCCAAGATCAGCGCTCCCGTGAAAAAGTTCTACGTGAAGCGGGGAGACCCGGTGAAGCAGGGCCAGTTGCTGGCGGAACTGGAGAACAGCGATCTGATCGCCTCGGAGATCGAAAACCGCGGGATGTACGATCAGGCGGAAGCAGCTTACAAGACCAGCACGGGGATGAGCCTGCCCGAAGATACACAGAAGGCCGAGCAGGATCGCCAGATCGCCAAGCAGATGCTCGACGCGCAGCAAAAGGTCTATGACAGCCGGAAGTCCCTGCTGGAGCAGGGCGCGCTGCCACGCAAGGAATTAGACGTAGCCGCGGTAGCGCTGACGCAGGCGCGCAACCAGTACGAATTGGCGGATAGACACCTGAAGGCGGTGCAGAGCTTCGGCAAGCAGGAAGCGTTGAAATCGGCTCAGGCGCAGCTCGGCCAGGCCAAGGGCAAATATCTCGGCGCGCAAGCGCAGAAGAGTTATTCGGAAATCCGCAGCCCCATCAACGGAGTGGTCACCGACCGGCCGCTGTTTCCCGGAGAAATGGCCGCGGCAGGCACGCCGCTGATGACGGTGATGGACCTCTCGCAAGTGATCGCCAAAACGCACATCGCGCAGACGGAAGCGGCGCGCCTCAAAGTGGGCGCGCAAGCCACGCTGACCGTGCCCGGAGAGACCGAAGCCATTCCCGGGAAAGTCACGCTGGTGAGTCCGGCGCTGGACCCCAACAGCACCACAGTGGAAGTGTGGATTCAGACGAAAAATGCCGGGCAGAAACTGAAAGCGGGCTCGAGCGTAACCGTGAACATGCTGGCGCAAACGGTTGGCGATGCCATCGTCATCCCCGCCGCTGCACTGCTCACCGGCACGGACGGCGCCAGCACGGTGATGATCGCTGTCGAGGAGAAAGGGGAGCAACACGCGGAGCAGCGTCCGGTAAAAGTTGGCATCCGCGAGGGCGAAAAGGTGCAGATTGTGGAAGGGGTCAAGGCGGGCGAGCGCGTGGTAACCGTGGGTGCGTTCGGACTAGCCGACAAGACCAAGATCCAGGTGGTCGAGCCGCCGAAACCGGGCGAGACAAAAGAGAAGAAAGATGAGCCTTAGGCCGATGGATTCCGCCCCAATAAATTTTTCCATCACCCGCGGTAACAAGCTGTGACGCCACCATCTTCGTCCGGCATTTCCCAGCACTCCCGGCCCATCATTTTCCTGATTCTGGTGCTGGCCCTGGTGGGCGTCTATCTGGCATTCACCATTCCCATCGCTGTGTTTCCGACCACGAACTTCCCGCGCATCGTCATCGCCATCGATAACGGCGTCATGCCGATCGATCAGATGATGGTCACCATCACTCGGCCTATCGAGGAAGCCGTCAACAGCGTGCAGGGCTTGCAGCAGGTACGCTCCATCACCAGCCGCGGCTCGGCGGAGATTGACCTCTACTTCGATTGGAACGTGGATATGTTCCAGACGCTGGAGCGCGTGAACGCTACGCTGGTTCGCGTGGGAGCGGTTTTGCCGCCGGGCGCGAGGATCATGACCAACCGTCTGACCTTCGCCAGCTTTCCCATCCTGGGATATAGCCTCACCTCGGACACGGTGCCGCAGACGCAGCTTTGGGAACTTGCCACTTATGAGCTCAAGCCGCGCTTGAATCGCCTGAATGGCGTTTCCACCGTGGTGATTCAGGGCGGGCAAGAGCCGGAGTTCCACATTTCGCCCGATTCCGCGCGGCTTCTGGCCACCAGCGTAACCGTGCCGGACCTCCTCGAGGCGGTGCGGCGCACAAATATTATCGATTCACCGGGGCTTCTGGCGCGCAACCACCAGCTCTTCCTGGGCCTGGTGAGCGCGCAGTTGCGCAGCCCGGAGCAGATCGCCGGCGTGGTGATCAAGAACACGCTGGCGGGTGTGCCGGTGCGCATCGGCGACGTGGCGGAAGTAGCGCCGGGAGTGCGCCCGGTGTACACGATTGTCACCGCTAACGGGAAGCCGGCGGTGCTGCTGAATATCAACCGGCAACCGGACAGCAGCACCATGCAGGTGGCGCGCGATGTGCACCAGGAAATAACCCTGATCCAGAAGACGTTGCCCGCGGGCGTGGTTCTGACCCCGTTTTACGATCAGTCGATCATCGTCGGCGATTCCATCAGTAGCGTGCGCGACGCGATTCTGATCGGGTTAATCCTGGCTTCCATTATCCTGGTGCTGTTCCTGCGCGATTGGGGCACGTCGATCGTCGCCGGTCTGGTGATTCCGGTAACCATTCTCGTCACGTGTATTGCGCTGCGGCTCATGGGCCAGAGTTTCAATCTCATGACCCTCGGCGGGCTTGCCGCGGCCGTGGGGCTGGTGATCGATGACGCCATCGTGGTGGTGGAGAACATCGTCCTGCATCGCGATTCCGGGTTGAACCGCCACGAGGCGGTGCGCAGCGCGCTGAAAGAAATCACAAAGCCGCTGATCGGTTCGACCATCACGCCGGTCGTGGTTTTTCTCCCGCTCATCTCGATTACCGGCGTGACCGGAACGTTTTTCGGGGCGCTGGCCATCACCATGAGCGTAGCCCTGTTTACTTCGCTGGCTTTGGCGCTTACCTGGACACCCGCGCTCAGCCAGTATTTTCTGCGTGAAACCACCGACAGCGCCAAGACGGCGGAAGCCTCCCGGGAAAAATTGACCGAGGAGGAACACACCAAGCGCCTGCTGGAAGCGGAAGACCGCCAGATGCAAGGTTTCTTTGGACGCATCGTGACGTTTTACGAGCGCTGGTTGCGGCGCGCGCTGGCCGGGCCGGTGTGGCTCCTCTTGATCAGCCTGGCGCTGATCGTCATCGCCTATGCCTGCTATCGCAATACGGGCTCGGATCTGCTCCCGGCGATGGATGAGGGCGGCTTCATCCTGGACTACATCATGCCGGCGGGCAGTTCGCTCGAAGAAACCGACCGGGTGGTGGGCCACCTGGAAAAAATAATCCACGAAGTGCCGGAAGTCGAAAGCACTTCGCGGCGCACCGGGATGCAGCTCGGGCTGGCGGCAGTGACGGAAGCGAATACCGGCGACATCTCCGTGAAGTTGAAGGCCAAGCGCAAACGCAGCGTGGACGATGTGGTGGCCGACCTGCGCGTGGAGATCAGCAAGCAGGAACCACAGGTGGATAAGGAGTTCATCCAGCTGCTGCAGGACATGATTGGCGACCTAACCAGCGCGCCCGAGCCGGTGCAGATCAAGCTGTTTGCCACGGACCCGGCGGTGCTGGAGAGTACGGCTACGCGCGTGGCCGATTCCATCAAGAAAATTCCCGGCGTAGTGGACGTGCTGAACGGGATCGAGAACACCATCAGCGGTCCGGCCGTGGTCTTTAACGTCGACCCCGTGGTGGCGGCGCGCTCGGGATTCACGCCGGAGGAAATCGCTACCAACACAGTGGCCATCCTCGAAGGCGAGCCGGCGACGACGCCGCTGGTGGCGAACGAACGCGCCTATACCATTCGTGTGCGATATCCCCAGGCCAATCGCGCCTCGCTCGATGCCATGTCCAACACCGTAATGGTGAGCTCCACGGGCAAGACGGCGACGCTCGGTGCGCTCTCTACCATCACCGAAGTGCCCGGACAGAACGAGATTCGCCGGGAAAATTTGCAGCGCTCCGTCGCGGTGACCGCGCGGCTCGAAGGAGTGGATCTCGGCACCGGCATCAAGAAGGTGCAGGATGCGGTGGACGCCCTGCACCTGCCTCCCAGCATTCGCGTGGTGTACGGCGGTACGTACCAGGAGCAGCAGCGCTCGTTCCACGACCTGATGCTGGTGCTGATCCTGGCGGTGATCCTGGTATTTCTCGTGTTGCTTTTCGAGTTCGGCACGTTCGCGGCGCCACTGGCCATTCTTTCCTCGGCGCTGCTTTCGATCTCCGGAGTATTTTTGTCGCTGTTGATCACCGGAATCACCTTCAACATCTCTTCATTTATGGGCGTGATCATGGTCATCGGAATCGTGGCCAAGAACGGAATTTTGCTTCTGGATGCCGAGCAGAAATTCAGGAAGCTGGGTTACTCGCGTGAAGAAGCCATGATGCAGGCGGGGCGCCGCCGGCTGCGGCCTATCGTCATGACCGCAATGGCCACGGTGGCGGGAATGCTGCCGCTGGCCTTCGCCTGGGGCGCCGGCTCGCAGATGTTGCAGCCGCTGGCGATCGCCGTGATCGGCGGAATCCTGATCTCCATGGTGCTCTCGCTGATTATTACGCCCATCGTGCATTACTACCTGAGCGGAGTTGAGGAAGGATTTAGCGAGCACGCGGAACCAGCGGCGGCCGCACCGGCGCCTGCCGATTAAAACGCGCCAATCACTTTGGGAAGGTGCTCCAAGTTAATGGGTTTACCTGCCCCCACGCGTTTGCACCCCTTATTACGCATATGTCCACGAGCAAAGCGCAAACGCTAAAGCTGATTCGTTTCACGGGAGTTCTCTTGCAGAGGTCGGGGGTTTCGGAGAAGAAAAGGCAAAAAAAGAGAGGGAAAGAGCAGGCGGGCCCAGCCCAAAATCCCCCGTTAAGAAGGATTCGCCGCCTACCTTCCCCTCATAGCAGTTCTATATGGCACGCTCGTGGCCAAACGCAAAGTGTTGTAAGCGCAGCAGCTAGCAAGCGCACCATGGGTAAAATGTTTATAGCGCGGGTAAATTTTCCTGAGACCCCCCGGGAAACCCATGTAGAGCCGGTGGAACCCGTCCATGTGCCCGGCCTTACGTTAAATCCGCAGCGCTTCTCACGAATCAAATCTAAACGCTCACGAAATCGTCGGCTTGACCCAGCCGCGGCGCGTTGTTATCGTGGAAGGTTAATCTGGCCGCTCCAAAGCCCGCTGAGGGGCGCCAGGCGGGTCAGAACCGCTCCGGACACACTGAATGGGCCTAAAGAAGATCGTCGTTCGCGGCGCGCGCCAGCACAACCTGAAAAACATCAGCCTGGAAATCCCCCGCAATAGCCTCACTGTTATCACGGGGCCCTCCGGCTCCGGCAAATCGTCGCTAGCCTTCGACACGCTCTACGCCGAGGGCCAGCGTCGCTACGTGGAGACCCTTTCCGCCTACGCCCGGCAGTTCCTGGACCAGATGGAGCGGCCGGAAGTGGACTCCATCGAAGGGCTCTCGCCGGCTATTTCCATCGAGCAGAAGACCACCAGCCGCTCGCCGCGGTCCACCGTCGGCACGATTACCGAGATTTACGACTACCTGCGGGTGCTCTACAGCGCGATTGGAACGCCGCACTGCCCAAGCTGTGGTAAGCCGATTACGCGGCAATCCACCGAGCAGATCGTGAAGGCCATCCTGGGCGGAGAGCTTTCGCGACCCGGCGACCGCATCATGATCCTGGCGCCGATGGTGCGTGGAAGAAAAGGCGAATACCGCAAGGAGCTGGAAAAATTTGCGCGCGATGGCTACTTGCGCGCGCGCATCGATGGCGAGCTGCGCAGCCTGGATGAAGAGATCCGCCTCGACCGCCGAAAAAATCACACCATCGAAGTGGTCATCGACCGGCTGCTGGTGAAGTCGGACATCGCCACGCGGCTGGAGCGGTCGATTGAGACGGCGCTGAAGCTGGCCAAGGGCATCGTCACCGTGGCGGTGGTGGGCGGCAGCGAGCAGACTTACTCGGAGCGGCTGGCGTGCTCGGATTGCGGTATCTCCGTGCCGCAGCTCGAGCCGCGCTCTTTCAGCTTCAATTCGCCCTATGGCGCGTGCCCGGAATGCAACGGGCTGGGATCCAAGTACGATTTCGACGCCACCAAAGTCATCGTGGATTGGTCCAAGCCGTTGTTTGAAGGCGCGCTGGGGCCCGGCGCAGGCGCGGCCAATCTGCAGCGCACCATGAAGCTGGCGGCTATCGCCTACAGCTTCGACCTCGACACCCCGTTCGAAAAACTTTCGCGCGCTACCCAGAACCTGATTCTCTACGGCAGTCCGCCTGCTTCGCCGAAGGGCGCTCCCAAGGGCGCGGCGACGAGCGCGTCGAAAGCCCCGGCCGAAAACGCTGCGCCGGCACGCGCGCCGGGCGATGCGCGCAGCCAGGCGTTGAAAGGCCTGCGCTTTGCCGGAGTGCTCGAATACCTGCACACATGTTTCGAGGAGAGCCGCTCGGAGGATTATCGCGACTGGCTGCTGCAGTATATGTCGCCGGCGCGATGCGCTTCGTGCGGGGAAAAACGGTTGCGCCCGGAAAGCCTGGCCGTGCGCGTCGGCGGTTTTTCCATCGCCGACTTCACGTCGCTATCGCTGGGGCGCTCGCGTACCGCGGTGGACACCATCGTCGCGCAACTCACCGCGCGGCAAAGGGAAATTGCCGGACGCGTGATGTCCGAAATCGGCGAGCGGCTGGATTTTCTTCTCAACGTGGGATTGGGCTACCTGACCCTCGACCGTTCGGCGGCGACGCTTTCGGGCGGAGAAGCGCAGCGCATACGGCTGGCTACGCAGATTGGATCGAAGCTGCGCGGCGTGCTCTACGTGCTCGATGAACCTTCCATCGGGCTGCACGCGCGCGATAACGACCGCCTGCTGCGGACGCTTGAACGCCTGCGCGACTTGGGCAACACCGTACTGGTGGTGGAGCACGACGAAGAAACCATTCGACGCGCCGACTTTGTGGTGGACCTGGGCCCCGGCGCGGGGGATCACGGCGGCTCCATCGTGGCCATCGGGGCGCCTCACGAAATCGAAGCCAGCGCAGCTTCGCTCACCGGGCAGTATTTGTCGGGGGCCATGAAAATTCCCGTGCCGGAACGGCGTCGCGCGCCGACCATCACCGTGGTGGGCGCGCACGCCAATAATTTGAAGGAGATTGATGTCACGTTTCCGCTGGGGCTGATGATTGTGGTCACCGGCGTATCCGGTTCGGGCAAGTCGACTCTGGTGAACGACATTTTGTACCGTGCCATTTCCGGACAGCTTTACCGCGCCATGGATAAAGCGGGCGACCACCATGCCATTCGCGGCGTGGACAACATCGATAAGATTGTGCGCATCGACCAGGCGCCCATCGGGCGCACGCCGCGCTCCAACCCGGCTACCTATACCGGCGTATTCACTCCCATCCGCGAACTTTTTGCCATGCTGCCGGAATCGCGCGAGCGCGGCTACAAACCGGGACGCTTCAGCTTCAATGTGAAAGGCGGACGGTGCGAGGCTTGCCAGGGCGATGGGTTGCGGCGCATCGAGATGAATTTTCTGCCCGACGTTTACGTGACTTGCGAGGTGTGCCGCGGGCGTCGCTACAACTCCGAAACGCTGGCGGTGCGTTACAAGGGCCATTCCATCGCCGATCTGCTGGAGATGCCCATCGAACAAGCCAACGGCGTGCTCGAAAATATTCCGCAGATTAAGATGAAGCTGGAAACGCTGGTAGACGTAGGGCTGGGATATGTAAAGCTGGGCCAATCGTCCACCACTCTTTCCGGCGGCGAAGCGCAGCGCATCAAGCTGGCCAAGGAGCTTTCCAAGCGTCAGACCGGCCGCACGTTTTATCTGCTCGACGAACCGACTACCGGGCTGCATTTTGACGACGTCAACAAACTTATGCTGGTACTGAACCGGCTGGTGGACTTGGGCAACACGGTGATTATCATCGAGCATCACCTTGACGTGATTAAGCAGGCCGATTGGGTCATCGACATGGGGCCGGAAGGCGGCGAGGCGGGCGGACGCATCGTGGCGCAGGGTACCCCGGAGCAGGTAGCGCGAGTGAAGAAGTCGTACACCGGCGCGGCGCTGGCTCGCGTATTGAATGGCAACGGCGCGGGCAAGACGAATGGAACAGGTTCGTCGTCCGCGAACGGGAAGGCCAAGATAGCGACCGGCGCTTCTGTTGAAACGGCAGCGTTGGCGACGGGGTAGTAGCTCAGGCACTCTCGCCTGTGCTACATAACAGGCGCTAGGCCCGGATTCTTTCCGCATGAAAACCAAAGCGAGCATCTACGACGCAGAGCCGCTGAGTCTGCAGCGCATCAAGACCTATCCGCTGGCCGGGCGGCGAAGCAAAGTGACCGTGGCCGACTTCGCCAAACCGCACCGGCGCGGCGCGGGCGTCGGCGAGTTTCTCAAGTCGCTGCCGCGCATTCTTGCGGGAAACGATTTGCGCGCGGTGGCCGCGGCGATCGTGCAGGCGCGCGCGCGTAAAAGTCCGATTCTGTGGGGCATCGGCGGCCACGTCATCAAGGTGGGCCTGGCGCCGGTGCTCATCGATCTGCTGCGGCGCGGATTTGTCAGCGGAATCGCCATGAACGGCGCAGCGCTGGTGCACGATTTTGAGATCGCGCTGGTGGGCAATACATCGGAAGATGTGGATGCGGTGCTGGACCGCGGCGAGTTCGGCATGGCCGAAGAGACCGGGCTCTACCTGAACGAAATGGCGATGGGCGCGCAGCGCGGCGGCATCGGGCTGGGAGAGGCCGCGGGAAAATTGTTGATGAGCCCGCGGCTGCGCGCTAGATTCCCGCGGGAAAGCGTGCTGCTGGCGGCGTATCGCGCTCGCGTTCCCGTGACCGTGCATCTGGCCATCGGCACGGACATTCCGCACATGCATCGCGCGGCTGATGGCGCGGCGCTGGGCGCGGCGACGCATCACGACTTCCGGCTGTTTTGCGCGCTGGTCAAAGGCATGCAGCCTGGCGGCGTCTATCTCAATTGGGGCTCGGCGGTAATTCTGCCGGAAGTTTTTCTGAAAGCAGTTTCCGTGGCGCGAAATTTGGGCACCAGGCTCGCTCCGATCACCACCGCCAACTTCGATTTTATTTCCCAGTACCGGCCGCAGCAGAATGTGGTCAAACGGCCCACTACCGGCGCGGGATCGCACGGTTACTCGCTGACCGGGCACCACGAGGTGCTGTTGCCGCTGCTGGCAGCGGCGCTGGTGGAAGCAGATAGCCGAAAGCCGCAATAACCCGTAAAATCAGAAGATGCCCGAGCCACTTTTTCCGCTTGACGATTCTGTTGCTGAGGCCCCCGCCGTCCCCGCGGCACCTGCGCTTTCGCCCGAGGTGACGCCGGGGGAGCATTCGGGTGAGCCCTCGCTATTACGCGGTACTCCCGGCGGTGTGCCACCCGGGGTGGTTGCAGGCGGCAGGACGCCCCCACCAGCCGCCGCGGTGCGCGAAGATCTGAACGCACCATGGGACTTTGTCGACATGGTGATTTTTATTTTTTTCGGCTTAGGCATGCTGGAACTGGCCAACGACGTGGCCGCGTGGCTGGCCATCAGCTTCGCCGGAGTGAAGCCCGAAAAAATCATCGAATTTGCAACCACCAATGCCGCGTTCATCGTCTGCCGGCAGGCGGCGTGGTTCGCTTTGCTGCTCGCTTATCTCTACACCATGGTGCGCATGCGCACCATCGGGCCGGTGTGGCGCACGCTGGGGTGGCGAGGGTTTCCGCGTCGCTCGGTCAAGCCGGGCGAAGCCGTGCCGGCCACTTCGGCGCTTTCAGGAATTGGAAAGACTGCGGCGTTTCTGGGCGGGGGCGCATTGCTGGCGGTGTGCGTTCAATTCGCCACGATCTTCGTAGGCACAAACGCAAAACTTCCCATCCAGGCTTTGCTGGCCGACCGCCGCAGCATTCTTTACATGATGGCTTTCGGATTGTTAGTCGCGCCGCTGGTGGAAGAGACGGTGTTCCGAGGGTTTCTCTATCCGGTGATGGCGCGAAGATTCGGCGTGGTGATTGGTGTAATCCTCACCGGAACGTTTTTCGGACTGATGCACGCGGAACAGTTGTGGGGCGGCTGGGGAGAGATCAGCCTGTTGGTGGCCGTAGGAATTGTGTTCACCACGGCGCGGGCCTGGTCGGGGTCGGTGACGGTCAGCTATCTGCTTCACCTGGGCTACAACGGGCTGCTTTTTCTTGGGACCTATGTGGCTACGGGCGGCCTGCGGCATTTCTAACCGGATTTCGGATCCGCTTTCCCACGGGCAAATACTTTTCAGCGCGACACGGAGACTTCAGCGTGCAACCGGTGGAACCAATAGTGTGGACGCAAGAGGGCGTGGTGATGCTGGACCAGCGGCGGCTGCCCGGCGAAGTGGTGTATCACACCTACACGGATTATCGCCACGTAGCTGGCGCCATCAAGGACATGGTCATCCGCGGCGCACCGGCTATCGGAGTAGCCGCGGCGATGGGCGCGGCGTTGGGGGCTCGGCAGTCACACGCGCAAACCATTCCCGAATTGCGCGCGGAATTTTTACAGATTTGCGATGTATTGGCCAAGACTCGGCCCACCGCCGTGGATCTTTTTTGGGCGCTGGCGCGGATGCGGCGCAAATTTGACGCGGAGGTCGCCAAGGCAAACCCCGCGGCAGCTGGCGCGTTGCCCCGAATTCGCGAGGCATTAGTCGAAGAAGCGCTGGCCGTGCATCGCGAGCGTCGCGAACAGGACGAGGCCATCGGGCATTTCGGCGCTGCGCTGATGCCGCGTGATGGGCGCGTGATGACGCAGTGCAATGCCGGAGCGCTGGCCACCGGCGGAATCGGCACGGCTCTGGGCGTGATTCGCGTGGCCGTGCGCGAGGGACACAAGCTGGAAATCCTGGTGCCGGAAACGCGGCCCTACCTGCAGGGCGCGCGGCTGACTGCATGGGAGCTGCATCAGGAAGGCATCCCGCTGAAATTGATTACCGACAACATGGTGGGGCATACGCTCAAGACCGGAAAAATTGGCGCGATCGTTGTGGGCGCGGACCGCATCGCCGCAAACGGCGATACCGCTAATAAAATCGGGACCTACCCGATGGCCGTGCTGGCGCGGGAACACGATGTTCCCTTTTATGTCGCTGCTCCACTCTCCACGCTGGATCTTTCCATTCCGAATGGAGAGCACATTCCCATCGAACAGCGGCCGCAGGAGGAAGTGACGCACCTGCGCGGCGTGCGCATTGCGCCGGATGTGGCGGCGGAAAATCCGGCGTTTGATGTGACTCCGGCGAAGTTCATTGCCGCGATTATCACGGAACGCGGTGTGGCGCGCGCGCCATTTACTGAGACCTTGGCGAAGCTGGCGCAGGAGCCTGCGGGATAGACCCGCTGGTGCGAGCAGGCGCGCGCGCCTGGTCCAGGCGGATGGCGATGTAAGCGCGCGGACGCGGGCGAAAACGCGCGAACAAATCCAGAACTCTTTTTTGCCAGCCGTATTTTCGATTCAGCAGATCGCCTGCGCGGCGGGCTTCATCGTTTTCGAGCAGGCTTGCGGCAGCAGGAAGCCATCCACCCTTTAGATTGCCGCGCATGTCGCATGGAGCCACGCGCACTTGCGGGTTGTTGCGGATGCGTTTTATTTTGCCGGACTCCGCAAGGGAGTAGACGTAGAGGACGCCTGCCGATTCGGCGAACCATACAGGCGTGGCAACAGCCCGGCCATTTACGCGCAGCGTTTCCAGGCTGAGATATTTCCGCCGAGCAAATGGCGCGAGCGAATCTTTATTCATTCCAGTCGGTTTATCGAAACTCACTGCATCGCTACACTATGCATCGCCGTCCGATGTGTTGTGATTCAATTTATCGCTGCCCAATTTAGAGCCGCTCACGGCTTTTTGGGCGGGTCCTTCTTCGTTTCCTTCTCAAAATCGGTTGTCCAGGGTGGGACAACTCCGTTCATCCGCGCGTAAGCAATCGATTGGCCCAAATGCTCGGCCATATGGCGAATGGTGAATAGCAGCAGGCCGCGGTAGGTGTTTTCACCACCAAACCAGGCCACCTTTTTTTCCGCATCCGCGTCGGACATGGAAGCGATCGTGGACCGCAGATAGCCGAATGAATCCTGCATGATTTTTATGACCGCGGACTTTTCCGTGGTGGACTTCTCCAAGCCGCGCGTGACCACGCCGGCGGGCAGCGTGGCGCCCCATTCGCCGGGCAAATTGTAATTCGCCGCGGCCACGTGCAGAAACACTTCGCTCACCGACCGAACACCCTCGCCCGGCCGCCAGGTATATTTTTCCGCAGGCATGGCTTCCGCTAGACGAAGCAGCCGGCCCTGCACCACAGTCAGTTCGGTCAAAAACTCGGCGCGGAAACCGGATTTGGGCGCAGTTGAAACGGCGGCAGGCGCGCTGCCCTGCGCGCGCGCAGCGACTACACAGGCTGCCAGGGCGAATATCCCGCTACAGATCGTAATAACTGCAAAGCGGCAATTCATTTTTCCTCCTAGTTCTTCGTCTGTGGCTTCAGGAGCGTGCGTTGGCTAGCTGCGGGTTTCCACCGTAAGTCTGCGTGGCATATCCCACAATCAGGCCGACCATGCCGCCGGGAAGCATAATCTCAAAATAATATTTGTGCTGCATGTAGGCGATGGGAAACGCAAGCAGCAGGCCGACGGCCAGGCCAAACGCGATGCCCAGCGGCAGGGAATGGAATTTCCGGCTGAAGAAACCGATTACGATACCGGCAATAATTCCCTTGATCGTTGAGCCAATCACGATTCCTACGATTCCCGCCCGGGCGTCGGGCGTGAACCAGGCGGTCAGCCCGTCGAATACGCCGAGGATTCCTCCCAGAATGAGTCCCAGCAAGATTTTATTCATTTCGCTCCTTAACTTGCGCCTTAAGACATTTGCTTAGCGTTCACTTCGTGACGATGCGGGCGCTGTGTTCCCCGCTTGATCTTCTATTACACGCTTTTTCCAAATCCTTTAACGAGGCCGGAATAAAGATGAAAAGTATCACGGCTAAAGTTTTGTGCATCCTGACGCAGCGGCATGCGCCGTTACAGGCTAACGGCCCATTACGAGAAGCAGAAGCACGCGCGTGAGCAGATAGGCCGCCACCAGGAGGACGGCCACGCGGTGCCGCGAAACAAGCCGTGCGGCGCGACCCACCAGGTTTTCCGGATACGCGGCAACGGGCAGGCCGTCGAGATAGCGAGCAACATCGGCGGCCAGCTCTTGTGCCGAAGAGTACCGCCCGGAAGGACTGTGCGCCATGGCTTTGGAGCAGATGGCCTGAAGAGCGCGCGGGACGCGAGTGCCCGGACCGCCCGAGACGCCCGAGACGCTGAATGCGCTGCTATTCGCTGCAGCGCCAGATTTTGGTCTACTGCCAGTGAGCAGAAATAATAAAATCGCTCCCAGAGCGAAGATGTCGGCGCGCTGGTCAAGGTTTTGTGTGTCGCCGAGAGCTTGCTCGGGCGCCATATAGCCGGGAGTTCCGAGCACGGTTCCGTGTGCGGTATCCGCAGGGAGCAGGCTGAAACTTCCGGGCAGTCCGGTGCTGGCTGCGGGAATCTCTTCGGCGTCAAGCGCGGGCACGCCAGTGGCGTGGACTGTCTGTGCCGCTGCTTCGCGGGTTGCAGGGGCGCGAAGTATTTTGGCTACGCCCCAGTCCATTACCAGGACTTCGCCGAACGGCCCGACCATCACATTTTCGGGTTTCAGGTCGCGGTGCAGTACGCCGCGCGCATGAGCGAAGGCCACTGCCTCGCATATTCTCTGGAACAGGCGCAAACGATCGGAGGTCGCTGGGACGGAGTGAACATGCTCGTCGAGCCGCGCGCCGTGCACGTACTTCATGGTGTAAAACACGCGGCCGTCGGCGAGCGTTCCCACGTCGTGCACCGGCACGATGCCGGGATGCTCGAGCCGCGCGAGAATGCGTGCTTCGTGGACCAGCCGCGCGGCGAGATCGGGCGGCGCGTCCGGCTCATGCAGAACCTTTAGCGCCAGGCGGCGGCCGAGCGCGGAGTCTTCCGCGAGATAGACGGTGCCCATGCCGCCGCGGCCGAGGCGCTCGAGCAGGCGGTAGCGCGTGCCGGAGAGATCCGGTGACTCGGCCGCTTCGCGCAGGCGCTCAAGCGCGTGATCGGAGAGCCACTTCATAGCGGGTCGATTCCCAGGACGGCGCGAGCTTCGCGGCGAAATTCATTTTCGGTGGCGCTCATGTCGCGCAATTTCTCGAGAACTGTGCGGCGAAATTCGCGACGGGCGCAGGCCAGATAATTTGTGACCGCGGTGGCGGTGACACCGAATTCGCGGGCGAGTTGCGCGTAGGTGGGACGCGCGGCGTCTTCCTCTTCCAGGTCGTAGCGCTCGAACAGACGGAAATAAATCAGCTTGCCGTCCGCGGTTAACTGCAGACGAAGAGCATCGAGAGAAAGCGAGAAGAGATGGCGGAGCCATTCCTTCTCAAAATAATCCTCCATGGCGGCGGGAGTGGAAAGGGTGGCGGCGTGGGCGCCGCAGGCCAGCTCGGCTTCCGCGCTTTCGAACTCGAGTGGCAGCATCACCGCGTCGCCGCCCCGTTTCAGGCGCCGCGCGGATTTTTCCTGGTTGGAGAGGAACCTGTCGACGCAGACGCGCAGGAAGGTGCGCAGCCGCGCCGCCGCGGGATCGTAGTTCGCGAGAAAATCTTTTTCGATTACGCGCGCGAAAAATTCCTGGGTCAGATCTTTGGCGTCTTCGTTGGATTTGTTCCAGCGAATGCGAATGTATTTGTAGACCGGCTTCCAGTAGCCGGAGACGATGGTTTCGAACGCGCGCGTGCGCTGGGCGGGATCTTCGCTGCGCGCCGCGAGCAGGACGGACCAGCGCGTCACGGGAAATCGCGGAGAGCGGCCGCCAATGTCGGTGTCGTCTTGCATAGCCGGCTGCATGTCCGGTTGTTTTTTCGCTTGCGGGCTGATTCCAGAACGAGTTTACGCCGCTTCGTGTGTCGGCGACAGAGCTAAGGCGCGGCATCAGGGTCATTTTTTTCCAGATGCAAATCCGCGGCGCTGGCGAGCATCTAATACCTAGAGAGCGAATGCCCGGCAGAGGTATCTGTAAGACGGCATTGTGCTTGTGGCTAGATGACATAAGACGAGGTGATCTATGACGATTCGCTCGAAAAGAGGTGTGGCTCTATTTTCTTCTCTGGCCCTGGCGGCAACGATCGCTGTGACGACCCCCGCCGTCCGAGCCTCCACGACTCCCCAGGAGCAACGCCAGCCGAAGGATTCCGACAGAATCCAGCAGCGGCTGGAACGGGAAGTGCGGCACGAACTGGTGATGCTGCCGTATTTTTCGGTGTTCGATAATCTGGCCTTCAAGGTGGATGGGGATAACGTGACGCTGCTCGGTGAAGTAACACGTCCTTCGCTGAAATCGGATGCGGAGGGCGCGGTGAAACGGATTGAAGGCGTAACCACCGTCGTCAATCAGATTGAGGTGCTTCCTCCATCGCCCAATGACGATCGCATTCGCTGGGCGGCGTATCGCGCAATTTACGGCGATCCGATGTTGCAGCGCTATTCCGTGGGAATCCAGCAGCCCATTCACATCGTGGTGAAGAACGGGCATTTGACGCTGGAAGGCGTGGTCAGCACGGAAGGGGAAAAGAACGTTGCCAACATACGCGCGAACGGAGTTTCGGGGGTGTTTTCCGTGAACAATAATTTGCGCACGGAATCCGGAAAGTAAGCCGCTTCGCATTGTTTCACTTATCGTGCGCCCCGGGTCGGTGGAAGTCTCTCGCCTGCCTGGGGCGTTTTTTTTTAGGGCGGCGGGCTTACCTAAAACTCATTTTTGGCTTAATAGATAGAGGTCGGCGTGGCCGCCGGGGCGTGCATAAACGACAGTGGAAAGATCGCGCGAAATGTCGTAGGCGTTCCCGCCGCTGACCAGGGGAAACGCAAACGGAAGCTTCACGGCAACCTGTGCCTGGCCGAGCAGTTTTCCTGCTTGCCAGTTCTGCCGGTAAATCGTGACGTCACGGCGCGCGGGAATGGCGTACAAGATCGATTTGCCGTCGGGCGCAAACAAGATACTGAAGGTCACCACGCCCGGCACCAGGGACGTGCACGTTTTTTCTGCGATGGAAATCCCGTAAATCCCCGCTTTATCTCCGCCCGGAATCAGGCTGAGGAGATATTGCCCACCGGGCGCTACGTCCCAGGCGAAACCGCAACCATCGATCAGTTTCTCCGGCGACGAGCCCTCGGCGCTTTCTTGCCAGATGGTGCCGTTAGGAATGCCTTTGTCGAAGCTGTTGACGTAAATGGATTTCTGGTCGCCGCTCCACAGGACACTTTGAATCGTCCCGCCATTCCAGGTAAGCGGGTGAAGACCGCTGCCGTCGGCGCTGACAATGTAAGCTTTACCGGGCTGGCCCTTTTCTTCCACGATAAAAGTGAGGCGGGTATTATCTTGCGCCCAGCTCGCTGTGGCCAACGAAGTAGCCGTGGAAAGTCTTAGTTTGTTGCTGCCGTCGATATCGGCGACCCAGAGTTCCATGCGGTCCTTTGCCGGAATGGTGATGTACATCAAGCGTTTGCCGTCATGCGAAATTGCCGGCTGCGTGGCGTTTTCCGAGGCGATATCAATCGAGGACTTGCTAGCGATGTTGTATGCCGTCAGGAAACCGGAAGATTTGCCGCTTACCAGATAAAGCCCTTTTCCCGCAGGGTCAGGCATGGGCGATTCATCCGGGCCGGTTCCAAATGTGGCCTGCGTCGAGGTCTTGTCTTTCAAATTAAATTTCCAGATATTGGTCAATCCGTTGACGGTGCGGCTGAACAAAATTGACTTTCCCGCTTCTGCCCACGCTATGGCGCCCACAACTCCGGAAATCTCGCCCAGATCGAGAGAGGATCGCTGCGAGAGGTCCAGAACGTAGGCGTGGAAGGTTTCAATGAAGGAAATAGAATCGGCAGTGAAGACAAGCAGGCGGGTTCCATCGGGAAATGGAAGAATGCGAACAATCGGAAAGTTAGCAGCGTCAAAATTAAACAACTGCTCCTCGCCCAGGCCCGCGCGATTGGCGCGAAAAACTGCGCGCGTTCCTATCTTGGTGTAATAGAGGAATGCGCCGTCGGGCGAAGGCGCCAAAGCGTGACCACTTACGACGCGGTGGGGGCTTCCGCCGAGTGTGGGTACCACCCAGCTCTCGTCCCGCCCGAAGACTCTGAGGTAGTAAACCTCGGTCCCGTCAGGGGAGAAGCTGGAAACAACTTTGTCGGCTTCATCACTGGTTAACTGCAGCGGCTCGCCCCCCGAGGTGAGCATAATGAAAACTTGCGAGATGCCCCCGATGGGCGAAGTGAATGCCACCGTGTGGCCGTCGGGAGATAACCTGGCGTGATCCATTGGTTTGTCCCAATGGCTGATTTGGACGATCTTTGCCGACTCGCCGGGCGCCCTGGAACCGGCTCCAAAATGATAAGCGGCAAAAACCACGGCAACGATGATCGCAACTGCGGCGATTGCGGCAACCGGAAGAAGGTATTTATTTCGCGCAAAGCCGGGCGGCAACTGCTCGGCCGTGGGCGCAGCAATATTCCCACTGATGGATGTGCGCGACGAGCCGGACGGTTCCGGCGCGGGCTGTGAAACGACACCGGTTCGGGGCGTGGAGATTCGGCCGGAGTCCGAATCGCGCCGCAAGCGCTTCAAGTCCGCGCGAATGTCCGAAGCGGATTGATAGCGAAGGTCGCAATCCTTTTCGAGAGACTTGTTGATGATGTCTTCGAATTTGGCGGGCAGATCGGGATTGAGTCGCAGCGGGCTGGCGAAGGCGCGATTCATAATGGCGTCGGTAATCACCGCGGAAGTTTCGCCGCGAAACGGAAGCGCGCCGGTGGCCATTTCGTAGAGGACCACGCCAAAGGAAAAGAGATCGCTACGTGCGTCGAGCTCCTTCCCGCGAACCTGTTCGGGGGACATGTACGCGACGGTACCCAGGGTGCTGCCCGGACTGGTGAGCTGTTCGGAGTCCACTCCAAAAGTGGCCAGAGTATCCGCGTTGCGCGCCCCGACTCTTGATGCAGTAACCTTGGCCAGCCCGAAATCGAGAACCTTGGCGTGGCCTCGCTCGGTAACAAAAATATTGGCAGGCTTGATGTCGCGGTGAATGATGCCTTTGACGTGAGCAGCGTCGAGGGCTTCGGCGATTTCAATGCCGAGCGCCAGCAGCGTTTCAACGTCCAGAGGCCGACCGGCAATGCGATATTTCAGCGTGGCGCCTTCCAGAAGTTCCATGGCGATGAAAGCCTGGCCCTCTTCCTGACCAATGTCGTAAATGGTGCAGATGTTGGGATGGTTCAAAGCTGACGCCGCTTGCGCCTCCCGCTCGAAACGCGCTAGCGCCTGTGCGTCTTTGGCTACATTGTCGGGCAGAAATTTCAGCGCCACGAAGCGGTGCAGCCGCGTGTCTTCGGCTTTATAGACAATGCCCATGCCACCGCCGCCAAGTTTCTCAGCGATGCGGTAGTGCGAAACGGTTTGTCCGATGCGAGAGGAAGAGTCCGCCACTGGGCGCATATCTTAGTTTTTGCCGCGCACCAAGTCAACGCAGCGCGGCTGCCGACCTGGGTGTGCTTGAGGATTAACCTGGGTTATACTCGCGGCGTTGGGAGGGAGGAAAAGGATATGTTGCACTTAATCTGGTATGTGCTGATCGGACTAATCGCCGGAGTTATCGCGAAATCGGTGATGCACATGCACATGACCATCTTCTGGACGATCGTGCTGGGCATCATCGGATCGATCATCGGCGGCGCGCTTACGCATATGTTTGCGCGGCCGAGAAACGAACGATTCCATCCCGCCGGGCTCATTTTTTCGATCGTGGGCGCGATCCTGTTTCTCTTCGTCTGCTATAAGATGAATATTCGTTTTCCCCAGTTCTAACTTCGTAATTTTACCGGCTTCCCCCCCAGGGCCGCGAAGAGTCCTGGCGTGCCCTGCTGCGGCATGCCTGCGTCCTGAATGAGGCAGCGCGCCTCACTTTCAAACCCTACAGGAAGTGTTGTATTGCCGGCTTGGAGCGCGCGTGGCAGGCTGATGTGCTGGGCGGTGGCGCGCACAGAGCACCGGCGCGACTTCCTCGAAAAGTTTGATGCCCGGGCGCCCGGACACGGCGCGGAGTTGATGGATCATGCTGCAGGAAATATTGGCGCTGTTTATTCTGGCCGTTCCGATTGCGACGATCACCTGGACGATCACGCATGAAGAGCTTTTCAAGGAGCCGCGAACCTGGTGTGAACGCAAAAGCAAGGAATGCCGGAATCTGGCGCAGCGCAAATTCTTCTATGTTTTTACCTGCGAATATTGTTTCAGCCATTACGTCGCCGCGGCTTTTCTTTTTCTTACGCATTACAAATTGTTGTACGGCGACTGGCGGGGATACCTGGTCAGCGAGTTTTCGCTGGTTTGGGTGGCGAATGTTTATATGAACCTGTTCGCGAGGACCAGGCTGGAAATCAAGAAGGAACGAGTGGAGATTTCTTCGCAAGAGAAAGACTCTCAACCACCGGCGACAAACCAAAAGCCATGATCGTCTGAATTGGTTCTGAGATTACTTTCGATTAGCCGGCAAATCTTCCATCTTCCCCACACAGAATTCATATCCAGAGCAATCCGTCATCATTTCGGATGGGAGAGGGAACTGATCTGTTCGTTTGCCCAGTCGTCGTCGGGATGCAGCTCGAGGACTTTGCTGTAGTCGGCGAGGGCTTTTTCGATTTGGCCGTTGGCTTGGTGGGCTTGCGCCAGCATGTGGTAGGCGTAAAGCGAATCAGGATGGTTGGAGGCGAAGTTCATCTCCATGACGGCGACTGCTTCTTTAGTTTTCTTTTGCGCCAGGAGCGATTCGGCGAGCTGATTCAAGGGAGTCTCGCCGAAATCATATTGTCCGGTGCCGTAGTATTTCTGCCGCAGATGCTGGTACTGGGCCAGCGCGGGGTCCACACCTTTTTCCTCGATGGTGTCGGCGAGGACGCTGTTCAGCGTGCGGGGCTGGGCCAGGCCGCGATGACAGGTGACGCATTTCACCGGCTCGGCGGGCATGTCCGATACCTTGCTGATGTAATCGCGGTTGATGGCCGCGACCATCTGCAGCATGACCCGCGCGGTCTTCTTCGTTTGCTTATCGTCGGAGGCGTAATTCAACACGGGCTTTTTGGCATCATCCGTTTTTTCCACGTGGCAGTGGTCGCAGCGCACACCCAGACCGAAAGCGAAACCGCGCATGGTGGACTGCAACTGCTCGCGGGAAATGTCTTTGGGCAAGACCTGCAGATTGGTGAACTTCTCGGGAAACTGCGCCGCCGCTGGGGCGGTCCAGAACGCGATTGCCAGCAGCGCAAGGACAGCCAGCGCAAGCCATCTTAATCCCACCTTGCATGAGGTCATGAGCACCCTCCCCGCGGCCGCAGGCCGTTGCAGGAATGAACTATGCCACAGGATGTGCGCAAGCTGCTGCGGGACGTGAGACGAAGTGTGCTGGCGCGCGTCTATATGCGCAGAGGTGTCTCATGTCCATTTTGCTGCAAGACCTCCGGTATGCGTGGCGACAGTTGTGGAAGAACTTTGGCCTCGCACTGGCAGTGATATTTGTGCTGGCGGTGGGAATTGCGGCCAATTCCGTGACCTTCACCATTCTGCAAGCCGCTTTCTTCCGCTCGGTGCCCTATCCAAGTGCGGACCGCCTGGTGCAGATGTGGGAGACGCGCACGACGGGCGTCTTTTCCCGCATGGAGGCTTCTTATCCGGATTTTGCCGACTTCCGCGCGGAGAACACCGTTTTTGAGAAGCTGGGTGGCTACGCGCAGGTGGGGCTCACCGCAAGCGGGCGCGACGGGGCGGAACAGGTGTACGGGTGCGTGGTCAGCAGTAATTTTTTCGATGTTCTGGGAGTGCGGCCGATGTTGGGGCGGGTATTCAGCGCCGGTGAAGAGTCGCCACAGTCGGAGCGGACGGTGATGCTGAGTTACGCCGGATGGCAGAGGCGATTTGGCGGCGATCCGCAAGTGGTGGGGCGGCCCATCGTGATC
Organism: Acidipila sp.; assembly: GCA_010365215.1. GTDB lineage: Bacteria > Acidobacteriota > Terriglobia > Acidiferrales > UBA7541 > JAAFGT01. The sequence goes on along the minus strand of JAAFGT010000019.1, from coordinate 37,124 downwards.
AACGACCTTCCGCGCGTGCTGATTGGCGTGCTGCCGAAGGATTTCCAGTTTGCGCCGGGCGGATCAGCCGAGTTCTGGCTCCCGCTGCGCGCCGAGGGCTGGAGGCTGCGGCGCAACGCGCATTGGTTCTTCCCGTTGGGCAGGCTGAAGCCCGGAGTGGATCTGGCGAAGGCGCAAGCGGGCATGGGCGCTCTGGCGCGGTCGCTCGAGCAGCAGTATCCGGATTCGAATGCCGGCGTGGGAGTGCAGTTGGTGAGCCTGCGCGAGCAGATTGTGGGACCTGTGCGGCCGGCGATGCTGCTGGTGATGAGCGCGGTGGGATTCCTGCTGCTAATTACCTGCGGGAATCTGGCGGGGCTGCTGCTGATCCAGGCGGTGGGCCGGCAGAAGGAGATGTCCATACGCCTGGCCATCGGCGCGAGCCGCTGGCGGATTGTGCGCCAGCTGCTGACGGAGAGTTGCCTGCTGGCGCTGCTGGGAGGACTGGCGGGGGCTGGTCTCAGCAAGGGGCTACTGCCGCTGGCCATGTCGATGCTGCCGAAAGAGGCGCTGCGGTTTATGCCCGCGTGGCAGGATCTGAAGGTGGATGCTGGATTTCTGCTTTTCGCCGTGGGGCTGGCGCTTTGCACCGGCGTGCTGTTCGGGCTTGCGCCCGCGCTGGTCTCGCTGCGGCCGGGGTTGCGGGAAACTCTGCACGAAAGCGGAGCAGCCAGTTCGGGGCGAGGCCGCGCGCGCATACGCAATGTGCTGGTGGCGGGGGAAATTGCCATGGCCATCGTGCTGCTTTATGGGGCCGGGGTGATGATGAAGAGTCTTTCGCAGGTGCTGCGCGTGGATCCAGGTTTTCGCGCCGCCAATCTGCTGACCCTGTATGTGAACCTGGGCGCAAATAATCAGGATGATGCGCATGCCCGGGCGTTCCATCGAGATTTGATGGCGCGGCTGGGCGCGCTGCCCGGAGTCACCGGCGCGGCCACCATCAGCACGCTGCCGCTGACCGGCGGAAATAATACTTCCATCTTCGTGCGCGAAGGGCGGCGCGCCGCCAGCGCCACCGAATCGGTGGAAGCCAACAGCCGGGAAATCAGCGCGAACTATTTTTCGGTGATGGGCATTCCGCTGCGCGCGGGAAGATTTTTTACCGAGAGCGACGGACCCACCGCGCCGCATGCGGCGATCGTCAATCAGACGCTGGCCGACCGCGTGTTTCCGGGAGAGAACCCGATCGGGAAGCGGATCGATTTTACCTACACAAACGATCCCAATATCTGGGAGATCGTGGGAATTGTAGGCGATGAAAACGCCACGGCGCTCGATGCCAAGCCCAACCCGATTATCTACGAGCCATTTTTACAGTCAGCGGATTCGGGAATGAATGTGGTGCTGCGCACGGCATACCCGCCGGAATCGCTGGCCCTGCCGGCGCAACGCGCGATTCACGAAGTGGACGGGAGGGCGGTGATCTCGGAGGTGCAGTCGATGACCCAGCTTATTGAGCAGTCGCCTTCGATTTTCCTGCGGCGGCTGCCCGCCTACCTGATTGCCGCGTTTGCGGGTGTGGGATTACTGCTGGCGGTGGTGGGGCTTTACGCGCTGCTGGCCCACTCCGTGGCGCAACGCAGCCGCGAGTTTGGAATTCGAGTGGCGCTGGGAGCGCAGAAAAACAACCTGCTGGGATTGGTGATGACCGGAGGCCTGCGGCTGGTGCTGATCGGCCTGGCGATTGGCATTGTGGGAGCGCTGGGCGCGGGGAAACTGCTGTCCAGTTTTCTTTTTGATGTACAGCCCGGCGATCCGGTCACGCTGGCGGGGGTGGCGGCTTTGCTGCTGTTTGTGTGCATGCTGGCGATTTACAATCCGGCGCGGCGTGCGGCGGCTACCGATCCGATGCGCACGTTGCGCACGGAGTAATTCGGCGCGAGCTTCCGGAGTCGCCCCGCCGGCCTCATACAAATTAATCGCGCAGGGCGCGGACGGGGTCGGTGCGCGTGGCGCGCCAGGCGGGAATAAAACAGGCGGCCACCGAGGCGGCGGTCATAACTACGAAGGCTGCGCCGAAGGCCAGTGGATCGCGCGGGCTGACGTTGTAGAGCAGGTAGCCGAGTAATCGCGTGAGTAGCAATGCTGCCGCTGCGCCCAGCACTACCCCGCCCGCGGTGAGTGCGAGGCCGTGAGTCATTACCAGTCGCATGAGATTTGTCGCGCTGGCGCCGAGAGCCATGCGCAGGCCCAGCTCGCGCGTGCGCTGCGAAACGGCGGAGGCCATCACGCCGTAAAGTCCGATGGCGGCAAGCAGAAGTGCCAGGCCGCCGTAAATGCTCAGGAGTGTGACGGCGATGCGCTGCGACGAGCTCATGCGGTCCACCTGTTCGCGCATGGTAATCAGTTCGTACGGCGCCAGCTCGGGATCGAGTGCGTGGACTTCGCGCACCAGCGCCGCGGCCATGGTGCCGGGAGCTTGCGGGGTGCGGATATTCAGTATGACGCGCACCGCGAAATTCTGGCGCAGAGGCACATAGAAAAACGGCTTGGGCGGCTCGAGCATGGTGGAATACTTGGCCAGCCTGGCAACGCCGACCACTTGCATCCAGCGGTCCTTGACCTGCATGCGCTTGCCGATGGGATCCTCGCCGCGCCAAAACTGAGCGGCCATGATTTCATTCACCACGGCTACTAAAGGAGCCGCTTCATTGTCGGCGCGGGTGAAGCTGCGGCCAGATACCAGCGGGATCCCCATGGTCTCGAAATAGGAAGGGCCCACTTCGTTGTACTTCACCTCCGGCTGTTCGCCGGGCGCGGACTGATAGCCATCGACGGCGATGGGAGCGGAAGAGTAAGGCAAAAAGCTGAATGGCCTGACGCGCGAGTAGGCCACCGACTGGACTCCGCTAAGCGCCTGGACGCGATCCAGCAGTTCATCCTGAAAATTCTTGGCGCGCTGCGTATCGTAGCCCGCCGAGAACAGGTCCACGCCCGTGGTGAGCACACTGGTAGAAAAGCCCGGGCTGGCGGTGCGCATTCCCTGCAGGCTGCGCAGGAGCAGACCCGCGCCGACCAATAGGACGAAACTTAGTGACACCTGTACCACCACCAGGGCGGAGCGCAGGCGCATTTTTCCGCGGCCGCCCACCACGCCTCCCGAATCGGATTTCAGCGCGGCGGCAAGATCGATCTTGCTGGTGTGAATCGCCGGCACCAGGGCGAAGAGCAGAGTAGCCATCAGGCCAACGCCGGCGCTGACGGCGAGCACTCGCCAGTCGAGCTCCCCACCCAGATAAATTCCGCTCTGCGCCGTGTACATCACCATGAGCAGGTTACGGCTCCAGTAGGCCACCAGCAGTCCGCCGGCAGCGGCGAGAGTGGCGAGGATCAGGCCTTCGGTGAGAAGTTGCCTGACCAGCCGGGCGCGGCCGCAGCCCAGCGCGAGTCGAACGGTGATTTCCTGGCGCCGCGCGAGAGACCTGACCAGCAAGAGATTGCTGACGTTGGCACAGGCGATGAGCAGCACAAAAAACACCACCACGAACGTGATGCCCAGCGTGGGGAGCATCTCACTGGCTTTATTGAAAGGCGTTTGCCACAACGGCAGCAGCTTGATCCCGCGCCCGCGGTTGGTTTCGGGATAATCGGTTTCCAGGCGTTTGGCCACAGCGGAAATTTCATGCTGGGCCTGCGCCAGAGCCGCGCCGGGCTTGAGCCGCACGAAAGCTTCAATCCAACGCGCGCTGCGATCTTCCAATTTGTATCCGCCGGCTTCGAATCTTTCTTCCATCGAGGCGGGAACCCAGAACTGCATGGCATATCCCACGAAGGTTCCGTAAAAACCTCGCGGCGCCACACCGATGATGGTGTGCGGCAGGCCGTTCAGGATTTGCGTCTTGCCGACGATTGCCGGGTCGCTGTGGAAGCGGTCTTGCCAGAGCTGGTAACTGATCACCGTGACGGGATGCGCGTTGCGCCCGGTGTCTTCTTCGGGCAGGAATCCGCGCCCAAGAATGGGGCGAACGCCGAGGGCATCGAAATAATTCGCGGATACGATCTGCCCGGGGGCGCGCTCGGCGCGGTCGCCGATGCTCAGTGTGGACCCCATGATTTTGCCGACGATGAACGAGTCGATCAGCGTGCAGCGATTACGATAATCGATCAGATCAGGCCAGGAGAGCGATTCAAAGCCGGTTGTACCTGTAGCTGTCCCGCTGAGCGCCAGCAGATTTTCCTGGTGGGCCACCGCGGGGTACGGACGGATGAGGATTCCTTCGATCCAGCTGAACACCGCGGCATTTGCGCCGATGCCTAAGGTCAGGCAGAGGATGGCGAGCAGCGAGAAGCCCGGATTGCGCCGCAGCATGCGGAAGCCGTAGCGGATGTCTTGCAGCGCGGTCTCGACCATGGGCATTCCTCGCTGGTCGCGGTAGATTTCCTTGATCTGGTCGACGCCGCCGAAATGACGCAGCGCTTCGCGGCGCGCGGCCTCGGCGGTCATACCTTTGCGCAGGTTTTGCTCCACGGCCATTTCCACGTGCGCGCGCAGTTCCGCGTCCAGGTCGTCTTCGAGTCGGCGGCGAGGGCCGAAAAGTGCGGCCACACGATGGATAAATACTCGGTGAGGTTCGCGCATGGATTTTTAGCCGGTCCCCAGCACACGGTTGATCACCGCGGACATCTGGTCCCAGCTTTCCACTTCCTGCTCCAGCTGTTTGCGGCCGGCGCGGGTCAGCGAGTAATACTTGGCCTTGCGATTGTTTTCCGACACGCCCCATTTGGAGGCGATCCAGGCGCGCTGCTCCAGGCGCAGAAGCGCGGGATAGAGTGTTCCCTGGTTCAACTGCAACAGGTCTTCGGAGACTTGCTGGATGCGCATGGCAATGCCAAAGCCGTGGATCGGGCCCATGGTGTCGAGGGTTTTGAGCACCAGCAGATCGAGAGTGCCCTGCAAGACTTCAGCTTTGGAAGGCGGCATATGCTCCTTTAGATGGTCAACAGGAGTGTAGCACAGTTCTGTTGGTCGTCAACAGGAGTTTAGAGAAGTCAGGGGTGTCGCCAGAAGCTGCACGATCGGCCCGCGGGCAACGAAGGTCTCGTCCGCGTGATCGACGAATCCGGGGAAGATTATCTAGATCCCGCCGACTACTTCGTGCCAGTTCGCTTGCCGCTGGCGATTGCAAGAAGATTGGCGTCGCCCTCACCGAGGGAGTCCCACTCTACTGCCCGCATAGCCCGCTGGGCCTGAGTTCGCCGAAGGCCCTGTCCTCTTTTCACTCGCCACCCATCACTCGGCACTCGTCACTGCTCTTGCGTGCTCGCCGCGTCCACCACCACGAGCCGCCTCTGCTCGTGTCGCGGAACTTCTTGACGGCCTCCGCCGTATCTCAGGCTAAAATCCTCACAAGGAGGGCACATGAGCTCGACCCACAACCCCGGGCGAGTCGCCGGATTCTGGTACCTGCTCCTCGTTGTTATCGGCCCACTGCGCCTTATATATATTCCCGAGAAGCTGTTCGTGCATGGGAACGCAACCGCGACGGTCAACAACATCGCCGCTCACGAATGGCTCTTCCGTTTCGGTATGGTCAGCGACCTGGTCGGCGCGGTCATCTTGATTTTCCTCATGCTGGCCTTTTACCGGTTGTTCAAAGGAGTGGACCAGAACCTCGCTGTACTGGTGGTAATTTTCGGGGGCGTGATGCCGGCTCTCATCAGCTTTGTTGGTGCCGCAAGCGATGCTGGCGTCCTGATGATCGCGCGGGGTGCCGATTTCTTGTCTGTATTCGACAAACCTCAGCAGGACGCGCTGGCCATGCTGCTCCTCCGCCTGGGCGACCATCAAACCACTGCCGCGGAGACTCTTTGGGGTGTATGGCTTTTTCCATTGGCGATCCTTGTGTACAGGTCGCGCTTCCTGCCGCGCTTTCTGGGCGTCTGGCTCGTCATCAACGGCTTCGCCTACGTGATCATGAGCCTTACGGGCTTGCTGTTACCGCAATATCAGAACAAGGTGTTTATTTTCTCCCAACCCGCGCTCTTCGGCGAGATGGCGCTCATGCTCTGGCTCGTCTTAAAGGGCAGTACCCCCGAATCAAAAGCAAATAATCCGTCCGGTTAGTATCCCCGAGTATCTCCGGTTCACAAGCAAGCCGGTTTTCTTATCATTTCCGATTTTCGCGTTTCGCATTTCGATCTTCGAATTTCGCTTCTCTCTTCTCACTCGCCACTTCGTCAAAAGCGAAGCCTCCCGGCCTTTGTTCCGCAGAGAACGGGGCACCTAGCCCATCATGATTCTATGGCTCTTAGGGCAGCAACTAAGCGCGGAGCCAAATCGCGTACGAAAGCCACTTGAACCGGTGTAACAGGTTCACCGTGAATCGCGGGCGAAGCAACGAACCAGACCTCCCGGATTGCTCCTTCGATCCCTCTGTCTATTAGCCCTGAGTCCGCCAGCCAGCGAGCAAGCTGCAGCGTAGGAACGAATCGCCGCGACGGGTTATCTTCTGGCATTCGGTGCTGCCGAATGCGCCGCAGTTCGCGCTCAATGCTAAATCTGACACCGAACATGAACCGAGCATCTTCCGAAGCTGTCAGCTCTGGCATGGGGGCCTCGGAATGTTGAACACCACGGCTTTTTAAAGCATCCTCGATCACCGAGTTGAGCCTTTTCTCCATCGCCGGAAGCTGTGAGTCGGGGGGTGGGGTCGGAAATATGAAGTTGGGACTGATTTGTGCCCGTACGTCTACCGAGTTTCGGATATCCGCTCGCAGGCTCGTTACTTCCTTTTTAAAGTCGGATTTTAGGGACTCAATTTCTTTTTTGAGGCTTACTCCAAACAAGCTAATCTCTTGAAAGAGGGGCAGGAGGAGAAGCGCCACCCAAACAAGGGACAGGAGGAGATCGACCGGGGTTGACTGGCCCGCGACAAAACCCTTGTACCTCGGGATGAGAATTGATGAAAAAGCTAACAGCAAAGAGCTCCACCAGAAGAGCTTGAACCAATTCGGAAATTTCATGACGCGTCCTTTATTTCGTCAGCCTGTTCAATCGTGGCCCGCGCTGCTGCCTATAACCAAGGAGTATACGCCGTGCGCGATGTTGTCGGCGTGTGAGTGAGCGACGTACGAGAATGGATCCGATGACCCTCTCAAATCTGTCGTTTTCCATCTAGCGAGGGTAAGACCATGTCACAGAGCCAACCAGACAAACCGCATCTTGACATAGACCAATTTCAGGTTGAAGTCCGCCGCGAGATATTGCTCAATGCATATGAAATCGGCTACGGCTTTCCGGACGAATGGAAAAAATTCGCAGAACGGAACCTGTCGTTTGTCCGCGCCTTTCCAGAACTGATGGAGTTTTCTTGGGACGTGTTTAAGTCGAAAAGAAAGCACAAAATTAGTAAACCACATGAGTTGATAGCATTTTCTCACTTGAGCCTCGCCCAGGAGGACTTTCAGCAAATCCTCTGTTTAGCGGTTAACGCACACGGTGGTGCAGCCCAAGCTCGTGTACGCACAATGTTCGAACGAGTAGTGCTGGCGGCCTACTTTATAAAGTTTCCAGACCAAGCCGAGCCGTACATGTACTTCGAATTAGTAGAGAGGCGTAAGAGGCTTTATCGCGCCCGCGATTTGTATTCAGGCCGAAAGGGCGAGGCATTGCGCAAGGTCCTGAATCAGCGCATTGAAGAGCTAAGTGTCGGTATTGAACAACTCAAACTGAAATTTGGTAAGACTTTCACCAGCAAGTGGACTGACGCCGGTTTTGACGTCTTGAGTAAAGCGGTGGGTCTTCAGAATCACTACCTTTATTCCTACTTGGTGCCCAATGCCTTTGTCCACGCTTCGCCATCGGATCTCGCGCATAGGATCGTCGAAGAGGAACAATTTTACGTTGAGCAAGGGCCCGACTCGATTAATTCGGATGAAGCTGTTAAATCGGCCCACGTCCTTTTGGTGTTTTCGTTTGAGGTGGCGGATCAGTTATTGAAGTTGCGACGTAAAAGTGCGGTTCACAAACTTTGCAGGGAGTGTGTTCGGATCCACCGCTCAAAACTAAGCAGGCTGATAATCTGAGCAGCCCGAGGTAAGTGGGGAGTAACACTTGATCCTCAGAAGGATGGAACTACTTAGGCGAGTGGCGTACTGCTGAGAAGTATTCTTTGAACAGTTACTGCTCGACGCTACAAGGAGAGGCTATTACGTTTTGATTGTTTCGTACATGGATGAGAGTTTCGATATGACACCGGGAGGGGTGTTTGTTGTGGGTGGTCTATTGGGCCGAGGTGTTCCTTTATTCGAGCTTGAGCGCCGTTGGGAAGTTCTTCGGAATCGTTCGGACATTGGTATCGGATACTTCAAGGCGTCGGAATGCGAACGAGGTACAAAACAATTTGCAAAGTTCGTTGTTGACCCTAGGAACATCACAGGAGCAGAACGCTTAAAACTTGATTCCATCAACCAGGAGTTTCTAAATTTAATCACAGCCCCGGTAGCTTTTGATGACCAGCCGTATCTCTGTGTTCAAGGAGTTGGTGTAGTCCAGAAAGACTTCTACGATGCTATTAGAAAGCGGAACGCTCGTGCCATTCTGGGCAATAGCCCTTATCGTTTGGCATATGATTTAGCAATGATTCAATGCGCGTGGGCCATGAAAGTATTAGAAAGTGATGTGAAATCGGAAAAACTTAAGAGAATGGACACAAGCTCAGCAAAAGACTGCGTTTCGTTTGTATGCGATGAAGATGAGGAGCACGCACCGCTTGCGAACAAAGCTTACCGAAATCTTAAGCAAACAAATCCAAATGCGGCCGAGTATATGGCTACTTTTTCTACCGCCAATGATAAAGATTGCGAGCCATTACAGGCTGCTGATCTGGCGGCGTTTGAGGTGCGTCGGGCATTGGGTTTATCGCTTGGACTATGGGAGGGTCCCCTGAGAAAGCAATTCAACACGCTAGCAAAGAAGCAAATCATGTTTCTCATAACTCGTGCGGATAAAGCACAACTGGCCCATATTGTTTCTACTCATAAACCAGGAGAACCCTTCAAGTTAGATGCGCTCATGGAGATGCAAATAACTGAAAACATCAAAATCACAATATGAGAATGTCGACCGCACTATACGCGGGCGGGTGGCCAACCCTTCGGTTTTAAGGGTGCGGTTCTTGACCCTTCTTTGTTCAACCCCTCGTCCCGCTCCCACTTTGTTTCTTAATTTGATTCCGCTTCCGAATTCTCTGCGCGTCCTTGACATACTGATATCTTAATGGTATAGTTACTCAGGAGGATAAAGGTGGCCGTAGGGAGCTCTTGCTTACGACTTCACTGCTTTATAAGTCCTTTACTTTCCTTGCTTACGAAAAACTCCCCGGGGGGGAGGGGGTAATGCGCACAGGGCACGGACCGGGATCCCCCGTCCGCACCCGGCCGCGGACCCGTTTCGTTTGTCGCTATGACAATCCCCAATGTATACTTCGTCAATTTCCACGACGGAGGAATCATGTTCTGCAATTACTGTGGTGCTGCGAATCCCAACGATGCCTCCTTCTGCAGCGCTTGCGGCAAGGCAATCGCTGCGCCCGGTCAACTGCCGTTGCAGAAGGAGATTGCGCAACGGGTTCTCAATAGTGAAAGCTCCGGAGTCTCAAGCGGGCAAGATCAGCTTCGCGCGGCCTTGCCCGGACTGCCGCTAATCCATCCGCAACCGGAGCCCGAATCGCCTGCGGTAACAGGAAAAAGCAAAGCCGCTCTGTGGGTTCTGGTGGGTTTTGCCGCTTGTCTTCTCCTGGTAATCGCGCTGGCGTTCGGCCTGCGTCGGAATCCGATACAATCCGGAAGAGACGCGCCCGGCGTCATTCCGGATAGTGCGCCCGTGTCCGATAACCCCGCCGCGCCCGCACCAGCGCCCGTGGATACGCCTGCGACTACCGCTCCTGTGCCAACGCCTCCGCCGCCTGCCGCCGCTCCGCAAAACCCGATCGTCGGCGATTGGAAGACCACCACGCTCATCGGCGACACTCACCTGGTCTTTTCCGATGACGGCCGCTACAGCATTAAGAGCGCCCTGGTCGGAGATCACGGTGTTTACGTTTTCAGCGGCGACGGGACTCTCCGCCTGCAGCCGGATGCCATCTTTTCTCACGACATTGTGATCTGGCATTGCCAGTTGTCGGGAGATTCGATGAGCGTGGTGGATCCCGATGGCGCGGGACATGTGTACACCCGCGTCCGGGAGTAGCTCCGCGTCGCGTTGGCCGCACCGCCGCGTCGTACTTTGTGCCGTACTTTGTGCCGTTCTTTGTGCCGTTGTTTGCAGCTCTGGCCTTTAGGGCATCGGCTTTCGGCGAGCGGCTGTGGATAACGTAAAATCGCGGGTTGACATAGTGAGCCTACTTGCGTAGTATCGGTAATTGCCTCTAGGGCCTTCCTGCCTGCCAGGGACGTCTGTTCTTTGACAATCGGATGATACGTGCCAGAACCCGTTCGGTTTTTTTGGTTTTGCCGAACGATTCAATAGTTCGTTCTGCCTCTGAAGCGCTTCGGCGCCCAAGGGGTTGGAACATCAGGTTTCAAACGAGAGTTTGATCCTGGCTCAGAGCGAACGCTGGCGGCGTGCTTAACACATGCAAGTCGAGTGCGCAGCCGTTTGTAGCAATACAGACGGTGGGCGCACGGCGCACGGGTGCGTAACACGTGGGTAATTTGCCCTCGAGTGGGGAATAACCCGCCGAAAGGCGGGCTAATACCGCATAACACTCCCTGGACTCCGGTCTGGGAATTCAAAGCCTGCAAGGGCGCTTGAGGAGAAACCCGCGGCCGATTAGCTAGTTGGCGAGGTAATGGCTCACCAAGGCTTTGATCGGTAGCTGGTCTGAGAGGATGGCCGGCCACACTGGAACTGAGATACGGTCCAGACTCCTACGGGAGGCAGCAGTGGGGAATCTTGCGCAATGGGCGAAAGCCTGACGCAGCGACGCCGCGTGGGGGACGAAGCTTTTCGGAGTGTAAACCCCTTTCGATCCGGAAGAATATCCGCAAGGATTGACGGTACGGGATGAAGAAGCCCCGGCTAACTACGTGCCAGCAGCCGCGGTAATACGTAGGGGGCCAGCGTTGCTCGGAATAACTGGGCGTAAAGGGTCTGTAGGCGGTGTGGCAAGTCGGGAGTGAAATCTCTGGGCTTAACCCAGAGACTGCTTCCGAAACTGCCATGCTAGAGTGCGAGAGAGGTGAGTGGAATTGCAGGTGTAGCGGTGAAATGCGTAGATATCTGCAGGAACACCAGAGGCGAAGGCGGCTCACTGGATCGCAACTGACGCTGAGAGACGAAAGCTAGGGGAGCAAACAGGATTAGATACCCTGGTAGTCCTAGCCCTAAACGATCAGGACTTGGCGTGGGTCCCGTACGGGACTCGTGTCGGAGCTAACGTGTTAAGTCCTGCGCCTGGGGAGTACGGTCGCAAGGCTGAAACTCAAAGGAATTGACGGGGGCCCGCACAAGCGGTGGAACATGTGGTTCAATTCGACGCAACGCGAAGAACCTTACCTGGGCTTGAACAGTGCGTGAAAATCTTGAGAAATCTTGACTTCCCGCAAGGGACACGTATAGAGGTGCTGCATGGCTGTCGTCAGCTCGTGCCGTGAGGTGTTGGGTTAAGTCCCGCAACGAGCGCAACCCTTACCCTTAGTTGCTACCCGCAAGGGAGAACTCTAAGGGGACTGCTCCGGATAACGGAGAGGAAGGCGGGGATGACGTCAAGTCAGCATGGCCTTTATGTCCAGGGCTACACACGTGTTACAATGCATGCTACAGAGCGCTGCCAACCCGCGAGGGGGAGCTAATCGCAAAAAAGCATGCTCAGTTCGGATTGCAGTCTGCAACTCGACTGCATGAAGCTGGAATCGCTAGTAATGGCGCATCAGAACGGCGCCGTGAATACGTTCCCGGGCCTTGTACACACCGCCCGTCACATCACGAAAGCGGGTTGTACTAGAAGTCGCCTAGCCAACCGCAAGGAGGCAAGCGCCCAAGGTATGACCCGTGATTGGGGTGAAGTCGTAACAAGGTAGCCGTAGGAGAACCTGCGGCTGGATCACCTCCTTTATAAAAGAGAAATAGCGAATACCTCTGTGGTGTATGCAGGGGGATGTCGCTCACCCGGTTCACGGACTGGGAGTTCGGTCGGCCAATCAGGCCGACGGGTTCTGGCAAGTCTCATCCGATTAAGTCAAAGAGCTAAAGCGGCGAAGCCCCGCGTGGTTAGCGGGGCTTTTTTATTTGGAGTGCTATCCCTCACCGTAAGTACCCGCCCAAGACCACAAATCCTTCGCACCACGCCGCTTAAGTCACGCTACACTTCGGCACCGTGAAATCAGGTCAAGGAGGCTCATGAAGCGCGTAACCGGTATTGGTGGAATTTTCTTCAAATCAGAGAACCCGCCGCAGCTCTACGACTGGTATGAGAAGCATCTCGGCATCCAGCGCGAACCGCACGGCCAGGGAGCATCATTTCACTGGCGCGAGCTGCAGGCAGCAGACGGCACCGAGCCGGGCCCCAAAGCCCAGACTGCATGGTGCATCTTCCCCCAGACGACGAAATATTTCGGCGCGAGCAAAGCCAGCTGCATGGTCAACTACCGCGTCGACAATCTCGACGCGCTGCTCGAAGACCTTAAGAAATCGGGAGTAGAGATCGATCCCCACCGCGAAGACCAGGACTACGGCCGCTTCGCCTGGATCACCGACCCGGACGGCAACCGCATCGAGTTATGGGAACCGCCAAAGGAAGACTGACCGCAGCGCCGGCGGCGCCCGCTAAATTTCGGGCACGTTAAACGTGGTTTCACGGAATCGAGGGAAAAGGAGACTTAAATCGATGAAAAAGACCGTGCTGACTTTCGGGCTGATTTCTGGCGCTCTTTCCTCGCTGATGATGGTGGCCACTTTGCCATTCTTGCACAGTATAAGCTTCGACAAGGGCATGGTCATCGGCTACACGGCCATCGTGCTCTCGTTCTTGCTGGTATTTTTCGGCATCCGCTCGTACCGCGACAACGTGGGCGGCGGCCAAATCAGCTTCGCCAAAGCGTTTGCCGTCGGCATCTCCATTACCCTGATTTCGTGCGTCTTTTATGTCGTGACCTGGGAAATTCTCTACTTCAACTTCCTGCCCGATTTCATGGACAAATATGGCGCCTATCTGATCGCGAAGCTCAAGGCCTCGGGCGCGGGCCCTGCCGCCATCCAGGCGAAAATGGAAGAAGTAAAAAGATACAAGGAGATAGAAGACAACCCGCTCCTCAACGCAGCGATGACGTTCATCGAGCCCTTCCCGATCGGGCTGGCCATCACGCTGATTTCCGCGGCGGTCCTGAGGAAAAAGGCGCCATCGCAACCGGCACAATCGGCTGTGCCGGCATCCTAGGCGGCCGCGTCCACTTTCAAGTTGGTGAAATAAATCTCAATCTTGAGTGCCTTTTGTTTGAATTGATGCTGTATCGATTCCACTCGCGGGTCACTTAGCTGACTCTGGCATCGTTTTCCCGACCTTGATACGCTTCCTGGCGACATCCCCAGTTTTATAGGCGTCGAGACGTCACGCCATCGCGTGGATGAACCACGCGAACGGCCACGAGGACTACGGAAGCGGAATGACTCCTGAAGAATTTCGGAAGGCGGGGCACGCGATTGTGGATTGGGTGGCGGACTATCGCGCGCGGATGGGCGGGTTGCCGGTGATGGCGCGGACGGCGCCGGGTGAGATTAAGGGCTTGTTGCCGGCGGAGCCGCCGGTGGCGGGCGAACCGTTTGAAGTTATTTTGCGCGATTTGGATAAAATTATTTTGCCGGGGCTTTCCCACTGGCAGCACCCGCAGTTCTTCGGCTACTTCCCTGCGAACAGTTTGCTCTCAAGCGTGCTGGGCGATTACGTGAGCACGGGATTGGGAGTGCTGGGGCTCTCCTGGCAATCGAGTCCGGCGCTGACCGAGCTGGAAGAGGTGATGACCGACTGGATGCGGCAGATGTTGGGGCTTTCCGCGAATTGGAGTGGCGTGATTCAGGACACGGCTTCGACTAGCTCGCTGGTGGCATTGTTATGCGCGCGCGAGAAGACCACCGACTATGGGTTGAATCGCGGCGGCTTGCAGGCGGAGAAGCAGCCGCTGGTGGTTTACGCGTCGGCGCACAGCCACAGCTCGGTGGAGAAGGCTGCGCTGCTGGCGGGGTTTGGGCGCGAGAACGTTCACGTGGCGCCGCACGACGAAAAATATGCCATGCGGCCTGAAGGGCTGGAGGCGCTGATCGAGCACGACGTGGCCGTGGGGCTGCGTCCGTGCGCCATTGTGGCCACTACGGGAACTACGACTTCCACGGCGCTCGATCCTGTGGAAGCCATCGCGCGAATCGCGAAAAGGCATGGCCTGTGGCTGCACGTGGATGCGGCGATGGCCGGCTCGGCGATGATCCTTCCGGAATGCCGCTGGATGTGGCACGGCGTGGAGAGCGCCGATTCGCTGGTGCTCAACCCGCACAAGTGGCTGGGCGCGGCGTTCGACTGCTCGCTGTTTTATGTGCGCGAGCCGGAGCATCTGGTGCGCGTGATGTCGACCAACCCGAGCTACCTGCAGACCGGCGCGGATGGCCGGGTGAAGAATCTGCGCGACTGGGGTCTGCCGCTGGGGCGAAGATTCCGTGCGCTGAAGCTGTGGTTCCTGATACGCGAACAGGGAGTGGAGGCATTGCAGGAGCGGCTACGCAGGGATCTGGCTAATGCGCAGTGGCTGGCGGGAGAGGTGCGGGCTACTCCCCATTGGCGGGTGGTGGCTCCTGTCCCGCTGCAAACGGTTTGTATCCGCCACGAACCGCCTGGCATGGTCATCGGGGACCACGCGGACGGGCAAGCTCATGATGCGCGCGCTATAAACGCGCAGGCTTTAGATCGCCACACGCTCGGCTGGGTGGAGCGGGTAAACAAATCGGGCGCGGCTTATTTGACTCCGGCGATACTGGACGGCCGCTGGATGGTGCGCGTTTCGATTGGAGCCGCCGGGACTGAACGGGAGCACGTCGCGAATTTGTGGACGCTGGTGCGCGAAGCGGCTGAGCGGGTATGAGTAGCACAGCCACGCTTGCCTGTGCGGTTTTTGGAGAGAGGTCGGTGCGTGAAGGGAAAGAAAGAGCACAGCCAGGATTGGCTGTGCTACCTTGGGGCGCAATCTACTTCGCTGGCATCAAAATGAGTCGTAATGACGACGTTCGTTGCTAGAATGCGCCAGACAGAGAGGCCTATGACTGAGCGACTGAAAATTGTCAGTGAGAGCACCGAGCGCCACGGGCGGCGGGTTGTGCATGTGACCGGGCGCGTGACCCTGGAGACGGTGCCGGACTTTTTGAAAGCGCTGCGCGCGGAGACGGCTTCGGTGGTGATCCTGGACCTGGCGGGAGTTCCTTATATGGATTCCGCGGGCGTGGGCGCGCTGGTGCAGATGCACGTGGCCTATCAGAAAAATGGGCAGACACTGGCGATGGCGGCGATCAACACGCGCGTAGATGCGGTGCTGGATATCGCGCGGGTAAAGAAAGTATTGAAGAGTTTTCCAGATGTGGAGACAGCCGAGCAGTCGCTGGGCTAACGCCGGCTCGTGGCGCGCATCTCGCACACGATCAGGCGCTGCTCCCACGCAGCCCATAGAGATTGCTCGCTGCGCTCGGAATGCCGGAACGGATTTTCTCCGCTACAGATAGACCGCTACTTGGCGCCGCCTGGGGCTAGTGCTTCGCCGGTGGGGGGAAGCAGCAGCGCGTTGAGGCCGTCCTTGCGGGCCAACTCGTTAAAGGCGGCGAGGTCTTTGCCCAGCAGGTCTTTGGCCTGCGCCAGGGGCCCTGCCAAGCGCTGGCTTAGGCTATCGAATACTTCGTAGGCCTGCGCGGGCGGCGCGGCGTCGGCGCTTTCCACTACTCCTGCAAATTCACCAAGCTTGCCGTCCACGCCGAGGCCCCAGTTCAAGCTGTCTTGAGTGGCTTTGAGTTTCGGGTTGATGAGCGCGGCTTCGACCGGATCGATTTTCTTTTCGAGCTCTTCAGCAGCGCTGAGAACTTCTTTGTGCGCGGCATCGTTTTGCAGGCGCTTCTCGATGCCTTTGAGCTGCACGCGCAGATCGCGAAGCTGGTTGACCGTGGAATAATCCTCGGCCAGGCGGTCGTGAATTTTTACGCGCAGGTCGAACTGCTTCTGCAGGTCCGCCTGCGACGCGGTGTTGCGCGGATCGAGCTTGACCTCGAAGGGAACTTCCAGCGACTTCCCTCCCACGGTCAGGCGCGCGGTGTAGGAGCCGGGCAAAACCAGCGGCCCTTTTAATCCGTCGCCGTATTCGCCGGTGGAATAGCCGGGAATGTGCGCCACCGGTTCGTAGCGCATGTCCCAGACGTAGCGGTTCATGCCTGCTTCCACGGGTAGTTTGGCGTCGGACTCATCCTCGTCATCGGCGTCGGGCGAAGCATCCGGTTTTTTGAGGCTGGAGATTTTGCGGATGCTCTTGCCCTGGCGATCGACAATTTCCAGAGTGACGTCTTCTTTCTCCGCAGGCGCGGCCTTGAGGAAATAATCAAAGATCACACCGTACGGCGGATTCTGCCCCAACGGCCCACGAATGGGATAGCCGCCGCCAAACGGCCCGCGATAAGTGGCCGCAGGAGTGTAGAAATAGGCGTCGCCCTTGGCCAGGTTGGCATTGACCTGCCGCAGCAGCGAAATGTCGTCAAGAATCCAGAAGGAGCGGCCGTGCGTGGCTACCACCAGGTCGTCGTCCTTGATCACCAGATCGTGAATGGGCGTAGTGGGCAGGTTCAATTGCAGCGGCTGCCATTGCGCGCCGTCGTTGAAGGAGACGTAGATGCCCGTTTCCGTGCCGGCGTACAGCAGGCCTTTGCGCTTGGGGTCTTCGCGAACCGCGCGCACGAAGGTGCCGTCAGGAATTCCTGCGGTCAACGGCGACCAGGATTTGCCGTAGTTGCTGGTTTTGAAAAGGTAGGGATGATAGTCGTCGAGCATGTGGCGCTCGACGGCCATGTAGGCCGTGGCGGGATCGTGCGGCGATGCTTCGATCAGATCCACGCGGCCCCATTCGGGCATCTGCTTCGGCGTGACATTGGCCCAGTTTTTGCCGCCATCGCGCGTTACGTGCACCAGGCCGTCGTCGGAGCCTACCCAGATCAGATTCTTTTCGATGGTGGAAGGCGCAATGCTGAAAATCGTGTCGTAATATTCCGCGCCGGTATCTTCCTTGGTGATGGGGCCGCCCGGGGCCACCTGCTTGGACTTGTCGTTGCGCGTGAGATCAGGGCTGATCGGCGTCCAGCTCATGCCGCCGTTGTTGCTCATCAAGAGCACTTGGGAGCCGTGATAGAGCACGTTGGGATCCTGCGGGGAGAGCACGATGGGCGCAGTCCACTGGAAGCGATATTTTAATTTGGCGGCGCCTTCGCCGTCGCTGGGCTCAGGCCACGCGCCGATCTCCTGTATCTGACCGGTGCGCCGGTCGTAACGCGTGATTTCGCCCTCGTAGCCGCCGGCGTAGATGACCCCGTTATCCCGCGGGTCCGGAGCAATGTAGCCGCTCTCGCCGCCGCCTACCGGATTCCAGTTCCAGCGGCCGATAACGCCGTATTCGCCGCGGCTCTGGATGCCGATGGTGGAGTTGTCCTGCTGCGCGCCGTAAACGTTGTAAGGGAAATGATTGTCGGTGATGACGTGATAGAACTGCGCGGTGGGCTGGCTGTCCTGGCGAGTCCAAGTTTTGGCGCCGTCAACGCTGATGGTGGCGCCGCCGTCATTGCCCAGAATCATGCGCTGCGGTTCCGTCGGGTCGATCCACAGGCCGTGATTATCGCCGTGGGGAGGCTTGATCTGCTGGAAGGATTTGCCGCCGTCGGTGGAACGGTGCGCGCGGACGTTGAGAATGTACAGCGTGTCCACGTTTTTCGGATCCGCGAAAACGTGCGTGTAGTACCAGGCGCGCTGCAGGAAGTTGCGATCCTCGTTGATGCGCGTCCATTTGTCGCCGCCATCATCGGAACGGTAGAGGCCGCCCTCTTCGGCTTCGATCAGCGCGTAAACGCGATTGCCGTCACCGCCCGATACGGTAACGCCGATGCGCCCGAGAATTCCCTTCGGCAGGCCATTGCCCTCCAGGCGCTTCCAGGTAGCTCCGCTGTCGGTGGACTTATAGAGCCCGCTCCCTGGGCCGCCGCTGTTGAGTCCCCACGGGCTGCGCGAGGCTTCCCACAGCGCGGCGAAGAGGATGTGCGGATTAGTGGGATCGAAGGTGATGTCGATGGCGCCGGTTTTGTCGTCCTTGTAGAGAACTTTTTCCCAGGTTTTTCCGCCGTCCTGCGTGCGGAAGACGCCGCGCTCCGCGTTGTTGCCGAATGCGTGCCCGAGCGCGGCGACAAAAACGATATTGGGATCGCGCGGGTGAATAATCAGCCGGCCGATGTGGCGCGTGTCTTTGAGGCCGATGTTCACCCAGGTCTTGCCGGCATCGGTGGATTTATAGACGCCATCGCCGTGAGAGATGTTGCTGCGGATGCAGGCTTCGCCGGTGCCGGCGTAGATGACGTTGGCATCCGAAGCGGCCACGGCGATCGCGCCAATGGCCGAGACTGATTGCTTATCGAAGAGTGGAGTCCAGTCGGCGCCGCCGTTAGTGGTCTTCCAGATGCCGCTGCCCGTGCCGCCAAAGTAAAAGGTTTGCGCGTCGCCGGGAACGCCGGCGACGGCCAGCACGCGTCCGCCGCGGAAGGGGCCGATCTGCCGCCACTTCATGCCCTTGTAGAGCGACTCGTCCACTTGCTGCGCGTGGATGCCCACGCCCGCGGCCGCCAGAATCATTGCCCACAGCACTGCGCGGAGACACAAAGTTCCTGCCATCTTCATTGCTGGTTTCCCCCAAAGGCCTTGAGGCCGATATGTATAACCCGCCGGCCGATATGGATAAGAAGACGTATCCTACGCCTCGCGGGATACACGCGGTAGTGATTTTTGAGCGCGCGCGAAGGGTATGCGCGGAGTGTGGAAGTGGGTATATAATCCGCCGGGGATTGGATTTGCCGCACCGGAGCCACCGTGCCGGGCGGCAAGCCCTCAGGAAACTTCTTGGCCTTATTTTTAGAAGAAGCGCTGGCGAACTATACGTCGGTGGCGAGCGTGGCGCCGAGCTCAAAGCATCTGGCGCGAGCCATGGCCGAGCCGCTGCGCAAACGCAAGGCCGGCGTGGTGGTCGAGCTGGGGGCGGGGACCGGCGTGATCACCCGCGCGCTGCTGGATCTGCTTCCTAAAGACGCTGCGCTGCTGGCCTTCGAGATCAACCCGCGGTTTTACCGCTACCTGCGCAGAAAAATTACCGACCCGCGCCTCATGCTGCTGAATACTAGCGCGGAGACTCTGGACAAGCAGGTGGCTCAACTTGGCTTCGAACGCGTGGACGCCGTGGTGTCGTCGTTGAGTTTCTCGCTGATGCCCACACGCCTGCGCCACGCCGTGTTGAACAGCGTGCTGGCGGCGCTGGATAGCAAGAGCGTGTTTTTGCAGTACCACTACCTGCCCGCGCAGATTGTGAACTCTATCCCGCAGCCGGGGCGCAATGGGCGGCTGAACGTGCCGAAATTCCTGAACCAGAATTTTGCTTCGGTGAAGTCGAAGATCGTGTGGCGGAATCTGCCTCCCGCGGTGGTTTATGTCTGCACGCGCAAGCGGGCGCACCCTACGGCGAGATAGTTGTAAGGGTTTTCGCGCAGTTCTAAACCTGTCGGAGGGTTACACTCGGCCACGTGAAGGACGCAGACCACACGCAGGAATCTTGGCACTCTGGAATCGCTCTCGCTATTGCTGCACTCGCTCTTATTGCTACCTTCTGGCAGGCTTGCATCGTGCGTCAAGCCATGCGCGTGGACCAGCGAGCTTGGGTCAGCATAGTCATTCCCACTACGTTTCCCCTGAACGGGTCGTCTATCCCAATCGTGATTCAGATACAGAACACCGGAAAAACTCCAGCCACAGGCGTCGAAGGGAATTACATTGCTACCGTATTGAAGAGGGGAGAGAAGCTAGCGTTGGATGACTTCAGGATTGGCCACGCGCATAACAAATTGTATGTCGGTGCTCTCTTCCCCAACTCTCCGGTGCCGATGACTTCTGTAGTCGTTCGCTACGGCCCCTCAATCTCAGAGTCCATAGTGCCAGACGATGCCCTTCGTCAAGACATCGCCAATGGAAATCGGTTCATAATTTTCTACGGAAAAATCACCTACAACGACGTTTTTGGTGCTCGGCACTGGACGCAATTCTGCACCGGAACTGGAGTAGCCATGCTGGAAAAGCTGAAAGAATGCATAGCCTACAACGATGTTGATCACAACTAACAGCAAACCCTTTACTGTTACCCGCCTGAGGTCCACGAAGTAGGCACGCACCAAAGTTCGCATGCTAGAATCTGCGTCAATGATAACCGATAACGAAAAAGCGAAGTTACGCTTCGAGTTAGCAAACACAAACGTGCAGTCCATCGGACGAGCGCAAGGTATCTACGTAACGTTGTTGCTCACTTACATCTGTGTAGCTTGGGGAGTGGCGTTCGTCGACGGCAATTCGGTCTCTTTCCACATAGGCCCATTCGAACTGAAGTCGGATGGAGTTTTGGGAATCACTCCGTTCGTGCTGCTGTTTCTTACGCTCGTCTACATCGGTTCTGTTACCGCAGCCGCCCCCGCGCTCGCACACCTTCGGGATACCGAGACGGAATTATTCGGTTCGCATGACCACTCGGTCTCTGAGTTTGATACGCACAAGAACTTACTCGACTACCTCGCCGTCTTGCAGTTAAATCCACGGGCGAAGACCCGCGTGCCCACGGATGACGACGAACCGAAGTCTATGGTGCGTCGCCTTCCACATCTAATCTTGCCTGTTCTCTTCGTTGGAAGCGCGTTCACGAGCGGTTGGGCAGTAGTTCACATGCCGTCTTCGTATTGCGCTGTATTTATCTTCGGCGGGTGTTGTTTCGTTCTCCAGGTTGCCTTCTCATTCCGTCCTCTGTGGCGTGGTGTTGCTCGCTTCTTAGGCGCGGAGCGAACGAGTGATGTCTTCAACTAAGCGGTCGTCGTCTATTTTTCGGACAGCGCGTTCAAGATGAGAGACGAACGCCAAATCTAACCCGCTACAACCTAGAAACGCAAAAAAGACCTCCAACCCATTTTTCCGTGAAAGGCCATCTTGCCCACAGCTACGCAGTTCCCGTCGGTAGGTTCGAGCAAATCCGACTCGAAGCGGCCGATGTTCAGCTTGCGGAGAAGTACCGCAAGCGGCTCGCGACCGAACCGGCGGACTTGCTTGACCCTGTGCCGGGGCGCGTCTATCATAAATGTCTTGCTCGGAAGCATTACTTTCCGTTGGGCCTGTAGCTCAGGTGGTTAGAGCGCGCCCCTGATAAGGGCGAGGTCGGATGTTCGAGTCATCCCAGGCCCACCAATTAAATCAAGAGTAACTACGCGGTTTGTCCATAATTTTCTCATTTCTGGGCTCTCGTCCCCAAAAGCGTCAGATCCGGTGGACACAAGTTTTCCGATTCCGGTCGAATATCGATTTGCCTGATTGCCGTCGCCTCGATCTCAGAAGTGCGCCTATGGCATGGGGACTCGCCCGGTGGTCAGAACGTACATTTCCCGATAGCAGAAATCGAGATGGTTTATGAGCGCGTCAGGAGTATCGGCTATCGCTCTCCACTCCTTAGCATCGATTTCCGGCAACTTCTGACCCGCCGCCAGTTTTGACAAGAATTCCAAGTTGCCCCGAATGTATTCCCGCTCAACACCCTTTAGTGGGTGGCGTCGTTCCGCTAGCGTTGTTTTACTCACGATCTCCGTCAGTCCCGCGTCCCGAAACCAACCCGGCAGTCGCGTGCCTCTCATTGCCCCTGACAACTGAGTGTTATCTCGAGATTCGAGTTCAAGTAATCGCCACATTAAGATCGGATGTTGCGGTTGAAATTGCCAGACGGAAATATCCACCCCCTTGATCGCTATCACGCCGTTAGGTTTCACGACACGCCGAAATTCCCCCATGAGTTGTGAGAGCTGCTCGTCGGTGAAATATTGAGTTACGTTGGCGCTCCACAATCCGTCGAAATGGTTATCCTCATAGGGCAGCGCTGTAAGATCGCCCACCGTGGCTTCCACGGGGCAGGCCAGGTTTCCGCTTTTTGCTAATTCTTCAACCTCTTCAATGTTCTCCGGTGCCAGATCGATGGCACTGATTGCCCCCGACGATCCAACAAGCTCGGACAGAAGCGGCAAAAACAATCCATTGCCGGAACCCGCATCTAAAACGTGCCATCCGGATTGAAAACCGGCGGCCCGAAGTGTTTCCTCATATTCCTTCTGCAAAGCGTAGTAGTGCCTATCAAGGTGGTGACCGCTTCCCAATTTATGGCCTGTCGTCGTTGTCTGGTAGGCATCCCGCGTCTGTTTCATTAACGATCTCCTTCCACTTTTAAACCTCGCGTCTTCCCGAGCCCTCGCTGCCCTCCCGATCGCATTCCCGGGCTCGCAAGCGCTAGAGCCACTAGCGTCATTTGGCGAGAGCTTCGAGTTTCGCGGTGGCGGAATCAATTAGGGCGGCTTCGGCGTCGAGGATTTTTGCGACGCGCAGGATTTGTGTGTCGGCTTCCGTCCATCTGTTCTGCTCGATGGCTTCGCGCACGCCGGGGAGAGTTTTTACGCCGTAGCCGGTATAGAAGCCTGAGGCGTAGATCATGTGCTTATACCACGGGCGGCCGGGCAGGCCTTCATCGCTGCTCAGAAGGCGCTCGCTTTGCAGCAATGTGCGGTTAACGTCGGCGAGCGACGCTGCGGCCAGCGCGTCGCTTACCTTGCTTGCCACATTGCCTGCCACATTACCTGCCACGTTTCCTGTGGCGTTCTCCGCGGTGTTTCCGGTGACGCGTTCAAAGGTTTTCTGGTAGCGCCGAGCGCTGCGCGCTAGCGCTTCGCTGGAATTTTCCAGCGCAGCAAAATTGATGTGCGGCGGAGTCTGCTGCGCGGTGGGAGGAATGGAGATTTCCCGCGGATTTGCGGTGGCGCTGAAGACTCCTTCCTCGATCTCGAGATTGCGCTCGCGGACCTCTTCCTGCTTGCTCTTCAGGAGTTTTTGCAGCTCGTCGATGTAGCTGTGAATGGTTTCCGCGAGACTAGTGAAGTTGTAGGGCAGCAGATCGGCGCCGGCCAGCCGCAGCACCGCGGTGCCCGCGGTTTGCGCCAGCGCGCGGCCGTAGACGAAGGTGCCGTCGCTGAAATGCGTGTACCAGTAGAAATCGTCGTAGACCGAGTGGTAGATGCCGCCGCCATCTTCGCCGCCATAGCCGACGTTGAGCGAAGCCACCCCGGCGAAATGCAGGAAGGGCGCGAAGTCGGAGCCGGAGCCGAGCGCGCCGATGCGCAGGTCGGCACGCTGGCGCAATTCTTCGCGCTCTTCTTTTGAGCCGGCGGTGGAAATGCGCTCGAGCTGGTCGCGTTTCCAGACGGTGATATTTTTCTCCGGGTCCTGGATATCGTGGGCCACGTCGTTGATAAACTTTTCCAGCGAGTGCGAGCCGTCAGCGAATAAATAACCGCGGCCGTTGGAATCGGAGTTGATATAAGCCGCGGCGTGGGCGCGCAACTCCGCCGCGTGCGTCTCCACCCATTCGGTCGAGCCCAGCAACCCGGGCTCTTCGCCGTCCCACGCACAGTAAATGATGGTGCGCTTGGGCTGCCAGCCGCCTTTGCGCAACTCGCCGAGGGCGCGCGCTTCTTCGAGCATGGCCACCAGGCCGGAGGTAGGATCTTCCGCGCCGTTGACCCAGGCGTCGTGATGATTTCCGCGAATCACCCACTGGTCGGATTCGCTGGAACCGGGAATCCGCGCGATCACGTCATAGAGAGTCTTCATGTCCCAATTCGATTTCACCCTCAGACGCACTTTCGCCGGGCCCGGGCCGATGTGGTAGGTGACTCCCAGAGCGCCGCGCCAGTTCGCCGGAGCTACCGCGCCTTTCAGCGCGGCCAGCAGCGGCCCGGCATCGCCATACGATAGCGGGAGCGTTGGAATTTTCGTGATCACCGGAGAATCTTTGATGGCCAGGCGCTTGGCGTCCTTGGTGGCACCGACGCCGGGAGTCAGCGGATCGCCTTCGAAGGTGGGGCCGTCTTTGACGCTGCCGCGCTGCACGCCGTCGCGCGGGCGCCAGGGACCGTTGGGATAGACGTCACCTTTTTGGAAGCCGTCATCGGCGGGGTCGGAATAGATCAGGCAGCCCACGGCGCCGTGCTCGGCGGCAACTTTGGGCTTGATGCCGCGCCAGGAATGGCCGTAACGCGCGATGACAATCGCGCCTTTCACGGAAATTCCCAGGCGATCCAGTTGCTCGTAGTCCGCGGGGATTCCGTAGTTCACGTAAACCAGCGGCGCGGTGACGTCGCCATCGATGGAATAGGCGTTGTAGCTGGGAAGCTGCTCGGCCTTTTGCGCCGAGGTAGGATCCCCGGCGACTGCGGGCTCTTCCAGCTTGGCCACAAAACGCGGGCCGCCTTCCACCAGCTCGAGCGCACGCTCCTTCGGCGTGGGGTAAAGCACTTCGAAGTTTTCGATTTGTGTTTCCCAGCCCCAGTCCTTGAAGTGCGCGGCAATCCATTCGGCATTTTCGCGGTCGAACGCCGAGCCTACGTTGTGCGGGCGCGCGGAGAGATGCTCCATATAGGCGCGCATGTTTTCCGGCTTGGGAATTGCGCGGAACTTCGATTCCAACTCCCGCTCGGCGCGCGAGGTGGCGGCGGAAAAACCGGGGAGCGTCTGCTCGCCCGCCGAGGCCGGCGCGAGCAGGAAACCGAGCGCGCAGAAAAAAAGAATGATTCGGGAATGCCGCATGGATGTCCCCCTGGGCGGAATGCGCAGTATACCTGCGATTCTATTTCAGGCCAGCGCGATGAGGTCGATTTCTACGCGCGCGTCGCGGGGCAGTCGCGCGGCCTCGATGGTGGTGCGCGCGGGAGGATCGTTGGGGAAGTAGCGGGCGTAAACTTCGTTCATGGCGCCGAAGTCGCCCATGTCTTTGAGGAACACGGTGGTCTTCACGGCGCGTTCGAGCGAGCTGCCGGCGGCGGTGAGCACGTGCTTCAGATTTTCGAGCACGCGCTCGGTCTGCTTGGCGATGTCTCCTTCGACCATGACCCCGGTGGCCGGGTCGATCGGCGTCTGTCCGGAGAGAAATAGCATGCCGGGGACGCGAATGGCCTGGGAGTAAGGGCCGATGGCTTTCGGGGCGTCGCTCGAAGAGATAACTTGTCGCATGGTGGCCTCACGGTGGCTCGACTTTGGTCGAGCGGAAATTCACACGAACCGAATGTTCGAATGAACCGAGCCGCAAGTTTAGCGTTTACCGTCGAAAGTTCAAGATGTGAAAGTGGAAATAAATCGAAAAGGCCGGAACCAGCATTTGAAACCAGCATGACAGTTTCAAAAAGGACAACTCAACGGGCGGGGTAGGCGCGCAGCACCATGGCATCGGTAACCCCACGCTTTCGGCGGCCTATGGCGATTACTTTCGCGTCGGCGTCGGTGATTCCACGCGTGGCCAGCTCGTAGAGCGCGGGCTCGCCCACGCCGGCATTTTTCAAGCGCGTGAGTGACGCGCCGGAAAGCACGGCTTGACCTCCCGCGCGCCGCCTCGCGACGGCGACCACCACGCGATCGGAAATTCCGGCCAGGCGTATGGCTTCGGAGTCGCCGGTCCATGGACCAAGCTGGTTGAGCCGCACCAGCTCGAGAATGGCGGAGTCGCCCACGCCGGCCGCGCGCAGTTGAGACACTTCGGCGCCGGTGGTAAACCGCTGCTTGCGGCTGCGCGCCTCGCGCAACAGGTCGATGCAGGTTTGTTCAGCTACGCCACCGGTTTTGGCTTTTACCAGCTCGGCCACTTCGGCATTGTTGAGGTCGAGGGCGCGCAGGTCCTGAATCCCGCTGTAGCTGAAGCCGGCTTCGTCGAGTGGACGCGTGCTGACGTATTCGAAACGCTGGCATCCCGAGAGGCAGATCGACAAGAGAAATAATATCGCCAGGACGCGAATGCTGGGAGCCTGAATCATTTTGCAGTTCATTTTGGCGAACATTTTGGCAACCATGGGAGACACCCGTCCTTTCGGGTTGGGTCAGGTGCTTGGAAGGATTGTAACGCGCGGGCTAGAACGCCGCTTTGGCGGGAAGCGCGCCTGTTTCCGGAAAGGCACTGGCCCCCAGGCGCAGCTCGGCGGGGATGCGTTCGCGATCGCCGGTGAGCACTACATTCGCCAGAAATTCTCCCACCGCCGGCCCCAATTTGAATCCGTGACCGGAGCCGCCGCCCACGATCCACACATTTTCATACTGCGGATGCCGGTCGAGCACCAGATGCGAATCCGGAGTGCGCTCGTACTGGCAGACGCTGGTCTCCACCAGCGGGGCTGCGGCCAGTGCGGGAAACCGCCGGGCCAGGTAGCGGCGCGCGTTTTCAAGATTCCCAGGGTCGGCCACACGCTCGCCGTTCGTGGGATCGAACCCGGCAACGCCCTGATTGTTTGCCAGCTTGAAGCCGCTACCGTGAAATGCAGGGATTCCATAAAACTCGGTTTCGTATTCGCACCAGGCAGGCATGGCCGGAGGAGAAAAGTTCAGGTCACCGGCGGGCACGCCAAAATAAAAAACATCCTGACGAGTGATGGCCAGGCGCGATTGAAGCAGCTCGGGGAATAGATTCCGCAGCCAGGGGCCGCAGGCGAAGACGAAGGCATCGGCAGTGATTTCAGAGTTTGCCGTGCCGCTGCCGGCGAGCTTCGGCGCATGGCCGGCGGTGGCGGGGCCTTCCGCGAGCAGCAGGCGTTTCAGGCGCGGACCGGCGCCGCTCGGGGGAGTTGCCGATGCAATACGCACGTCGCCGCCGTGCTCGGCCACTTTCGCCGCGACGAGCTCGGTGGCGAGGCGGGCGCGAAGAAAGCCGGCGTCCGGCTCGAAGGTGGCGAAGGAAACACCGTCATCGCAGATTTGGGGAAAACGGCGGGAGAGATCCGCGCGGCCCAGACGCTCGATAGCAATGCGCAGGCGGGCTAGCGCGGCCACACTCTCGCGGAAATATTCATTTTCTTCTTTCCACAGCCACAGCACGCCGTTGGGAATGAATAGCGGCACGCGCCAATTTTTTTCCCATTCCAGCCACAGCTCCCGCGCGCGCCAGCTCCATTCCGTGTAGAGCGATTTCGCGCCATAAGTGAAACGGAGGATGCGCGTGTCGCCGCTGGAGGTGCCGCGTGGATGGCCCGCGCCCCACGCGTCGAGAAGGGCCACGCGCGCGCCCCTGCGTTGCAGATGAAAGGCGGTCCAGCCGCCGAAGGCGCCGGCGCCAATGACGGCTACGTCCACGTGAGGCGCGGGACGAGCGTTGCTTAATTTCGATGCTGGCATGTTCGAGGTGGGCATGTTCGAGGCGGCCATGTTCGAGGCGGTAAGTTTCACTGCGAGCGCGGCGCGCCCACGCCCGGCTTACACTTTAAAGATTCGCTCCACATCGAATACTCCCGGAGTGCGCTTGATGGACGCGAGGATCTTATCAAGCTGCTTCCGGTCGGCAATCTCCATGGAAATTTCCATGCGCGCGTGAAGTTTGTCGGGCCGGGTCTCCAGCGTGCGGATATTCGAGCCGGCATCGCCGATGGCCGCAGTGACCTCGGCAAGCATTCCCGGCTTGTCTTCGGTGCGCACCACCAGGCGCACGATGAACATGCCCTGCGGCGATCCGGCCCACTCCACAGGAATGCGCCGCTCCGTTTCGTAAAGCAGGTTTTCGACGTTGGGGCAGCTGGTATTGTGCACGGCTACGCCGCGGCCGCGGGTCACGTAGCCGACAATGTCGTCGCCGGGGATGGGATTGCAGCATTTGGCACGGTAGACCATCAAGTCGTCGAAGCCGCGCACGACGATTCCCGCATCGCCCAGCCCCAGCGCGCGCTTCACCGCGCTCACCAGCGTAGGAGCAGTTTCTTTCGGCTCGGGCAGCGGCTCGCCGGTAAGTTTCTGAAGAACCTGGCGCGCCGAATACTTGCCATAGCCGAGCGCAGCGTGCAGATCTTCGATGCGCGCGTAGCCGAAATCCGCGGCGGCTTTCTCCAGCTCTTCGTCCATCTTTTTCAGGCTCAGGCCAAAGACGCGCGCTTCTTTTTCGAGTAGCCGGCGGCCGAGAGTAGTGGCCTGTTCGCGCTCGTGCAGATTGATCCAGTGGCGAATCTTGCTGCGGGCGCGCGAGCTGCGCACGTAGCTCAGCCAGTCGCGGCTGGGGGTATGGCCTTTCTGGGTGATGATTTCCACCACGTCGCCATTGGTGATGACGTGGCGCAGCGGCACCATCTGTCCATTCACACGCGCGCCCACGCACTGGTTGCCCACCTCGGTGTGAATGGCATAGGCGAAATCCACGGGTGTGGCGCCGCGCGGCAGAGGGACCACTTTGCCCTTGGGCGTGAAGACGTACAGCTCCTCGGGATAAAGGTCGACGCGCAGCGTGGAAAGAAATTCTCCCGGCTCCTGCATCTCCTTGGCCCACTCGATGAGCTGGCGCATCCACACGATGCGCTGGTCGTCCGCGCCGGAGG
Organism: Acidipila sp.; assembly: GCA_010365215.1. Lineage (GTDB taxonomy): Bacteria > Acidobacteriota > Terriglobia > Acidiferrales > UBA7541 > JAAFGT01. The sequence goes on along the minus strand of JAAFGT010000019.1, from coordinate 8,428 downwards.
CGCCGGGCTTGCCGTCTTTATATTTCCAGTGCGCCGCCACGCCCTGCTCGGCGATGCGATGCATCTCCTGCGTGCGGATCTGCACCTCGAAGGGCTGCCCGGCATGGATCACCGTGGTGTGCAGCGACTGGTAGAGATTCGGCCGCACCATGGAGATGTAGTCCTTGAAACGCCCCGGCACCGGGCGCCAGATCTGGTGAATCACGCCGAGCGCGGCGTAGCAGTTTTTTACCGAGTCGGTGATGACGCGCACCGCCAGCAGATCGTAGATCTGCTCGAGCGGGCGCTGCTGCCGCTGAATTTTCTGGTGCGCGGAAAAAAGGCCCTTCATGCGGCCTTCCACTTCGCCGGGAATTTCGTTTTCGGTCAGTTTATTGCGGATGGTCTCCTGCACGCCCTCCAGGAATTTTTCGTGAGCGCGGCTCTTCGAAGCCACCTGGCGCTCCAGCTCATGGCAGGACTCCGGCTCGAGACAGCGGAAGGCCAGCTCCTCAAGCTCGTTGCGGATCAAGCCCATGCCCAGGCGGTGCGCGATGGGCGCGTAAATATCCAGTGTCTCGCGGGCCACGCGCTCCTGCTTTTCCTTGGGAAGAAAAGCCAGCGTGCGCATGTTGTGCAGCCGGTCGGCCAGCTTCACCAGCACCACGCGAACGTCGTCGGCCATGGCCAGCAAAACTTTGCGCACGTTTTCTGCCTGGCGTGCTTCGGGTGCCAGCAGGTCGAGGCGGCTGATTTTGGTGACGCCGGCGACGATCTTGGCGACGTCCGCGCCAAAAACATCGCTGATCTGCTCGATGGGAATCTGCGTATCTTCCACCACGTCGTGCAGCAGGGCGGCGCACAGCGCGGTGACGTCGAGGCGCATGTCCGCCAACAGGTGAGCCACTTCCAGCGGATGGGAGAGAAACGGGTCGCCGGACTGCCGCATCTGCGTGCGGTGCTGCTCGCCGGCAAATTCGTAGGCGCGGCGCAGCAGGTCGGTATCGCCGGAGGGGCGAGTCTGGCGCAGCTTTTCCACCAGCTCGGCGAAGCGTGCATCCAGCACGCGCTGCGCGGAGCGGCCCACGAGAAATGGCTGGCCCTGAGTCGACATGACGTCTTCTATTCTAGCCCCCGGGGCGGGTGGGAGGGAATGAAGGGAGAACGGGACTGCGCGAAAACGACAGTGCCGGGGAAGCTCCCCGGCACCGGCAAAGATTCGGCTGCAGTAGGCGAATTAAGCGGTCGGCTTTTCGGCCTTCTTCTGCTTGATTTCCTTCACTTTCTCGATCAGAGCGTCGGCATCGGCCAGGAACTTATTGCGCTCGTCGGCAGATTGCACTTCGTCCGCCTTCTGGCGGTCGAGAAGATTGAGGTAGGCCATGGCGTCGTCGTAATCAGGACGCAGCTCGATGGCTTTTTTAAGCTTTTCGATGCCTTCGTCGATGACCTGCGCATACTTGCCGGAAAAAGGCTCGCGCAGCTTATCGGGCAGCGGCTCGCCTTCCTTCAGCGGCTTTTTCGGGGAGTTGCTGTTGAATTCGCTGCGCATGGTGACGTTGGCGCGGAAAGAGAGCAGCCAGTCGATTACCCCGACCCAGTAATACGGCTCAGGATCGTTGGGGCTGATTTGGATGTGCTGCAGGTGATAGCTCTTGGACTCTTCCAGCTTCTTGGGATCGAAGGGCTGGCCGCCCATGCGGTAGAGGATGGAGCCGAGACCGTCGATGGCGGAAAGGTTCTTGGAGTTTACGCGCAGGACCTCCTTGAATTCAGCAACGGCCTGATTTCCCTTCTCCACGTTGTCCGGGGCGGGCGAGCCGTCGACATAGAGATTGGAATAGGCGGTGGCCAGGTAGAGCTGCGCGTTGACCAGGCTGGGGTCGAGACTCTTGGCCTGCTTGAAGTATTCCACGGACCTGTCGTATTGCTGGGCCTTGTAGGACTGCACACCCTTATTGAGCATGTCGCGTGCTTTGAGTTTCTCGCAACCGGTGGCCGAGAAGGCCAGCAGCACCGCGAGAATGGAAGCGAAACGGAGACGGCCCGAGCGGGCCGCGCAAGACGCATTGGTCATGACTATAGCCATCCCTGTTCCGGAATTTGTACTAACCGCACGCGGCCTGCCTGGTATGCCCCCGGCGGCCGCAGCGAATGCGGATTATTGGCCCGCTTCGACCTTGGAAGTAATCAGCCCGACTTTGTCGATGTTGGCGCTGTGCATGATGTCGATGGCCCGAGCCACGCGTTCGAACTCCACGCCTTCGTCGCCCTTGATGAATGCTACGCGCTCGGCGCGCGTCTTGAAAATTTCCGTCAGCCGCGCTTCCAGGGTGTCCCAGGTAGCCGGCTCAGAGTTGATCTTGAGAGTGCCGTCCTGCGCCACCTGCACCACGACCAGCTTGTCGTTCACTTCCGGCTGCTGCTTGGCGTCCGGCGGCGTGGGCTGCGGCACCAGCGCATCGAGGCCTTTGGGCGTGAGGGGCGTGATCACCATGAAAATGATGAGGAGAACGAGCAGGATGTCGATCAGCGGGACGACGTTCATCTCCGCCATGGATCCCTTGTTTCCACCGATTGCCATTCCCATAACTGTCTCCCTGTTGATTCCCTATTGATTCGCCACGGCGGCCTTGGTTGAACTCGCCGTTTTTACCTGGCTCGTTAAACGCGCTTCGTTCAACTTGCAATCCGGCGTTGCGCTGGTTCTAATCTCCGGTCGGCGGCGGAGGCGCCTTGGGCTTGTTGCTTGCGGGCACCTTATCGGTGAGCAGGCCGAGCTGGTCCACGCCGGCGGCGCGGATTTCGTCCACCACGGCTACCACATCGCCGTACTTGGCGCGGCGGTCGCCGTTGATGTAGACCGTAGCGCCGGGCTTGTTGGTGAGCTTGTCTTTTATGCTGCTGGTTATCGATTCTTTGGCGATTTTGGTGGAGCCCAGGAAAATATCGCCGGATCGTGTAACCGCCACGATGATGGCGTCTTCCTTGTCCGCGTCCTGCATTTCGTGCGGATTGCTGACCAGCGCGCGGTCCACCGGGGCGCCCTTCTGGAGCATGGGCGTGACCACCATGAAGATGATCAGCAGCACGAGCATGATGTCCGCCATGGGGATTACGTTCGGCGTGGCCATCACGATTCCGACAGGTGGTTTATAGGCCATGGGCGTTTACTTTTTTCCGACCACTCCGCGACGTGTAATGAAATAGTTCACCAACTCCGTCGAGGAATTGTCCATTTCAACGTCGAACGCCTCCACCTTGTTGGTGAAGTAGTTGTAGGCCCACACCGCGGGGACGGCCACGAACAGGCCGAAAGCCGTGGTGACCAGCGCTTCGGAAATTCCGCCGGCTACGGCGGCCAGGCCGGTGACCTTCTGCTTGGAGATGCCTTCGAAGGCGTTCATGATGCCGGCCACGGTGCCGAACAGGCCGACGAACGGCGCGGTGGAGCCGATGGTGGCGAGGCCGGAAAGGCCGCGCTTCATTTCGGCATGTACGATGGCCACCGAGCGCTCCAGACCGCGCTTGGCGGCATCCACCAGTTCCTGGTCCTGCACCTGCGTCGAGGCCGATTGGAACTCCGAGAGCCCTGTGGCCACAACTTTGGCGATGTGGCTCTTCTTGTTGCGCTCGGCGATGGAGATGGCCTCATCGAGTTTGCCGTCGCGCAGCGCACCGGCCACCTGCTGCACGAACATCCGCGACTGTTTGCGCGCGGCGCTGTACATGATGGCGCGGTCGATCATGATGCCCACCGACCAGGCCGACATAACGAACAGGATGATGACCACAATCCTGGCCACCCATCCCATCTGGTTCCAGAGCTGGCGGGGATCCGTAAATCCAGCAGCCTCCTGCAACAGCAGGAAGCACGTCAACGATAGATTGGCAAGCATCAGGTTCACTCCTCCTCGTTCAAGTCCAACGGATTTCGCCGGCCCTTAGGAGCTCAGCGTAAAAACGACCTCGATGAAAGTTTCCACTTCGACGGGCTCACCATTGAGCAGCGTCGGTTGGTAGCGCCACTGGCGCACCGCGTCGAGCGCTGACTGCACCAGCAGCGGATGGCCGTTCACCATCTCCAACTGCTGCACCGACCCATCTTTCGAAATGATGGCATGGAGCCTTACAGTACCAGAAATACGCGCCTGCTTGGCCAGCGGGGGGTAAAGCGGCTTGACCTGGTTCACCAGCTTGGCCGACTGCACGTTTCCGCCTACGGTGATGCGCTTCTTGGCCTCTTTCGGAGGTGGCGGAGCAGAGCCCGTGCCTCCCAGAATTCCGCCTAATACGCCGCCCGAGGAGCCGCCGGCAATTCCGCCGGGGACGCCACCGGAAACACCAACACCCGTTTCGGGGGGCAGATCTTCTTCCTTGAACATTTTTACGTCTTTGGGAATTACCGTGGGCGCAACCATTCTGCCGTTATTGATGATGCGCTGGATTGGCCGGCGGATCACCTGGGGCGCCGCGGCGGGTGGCGGCGGAGGCGGAGGCGGCGGAGGCGGCGCCACCAGCATGGTGGCTAGCATCCCTTTCGGCAACGCTTCCGTGTAGATCAGTGGGATCAGAATCATGATCCCCAGGATGGACACCTGCACCAGCAGGGACAAAAACAGAGTCCAGCCGCTGTTCGTCTTTTTCTTGGTATTTCCGGATAAGACCAGATCATCGAACATAGGTCACCTCCCGTCGACTGCGACAGGCTCGCATTTAAGTCGCTTCCGATTGCCGCGCGCGCGCTACCGAACCTACCGGAGACTTGCCGCCGCGCCAATCGTTCCAGGCTACCACCAGTGGCGCTGCAATCCCGAAACTGGAATAAGTTCCTACCACAATACCCACCACCATCGCAAAGGAGAAACTACGCAGGGTCTCTCCACCCAGTACGAAGAGCACCAGCACGGTGAGGAACGTAAGGCCGCTGGTAAGTATCGTCCTGGATAACGTCTGGTTGATGGAACGATTTACGATGACGGCCAGCGGCTCGCGGCGCATCAAGCGCGTGTTTTCGCGAACGCGGTCGAAGATGACAATCGTGTCGTTCATCGAGTAACCGACCAAGGTTAGCAGCGCCGCAATGACGGTGAGCGATATCTCGAAATGGAAAATCGAAAATAGCCCCAGCGTAATCAGGACGTCGTGAAACACGGCTAGTACTGCCGCAGCACCGTACACCCACTCAAAGCGGAACGCAATATAAACCAGCATGCCGGCCAAAGCATAGAGCGTGGCCAGCAAGGCCTGCTTGCGGAGCTCGCCGCCTACTTTGGGGCCTACGATCTCCACGTTGCGGATGGTGTAGGCGCCGACGGTGTAACTGTCTTTCAGGACGGACAGCACGGCGTCGGCGGAGCCATGCCCCTGCTGGACGTCGGGCGTTGCCAGCAGCGGTGCGCGCAGTTCGTCGAGATTGGCGATCAGGCCGCCGCGCTGGCTATCGCGGAAATCGGTAATCCGCTTGGCGATGGTCGTGTAATGGTCCCCGGCGGCCGTACTGTACCCCAACGGATCCCGCCGGACCAAAGCTTCGGCGAGTCCTTGAGACCCTACGGCATTCAGGTCGGCGCGGCTGGGGTCGGTGGTGGGGAAGGTCTTCTGCAGGGCTTTTACGATGGCGGTTTTCGCAGTATCGAGCGCCTGATCGCCGGTAGTATCGACGCCAATGACCAGGTCGTGCGTGTCGGGGCGGGTGATGTCATGAATCTGCTGAATGGTGCTGTTCCCCAGACCCTCGGCCGCAAGTCCCTTGCGAACTACATCGATGGAAGGCTCTTGCGCGAAACCTACTGTGACCATAGTCCCTTCGCGGAAGTCGATCCCGTAGCGCAGCCCACCCTGATGCCAGATGGAGGCCCAGCCGACCAAAAGCAGTAGCACTGAGAGGCCGGCGAAATACTTCGCCTTGCCCATCCAGTCGATATTCACCTGGTGAAAAATTTCCATCATGGCGCTATAGCTCTTCCTTCCTGAGGATTAGACACCGGCGGAGGGGCTGTGGTTCCCGCCGGGGGCGCCCCGGGGCGTATTTTATTAAACGTTTTCCGAAATACTGAACGTTCTTAAATGCTGAGCGGCTGTTCCCGCGGCATGCGGCTGAGATTCCAGCCAAAAATTGTCCGGGAGACGAATACGGACGTGAAAACGTTGGAAACCAAGCCAATCACCAGGGTGACCGCAAACCCGCGGACCGGGCCGCTGCCGAACAGGAACAGAAAGATAGCGGAAACCACTGTGGTGACGTGCGTATCGATGATGGTCAGGAAGGCGTGTCCGAAGCCCGCCTCTACCGCCGGGGCATTCGCCTTCCCGCTGCGCAACTCTTCGCGGATGCGCTCGAAGACCAGCACGTTGGAATCGACGCCCATGCCGATGGTCAGGATGACGCCGGCGATTCCCGGCAGCGTCAAGACGGCCTGGAAATAGGCCAGCGCCGCCAAGAGAATCAGCAGGTTGAGGAACAAAGCCAACACGGCATTGGCCCCGGAGAGGCGGTAATAGATCAGCATGAAAGCCATCACCGCGAGCAGACTGACTACCGACGCGCGGAAGCCCTGGCGGATGGAATCGGCGCCCAGCGACGGGCCTACGGTGCGCTCTTCGAGGTACTTAATCGACGCCGGGAGCGCGCCGGAGCGCAGCACCAGCGCCAGGTCGTTGGCCTCTTCGCGACCGAATTGTCCGGTGATTCTACCGGAATCGGTGATCTGGCTCTGGATGGTGGGGGCGGTCTCCACCCTACGCTCAAGAACTACAGCCATGCGCTTGCCGATGCTGGCTTCGGTGAAGGCGCCGAAGCGGCGGCCGGCCTCAACCGTGAGCCGGAAGCCTACTTCGTAGCGACCGGGAACATCCGCGCTGGGCGATGCTTTGGCATCGCGCAAGTCTTTGCCGGTAACTGCCGGGATGCGGTCCACCAGGTACCAAATGGGTGTCGATGGGCCGGTATCACCAGTGCGACGCTCGTTTTTCCCGGGGAGCAACTCGGTGCCTGGGGGCAGAATGCCATTGAATGCAGCCATCGCTTCGGCTTCGGAAGTAAACGGACCCTGGTCGGCCACTTTGCGCAATTCCAGCTGCCCGCCAGCCTGAATTATGGCCTTGGCGCGCGTGGGATCGCCCTCGCCGGGGAGCTGCACAAGAATTTCGTTGTCACCGCGGCCGTGTTCGCTGATTACCGGCTCGGTGAGGCCAAGCTGGTCGATGCGGCGGCGAATGGTTTCGACGGATAGCCGCAGCGTATCGGCGCGAATGGTTTTTATGGCGTCCTGGGTCAGACCCAGGGAGTAGCCCGAGGCGTCGCCGGGCGCCGGGGAAACATTCCAGTCCCGGTACTCTCCGCCGGCCAGAGTGCGGAACGCACCGACCTGGTCGGGAGGCAGATTGCGCACCAGGACGTGGGTGTCGTCGGCCTCGCTGACTTCGCCGTGGATGCCTTTGTCGGCAAGTTCCTTGCGCAGGCGGTCGAGCGTCTGATCGGTGTAGCCTTTTACCGCTTCCTGTGCCTGCACCTGCAGGATCAGGTGGGTGCCGCCGCGCAAGTCCAGGCCCAGCCGGATGCGGTCGGAGAAGTTCTGGCGCATCTGCGCAAACGAAGTGGGAAATGTGGGCACACCAAACAGTCCGTAAATACAAAGCAGAATGACGCCCAGAATGAGGATGAACCGCCACTTAATATTGATTTGCATCGCGAGAAACCAACGCTCCTTGCTCGATAAACTCGACTAAGTCTCTTTGACTTCCGGCTGCAACCCGGCAATGGCGGCGCGCGAGACCTTGACCTTCACCTGGTCGGCGATGCGCAACTGCACGGCGCTATCTTCCAGGCCCACCACGGTGCCGTAAATGCCGCCGCTGGTGATCACTTTGTCGCCCATCTTCAAATCGGCCAGCATCTCCTGCAGCTTTTTTTGCCGCTTCTGCTGCGGCATGATCAGCAGCACGTAAAAAATTCCCATCACCAATACCCAGGGAAGCAGCAAGGGCAGAAAGCTGGACGCTCCCTGGCTCTGCGCCAGCAGCGGAAGAAAAGTTGGCATGAACTCGTGAAACATGGCGGCTATTTATTCCTTAGTTGCGATTCCTTCGATTCCTTAAAAGCGCATTCTTCGACAGCGGCTCACGCCGGGGGAGATACTTTCCTCCCGCCATACGTGTTGCCTGGCTATTTCTTCCTCATGTTGACGCTTCGGGATTTGACCAGACGGCCCCTGATGACGATTGCAGAGGACGCGTCTTGTTCGAAGTTCGTCCGCAAGTACGGCGCGGCACGCTGGCTAGTTCCCAAACTTAGTAGGTTTGCGGATTCCCGGAATGATGTCAAGCCAAAAGTGGAGCGCGCAAGGGTCTTACTGGACTGCGGCGCAGCGGTGCGGGCGTGGATGCGGGAGCGAACGCTTCCCCGGACAAGGGGCGGGGCGACCCCCGCCCCTACAAGAGACGTGGC
>JAAFGT010000018.1 GCA_010365215.1 Acidipila sp. | reverse complement strand
GCCTGCGCGCGGCACGCCTCCCGCCAGGGGCGCCGGCTGCGGCGCACGCCGCTGCGCGCGCCACCACCCTATTGAGCATGCTGGCGCTGGCCAGTCCTGCGGCCGGCTTGGCGTTCGAGGTGTCGCTGGCGTGGCGTTTTGGCACATCGCCAACGGTAGATGCGTTTCGCGTCGCCGCTTTGCTGCTCACTTTCGGCCAGCAGCTGTTTGTCTCGCAGATTCTTCCGCACACGGTTGTTCCGCTGCTGACCGAATACCGCGCTGCGGGAAAGGAAGCCGAGGGGTGGCACGTGGCGCTGTCGCTGGCCAACCTGCTCAGCGTTCCCGCGCTGCTTTTTTCGCTGGCGGCATTTGTCTGGGCGGGAAGGATGGTGGATCTGCTGGCGCCGGGGCTTGCCGGCGAAGGCCGCGCGGCTACAGCGATGTTTCTGCGCTGGTTCCTTTTGGCCTATGCGCCGATGGTGTGGGGCGGCGTAGCCGCGGGCATTTTCTATGCCCGGAAGATTTTCTGGCTGCCACCGGCCGTACAGCTCGGCAATAATTTATTTCTGGTGGCCGGGATATTGGCGCTGGGCCGAACGCTGGGAGCGGCTGCACTGGTCTGCAGCGTGCTGCTCTCCACGATGTTTGGACTGGGTCTGTATCTCAGCCGGCTCATTCCGCTGATGCGCCGCGAGCAAGTGCGCTTTCCGTGGCGGCTGGATCCCAACCATCCCGGCGTGCGCCGGGCATTGCTTCTAGCGCTTCCTCTGCTGGGCATGGTGCTGGTGATGCAGTGTGGAAGCGTGGCGCTCAATCGCGCGCTTTCCCGTCTGCCGTCGGGCAGCCTGGCGGAATTCGGCTATGTGTGGAAGATGGGCTGGCTCACGCTGCTGGTTCCGCTGTCGCTCTCCACCGTGCTCTTCCCGCGATTTGCGGAAGCGCGTTTCGGCTCCGGCGGCAGCGAATTCCGCGAGATCTGCACGCGCGCGCTGCGCATGTCGCTGTTTCTTTCTATTCCTCTGGCCTGCTGGTTTGCGGTGTTGCGCACACCGCTCGTGACTGTGCTCTTCCTGCACGGCGCATTTTCCGCCGAGGCGGCGGCCACCGCGGCGCGCCTGTTCGGCCTGCTGCTGCTGGCCGCGCCGGGATTCGCCGCTTACTCCACCATGGAAAAAATGCTGTACGCATTGGGCAAGACGCACGTGCCCATGCTGGCGCAGATGGCCGGCGCCGCGCTGCTTACCGCCTTCTGCGGGGTGGCTGAGCAGCGCGCGGGAATCGCCGGGCTGATGGGGCTGGCCGGGCCGGTAGTGACCTGGGTGGTGGCTTTCATTTTGTTCGAAGTATTGCGCCGGCGCTCGCAAGCTTTCCGCTGGGCCGAAATTCTGCCTTCCACGCTACGCCTGGTGGCGCTCGCGGCTGCCTCGGCAGGCATAATACGGCAGACCAGCCTGCTGCTTGCGGTCGTGGGCTTGCCAGAGCCTTTTTCCGCCTTCGTGGAGATCGCCGGAGGTTTGCTGGCAGGCGGCAGCCTGTTTGCGGTTGCTTGCCTGATCTTGCAGATTCCCGAAGCGCTGGCTTGCGCGAAGTATATGCACTGGGCCGGCAACGCCGTGGCAAAAAAATTCCACCTGACGGTACCAGCATGAGCGGCGCAACCGGTAGCGCCCCGGCATGTGGCCATGGAAGCGCTCTAAAACACGCTCGCGTGGCGGCACTTGTCGTCTGCGCCTTTCTGTTCGCTGCTTTTCTGCGTCCCACCCGGGGAGTTTCCGCAGGCGGACACTGGTCCAGGTGGGGAGCTACGTCGTGGCCTGCGCTTGACGCCGCTACAATCTCGAAGGAGTTGACCTCTGGCGGCGCCAACAGCATTTTCTGGGTGGACGGAACTAATTATCCCCTTACGGCCGCTGGTCTGCAGAACGCCATCAATGACGCCGAAGCTCTACCGGGCGACTCCACGGTTGCGGGTGGCGGCGTGGTCATCGTCACCCGGCCGTTGGCACTAGGCGCAACTACGATCAACGTGGGATTCACAGGCGCGACCAGTGGAAATAACGACGGTAAACCGGTAACGCTGCTGCTGTGGTTTTACGGAGCGATAACCACGGGCGCCAACCCTGGCTTCAACCTGGCCACGCGATCGTCCATGCAGGGACTGAACAGCCGGCACACGCGCATTACTTCGACCAGCGCGGGGCCGGTCATCCAGATTACTTCTCCCGCCGAAAATGGAGCCATCACCAACCTGCGCATTGAAGGCGGGGCTCAGGCCATCAAGGGCCGCGGCAACGCGGCCACCACGGACGTTCCTGGATGGCTTTTGGAAGACCTGTTTCTGGAGAGCCAAACGGGGAATGCGATTGAGCTGACCTCGATGTCCGGCAGGTTTCATATTAACCGCGTCTTCACAAACGCATCGGGAGGCGCGGCACTGCGCATAGGGGTGTTCAACAATGGGGAGACTCTGCCGGGAACGAACGAGAATGCGGCAGTCACCAATTCGTTCTTCCAGAATTGCGGCACCAAGGGCATCTGGGTCGAGGCCGACCACTTCACCGCGACGCAGCAGATGGTTTCCACCGTCTTCGATAACATTCAGATTTCCACTCCTGCCCACGACGCCTTCTGGTTCAAGATGATCTCACCGGGCGGAGTTTCCGTACGTAATCTGCAAATCTTTGATAACCCCAGCGCAGCGAATCGCTACGATGGCGTTCATGTCGAAAATGTTTTCGGCAAACTGCGCGGATTCTCGCTGACCGGGCTGTTCGGCAATGGCACGCAGTTCAAGTACGCGGTCAACATGAACTGCACCGGCCAGTGTGTCGTAGACAATGCGCAGATGAATGGGCAAACTGCCGCATACCTGTTGGCCGGGGATGTGCGCTTGTCCAACAGCCCTTACCCCGCCGCAGCTGGAGCAACGGCAAGCGCAACGTTCGCCGAGCAGCTTCCCATTACATTCACCAAGCTGCTTCAGGTCCAGCGGTTGCGCGCGAGCCAGGGAACGGCGCTACTGGCTGCAGACTTTACGTTGTCTGCGGGCTGGGGCACCACATCCACAGTAACTTCGGTTACCGGCACGGACCAGGCCTGGCAGATCACCGTAAACAGCAGCGGTACCGGACAGGCCGCTAATCCTACAATTACTCTCTCATTCCACGACGGAACTTGGACAAACGCTCCGATCACCGTCAGTAAGATGGTGGGCGGCTCGGGGATAGTCACCGCGCTGACGGAAGCCCCTACGGACACGACGAATGAGATCACCTTTCAGGGTACACCTGTGGCTGGAAAGACCTACATCATCAGTTCCATTGCGATGGGACGCTGACGTCCCGCATAACGGGCACCTAGTATGGTAAATCTCGGCGCACGCGCAGCGGATTGCAATTGTAAGCAAAGGCGGTGTGATGTGGCTGATATCTCTCTTGGCACTCAGAAGCCATGGTTCAGCGTGGGTAAAGTGGATTCGGTCGAAAGAGCTCGCTGGCGGCTGGCACAAAGCGGGGAGACACGCTATTGGAATGGCGCGCAGAGCGCGCTCGGCGAACAGAGCCGTATTCTCGCCGAAAAAATTGCAGCGCTGGTCCTTGCCGAACAGGCAGTACCGGACTTGGGACGGCGCGACGGGCTGAAAGTAGAAGTGGGCATTGGTCCGTTGGGCGTGGGCGTTCTGCATTTTCTAAACACAACCGGCCCGCTCGTGGGGCTTGATCCGCTGCCGGCAATACGTTTCCCAGATCACTTGCCGCGACCGATGACGGCTCTGATTCAAGCCTGCTGGGAAAAGTATGCCCACCTGCAGGCCCGGGGGGAGGAGATTCCAATTCTTTCCGGCTCGGCTGCCGTGGTGGCCAGTTATAACGTGCTGGACCACGTGCAAGATCCGCCTGCCGTCCTGCGAGAGATCTATCGCATCCTCGAACCTGGAGGGTATTTTCTGCTGAGTTGTGACACGGTCTCTCTGGCTAGCCTGCTGAAGTTCCACGTTTACTCTCGCCGACGCGACAAGGAAACCCTCGCGGTGATTTGTCATCCTTTTCGTTTCTGGACGCCCCGCCTGGAGGAGTTGGTGCGGCGAACAGGATTTTCCATTTTATGGGCTCAGCAACCTCCATGGAAATGGCTGGCCGCCACGGTGGGCCATGCTTTTCGCATTCTGCTAGTTGCGCAGAAGCCCGCGTCGAAGCCCGCCGAGGTACCCAGGGGACACCATGCGGCCTGACCTGTACAAGGCAGCTCACAGCCGCCGCAGTGTGCTCTTGGCGAACCCGGGCAAGCAGCATTCCTTTGAAGCGGCGCTGGCGCTGCAGGAAGCCGGATTGCTGTGCCGTCAAATGACCGGGGTTTACTACAAGCCCCAGGGGCCACTGGCCCGCGCGATGCGAATCTTGCCCGGCGGCGCGCGAGCCGCGCTCGAACGCGAATTCCTGCGAAGATTCCAGCCCGGCCTAGCGCCGGAGAACGTGTGCACGCATCCAGCTCTGGAGCTTCTCTTTGTGGCTTCGAACCGCATTCGTCCGCTGCAGCGTTTTTCTGACGCCCTGCTGCGCTCGCGGAATTACCGCTTTGATCGCTGGGTAGCGGGACAGTTGGAGCGGCACAGTGCGGCAGCTGTGGTGTGTTACGACACCTGCGCACGCCAGACGTTTAAGCGAGCGAAGGCGTTGGGAATGCTCTGCGTGCTCGACCAGAGCATCGCCCATGTCAGTGCCGGAATGAAAATTTCCTCTGAAGAAAGAGAACGGTATCCAAAGTTCGCCGATAGCTGGGAGGCCCGCGGCGCAAATGGTCTAGCGGAGGAATGCAGCGAGGAACCACTGCTGGCTGACCACGTTCTCGCGGCCTCTGATTATGTGCGCCAGAGCCTGATAAACATTGGAGTGGAACCGGCTCGTATCGCGCTCATGCCATACGGAGTGGATATAGAGAGGTTTCAGCCCGGGGAGCGGCGCAATGAAAAAGTCTTCCGCGTGCTCTTCGTCGGCCAGTTGAGCCAGCGCAAAGGCATCAGGTATCTCCTCGAAGCGTTCAAACAATTGCGTCTGCCCGGTTCTGAGCTGTTATTGGTGGGGGGCGTGGTGGGGAGCAGCAAAGGCTTGCGCGAATACCGAGAAGTTTTTACCCATGTCAGCGGTGTTCCCCAGCACGAAGTGCAAAGCTACTTTCAGCGGGCTGACATCTTCGTTTATCCCTCGTTGCATGAGGGTTCCGCTCTTGCCACTTACGAGGCGCTGGCCTCCGGGCTGCCGGTAATCGCCACGCCCAATTGCGGCTCGGTGGTGCGCGACGGCATCGAGGGTTTCATCGTGCCGATTCGCGATGTGGAGGCGCTTAAAGAGAAAATCCTGCTTCTCTACCAGGATCGCCAGCTTCGAGAAGAGATGGGCCGGCGGGCGCGTCAACGCGCAGAGGAATTCACCTGGTCGGCGTACCAGAGGCGAGTAGCGAAACTCTTTCACGCGCTTCTCGGTGGCACACACTCCGTCCCAGAATGTGCGCACGCCTGGACGCCGGGAGCGAGCCCGTCTTCCCGCAGCGTAACTTCACCGGCGGAGAAGGAACACCATGTCGACTGCTAGCCATGCAGGCTTTCTCGGAGGCATTGGACTGCGCCGCGAGCAGACCGCTCCACTGTTGTTAGCGACGGTGGTTGGTGCTGCCGCCGCCTGGTTGATCGTGCTGGGATGGGGCCTTCTTGCCGTGGCGGTATTGGCCCTGGTCACATTTTATTTCATGATTCTGGCGCGCTGGGAGCGGGGAATTTATGGGCTGCTCATCTTTCTCCCGTTTTGCGGTCTACTGACCCTGGTTTTTTATCCGTGGCGCGGGGCGCCAGGTTTAAACCCTGTGCTCTACAAAGACTGGTTGTTCGTAATTCCTGCTTATATCGGATATCTGGGAGCGCGCACTCTGAAACGCGCTTCGCCTCCAACCATAGGACGCCTTCCAGCTATGCTCATGGGCAGTTTTATCCTGCTGGTTTTATTGCAGATGCTCAACCCCGGAGTGGGCTCGTACCTGGTGGCGCTAATCGGGGCAAAGGTCTGGCTGTTCTATATTCCGCTGTACCCACTCACCGCCGCGCTGGTCACCAAGCGGCGCGACGTAATTTTTCTGTTGCGGCTGCTGGTAGTCATGGCGGTGGTCCCGTGCGCCTTCGGCATCGTGGAGTATGTATTGGCGCGGATGTTCGACTATCGCACGGTAATGGAAGCAATCTACGGCGTGGCAGCGCAGACGGCGACGCAGGAATTCACGCACTTCGATGTCGCCGGCGGATGGATTCAGCGAATTCCTTCCACCTTCTCATTCGTCGCGCAGTTCTTCAGTTTCACTCTGGCCATGATGGCGCCATGCTACGCCCTGGGTCGAATGGATCCTTCGCCGCGCTGGCGGCGCTTCGCACAGTGGATGCTGGTGGTCGCGGTCGTGGCGGCCCTGCTTTCGGGCGTGCGCGCCGCGTTCGTCTTTGTGCCGCTGCTGTTGGCGCTGATGTATGGTCTCGACCGCGGATTCGGCGGGGCGGTTCGCGTGGGCGTGTATGTCGCCGCGGCGGCCGGAATAACCATAGCGATCTCGCGGGTCATAGCCGCATCGCTTTACGATCACATTGCTTTCCTTTTTGTCTTGTACGCGGAGGATACCGCTTACGGCGGACTCTTGCAGGCGATCACCTCCTCTCCACTGGGCAGCGGCACGGGAACGAACACGGGCGCGGCGCGGTACGCCATTGGCAGGCCCGAGCTGTTCATCTCCATCGAAAATTACTACGCCAAGGTGACCTTTGAGCTGGGCGTGCTGGGTCTGCTGCTGGTCTGGGTGCTGTTCGCCGCGCTGATCTGGCAGGGCTGGAAGGCGCAGAAAAAAATGCTGGATACGGGTCTGCGCACGTGCGCGGCGACGCTGGTGGCGTTTCTGATCGCGCTCACGATCTACAGCTTTAAAGGCTCGTTTATCGATCTGGATCCTCTCAACGTTTATTTTTGGATGTTTGCGGGACTTCTGGCCAAGCTTCCCAGCCTCGACGGCCCACCCGGATCCGGGGATAAGGCAGCTCTATGAGTACGACGGCAAAAATCAGTCTGGTGGGCGAGCGTGGGGCCACAGCCGGAAAGCCGATGACTCTCGCTCCCTCGGAAAAACTCAATCTGGGCTGCGGGCCGAATGCGCCATCCACTTGGCTGAATCTCGACGGTTCGTGGAACGCCTGGTTCGCTCACCATCCCCATCTCCGCAAAGCGCTCGAGACCGTGGGAGTAATCAACGAAAGCAATCAAGGCGCGATCTGGAAGGTAAAGCCTATCGTCCATGATCTCAGGAAGCCGCTGCCCTTCCCGGAAAACTCTCTCGGCGCGATTTATGCTTCGCATGTTTTCGAGCATCTTTTCCGCACCGAGGCGCAACAGCTTCTTTCCGAATGCAGGAGAGTCCTGCGCGCAGGCGGGGTGCTCCGCCTGGTGGTCCCCGACCTGTTTTCGATGGCTACGGATTATCTCCACGAAAAAAACGGCAACCGGCACCGGCACAACATGGCCGCGGCGGATCGCCTGAACGAAAGATTAGGGTTCCGCAGCCCCGAACCAGTGAATGGGAGCGCCGTATTTAAATTCTACAAAGTGTGGAAAGACTTCCATTCCCACAAATGGATGTATGACGCCGACTCTCTGATCTTCTGCATGGAACAGGCCGGTTTCGTGGAGGTTGCCGAGAAGGGATTCCTGGAGAGCGACATCGCGGGCATCGCCGAGGTCGAGGACGAAGGGCGAGTGCTCGGCGGCGCGGGAGTTTGCGTCGAAGGTAAAAAACGTTGAAGGTGCCGGCCTGCGCGACCCGAGAAAAGCCCGCGCCAGCGTGCGCACAAGAACGCCGGCAAAAGGAACGCGTGCCATGAGGCTCGTGGTGGTGGGGCATCCGCTGATCCAGCCGTATTACCAGGAGAAGTATGTAGCGCTCAAGCGCCTGCATCCCGCTCTTGAAATACGCATCGTAGTGCCGCGGCGGATGGCCCATCCTTTTGGCATGCGCTATTGCGAGGTTCATCCCGCGCTCGACTCCCGCGAAGTGCAGGGACTCGGGAGCGGCCTTTCCACTTCCCACATGACCTACCTACTCGATCCGCTGCGCCTGGGGTTATTGCTCCGCGAATTTCAGCCCGACGCGATCCATGTGGAAGAAGAACCGCAGGCGCTGATTACCCAGGAAGTTGTGGCACTCCGCGCCGCGTTCTGCCCGCAGGCCGCGTTGACCGTATTTACCTGGGACAATTTGCTGCGCCGCCGCGGATTTCCGCTCAGCACCGCCAAGCGCCTGCTGCGCAGGGTTACCCGCCGCCAGGTGTCGGCCATCGTATGTGGAAATCAAGAAGCCGAACGCCTGCTGCGCGAGCGCGAAAATTTTACCGGCCGCACCGCGGTGGCGCCGCAATTCGGCGTGGATCCGGCGGAACATGAGCCAGGGATGGAAGTAAACCTCAGGCGGCAACTGGGGCTGGCGGGGGGCCTGGTAGTGGGCTACGCCGGCCGCCTGGTACCGGAAAAGGGCATTGCGCTGCTCTTGCAGGCGCTCGAGCGTCTCCCGGCCCATCCATGGAAACTGCTGCTGGTGGGCTCAGGGCCGCTCGAAAACGAGATTCGTAGCCGGTGGATGACGCATTTTCCCGGAAGAATCGTCCACGTGCCTGCGGTGCCGCAGGGCGATGTGCCGCGCTATCTGCGCTGCATGGATATTTTTGTCCTGTCATCTTATGCAACCCCGGTATGGAAAGAGCAATTCGGCCTGGCGCTGGCACAAGCCATGCTGCTGGGGATTCCCTCGGTGGTTTCTTCTTCAGGCGCAATACCGGAGGTTGCCGGACCGGGCGCCTGGGTGTGCGCGGAGGGCAGCGTAGAAAGTCTGGCGGAGGCGCTGCGGGCGCTGCTGGAATCTTCCATTCTTCGTCGGGAACTTGGAACGCGGGCGCGGGGCTTTGCGCTGCATCGCTACACTTGGGATGCGGTTGCCGCGCGCTATCTTGAAATTTTCCAGCAAGCCGCCGGCGAACGTGTTTTGCCCCAACCGGCGTACTTGCAGAGATCCCCGGTGACAGACACTCCAAAGCAGTCAGTAGCCGCCGCGGCAGCGCCACGCAAGGAGAATCCGAAGCGCGATCACGGCTCACCAGCGACGGGCGCGGTTGCGCGCCTCGAATCGGTGCTGCGGGCGCTGCGGCGGTGGGCGCACCGCATCGTGCCCGCGGGTCGCAGCCCGGAAGTCTACCGCCGGCTGGTACGCGCGATTTACCGGCGAATGGTGTACGACCCAAAAACCCGAACGGTAACAGTGAGAAAAGGGGAATTGGCCGGCGCGGTGAAGTACGGCCAGTTCTGCGAAGCGGATTTCGAATTCGCCCTGGGAAAGTATGAACCGGAAATTGTTTCCGTATTCGAGGAGTACTGCCGTCCGGGAATGACGGTATTCGATATTGGAGCGAACGCAGGTCATCACCTGCTGCGGCTCTCGAAATTATGCGGCGCGACGGGTCATGTGCATGCCTTCGAGCCGGTGCCGGAAAATGTGACCTGCCTGAAAGAAACCTTGCGCCTGAACCGGCTAAGCAACGTGACCCTGCATGGAGTGGCCGTTTCCGACCACGAAGGTTCGGCGGAGTTCAAATACGGCGGCGTCTTCGATGGCTTGGCCTGCCTAGCAACGGGAGGCCACGGGCGGTCGATGCGCGAAATGTTGCCGCAAAAATCGATCCAAGTGCAGACCGTCGAACTCGATGCGTTTTGCGAACGTCTAGCGATTGCGCGCTTGGGCTTGATCAAAATGGACGTCGAAGGCGCGGAGCTGCTCTGCCTGCGCGGCATGAGGCGCACGCTGCGCACGCATCGCCCGGTGTTGGTCATGGAGTTGTGGGGCGCGGACCATGTGGCCCAGGCTCCCGGAATTCTTTCGCAGCTTGGTTACGAAATGCGGGCATTGAGCTCGTGGCAAGGCTGGATCGCCGGCGAAAAGGTGGAGACCCGGAATGTGCTGGCGGTTCCTTCGCGGAGTTTTCGCGGATCGGCCGAAGTCCGCAATCAGGAAGCTGAGAATAAAGTGATGGCCGAAAGCTTTGCGCAGCGCGGGGAGTGAGGAGCCGGCAGCAATGAAAATCCTGCAAGTGGTGGAGAGCCTGGCGCCGCGGTACGGCGGGCCTTCGGTGGCCTGCCCGGCGATGTGCCGTGAGTTCGCGCGCTGCGGCCACGAAACGGCTATCTACTCGACGGACGCGGATGGCGGCGGGCGGCTCGATGTTCCCGTGAACCTTCCGCTCGACGGGCCGCCCATCCGCGGCGTGCGGCTGCACTATTTCCACGCGTGGAGTTTTCCTCCGCTCTACAAGTTTTCGCCACCGCTGGCCGGCGCGCTGCGTAAGACCGCCTCATCCTTCGACGTCGCGCACATCTATTCGCTATACGGATTTCCGACTGCCGCCGCAGCGCACTACTGCCGGAAATCTGGCGTGCCCTACGTGATTCATCCGCACGGTTCGCTCGATCCATTTCTCCGCACGCATCATGCGCTGCGCAAAGCGGCCTACTCGCGGTGTTTTCTTCCAACGATTTTCGCCGGAGCGGCTGCGGTTATGTTCAATTCCGCCGAAGAGCTGAAGTTGTCGCGCGACGCGCCGGAGCTGGCCCATCTCGACGATCCCGCCGGGAACGGTCCGTCCTCGGTGATCGTGGACGTGGGAGTAGAAGAAATATTTTTTTCCGGCCCGAGCGAAGGCGTGCGGCACGAATTCCGCGAAAAGTATCCGGAGTGGCGCGGCCGGCGCCTGGTGACCTACTTTGGGCGGCTCAATTTCAAGAAGGGCCTGGACATTCTGGTGGCGGCTTTTTGCGCGGTGGCGCGGGAACAGAACGACCTTCACCTGGTGCTGGCCGGTCCGGACGGGGACGGCTATGGGGAAAAAATCCGCCGTTGGCTGGGCGATGCGGGAATGCTCGAGCGCGCCACGTTTACGGGCAACGTAGCGGGCGCAGAACGCGTGGCGCTGCTGCAGGGATCGGCGGTGATGATGCTCACTTCGTACACGGAGAACTTTGGCCAGGCAGTCGCCGAAGCGATGGCTGCGGGCGTTGCGGTCATTATCTCCGACCGCGTGAATATCTGGCCGGAAGTCGAGAGGGCCCGGGCCGGGCTGGTGGTGCCGTGCGACGACGACGCGGCTGCCGCGGCACTGCGGAAAATACTCGAGAGTCCTGAAGCGGCGCGGGAGATGGGGCGGCGCGGGCGGGAGTTGGCGCTGGCGCGGTTTCCCTGGAGCGCGGTGGGCCGTCAAATCCTGGCGGTATACGAAAAAATGATCGAGCGGTCCAGTCGCCGCCGTGGAATGGCAACTTCCCGAGTTGCGGCTTCCGTCTGAGCGCGGTCACGGCACAAGAAAAAGGAATAGCGATGAACGGCCATCAACGGCAAATAGAAGAAACGCAAACAGAAGATACGCAAACCAAAGATATGCAAACCAACGCGACGCGAAAATCCGCCGGCCGCGATGCCGCCGGCGAGCTGGCCTCGCAACTCGATTTTTATCGCGAGCAGATTGACCAGGAAGAAGAGATTTCCCGGCCGCGCTGCTATCCGCGTCCGGTGCGATTTCTTCTGCAGCGCAAATTCCGCTGGGTGCTCGACCAACTGCAGACGCGCCTGCCCGGCGGGCTGGCCGGCCGCGCGGCGCTGGTGGTGTGCTGCGGATCGGGAATGGAATCGGAGATTCTGGCGCGGCACGGGCTGCGCGTGGTGGCGCTGGATATTTCCGCGGAAGCAATCGAGCGGGCGGGCGAGCGGGCGCGCCGCTACGGCGTTGACTACAGCCTGCTGGTGGGAGATGCGGAGCGGCTGCCGTTTGCCGATGCTTCCTTCGACATCGTCTTTGTGCATGATGGTCTGCACCATCTTCCCGAGGCTTACAACGGCGTGCGCGAGATGCTGCGCGTGGCGCGCCTGGCGGTGGTAGTGGCCGAGCCGGCCGACGCAGCGCTAACCAAGTTCTCGGTGATGCTCGGTCTCTCCGGCGAATACGAAGATGCCGGCAACTACGTCTACCGGCTGCGGAAAGACAAGCTCGAAGCGCTATTCGCCTCGTGCGGCCTGCGCGACTGGCGATTCCAACGCAACCTGATCTACTACCAATCGTGGACGCACCGCATTTACCGTCGATTCGAAAAAGCGCCGCTGTACTGGCTGTTCTGCGCCGGATTCCACGTGGTGAACCTATTCCTCGGACGGTGGGGAAATTCTCTGCGCGCGGTAGCCTGGAAAGACCAGGCGCATTCCGCGCGGCCTTGAAGGTTTTATCGCGCGCGCAATTTCCTTCGCAGCAGCAGGGTGAGCAGGAGCACTATTTCCGATCAGGAATGAAGGCAGGAAAGCTGGAATGAAGATGGGAATCACAAAATGACCGGGCAACCGGTGAAGCACATTCTAGTGGTGAGCGGTGCTTACGCGCCCGACCGCACGGGTATCGCTCCGCTCGAAACCGAACTGTGCGAGTACCTGGCAGGGTGCGGGCACCGCGTGTCGGTGGTCACCGGGCTGCCGCACTATCCGGAATGGAGAGTGCCGCCAGAGTATCGCGGCAAGTGGTGGATGGAGGAGACGCGCGCAGGAATTCAGGTCTATCGCGGGGCCATTTACGTGCCGCCGCGGCGCACCACCTTGCGGCGAATTCTTTTCGACACTTCGATTGGCGTAGCCACGGCGCTGCGCGGACTGCCCATCGGGAATGTCGATGTGGTGCTGGCCGTCTCGCCGCCGTTGCAGGCAGCCATGGCGGGCTGGATGCTCTCGCTCAAGAACCGCGTGCCGCTGGTGCTGCATCTTCAGGACCTGATTCCCGATCTTCCCGTAGCGCTGGGAATGTTGCGTAATCCCATGGCCATTGCCATGGCGCGCAAAATGGAAAGATTTCTCTACCGCCGCGCCTCAGCGATCTTTGTGATCAGCGAAGGGTTCCGGGAAAATCTTCTGAGCAAGCGCGTTCCGGAAAGCAAGCTGGTGGTGGTGCCCAACTGGACGGATACGCGGGTGATTGGCGCGGGAAGCGGCGCGGGAGATTTCCGGAAACGCCACCAGATCCGCGAAAATGATTTTCTTGTACTGCACACCGGCAACATGGGCGCGAAGCAGAAGCTCGAAAACGTCATGGAAACGGCTGCCGTGCTGCGCAGCGACCCTGCCATCGTGTTTTGCCTGGTGGGCGGCGGAACGGAAAAGAATCGCCTGGAGGAACTGGCCGTTAGCCGCGGCCTGAAAAACGTGAGATTTCTTCCGCTCGAGCCGAGGGAGCTGCTCCCGAATATGCTGGCCGCGGCCGACGTGCTGCTGGTGAATCAGTCGGCGCAGGTAATCGATATGGTGATTCCATCGAAGCTGGTTACCTACATGGCCGCGGGACGCGCGGTGGTGGCCGCGGTGGCCCATGACAGCGAAGCAGCACGCGCTGTGGACCGCGCGGACTGCGGCCTGGTGGTTCCGCCCGAAAACCCTGCCGCGCTGGCCAGCGCCGTCCTACAACTGAAATCGAATCGTGAGCAGGCAGAGAAATTTGGACGTGACGGCCGGCGGTATGCGGAATGCAATTTCGATCGGGAGCCACTGCTCGCCCGTTTTGAGCGCGCACTGAATGCTGTCGGCGGGAACAGGATAGGAACCAAGTCTCAGATACCCGACCCTGCAGGCATGACCGCAGTACCGCGCCAAAACCGGAAATGAAACGCTCGAAAATCCTGTTTTGGAACTGCTCCCTTTTCGGCTGTGAGCGGTTCTCGCTCTGCCAGACCACAAATTGAACATCGACGGGACTAAGCGCGACCCACCCGCAGCAAACCTGCAACTGATATCCCCCAAAGTGGCCGCCTGTGTGCAAGGTGGTCTATGCGCCCCCGCGCTGCTTGCCAGGGAACCGGCGGCGCCGTAAGGCTCGCCCTGGCGCTGGGGCTAGCCCAAGTACGGAGAGCAGTACGCAGCACAGCACAGAACCTACGATAAGACGCAGATCAAAATCATGCCGAAACGCGCTCTCATCACCGGGATTACCGGGCAAGACGGATCTTACCTCGCGGAATTTCTGCTGGCGCGAGGCTATGAGGTGCACGGCATCATTCGCCGCGCGAGCACGTTTAATACCGGGCGGCTCGAGCACATTTACGAAGATCCGCACAATCCGCAGGCGCGGCTGCACCTTGTCTATGGCGACCTGGGGATGGGCGAGCAGATCACCAGCCTGATCTACAGCCTGCGCCCGGAAGAGATTTATCACCTGGGAGCGCAGAGCCACGTGCGCGTGAGTTTCGATCTGCCGGAATATACCGGCGACATTACCGGGCTGGGCGCCACGCGGCTGTTCGAAGCAGTGCGTTCGAGCGGAGTGGCGGCGCGGGTGTATCAGGCCAGCTCGTCGGAGATGTTTGGCAACGCACCGCCGCCGCAAAACGAGCGCACGGGATTCGAGCCGCGCAGCCCCTACGGGGTGGCGAAACTTTATGCCTACTGGATGGCGGTGAACTACCGCGCGGCGTACGGGATGCACGCCTCGAATGGAATTCTTTTCAATCATGAAAGCCCGCGGCGCGGCGAGACCTTCGTTACGCGGAAAATCAGCCGAGCGGTAGCGCGTATCCGCCATCGCCGAGGCGGAAAGCTTTTTCTGGGCAACCTGGACGCGCGCCGCGACTGGGGTTATGCGCCGGAATATGTGGAAGCCATGTGGCGAATTCTGCAGCAGGACCAGCCCGGCGATTATGTGCTGGGCACGGGAGAATCCCACAGCGTGCGGGAGTTTGTGGAGGAGGCTTTCGGTTACGCCGGCCTGGACTGGCGGGAGTGGGTGGAACTGGACGCGCGTTATCTGCGGCCTTGCGAAGTGGAATTCCTGTTGGCCGACGCCACCAAGGCGCGCAAAGAGCTGGATTGGCAGCCACAGATCCAGTTCCGCGAGCTGGTGCGCATTATGGTGGATGCTGATCTGCAAGCCATCGGCGCCACGCCCATCGGCGAAGGCGAAAAAATCCTGCGAAAACATTTTGGCGAATGGCACCGCTGGGAAACCGCGGTGACCCAGGCGCTGCACGCCGCAGCAGGCCACGGTTCGGAGAGCCATGCGAGGTGAAGAGCGACGGGACAAAATATCCCCAATTCCATGGCAGCGTGGCGGCACGCATGGCGCAACCCGGAGGAACACATAAGCCATGAGCTACTGGGAGAACAAGCGCGTGCTGGTGACCGGTGGATCCGGTTTTCTGGGAACCGTGCTGGTGCAAAAACTACGCGGGCGAGGGTGCCGGGAGATTATCGCGCCGCGCAGCCGCGAGTTCGACCTTCGCGACGCGGCCGCGGTGGCCCGCCTGTTGGAGCAGACCCGCCCGAGCGTCGTGATTCACCTGGCCGCGGTGGTGGGCGGCATCGGCGCCAATCGCAAGAATCCGGGACGCTTTTTCTATGACAACGCGATCATGGGGATGCAGCTGATTGAGGAGTCGCACCGCGCCGGCGTGGAAAAATTCGTCTGCCTGGGAACGGTCTGCGCATATCCGAAATACTGCGCGGTGCCGTTCCGTGAAGAAGATCTGTGGAACGGCTATCCGGAGGAAACCAACGCGCCTTACGGACTGGCGAAGAAAATGCTTCTGGTGCAGCTCCAGGCCTATCGCCAGGAATACGGCTTCAACGGAATCTATTTGCTGCCGGTAAATCTATATGGTCCGGGCGACAACTTCGATCTGGAAACGTCGCACGTGATTCCCGCACTGATCCGCAAGTGCGTGGAAGCCCGCAAGAACGGCGAGCCGCGCATTACCGCGTGGGGTTCGGGAGAGGTTTCGCGCGAATTTCTATATGTCGACGATGCCGCGGAGGCGATTCTTCTGGCCACCCGGCGCTATGATCGCGCCGGGCCCGTGAATCTGGGCACGGGCGAGGAAATCACGATTCGCGCGCTGGCTGAGAGGATTGCTGAACTGAGCGGCTTCACCGGCGTGATCGATTGGGATGCTTCGGAACCGGATGGACAGCCGCGGCGCTGTCTGGAAACGAGCCGCGCCGGCGAAGAGTTCGGCTTCGAGGCGGGCACCAGGCTTGGCGAGGGGCTGGCCCAGACCATCCGATGGTACGAGAATCATCTGGCGGGCTCCTCGCCGGTGGCCGGGCCGTTGAAAGCGATTGCCAGGTTGTCCGGGCAATAAAATGAAAAATCGCCAGGGCCGCGGAGTTCTCGAAGCCGGGCTGCTGGCCTGTTTGCCGGTCGCGGCGATCGCCTTTGGCGGCACCCAGTGGCTGGTGTGGGCGGGCGTGCAGTTCACCATATTTATTTTAACCGCCGCGGCCGTCTGGCTTGTGCCGGAGGAATTCGCTGCGCTGCCATGGAAGTGGCTTGCTGTGCTGGCGGCTTTTCTGGTGATGCAGGCGATTGTGCTGCAAATAAACGGCGAACGCGCCCACGGACCGATCGCGGATTTTCTAATTTACCCTGCCGCTTTTGCGCTCACCGCCGCGCTGGCAATGGCTCCCTCCGCGCGCGCCCGCCTGTGTGGGCTGCTCATCACGCTGGGCGTGGCGGAAGCCGTGTACGGCCTGGCGCAGCAACTGGCCGGATGGCAGGAGATTCTAGGGATAGAAAAAATCTATTACCGGTCGCAGGCTACCGGTACCTACGTAAACCCGAATCATTTCGCCGGGCTCCTGGAAATGACCCTGCCCCTGGCGCTGGTATCCGCGGCCTGGAACTGGGACCGCGCCGATTCTTCGGACGAGGATGGCGGCTACGCCGCGGCGATTTTTTTCGCGGCGCTGGCGCTGCTGCTGGCCGCGGGGATTTTTGTTTCGCATTCGCGCATGGGCATGGCCAGCGCCGCAGCCGGAGCAGCCGTGGCCGCAGGCGTGTGGATCGTTTCCGCAAGAGGGCGGCGCCGCGGGATCCGGCTGGCGACGGTGTCCGGCGTGCTGGTAGCGGCATCGCTGCTGGCGCTGTGGATTGGCGCGGCGCCGATGGTGGATCGGTTCCGGCACGTGACGATAGATTACGGCTCGAGAATTACTCTTTGGCGGGAAACCGCAGCACTGGTGGCGGCCCGGCCGACTTTTGGCGCCGGGTGGGGAGCTTTTCCACATATCTACCCGCAGGTGCAAGCCACGGAGCTTGAGTTTGCGGTGGAACATGCCCACAACGATTATCTGGAGCTGGCTACGGAGTTCGGGATTCCCGGCGCATTGCTGTTGGTTATTCTTGTCGCGGGCGTGGTGGCGCGGGCGCTGGCGTTCGCCAGGCGGAATCTTGCAGATCGCAATTCCTACTACCTGCTGGGCGCAGCCAGCGGGATCATCGCCCTGGGCTTTCACAGTTTGGCGGATTTCAATCTTCGCCTGCCCGCTAACGCGCTGATTTTCGCAGCGTTGCTGGGCCTGGCGTGGGTTCCCGCGCCGACGGCCGTGCCGGCGCGTGGCGGGCGGCAACTCGCGCGGTAGCGTCGAGCGCGATCATGCGCACGTCGTCTATCCACAGTGTGCCGCTGATGCGCCCATCGAACTTGCGGCTTTGCGAGCGTACCAGCCGGAGGTCGATGACATGCGTCGCCGGGCCGGTGCGAAATTCCATGCGCAGCTCGGTCCAATCGCTGGTGACGGGCACTGCGGGGGTCTCCACGCGCAGCAAGCGTTCGTCGCGGGCGTCGCGGAGAATGAAGCGCGGGCGCTGATCGCTGGAAATCTGCCGTGTGCGAACGCGAGCGGTGAAGAGATAGCCGGTGTCCGGTTCCACAGGAACCAATTCAAAGACGTGGGAATATTCAACATTGTGTGTTCCGGCGAAATCCAGCTCCAGGCAGCGCGCGCCTGCAAAGGCGTTTTCGGCCATCACGCGAGTGGTGACGCCGTCGGCCGGCGCGATGCGCCAATCGAGACCGCTGCCCAGCACTTCAAATTCGAAGCCCCCATTGGTCACCCGGTTGCCGCCGGGCTCGATCATCGCGCCGTGAGCACCTTGAGAATTCTGCGGGCGATGTTCGGTGGCGTAGATATTGGGCTCGCGCACAGCCAGTGCTTGCCACGCAGCGATGGCATCCGCGCTGCGCTGCTCGGCGAGTACGGCGTCGACATAGCGAAGAGCTCCGCCGGGCGGCAGCGGAAATCCGCCGTCCAGCAGTTTGCGCCATACTTCGCGCGCAGCATCCAGGCGGCGGGTGTCGACCAGATACTGCAGATAATCGGCCAAAACTTCGGCCCGCGAGGGAATCATCGCGGCGAGTATCTGCGCGGAATCTTCCGTGGCCCCCCAGGCGGTCTGATAAGTGGCACGCCGCATGGCGGGAGAGCCTGCGACCACATGGCGAAAGGCGGTTAGCGCCCGCGCGGTGTCGTCCTGGCGTAACAGAAAATTTCCAAGCAGCCAGTTCATCTGCGGGGAGCGGGGAAAAAGCTCGACGGCCGTGCGGTAGGAACGCGCGGCATCGGCTGGGCGTCCATCAGCCTCGTAAGCTGCGCCGAGGCGCGCCCAGTATTGCGCGCCTTGCGGCTCGAGTCGTGTGGCTTGCTCGTTGAGGCTCACTGCCTCGCGCAGGTCGACCTCAAGAGTGGAGCTCTCGAGCGCGTCCGCCAATCCCGCGCGGTAGCTGGCACTTTGGGGATTCCACCGCACGGCCAGGCGCATTCCCTCGACGGTTTGCCGGTGATAAAACCACTCGGCTACGCCGCGGCGTGCGGCGCTCTCCGCGCAAGCCAAAAGAGCCAGCGTGAGGCAGAGTAGCGCCGCGCGCCTGACCCAATTGCGCAGGAGACTGGGAGCAGGCACATCTACCGCCTTAGTTTTTGAGGCGCTTAGCACGGAGCCGGCTCCCATTGCGTGTCGATGCCGACTTGGGAAAAATGTATCTTGGAATGCCATTTTGGACCTGAATGTTTCCGTTAACCTTGTTCTCTCGCGCCTGAATCGCCCGGCGAAAGTAAAACTCTCGACGACCTTATGCATCACCGCACGATCAGTGCCAAATATGTTTTGTATTCTGGCCGCTTACGTAACGAAGGCTGCTGGGAGGGAAAACTATCCAGAGGAGAGATGTACTGCTAACGCCGCCACGCTAAGAACACCTGGCTGCCACCCAGTGTGAACAGAAATGCTGAAAAAACATTGCGCAACAGCGCAGGGGACAGCCTTTGCGCCAGGCGTCCACCGAGGATTCCTCCAAGAAACACTCCGGGAATCAGCAACAGACCAACGCGCCAACTGACATCACCGACATGATTGTAGTTGAGGAACGCGAGAAGGCCGGTGGGCAGCACCAGAGAAACCAGGCTGGTGCCCTGCGCGCGGTGCTGGTCGAAGCGAAACAATAGAATCAACAGGGGCACCAATAGAATGCCCCCGCCTACGCCCAGCAGGCCGCCCATCACGCCCACGCCGCAGGCCACGGCAAAGATTCCTATCCACCGCGCGCGCGCGTGCTTGGTGGTTATTTCTTCCTGAGCCGGGGCTCCCTGGGCGCCGGGCTGCGCGGGTTGCGCCTCGCGACGGCGCAGCAGGAGCATCGATGAGCCTATCAGGAAAACGCCGAAAATCATTTCCAGGTCGCGCGGTGGGATACGCAGCGCCGCAAGGCTGCCAAAATAACCACCGACAAAAAATCCCCCAGCGCAGACCAGGCCAGCGCGGACGTCCACGTGGCCTTTTTTCCAGTAGCGTTGCAGGGCGCCCAGCCCGGTAGGCCCTAACAGCAGGAAAACCGAGGTCCCTTGTGCCAGATGCTGCCCAAAACCAAGCAGGTAAACCAGCGCCGGCACCAGAACGATGCCGCCGCCTACACCCATGAGGCCCACCACCAGGCCGACGCCGAGTCCAATCACAAGAACCAAGAAAGTCACGAGACGCGCGCTCCCGGGCTTCGCCGCCGCAGCGTTCGCGTCACGTGGCCTCACGTGGCGTCACGCAGCGTGCCAGTTTCCCTGAACACCGCCCTGACGGCAACTGAAATCCGTCTGGAAACATGGTGCGCGGCGCGGCTTTTGCGGGCTGGGAATTCCTGCTATAGTCGCCTTTCGTTTTTTATCTGCCACAGATGCAGTGCCCGGGAGCTTGATGGCCACGCAGCGCAAACCTGATTTTTTTTCGGGCCAAGGTATACGCGTCGGTATTGTCGGCTGCGGTTATGTGGGCCTGCCGCTGGCGCTGCGCTTCTGCGAGAAAGGGCATTCCGTGGTGGGGTTTGACACCGACCCCGTCAAGGTAAGCATGCTCAACGCCGGCAAGTCTTACATCCAGCACATTCCTGCGGAAAAAATCGCCGAATACGTCAAGTCCGGGCTGTTCTCGGCCACCACGGATTTCTCGCAGGTGGCTACGCGCGACGCGATGCTGATCTGCGTGCCTACTCCGCTCGACGAGCGGCGCGAGCCGGACCTGAGCTACGTGGAGAAGACGGCTCTCTCCATCGGGCCGCACCTGCAACGCGACCAGTTGATCGTGCTGGAGAGCACCACCTATCCCGGCACTACGGAAGAGCTGGTGCTGCCGATCCTGGAAAAAAGCGGCTTGCGCTGTCCCGTGGTTCGCGAGCGCGACCGCGAAGACGTGGCCACCGATTTTTATCTGGCGTTTTCGCCGGAGCGCGAGGATCCCGGCAACAAGAATTTCTCGCTCTCGCAGATTCCCAAAGTGGTGGGTGGCATCAACGCGCCCAGCCGCCGCGCCGCGGCGGCGCTCTACACCCAAGTGGTGGCGCGGGTGGTGGAGGTCAGCTCCACGCAAGCCGCGGAAATGTCCAAGTTGCTTGAAAATATTTTTCGCTGCGTGAACATTGCACTGGTGAACGAGCTTAAGCTGTTGTGCAATCGCATGAACATCGACATCTGGGAAGTGATCGACAGCGCCTCCACCAAGCCGTTCGGTTACATGCCGTTTTATCCCGGACCCGGCCTGGGTGGGCACTGCATCCCGGTGGACCCGTTCTATCTCTCCTGGAAAGCGCGCGAGTTCGACTTCAGCACGCGGTTCATCGAGCTGGCCGGCGAGATCAATGTCTCCATGCCGTATCATGTAGTGGATTCACTGGCTGCGGCGCTCAATGACCGCCAGAAAAGCCTGAAAGGCTCGCGCGTGCTGATGCTGGGCGTGGCCTATAAGAAGGATGTGGACGACCTGCGCGAATCGCCTTCGCTCAAGATCATGCAGCTGCTGCTGGAGCGCGGCGCGGCGCTGGACTACAACGATCCGTACTTCGCGCAGCTGCACAAGATGCGGCATTACGACTACTCGCAGATGAAGTCGGTGGAGCTGACGCCCAAGGCGCTGGCCGGCTACGACGCCGTGCTGATCGCCACGGACCATACCAGCTACGATTACCAGGCCATCGTGGACGCGGCGCCGCTGGTGGTGGATACGCGCAACGCCACCAAACGTGTTACGCGCAATCACCACAAGATTGTGCGCTGCTAGGATCGTGCCATTGAAAGCTTCCTCCTCCTCCCCCGCCGGTTCCCGGAAAAGTACTTACGCCGCCGTAGTTCGCGCGCAGCTCGAAGAAAGCTGCCGGGTGAAGAGTGCCTTTTCAGCAGAGCTGGTAGAGCGCATCGCCCAGCTTGCCGAGCGCGCCGCGGCCACGCTGGCCGCAGGCGGCAAGATTGTTCTGTTCGGCAATGGAGGCAGCGCCGCTGACGCCCAGCACCTGGCCGCGGAGTTTGTTGTGCGCCTGCGCGATGACCGGCCCGCACTTGCCGCGCTGGCGCTGACCGTCAATACCTCCGTGCTCACCGCGGCGGCCAACGACTACGGATTTGAAAACATTTTTGCGCGGCAGATCGAAGCGCTGGTGGTCCCGGGGGATCTTCTGATTGCACTTTCTACCAGCGGAACGAGCGCCAACATTCTGCGCGGCGCCGAAGCCGGCCGGCATCGCGGCGCGTTCGTTGCTGGGTGGACTGGGGAAACCGGGGGAGCACTCGGGTCCGTGGTGAACCTGCTTCTCAACGTGCCGTCGCGCGATGCGCAGCGAATTCAGGAGTCGCACATCACCATCGGGCATATTGTCTGCTCGATCGTTGAACAGATTCGCGCGGCAGGTTCCTGAGTTTCAGGCTGGTGAAAGATTCAGGCGCGCCGACGACGCAGCCG
Source organism: Acidipila sp. (assembly GCA_010365215.1). Lineage (GTDB taxonomy): Bacteria > Acidobacteriota > Terriglobia > Acidiferrales > UBA7541 > JAAFGT01. The sequence continues at coordinate 29,405 of JAAFGT010000018.1, read as the reverse complement.
ACGCAGCAATTGGTTTACGGCGGAACTGTGCGGCTTACCGGATTGACGTTAATTCCACCCGTACCGTCCCAAAGGGAACTTCCGCTTCGATCAGTACCGGTGTATGCGCCGCGTCCTGCGTCAGGCTGACCCAGAACTTCACATTCTTCATTTCCTTGCCTGACTCGAACACGCGCAAGGCCACGCGAGTCGCGTGGTAATTTCCCGCGGCAACCACTACATCGACGCCACCCGATTCCTTTTGCGCGGCCACATCGTAAAAGCGCCGGCCGTCAAAAACCGGAAAATGCGGCGACGGCTCGGCCTGCCAGTCGTGCGCGCGAAGAGTGTAAAGAAGCCCGAGTGGATCGCGGGTACCCGGCAGCACCATGTACAGATGGGTGTCGCCGCGCATGAGCGGAGGAGCAGGAGCCTTCGGAGTGGCGGTTCCCGCTTTCGCCCGTCCCTTGGCAGTCTCTTTCGCCGCAGGGGGCGCGCTGGCCATGGGCACCACCAGGTTTGATTCTTTTTTCTGCTCGCGGATGTAGGCCTCGTACTGCAGGCTGGCCAGAGAACCGGCGTCGGTGTAGGAATCAAACTGGTCGTCCAAGGGATAAAAAAGACGGACGGGATCGAGGGTGCGCGCAATGGCCTGGAAATGCCACGCGTCGCGTCCGTAGAAGCCGCTGCGTGCGATAACCTTCAGGTTGATGGTCGCAGCGGTTACAAATTTATTCCACTGCGCGGCGTACTCGAGCACTTCGCCGGGATGAAAGGGCATCGCGACTACCAGGGGTTGCGGCATCGACGTGGCTTTTTTGCCGGCGTGAGCCTTGGCCGGCCGCCGCTTGCGCGGCGCCGGGGCGGGGGTCTGCTGCGCGGCGAGCACATGGCCGGACATGCTGTGAACCATGCCCCACATCATGGCCAGAGCAGCCAGACCGAGAAGACTCCGGCGCAACGTCCAAGCCGCAGCTCTTCTGCACAAGCGCGCCAGAGCTGAGATCTGCCGGGGGGGGCCAGCTTCAAAAGGGGGGATACTCAAATGGAACGCTCGTAAATGCAGTGGGATGCCCACAAATGTGTGAAGGCGGCGAGCCGCCATGGTGTTGCCTCGGAAGCACCTGAATTTCGTATTCTTGCCCGGTGCCGCGCGCACAGGATATAGTTAAATTGACGGGAAAGCGAGTTGCCGGCTGCTGCGCAGTGTAACGCGCGTGGCGGCCATCCGACGAAAATCACTTCCATCCGTCGTGAACTAGAATCCCCGAGCGGACAAAGGCGAACAATGCGCGTCGTAGTAACGGGCGGTGCGGGTTTTATCGGATCGCATATTGTGGAAGAACTGCTGCGCCGCGGCGCAAGCGTAGTGGTGCTGGACGATTTCTCGAGCGGCAAGGAGGAGAATCTTTCTTCCGCGCGGGGCCCGCTGGAAATCGCGCGCGGCAGTATTTGCGAGCCGGAGAACGTGCAGGCGGCCTTCCGCGGCGCCGACCGGGTCATCCACCTGGCCGCGCGGACCTCGGTGCCGCGCTCGGTGAGCGACCCGGTGGAAACGAATCGCGTGAATATCGACGGCACGCTCAACGTGCTGGTGGGCGCGCGGGATGCCAAAGTGAAGCGCGTGGTATTCGCCGCATCGTCTTCGGCGTATGGCGAAACGCCCACGCTGCCCAAAGTGGAATCGATGGAGGCACAGCCGATTTCGCCTTACGGAGTTACCAAGCTGGTGGGCGAAATTTATGGGCAGGTGTTCGGGCGCTGCTACGGTCTTGAAAATGTTTCGCTGCGTTACTTCAACGTGTTCGGTCCGCGCCAGGATCCCAGCTCGCCCTATTCCGGCGTGCTCTCCAAATTCGCCACCGCGCTGCTGGAAGGCAAGCCTCCCGTGGTGTTCGGGGATGGCGAGCAGTCTCGCGATTTTACCTATGTGGCGAACGTCGTGGATGCCACGCTGCGCGCCGCGGAAACGTCCGGCATCTCCGGACTGGTCTTCAATGTGGGCACGGGTGCGCGCTTCACCCTGAATCAGACGCTGGAGCTGCTTGGAAAAATTTCCGGGCGAGCGGCGCGCGCGAAATACGAAGCGGCGCGCTTCGGCGATATTCTTCACTCGCAGGCGGACATCAGCCTGGCCAAACAGAAGCTTGGCTACATCCCGTCGGTAGATTTTGAAGAAGGCCTGAGGCGCACCTGGGAATGGTACGCCTCCACCTACGCGAAGGTGTAAGCGGTTTTCTTTACGGTGTGGGCGGTAACTCCGCGCGGCGATTCCTCACCGGAGCGGTGGCGCGCTGGGGCAGAACCCTCGGTTCCGCGTTGATTTTCTTCATTACTTCTTCTACGCCGCGCTCGAGTTGCGGATCGCGGCCGGCGATAATCGAAGCCGGATCGTTTTCCACCTCGATATCGGGGTCCACGCCGTGGCCTTCGATTACGTATTGACCCTTGTCGTCGGCGGTGGCGAATTCGGGTACATAGACAACGCCGCCATCGAGCAGGGGGCCGTGGCTGGTGATGCCCACCACGCCGCCCCACGAGCGCTTTCCGATCAGCGGCCCTAGATGAGCCTTGCGAAACATATATGGGAAAATGTCACCGTCCGACGCCGAGGTCTCATTGAGCAGGCATACCAGGTGGCCGTAGAAGACGGTCCCGGGATACGTTTGCGTGCTGATGTCGTTGCGGGAAAAGCCGGTGCCCAGCAGTTCACGCCGCAACCGTTCAATCAGCATCTGCGACACGAAGCCTCCACCGTTGGCGCGCTCGTCCACCACCATGCCTTCCTTGCGAATCTGCGGATAAAAATTCTTGATGAATTCCCGCAAGCCGTTGGCGCCCATATCCGGAATGTGGATGTAGCCCACGCGACCGCCGGTCATCTTGGTGACCTTGTCGCGGTTTTTTGTCACCCAGTCCAGATACACCAGATCGGCTTCGCTGGTGATCGGTTTGTAGCTGATGATGCGCGAGCCATTCATGGTGGGCTTGCTGTTTACGGTCCATTGCACGTTGCGGTCGGCTTTATTGCGCAGCATCTGATAGGGATTCTGTTTGCCGGTGAGCTCTTCCCCATCGATGGCCAGTACGTAGTCGCCTTCATGGACGTCGACACCCACTTCGGTGAGGGGTGAGCGGTAACGCTCCTCTTCATTCTGCCCGTGGAATATTTTCGCGATGCGGTAGCGGTTCGATGCGGCATCGAGAGTAAACCGCGCCCCCGGCAGCGCCACGCGTGGCCGCGGAGGAATCTGGTAATCCCCGCCCTCGATGTAAGAATGGCCGGTGCTCAGCTCCGCGATCATCTCCCCGATTACATAATTCAGGTCGGAGCGGTGAGCGACTTTCTCGGCCAGCGGCTTGTATTGATCGTGCAACGCTTTCCAGTCGTAACCCTGCATATTGGGAACGTAGTAGAAATCCCGGTAACGCCGCCACGCTTCCTCGAAAATTTCCGTCCACTCCTGTCCAGGATTGCGATCCACCATCAGGCCCGCGGTGGAAACGGCCTTCGGGTCTTTGCCCTTCGCTGGCAGATCGTAAAGTTTGAACTCGTCGTCCTGCCGCACCAGCGCCTTATTTCCATCCGAGGAAACCGCAAATGTTCCGGACTTCTCGGTGATCTGCGTTTCCTTGCGGTCTTTAAAGTTGAAGATGTAGAGGGAAGCTTGTGAAACGTCGCGTCCCAAAAAGAATTCGCCGCCGCGCGCGTAGATCAACCCGGTCTTGGTGGCGAATACACCGCTATAATTGTCGGCAGGAACCGGCGCGCGCACCACGCGCTGGGCCAGGCCATCGAAATCGATCCTGAAGGCTTCTTTTTCCTTGCGCTTAGGCTCTTCCTTCTTGGAGTCGTCCTTTTTCACTTCATCTTTCTTGGACTCGTCTTTCTTTTTGGCGCCGTCCTTTTTCTTCTCGTCGGGTTTGGCGTCCGGTTTGGCCTCCGGGTCCGTGGCTCCCTCTTTTGCGGGCTCGCCTTCGATGGCGACTTCGTCGCTCTCCAGGGGAAAAAGATTCTTTACGTCCCGCCGCAGCGCCATAGCGAAGAGCCCGGAGGAGCGGCTCGAAAGAAAGTTGAGCTCGATGCCGCCCAGCTGCGGCGCAAATTCGCGATCGCTGAGAAACCATAGATAATTTCCATCCGGGTCCCACGACGGCCCATACGCATTGAAGTAGCCATCGGTGACCCGGTGCGTTTGACCGTCGACCGCGCTCCAGATGTGCAGCGAACGGTTGCCGTTCTCCTCGGGCATGGAGAAGGCCACGTAACGGCTGTCCGGCGACCACACGTAGTCGCGGATTTCGCCGCGTCTGCTGTAGGCAATTTCCGTCAGCTTTTCGTCGTCGATGTTGACCACGAAAAGTTTTCCGTCTTTGTCACTGAAGGCTAGTTTCTTGCTGTCCCAAGCCCATTCGGGCGAATAACGCATGGCGTGCCCGTTGGTGGTCAGTTGTTCAAGCCCGCCCGTCCCGTCCTGGTTGATGACGTAGACCTCTTCTTCCCCAGTACGGTCGGAGATGAACGAGATCCTGCGTCCATCCGGGGACCAGCGCCCCCAGGTTTCGTGGGCGTTCGAGGAGTTCGTCAAATTGCGCGTGGGACCCTTCTCGATCGGCGCGGTGAAGATGTCGCCGCGAGCAGTAAACAGCACGCGCTCGCCTTTGGGGCTGACGTCAAAATCTTCGATCTGGTGCGCCGCGGAAACGCGCGCGGGCCTGCGGCTCAAGGCGTCGTCGGAAACTTCGATGGAGAGTTTGCGATCCTGTCCCGTGCGCGTGTCGAAGATTTGCAGCTCGCCATCGAGCTCGTAGACGATCTGCGCGTCATTGCCTGAGCTCGCGGAGGGCCAGCGGACGTCCCACTGCGTGCTGTGGGTGAGCTCGGTGCTCTGCTTGGTGGCGGGATCGTAAGTATAAAGATTGAGCGTACCGTCGCGATCGGAGCTGTAGTAAATCTTTTCGCCGATCCACATCGGGTCGCGATCGGCGCGCACGTGGTGGGTGATCAGCTCGGCGTGCGCGTTGGACAGGTCGTAAATGTAAAGCCGGTTGGCCCAGCCGCCTTCATAACGCTTTTCCGTCCGGAAATCCCGGAACTGCGGCGAGTAGACGATTTTTTTGCCGTCCGGCGAATACGCACCCGCACCGGACTCCGGCATGGGCAATGGCGTGGGCAGGCCGCCCTCGACCGGCACGGTGAAGAGCCGGCCGGTGTACACCGCCCCAGCGTCCTGGCGCGAGCGGAACAGCACCGATTTGCCGTCGCGCGTCCAGCCAAAAACCTGGTTGTCATAGCCGTGCCGCGGCGCGAAGGGCCCGTGAGCAGGATAGAAAGTAAGCTGGCGCGGCTCGCCGCCTTCGGCCGGGATAACGTACACCTGCTCGTCGCCGTCGTACTGGCCGGTGAAGGCGATCCATTTACCGTCAGGAGAGTACTTCGCAAAAAACTCGATGCCCGGGTGCGCGGTCAGGCGCCGCGCAGCTCCGCCCGAAGTGGATGCCGTCCACAAATCGGCGCCGTAGCTGAAGACCACGCGGTCGCCGTGTACGTCGGGAAAACGCAGCGGCCTGGACTGTGCATTCGCGCCGGTGGCGGCGAAAAACAAACCAAGCATTCCCAATCCACATACGCCTGCAAAACGCGACAGCCTGAAACGATTGAACACAGTTTCCTCCCCGAGAATCATTGCCTTGGCATAAGAAGTATGACGGCTGCCGGCGCTTTGCGGTTGCCAGGAATCGTCTGAGCGGTCCTTGCGCACACCCCATGCGGCGCGAGGCACGTGCGTGCAATCCTATTCTGCGGGATTGGGCGAAGTCAACAAATGGCAAGCGAAATGGCAAACGAAATCGCAAACGAAATCGCGAGGACCGGATTGACGACCGCGAGCGGCGCTCAGATTCCGAGGGCGGGCAGCAGTTCGAGCAAATTGTCGACCAGCAGGTCGGGCGGGTATTCAACCAGGCTGTGGCTGGACAGACCGTAGGTGACGCCGCACATCCAGGTTCCGGAATTTCGAGCCGTGAGCACATCAATCTCCGCGTCGCCTACCATCAACGCCTCGCCCGGCGCCGCGCCAAACTCGAGCAGTAGCGCGTGCATCCCCGCCGGATCGGGCTTCTTCGTGGCAAAACTATCTTCTCCATAAACCCGGCGGAACCGGCCGGCGAGATTCAATCCTTGCAGGATCGGCATTGCAAACCGCAAAGGCTTGTTGGTGAGGACGGCCAGCGGCAAGCTTTTCAACCCGTCAAGCGCTTCGACCACCCCGGGATAGGGACGTGTGTTATCGAGCAGATGCGCGGCGTAGTGCTTGCGGAAGTGGAGCACCGCGCGATCGATCACGGAATCGTCCAGCAACGCGTCGGAGTGGCCATCGGCAAGCGCCTGGCGCACCAGATCGCGCGCGCCGTTGCCGATAAAGCTCATCACCGTGCGGTCGCTGAGCAGCGGCAACTGGAAAGCCGCGCGCATGGCGTTGACGCCGTTGATCAGGTCGCGCGCGGAATCGATCAGCGTGCCATCGAGGTCAAAGATGACCAGGCGCACGCCGGGGAAATTCTTTGCCGGAGGTGTGGAATTCATCAGCGTACATTCTACCAGTTCATGGAAAAATTCGCGGAAGCGCGGCGCGCGACTGCTACTATGAAGGCTGCATCGCCAGCCTTACCAGCTTCTTCGAGGGAAACAATGGCCCAGATTTTCCCCTTTCGCGCCTACCGCTACAACCCGGAACGCGTGGACCTCTCGCACGTGCTCACCCAGCCTTACGACAAAATCACTCCGCAGATGCAGGAACGCTATTACCAGCTTGATGCGCACAATTTGATACGCGTCGAAAAGGGCCGCGCGGAAGAGAGCGACACGCCTGCCAACAATGTTTATACGCGCGCGGCCAAGGCGCTGGAGGATTGGATCTCCGGCGGCATTTTGCAGCGCGACCCGGAACCCGCAATCTACGTTTATTTTCAGGAGTACTCCCTGCCTGGCGCGTCAGCCCGCCACGTGCGTCGAGGATTCATCGCGCTGGGGCGCGTGGAAGACTATTCCGCGGGTGTTGTCTTCCGCCATGAGCTGACCCACGCGGGGCCCAAGAAAGACCGGCTCGAGCTGCTGCGCCACACCCGCGCGCACACCGGTCAGCTCTTCATGCTTTGCCCGGATCGCGAGCGCCACCTGGATGCGCTGGTCGAGCGCCACGCCAAGGCGGCGCCCATCGTGGAGGTCACCGACGAGCTCGGCGTGGTCCACAAATTGTGGCTGGTAACCAGCGCGACCGCCGTGGCCCAATTCGTGGCCGGAATGGAAACCAAAAAACTGGTGATCGCCGATGGCCATCATCGCTACGAGACCGCGCTGGCTTACCGCGATGAGTGCAGAAAACAAAATCCCTCCGCCGGCCCTGACGCCGCGCACGAAAAAGTGATGATGACCATTTTTCCCCTGCACAGCGCCGGGCTCACCGTTCTTCCCACTCACCGCCTGGTGAGCGGAATTCCCAATTTCGATTTTCACAAATTCCGCCGCGCGGTTGAGCCTTTCTTCGAGTGGTACGCCTATCCGTTTGCCAGTGACGCGGAGCGCGTCATGGCCAGGGAGGAATTCAGCCGCGACCTTGCTGGTCACGACACGGCAAGCACCGGCCGCAGCGAAGCCACCACGCGGCGGGCCATCGGAATTTACCCCGGGGGGCAGACCGCCGGGAGCGGGGCCATTTATCTATTTCGTCTGAAGAGCGATGCAGACCTGGCAGAACTCTTGCCGAACGTAGCCCCGGCGCTTCATCAACTCGACGTGGTCATCCTGCACCGCCTGATTCTCGAGCGAGGGATGGGCGTAACCCCGGAAGATGTGGAGCGGGGAAAATTTGTGTCCTACGAACGGGGAATGGAGCAGTGCCTAGCTTCCGTCGATCGCGGCGAGGCGCAAATGGCCTGCCTGCTCAATCCCGTGCGCGCCGAGCAGGTGAGCACCTTAGCGCTATCGGGCCAGGTTATGCCGCAAAAATCGACGGACTTCTACCCCAAACTGCTCAGTGGGATCACCATCTATCGACTTGAGTAAACTGCGATGAAATCAGCGAGACTGAAAAACCGGCAGGGCCCTCGGAAGAACCTGCGGCGCCAGTCCCCAGCTCCCGGACGGTGGGAATGGATTCAGGCGCCGCGGCGTTACTAAAAATTGGAAAGGTTATTTCGCGAAGCTCTGAATGGCCGCAGCCTCCGAATCAAACACTTCGAAGACGGTGAGCAGCTTGGTGACCTGAAGCACTTCCTGGAATTTTTGTCCCAGGTTGGAGAGCTTCAGCACGGCGCCCTGATTGCGCGCGCTGTGGAAGGCGGCTACCAGAGTGCCCAGGCCGGCGCTGTCAATATAGGTGACGCCACCCATGTCCATGACGATTTTGAATTTTTGGGTGGCCAGCAGGCTCTTCACGCGCTCGCGCAGGGCATTTGATTCTTCGCCGAGCACGATGCGGCCTTCCAACTGCAACACGGTGATGCCGTCGATTTCACGGCTGGCAATTTTGAGTGGCACGTCTCGAACCTCCTCTTCCCTTACGGTGGCTTTTGCTACGCCAAATTTTTAAGTCTGCCGATATTCAGACTGATTGTATCAAACCCTGCCTGTCGGATATCCCACGAAAATTACGCAATAACTTGCTCCGCGGGATACGCCATTCCCAGTGATACTGCCCATAAGACTCAGTAAAAGTCCGAGCAGGACATGTAGTAGCCGCAACGGCTGCAAACCATCTTGCAGCGCAACGGCTCCAGGTGGGCCGAGCACCGGGGGCAGAACTCCGACGGAACTGCGGAGATTTTTTGCATTCCCCGCGTCTCTTTCTTTTCGTCCGTAGCCGCCCGGCGATCCATCAGGCCCGTCGTTTATAACACAACCAGCCCCGGCCGGAAAGCGCTAGAGGATTCTTTTAGCGCTATGCACCGCGGAGGCCGGCGGAAAGCTGAACGGGTAACCGACTTAAAGGGCGCGCCTCGCCAAGCAGCTTGGACTGCACACCGGCTAGGCAGGTAACCCCCGCAGGAGTAGAATGCTTCTAAGTGAAGAGGGCCGCGGCGGTTGACGCAGCGGTCACCTAAGCGCCGAGGCTAATCATGGAAGACGTCTTGAATCCGGTTGTCAGCGGAGAAATCTTTCCGGCTCCTCCGAGCATCTTGGCTAGGGGTTTTGGCGCTGCCATGTTCCTCTTTCTTATTTTTGTTCTTTCCACCGTGTTTAATGTTTCCGTAGCGATCGCGCAGAGTCGTGGACCCGCTGCGCCCCCACTCGCCGTGGAATCAAGATCCGTGGCGGTTCATCCGGCCGCAAGGCCCGTAGCCGTTCAGCCCGTCTTCGGCCAAGGCGGAAGTTCGGCTCACCGCATGCCTTCCACGCAGAATGCGGCTTTCAGCACATCAACGGGCTCCCGCGCCCCGCGCGTAATCGTCCTGTCTCAGGGCTTCGCCTCAGGGTTCGATGACGGCTTCAGCGGTTTCTCCGTTCCGGGGCAGGGTTTCGATTTCGCGCACCTCGCAGCCATAAATTCCGGAGCGGGGGTGCGTGCCCTAATCGATCCGGTTACCCAGCATCAGTTAGCTTTGCTGCGCGACATCCGCCGCGAGTCGCCGCCAGCCATCGGTTTCTTACCCAATTTCTTTCCAGGTATCTACCCCAGCTTCGAGCAGAGCGCTGCGGAGGCTTCGCAGCCTACGATTATCGTGGTGCCCCAGGCCGCCCCGGTGGCCGATCAATATCCCGACCGCGGTCGCGCTCCTTCAGTGGAAACACCGGTGGTTGCCCAGCCCGTCGAGCCGTCGCATGACGCAGTAGATTTCGTGCTGGTTCGGCGAGATGGGGGGCTGTTGTTTGCCGTCGCATTTACCCAGGGCGGCGGGCGGATCACGTACATTACGCGCGATGGCGTGCGTCGCGGATTAGTGATTGCCGATCTGGATATTGCCGCCACCGTGAGCATGAACGAAGAGCGCGGCACTCCCCTGCAGTTTCCCGAAGCGTTTTCACGCTAAAGCTTTGACCGTCACCGGACCCGCTAAGCGCAAGTGACTTAGCGTGCGCGAACTCCCCGTGCCACACTCCAACCACAGATAGTGTTGTATAATTACCACTATTGATACGCTCCGTCGATTACTTGCATTGTAACTCGATAATTACAAGGTGTTTATATTCTTAACCTTTGGCGGATGAAGTGCCCTTAGTGCCGCAGTATGCCCTTCCAAACGACAATACGAAAAGCCGTTGAGACTCAAGGAGTTGGCCTGCACACGGCGGTAAAAGGCCACCTTCGGCTCCTGCCCGCCCCGGCGGATACCGGTATCGTCTTCCGCCGCACGGACCTGAGCAATTTCGAGATCGAAGCTCATGTGCGCAACGTGGCCCGAGTGAGCTATGCCACCAGCCTTATGCGTAAGGGCGTCCTGGTGTCGACCACCGAGCATCTGCTGGCCGCGCTCTACTCCTGCCAGGTGGATAACTGTTACGTGGATTTGGACGCTCTGGAGGTTCCCATCCTGGACGGCTCGGCGCAGCCTTTTATCGAAATGCTTTCGGCCGCCGGCATCCAGACGTTACGGCGCCAGCGGCGCTACCTGCACGTTCGTAAGGCCCTGGAATTTTCCGACGGTGACCGCCGCATCGGCATCTATCCGGCCCGCGAATTTCGCGTGCGCTGCCTGATCGATTTTCCGCATCCCGCGATCGGCCGCCAGGAGACCGAGCTCGTGGTCAACCGCGAAACATTCCGTCATCTGCTGGCTCCGGCCCGCACCTTCGGCTTCACCGCGGATTTTGACAAGCTGCGCGCCATGGGACTGATACGCGGCGGCTCGCTCGAAAATGCCATCGTCCTGGACGCCAAAGGAGTTACCAACCCGCCGCTGCGCTTCCCCGACGAATTCGCCCGCCACAAGACGCTGGATCTGATTGGGGATCTCGCCCTGGTGGGCCGTCCGCTAAAAGCAGAAGTAGTAGCTCACAGAGCAGGACACGCGATGCACACGCAACTGGTCACGCGCCTTCTGGCCGACCCGCACCTCTGGACCGAAGCCACCGACGACGTCATGGCTGAAAACCTGCCGGCGGAGCGTGCCAGCGCGGCTGCCGCCTGGTGATTTTTTCATTTGTAAATCTCCGCCGGGCGCTCGGCCGTTTCCGCGTCACCTCCCTTTGCAAATCATCCGCAAGCGGCGAGAATAGGCAGGTATGCCGTTAAGCGACTTCGCCATCGTTATCCTCGCCGCCGGCAAGGGCACGCGGCTGCGCTCGCAGCTAGCCAAAGTGCTGCACCGCGCCGGTGGCCGGCCGCTCATTGAACACGTTGTGCGCGCGTGCATTCCCCTGGGCGCGCGCGATATTTTCGTCATTGTGGGGCACCAGGCCGATGCCGTACGTGCCATCGTCGAGCCGCTCGGCGCCAAGGCTATCGTCCAGGAACCGCAAGGCGGCACGGGGCACGCCTTGCAAGTGGCGCGCGCTGCGCTCACCGCTGGCAAAGCGAAATATGCGCTGGTGATTCCGGGCGATGCGCCGCTGGTGCGCACGGAAACTTTGCAAGCGCTGGCGGGTGCCCACCGCTCGGGCTCCGCAGCCGCCACGCTGCTGAGCGCAGTGGTGAAAGATCCCTTCGGGTATGGCCGCGTGGTTCGCTGCGAAGCCGGCGACAAGATGGCGGACTGCGTCGCCGCGGTCGTCGAGGAAAAATCGGCCACCGAAGCGGAGCGCGACATCCGCGAGATCAATTCCAGCGTCTACGCGTTTACTCTGACGCCGCTGTGGCCCTGTCTTGGCGAGCTGCAGCCCGAAAATGCCCACAAGGAGCTTTACCTCACCGACTGTGTCGCGCTGTTGAATCAGCGCGGCCAGCGCGTCCACGCCGAAATCGCGGCTGATGCGCAGGAGGTGCTGGGATGCAACACGCGCGCCGATCTGGCCGAGGTTGACGGCATTTTCCGCGAACGCAAGCGCCGCACACTCATGGATTCCGGAGTGACCATTTATCTTCCGCAGACCGTGCTGATCGATCCCGCGGTGGAAGCCGGCGCCGACACGGTGATCGAACCGGGCGTGCAGCTTCTCGGTTCCACGCGTATCGGCACGGGCTGCACCATCCGCAGCGGCAGCGTACTGACCGACGCGGTGCTCGATGACCGCGTCACCGTTCGCGAGTATTCCATCATCTCCGCGAGCCGCCTGGGACCGGATACCATGGTCGGCCCGTTCGCGCACATTCGCGAAGGGGCGGAGCTTGCCGCGCGCGCCCGTGTGGGAAATTTTGTGGAGGTGAAGAAAAGCAAAATCGGCGAGGGCGTCAAAGCCATGCACCTCACTTACCTGGGCGACGCCACCATCGGCCGCGAGAGCAACATCGGCGCCGGTACCATCACCTGCAATTACAACGGGGTCAGCAAAAATCCCACGACCGTCGGCGACGGTGTTTTTATCGGCAGCGGCACGGAACTTGTGGCGCCGGTCAAGGTCGGTGACGGCGCGTATGTCGCCGCCGGCTCCACCATCACCGAGAATGTTCCGGCCGACGCGCTGGGCATAGCGCGTGCGCGCCAAACCACCAAGCCCCGCTGGGCCGCCGAACGCCGCGCAAAATCCGCAGAAAAGCTGGGCGCGAACTCCGCCGTCAAACCTGCCATGAAAAAAGCCAAGAAAAGAAAGTAGTGGAACTTCACGCGTTCGTAGAAGGCCCTTCAGTTTTTGCCGCGATCCGCAAGGGAAGCAGGGAGCGACGTGGTAGAATTCAGTTGAGGGGAAATTGAACTATGAAATTCGGCGTCGTTGTGTTTCCAGGGTCCAACTGTGACCATGACACGCACCACGCCTTGGGCACGGTGCTGAAGCAACCGGTCGAATTCATCTGGCACCAGTCCCAGCAGGTGAATGGGTTTGACGCCATCATTCTGCCGGGCGGCTTCTCCTACGGCGACTACCTGCGCACCGGTGCGATCGCGCGGTTTTCGCCGGTGATGCGCGCCGTGGAAAAGTTTGCGCGCGGCGGCGGCCTGGTCTTGGGCGTTTGCAATGGATTTCAGATGCTGCTGGAAGCGGGCCTGCTCCCCGGCGCGGTTCTTCGTAACCACGGCCTGCGCTTCATCTGCCGCCACGTGCACATCCGCGTGGAGAACACCGAAACGCCGTTCACCTGCGCCGCCACGCCCGGACAAATTCTAAAAATTCCCATCGCGCACTCCGACGGCAGTTATTTCTGTGATGAGGCGACGCTGGCCGATCTGGAGCGCAATGGCCAAATAATTTTCCGTTACACCACCTCCGATGGCCGCCCCGATGGCCGCGATGACGCTGCGGGAAATCCTAACGGGGCCATCGCCAACATTGCCGGCATCTCCAATCGCGAAGGCAACGTCGCCGGCTTGATGCCCCATCCGGAGCGCGCGGTGGAAGCCGCGCTGGGCTCCGCCGACGGGCAAGTGATTTTCCGCTCCATGATCGAAACGCTGGTGCGCCAGGTGGGCGTGTCCGCGTAAAAGTTTTTCTTCCTGTAGCTCCGGCTTGCAGCCGGCTCTTCTCTCGATTGGAGCAACATGGCTGTACTCGAAACGGAAATAAAAATAACTCCGGAAATCGCCGCCGAGCACGGGCTGACGCCCGGGGAATACGCGCGGGTGCAGAAAATCCTTGGCCGCGATCCCAACATCACCGAGCTGGGAATTTTCAGCGTGATGTGGAGCGAGCACTGCTCCTACAAGTCCAGTAAAGTTCACCTGAAGCGTCTGCCCACGCGCGGCGCGCAAGTTCTGCAAGGGCCGGGCGAGAACGCCGGAGTGGTGGACATCGGCGATGGCTGGTGCGCCGTGTTCAAGATCGAATCGCACAACCATCCCAGCTTCGTGGAGCCGTTCCAGGGCGCAGCCACCGGCGTCGGGGGCATCCTGCGCGATATTTTCACTATGGGTGCGCGGCCGATCGCCGTGCTCGATTCGCTGCGCTTCGGGCCCATCACCGAAAACGCCGGCGCCACCCACGAAGAAGTTCTTCGGAATCGCCGCATCCTCGACGGCGTTATCCGCGGCATCGGTTCGTACGGCAACTGCTTTGGCGTGCCCACGGTGGGTGGCGAAGTGCAGTTCGAGCCGTGCTACTCGAATAATCCGCTGGTGAATGCGCTGGCTCTGGGCATTGCGAAAAAAGACCAGCTGTTCTTCGCCAGCGCGCGCGGCACCGGCAATCCGGTCATCTACGTGGGCGCGAAGACCGGCCGCGACGGCATTCACGGCGCGTCTCTGCTGGCTTCCGCGGAGTTCACCGAAGAGTCGCAGCAGAAGCGCCCCAACGTGCAGGTGGGCGATCCCTTTCTGGAGAAACTTCTGCTCGAAGCGTGCCTCGAGGCCATGCGCACCGGCGCGGTGGTGGCCATTCAAGACATGGGCGCGGCCGGCCTCACCTGCTCGACGTGCGAAATGGCTTCGCGCGGCTCCACCGGAATCGAGATTGATCTGGCTCGGGTGCCGCAGCGCGAGACCGGCATGACGCCTTATGAAATCATGCTCAGCGAATCGCAGGAGCGCATGCTGCTGGTGGCCGAGCGCGGCCGCGAGCGCGAAGTGCTCGACGTTTTTAAAAAGTGGGAACTCGACGCCGTGGAGATCGGATGCGTAACCGAAGGCGGCCTGCTGCGCATTCTGGATCACGGCCGTCTGGTTGCCGAAATTCCGGCGCACCCGCTAGCGGAAGAAGGCCCTGTGTACGAGCGCCCGCTGGCGCCCCCCGCCGCGCGCCGAGATGCACCGATGGCGCAGTTCCTCGCCGAAGGCGCGAATCTCACGGAAAATTTTAGAAAACTTCTCGCCGCCCCGGCTATCGCGTCGAAGCATTGGATCATCGAGCAGTACGACCACATGGTGCGCACCAACACGCTGGTGAACCCCGAGGCCGGCGACGCAGCAGTGATTCGCGTGAAAGAGACGAATCGCGCTCTGGCCCTCAGCGTCGACGGCAACGGCCGCTGGTGCCAGATCGATCCCCGCGCCGGCGCCATGCACGCCGTTGCCGAAGCTGCACGCAACGTGGCTTGCTCCGGCGCGCGTCCCATCGCCGCGACGAACTGCCTCAATTTCGGAAGTCCGGAAAAGCCCGAGGTGATGTGGCAATTCAGCCAGGCCATCGACGGCATCGGCGAAGCCTGCAACGCGCTCGGCACTCCCATCACCGGAGGCAACGTTAGTTTTTATAATGAGACGCTGGGCCGCTCGATCTTTCCAACGCCAACAATCGGCGTGCTGGGCTTGTTGGACGACGCCTCCAGCGCTCTGGGGCTGGCCTTCCGCTCGCCCGGCGATGCCATCGTCCTGCTCGAGGGCTGCCCGCCGTGGTCCGCCGTGAACCTGCTGCAGTGCGAGTTTTCCTCCAGCGAATACGCGCGCACGCTTCTGGGTATTTCCGCGGGCTCGGTTCCGGCAGTGGACTTGGCCGCGGAAAAACGCCTGATCGATTGCCTGGTGGCGCTGGCCGCGGAAAAAAGTCTTCACTCCGCGCATGATCTCAGCGACGGCGGCCTCGCTGTCACGCTGGCCGAATCAAGTTTCGCGGCGCATGGTCTTTCCGCCGATGTATCTCTCGAAGGCGCCGCACCCGCGGAATATGCGCTGTTCGGGGAGCGCGGCGCATGCGCCGTGGTCACATGCCCGCCCGCCGCGCTTGCCCGCGTCCTCGCGATTGCGGCACAATATGGCGTGAACGCTCGCGCCATCGGCAGCGTCACCCAGGGCGATTTCCGCATCCAATATAACGGCCAGCTGGTTGTTGCGGCCCGGCTCGAATCCCTGCGCGAGCCCTGGGCCACTTCTCTCGAGCGCGCCCTGGGGTTAAAACAGGGCGTGCAATAAGGCTTAAAACAAGACTCGTGAATCCGCCACTCCATCTACAGGACGACGACCACTTCCACGACCACTGCGGCGTGGTCGGCGTCTTTGGCCATCCCGAAGCCAGCAAGCTCACATATCTCGGACTCTATGCGCTGCAGCATCGCGGGCAGGAATCAGCCGGAATCGCCGCCAGCGACACCGCGGATCTACGCGTGTACAAGAGCATGGGCCTGGTGGAAGAGATTTTTCGCGCTGACGTCCTCGCGCAGCTTCCCGGGGATCTGGCCATTGGGCACACGCGCTACTCCACGGCGGGTGAAACCACGGTCATCAACGCCCAGCCCATTCTCATCGACTGCAACAAGGGCAAGATGGCGCTGGGCCACAACGGAAACCTCACCAACGCCAACGAGCTGCGCCGCAAGCTGGAGCATCGCGGCTCCATATTTCAAACCACCAGCGACACCGAAGTCGTGGTGCATCTGATCGCCCGCAGCGGCGCGCGCAATCTTCCAGGCGCTATCGCCGACGCGCTGCACCAGGTGGAAGGCGCCTATTCGCTTTTGCTGCTTACGCGCGACGAGCTTTACGCCATTCGCGACCCTCGCGGCTTCCGGCCGCTGGCACTTGGCCGCCTGGGTTCCTCCTGGATCGTGGCCTCCGAGACTTGCGCCTTCGACCTGCTCGACGCCGAGTACGTGCGCGACATCGAACCCGGAGAGATGCTGCGAATTTCCCGCAGCGGCCTGGAATCCATCCAATTCGGCGCGGACAAGCCGCACCAGTACTGCATTTTCGAGCATGTCTATTTCGCGCGCCCGGACAGCCTGGTGTTTGGCCGCTCGGTGAATCGCAGCCGCGAGCGGCTCGGGCGTCTGCTGGCCAAGGAACATCCTGTGCCCGCGGACATCGTGGTGCCGGTGCCCGATTCCGGCGTGCCCGCGGCCATCGGCTACGCCCACGAATCCGGTCTGCCGTTTTCCATGGGACTCATCCGCAATCACTATATCGGCCGCACGTTTATCGAGCCTTCCCAAGCCATTCGCAGCTTCGGAGTAAAACTCAAGCTCAACCCGGTGCGTCAACTGCTGGAAGGCCAGCGCGTGGTGCTGGTGGATGACTCCATCGTCCGCGGAACCACCAGCCGCAAAATCGTGCGCATGGTGCGCGAGGCCGGCGCCGTGGAGGTGCACATGCGCATCAGTTGCCCTCCAACCGTCTCGCCCTGTTACTACGGCGTGGACACGCCCACACGCGAGGAGCTCATCGCTTCGCAACATAGCGTCCCCGAGATTTGCGAGTATATTGGCGCCGATTCGCTGGGCTATCTCTCGCTCCCCAAATTGCGCGAAGCGGTTGAAGATACCGACAGCAAATTCTGTACCGCCTGTTACACCGGCGTGTATCCCACCGAACTGGTGCAGCTCGAAGTCGCGGGAACCCGTGGCCACGAATAGCGAAAACCCCACCGTTCGCCAGCGCTTGCAGCGCGAGGCGCTGGGCTGGCTGTGGGTGCTCGCCGCGTTCCTGTTTATTGAAGGCACGCTGGTGCAGGCGCGGGTGATTCCTTCTGAATCCATGGTGGGCACACTGCTGATCGGCGATCACGTTCTGGTCAGCCGCTTCGGCTACGACGCTGGCGTTCCCTTCACGCGCTGGCACCACTCACTCTGGCGCGAGCCCAGCCGACAGCAGATGATCGTCTTCCACCCGCCCGTACCGAACCAGCCTGATTACGTTAAACGCGTTATCGGATTGCCCGGCGATCGCCTGGAGATCCGCTCCGGCGCCGTGTGGATCAACGGCAAGCCGCTCGCCGAGCCTTATCTGCCCGACACGCCGAATACCTGGGAAGACCGCGCGCCGGTCATCGTGCCGCCGCAGTCTTATTTCGTGATGGGAGATAATCGCAATAATTCCTGGGATAGCCGCTTCTGGGGTTACGTGCCGCGTGCTTCCATCATCGGGTCGCCGGTATTTATTTATCTATCGCTCGACGTGCCCGGCGACGCCTGGCAGCCAGGACACATCCGCCAGCGCTTCGCCGCCTACGGCCAGGTGTTCCTGCATCCCGGGCGGGTGCGTTGGGAGCGGCTGTTCGTGCCGTTTTAAGCTGCGATTCTCCGCGGGGTCTTCGGAAACGCCGGCCACCAGCCGGCGGCAGAAAAAAGGTAAGACGCGACAGTCGCCTCGCGACAGGGTTACACCAGGATTACCTAGGGCAGGATCGCATACTGATGCGTTACGCAGACGCAGGCGTTGACATCTCCCGAGCCGATCGCGTGAAGCAGCGCATCCGGCATCTGGCCGGCCGCACCTTCACGCGCAGCGTGCTCACCGACATCGGCTCGTTTGGCGCGCTCTTCGCGCTCGACCGCAAGCGCTGGCGCAATCCGGTGCTGGTCTCCAGCGCCGATGGCGTGGGCACGAAACTCAAGATTGCCTTCGCCACCGGCGTGCACTCGACCGTCGGAGGCGACATCGTCAATCATTGCGTCAACGACATCCTTACGCAGGGCGCTGAGCCGCTCTTTTTTCTCGACTATCTGGCCATGGGCACGCTCGATGCGGCCGTGGCCGAGCAGATCATCGATGGCGCCAGCCGCGCCTGCCGGCTGGCGGGTTGCGCGCTGATCGGCGGCGAGACCGCGGAAATGCCCGGCATGTACGGACCCGGGGAGTACGACCTGGCCGGCTTCATCGTCGGTGTAGTGGAACGCAGCAAAGTGTTGAATGGCGCCGCCGTTAAGCCCGGCGACGTGCTGATTGGATTGCCTTCCAGCGGGCTGCACACCAACGGGTATTCCCTGGCGCGCAAATTGGTGTTTGAAGTGGCTGGGCTCAAGCCCGACACCTACGTCCACGAGCTGCACAATAAAATTGGCGCCGAGCTGTTGCAGCCGCATCGCTGTTATTGGCCACTACTCAAGACGATTGTCACTCGCGGCTGGGTTTCGGCGCTGGCGCACATCACCGGCGGCGGCATCACCGGCAATCTGCCGCGCGTACTGCCCCGCAACACTCAGGCGGTGATCGAGCTGGGCACCTGGCCCGTGCTGCCCATTTTCGGATATCTGGCCGGGCTGGGGAAAATCGAGAGTGACGAAATGCTGCGCACGTTCAACCTGGGAATCGGCATGATTCTGGTGGTACCTCCCAAGAATCTGAAGAAAGTGGAATCCGAGCTCAAGCGGCGGCGCGAGAAGTTTTTCCGCATCGGACGCATTGAAACGGGCAAGCCTCGCGTGGGCTATTCCGGCCAGCTTTCCTTGTAGCGGGCCGCCAGGCGAATGAGCCCCGGGCGCTCTGCCGGCATTAAAAATCCATGGCCTACGGACACTTCCCCGAAGCCGGCGAGATCGTGGCTGATTTCGAGCTGCGCGATTCGACTGGCGCGGCGCGCACTCTCTCTCAACTTGTTGCCGAGCGCCCGCGCGTCCTGGTTCTTTATCGCGGGCACTGGTGACCGATGTGCCTCCGCCAGTTGGCGGGTTATCGCGACCATGCCGCGGCCTTTCGCGACGCGGGATTTGACCTCGCGGGACTTTCGGTTGATGAGCCTGTGCGCTCCGATGCGGTACGCCGCGAACACCAGCTGCCGTTTCCAATTCTCTGCGACACGCGCAGAGAGGTCATCGGGACTTGGGGCGTGATCACCCGCAATGAAAAAGGCGGGATCGCCATTCCGGCGACTTTGGTTTTTGACCGCGACCGTCGCGTTCTATTCAGCTCGCTCGACGACGAATTCAATCGCGTGGGCGCTAAAGCTCTGCTGGAATATTTACAGCGCCCTGCGGCTGGCTCAGGCCCGCGCTCACCGCGCCGCCGCTTCCTGCTCGCCTCGCCCGGTGACTGGTGGCGAGCCATTCGCGGAGCCTTCCGTTTCGGCTTGCGTTCCCCACGGACGTGATTGGACTTCGCGGCGTCGTTCCCGTTCTTCGGTTGGTAAGGGAATCAGTTATGGACTGCTGAAGATTTTTCACCGGAGGGATGTTCCTGATCTTCATCGCTTAAATGCTCGGCGTCGTCAATCGGCTTTTTGCCGCCATCGAGAATCTCAAAAGCGGGAGTGTCCTCTTTAAGGTCTTCCAGAAAGCCGGAGACGGATCGAGTATCCACAAATCGCCCCAGCCTGCGTTCCAGCAACATCAGTCCCGTCGACAGCGCATCGAGAACTTCCATCTTCCGCTGGAAGCTGTCCTCCAGCTTCTGCTCCGTGCCTTCCAGCTCCCGCCTGAATTTCACCATCTGGCCGCTGAGTTTCGCGTTGAAGACGCTGAACTGGTCGCGTAGCTGGGCGTTTACTCGCAGGCTAAGCTCCCTCTGCTGCGCCTCGAGAAGCTTGAACTGCATCCACGCGGCCGCCAGACACAATCCCACCGCAGCTACCACGGCCAAAAGAATCAGCAGGACCGCAGTCTCGTATCCAGGCGGAATGATCAGCGGCAAATGCATCGACTTAGCCTAGTGCAATGCCTCATTTTCTCAAAGTTGACGCGTTCCATGAACAGGTCAGATACCAGACTGGGGTATGCGAATAATAGTGGTCCTGTCGCGCGAATGCAAGCGTTCCATTTCCTGGTCTGCGAATTTTGGGCAGAATCTGGTGCGCTCATCCGGAGTAACTCTGCCGCCCCGGCTTTTGCCGCCTGTGGGACCTGTGCTAACGTTTCGGGTTTATGGCCAGGCGCATCGGCGTGCTGCTCTCCGGACGCGGCTCGAATTTCGAGGCGCTGGCCGAGAGCTGTGCCGCGGGGCGGATTCCCGGCGCGGAAATTGCCGTGGTTATCAGCAATCAAGATGGCGCGCCCGGGATCGTTCGCGCGCAGGCGCGCGGAATTCCCGCGCGTGTACTTCAGTCAAAGGGATTGCAACGCGAAGTCTACGATCGCCAGGTGGCCGCTGTGCTGCAGGAATACAAAGTGGATCTGGTCTGCCTGGCGGGTTATATGCGTCTGCTTTCGCGGTGGTTCGTGGCGCAGTTTCCGCAGCGCATCCTGAACATTCATCCCTCGCTGCTGCCAGCTTTTCCTGGCCTGGAGGCCCAGCGCCAGGCGCTGGAACACGGAGTAAAGTGGACCGGGTGCACGGTGCATTTTGTGGATGAAAATCTCGATGCCGGACCGATTGTCGCGCAAGCGGCGGTCGCAGTGCGCGACGACGACACGCCGGACGCGCTGACCGCGCGCATCCTCACCGAGGAGCATCGCATTTACACCGAAGCGGTGCGCATGGTCCTCGACGGGCGGTTCAACATTGCCGGCCGCCGCGTGATGACCAGTTGACGTGATGACACGTTGACATGACGCTCGCTTCCAAATCGCATGGCATCGCCGACCCGCTGGCCTATCTCCGCAAAGGCGCGGCGGAAGTAATTCGCGAGGAGGACTTGAAGGCCAAGCTTGAACAATCGGCAAAAACCGGCAAGCCGCTGCGCGTAAAGCTGGGTGTCGATCCTACCGCCCCGGACCTGCACCTGGGCCACACCGTGGTGATTCGCAAGCTGAAACATTTTCAGGACCTGGGGCACACGGCGATTTTCCTGGTGGGAGATTTTACTGCGCTGGTCGGCGACCCTACCGGACAGTCCGAGACGCGCCCCGCGCTCACGCCCGAACAGGTTCAGGAAAACGCCAAAACCTACCTTGCGCAGGTGTACAAAATTCTCGACCCTGAAAAAACCGAAGTTCGCTACAACAGCGAATGGCTGGGAAAGCTCTCCAGCTACGATATTGTGCGGCTGTGCGGAAAATACCGCCTGGCACGGATGCTGGAGCACGAAGACTTTCGCTCGCGCCTGGCAGGTAATCAGCCCATCTCCGTTCACGAGCTGCTCTATCCGCTGCTGGTGGCCTACGATTCCGTGGTGCTCGAGGCCGATGTGGAGCTGGGCGCCACCGAGCAGAAATTCAATCTGCTGATGGGACGCGAAATTCAGCGCGAGTTCAATAAGCCCCAGCAAGTGGTCTTGACCATGCCCATCCTGGTGGGGCTCGACGGCCAGCGCAAAATGTCCAAGAGCCTGGGCAATTCCGTGGGCATCACCGAAACGCCCGGCGAGATGTTCGGCAAGCTGATGTCTATTTCCGACGAGCGCATGTGGTCGTACTACGAGCTGCTCACTGACATTGCGCCCGATGCGCTCGCAGCCTTGCGCGGCAGCACCGGCTCCGAGCACGGCCATCCCATGGACGTTAAAATGGAACTGGCGCGCCGCATCGTCGCCGATTTCCACGGTCTCGACGCCGCGCAACATGCGCTGGATGAATTTCGCCGCGTCTTTCGCGAAGGTAAAGCGCCGGAAGATTCGCCGGTGGTAAAGCTGACCCGCGGCGCGCCCAAGCGCCTGTCCGTCCTTTTGGTGGAAATGGGACTCTCCGAATCGCGCAGCGAAGCCGATCGCCTGATCAAACAGGGCGGAGTGGAGATCGACAACCAGCGCGCCGACGACGTCAAGCTGGAGATGGATCTATCGAAGCCGTCCGAATTTCTTCTACGCGCGGGCAAAAAGAAATTCGTACGCGTCATCGTGCAATAAGCATTTCAGATTTAGAAGTATTGCCGGGCAGGAGAAGAGGGTTACGGCCGTCGCGCGCCCGGCCTGGCTTCCGCGAGGCGTTTCAAGTTCTGCAGCATGCGCAGGTCGCGACGATTGACAGCGGGCTTCATCAGCACGCCTTCCAGCAATTTCGAAAGTCTTCCCTCCACCTCGTACTCCTCGCGCATCTGCACGCGTGTGCCGCTGGCGGTGGCTTCGAGCAGCCACAACTGCCGCCCGCGCACGCCATACGCGTCGCGGAACCTCCATTCCAGCGCGCGCATCCAGTCATAGCGCGTCACCACGGCGGTCAGCGACACTTCGCGCCGGCCCAGTTGCCCGGTGATGCGTACTTTTTGTCCGGGGGCAAAATCCGCGGCGCCGCCTTGTACTTCAAAATGCGTCTCCATCTCCGGCGCGTACCACAGCGTCATCCGCTGGGGCACAAAAAAAACGAATACGCGGTCGAGCGGCGCTTCGATATCGGTGGCGAAGGAAAGAATGCGCATCGCGGAGAGAAAACTTTACCACAGCGCCGGTAACGCCGGCTTCGAGCCGGCTCCTGGGGGCCCTCAGTGGATCTCCACCAGGACCAGCGACCGGTCATCCTCAGCCGGCTCTTCACTGTAAGCGGTCACCTGCTCGATAATCGAATTCTTCATCTCGAGCAGCGGCAAGCCCGCGGACTGGCGGACAATCTCGCTGAGTCCGTCGATCCCCAGCATCTGTTCGTTGGCGTCGAACACTTCCGTGAGCCCATCGGTGTAGAGTGCCAGCCGGTCCCCCGGCCGCAGCTCGACTTTCTCCGCTGGATCGGCATCCACGGCATCCTCGATGGCCCCCAGCACCGCGCTGCGCGATTCCAGATGCCGGCACTCCCCTTCGCGCGTCAACAGAAACGCGGGCGGGTGCCCGCTACCCGCGAACAATAACTGCCTGCCGTCCGCTTCCAGCCTCGCCGCCGCCAGCGTGAAAAAGAAGCCGGAGGTGCGAATCTCCTCCAGCACAAAAGTGTTCAGCCGTTTCAGCAGATTTGGGAGGCCGGAGCCGCGGCTCAGCAGGGTCATCGTTTCGGTGTAAATGCGATTGGCCACCAGCGCCGAGCCGATGCCGTGACCCGAGACGTCCCCCACCAGCAGGTCCAGATGCCCATGATGCAGCGCCGTGACCACGCCGAAATCCCCGCCAATCGTGCGCGCCGGCATGTAGTAGGTTTCCACGTTTACCGCGCCCCAGCGCAGCCCCTGCGGCGTCATGCTCTGCTGCACGCGCGAGGCCAGCGCCAGCTCGAGCTGCACTTCACTCGCGCGTTTCTCCAGCTTCTGATTGGCGTGGCGCAGTAGCTCTTCTGCCTGCTTCTGTTCACTGATGTCGGTGAAGGTAAGGACAGCGAAAACGCGCCCGTCGGGATCTTCGATTTCTCGCGCGCTGATAATCACCGGAAGCTGCACGGTGCCACCATCGCGCGGGATGAAATATTCGAAACGGTTGCGCCCCGCCGCCATCCCTCGCGCGCGTTGCTCCTCGAGAGGTAAAAGGTCAGCCCCCTTGTAAAAACATGCCGGCGTCCTGCCCAGCAGCTCCGAGCGCTGCAGGCCGGTGAGCTCCTCCATGCATTCGTTGGCGAACAGAATTTTCTGGCAGTCGTCGGTAATCAGCACGCCCTCGTTGAGCGTCTCGAGAATGCCTTCCATCTGCTCGAGCCAGCCGGGCTTTTCAATCTTCAAGGGCTTACTCCACTATGCAATGGTGATGCGCTTCCCGGCATTGTACCTCCGGTTGCGTCCAGGGAGGCTCGCCCCGGGCTGAGCGTCGCCGGCAGTGTCGGAGTTGTCAGCTTCATCAGCTTCGTCAATGAAGTCACGCCCACGCCGAGAATACGCCGCGTCTTCTGCTCCTGGACGAAAGCCACCACACGCATATTTTCGCGGCGCCATTCCGGCGGAAGTGTCACTACCGCAGTGGCGGAAAAATCCCCCGCTCCGGGCTTCTGCTCGCCGAGCAGTACGGTCAATCGCGCCACCGAGGAATGCCCCCATGACCGGCCGGAATTTTCTCCGCGCACGGGAACGGTGGAAAGCTTGTCCTCGGTGAGTGCCAGAATAATCCTGCCCGCTTCTTTCGCTTCAGCGCCCGCCAGCTTTACGGTGAGCGTTATGTGATCCGGCGATTGTTCGCCCGGCGCAAGAGCGATCTGCACCCGGTTCTTTTTCTCGCGCGCCGCCTGCGCGATGGACTGCCGCGCGTGACGCTCATCGCTGCCGACAAATTCCGCCCGCCCGTCGACCACCATCTGCGGCGTGTATGCGCCCTCTAAGCCGAAGGCGTCGGAATACTCTGCCTGCCGTTGCGTAAAGACCGGCGACGAATACGGGTCGGTCCAGCCCAGGCGGTTCCAGTAATCCACATGCTCTTCGAGCGCAACAACCTCCGCGCCCTCCACCGGCTGCGTCTCCACCAGCCGCGCCAGCAATCCATCCGCGGGCGGGCAGCTCGAGCAGCCTTCGGAGGTAAACAGCTCCACGAGAACGGGCACGCGCCCGGTTACTGAATTCTGCTGCTGCGGAGTGGAAGCTCGCGCGGGATGGCGCGCCGCAAAAACTCGCGCGCCGGTCACGACCGCAATGATCCCACCGGCAAAGAGCAGTGCTCGCCATACTCGTCGATTCATTCTCGCCTCGTTTCGTGCATACCCTTCTGCTTCCTCTACTCGCGTCGGCTCTTTCCTATTCGGGCTTATCCTAATAGATGCGCCGGCCTATTGCGAAGGAACACCGCCGGCGCACATCACGCTTCCCGGCGGCACCGCGCTCAGGTACTCTGTGGCTGCCTATGAATGAAATGCGTTTCGCTCTGATTGGTTGCGGAGAAATCGGCGGCCTGCGCGCCGAAGCATTGCAAAAATCGCCCGGCCTGAAATTGGTGCGTGCTTGCGACGTGGACGCGGCGCGCGGCAAGGCGCTCGCGGCCCAGCACGGCGTGCCCTACGAAAGCGACTGGCACGCCGCGCTGGGCGACGACGTTGACGCCGTGCTGGTCTCCACTCCTCCGCCCTTGCACACGCCGATGTGCCTGGAGGCTTTTCGCCTGGGCAAACATGTGCTGTGCGAGAAGCCGCTGGCGCGCAGTCCCGAGGAAGGCCGCCAGATTGTCGAAGCGGCACGCGCGGCAAAACGTCACCTGGCCACCGGGTTCAACTACCGGTTTTATCCGGCCATCGCCGCCGCGAAGAGCGTTCTTGACTCCGGCCGCATCGGCGAGCTCGATCACATCCGCAGTTATGCCGGCCATCCTGGCGGAACTGAATTCACGCATGCCTGGGTTCACGATGTAAAAGTAATGGGCGGCGGCGCGCTGGTGGATAATGGCATCCATATTCTGGACCTCACGCGCTACTTCCTCGGTGAAGTGGTTGAGGTCAAAGGCTTCCGCACCGGGCACGTGTGGAGCTTCGAGGGCTGCGAAGACAATGCCTTCGCGCTGTTGCGGAATTCGCGCGGCAACATCGCGCAGCTGCAAGCCAGTTGGAGCGAGTGGCGCGGCTATCGCTTCCGCATCGAAGTTTACGGCACACGCGGCTGCGTTCGCGCTTCCTACCCGCCCATGTATGCCGACGCCGTCTGGTCGGAAAAGCCTGGCGGCCCCATGCGCCGCGAGCGCTTTTTTTTCCCTGCGCTGCAAATTAAAGAGCGGCTGAAGAGCTATCGCTTTACCGTGGTGCAAAGTTTTATCGAGGAGTTCGCCGGCTTTCTTCGCGCCGCGCAGGGCCAAGCCACGCCCGCAGCTTCCGGCCACGACGGCCTGCGCGCTGTTGAGATCGCCCACGCGGTTTACCAAAGCTCCGCGGACGGCGGCACGGTTTTATTCCCGGCTTGACGCAGCCGCGCCCTTCGCTCTAGCTGCGCTCAGAAAATCCACCTGGCCACAACCCAGGCAGCGATCCCCAGAAGAACGCAAGCCTCGAGGGCGCGCGCTAAACATTTTTTTGGATTCACACGCAGCAGATAGGCCAGGTGAGATTTTATCTGACGCGGGATTTTCAGCGAGCTCGGGCGGCGCCTGGAGTTTTCTCCTTCACCGTAGTGCCGCCATTCCAGCACGGCAGGAATTTCGATTATCTTCAGACCCTGTTTCGCCGCGGCGCGAATGACTTCCAGGTGAAAAATCTTTCCGTCTTCCTCCAGTTGCATGGACTGCACCGCCGCGCGGCGGTACGCGCGAGTCATGCCGGTATTCATGGTCACCGCTCCCGGCAGGCAGTCGCGAATCGCCAGATTGCCCAGACGGCTGATCCACACGCGTACCGCCGGCACATTTTTGTAACCGCCTCCGGGCAGGTGAGGGCTGGCGATGACGATCTGCGCTTCGGGGTTTTCTTGCAGGGCCCGTACCAAGTCCTGGACGATGTTTGCGCCCCAGGAGAGATCAAGCTCGGTGGTGACCACGATCGCGGCGCGTGCCGCCTCGATTCCGGCGCGCAGAGCGAAACCTCGGCCACGTTGCGCGAAATATCCCAGTGGCCGGATCCGCGGGTTCTCGACCGCCAGCCGCAAAAGAATATCGTCGGAGCCGTCCGTCGATCCATCGTTCACCAGCAGTAATTCCCAGCTCCCATCGAGCTTGGCCAGTTGCCGCCCCAATTCCGGCACAGCCTTCTCGATAATCTCCGCTTCATTGTGGTAGGGGCATATCACCGAGACGTCCACAAGGTTTTTGGCTTGGCCGGCGAGCTGCGAGGAAGTCACGGACTGCTCCCCGGTTGTTTCTGGCGATAAATGCGGAAAAGCGGTTCGTCTTTTTCGACCTGGTACTCTTCGGCGACAATATTCCTCAATGCCGCAAACTGCTCGAAAGTTTCCTGTGATCCCGGGAACAGTGGCGCGCAACCCTGCTCGGGTTCGGCCTTGAGTAGCACAAAATAGCGCGGGCGGTGCGCGGCAAACTCAGCAAGAAAAACCGGCCGGTAGTCCACGTGGCGCCAGGGAATCGTCAGAAACCATGTCTGGATGAAGCGCGAGGACGACAGGCGATCGGCGTAAAGATAGATCACCGGCGCGTTGCCCCACACAAAAATCCTGTCCTGTGGAGCGGTTCGCTGGTTCAGAAAAGTCCCCAGCGTATTCCAAACGCCGGGCTCTACACGCCCGCGCAGTGTATTCACGGCAACGGCATAGTGCTGGCCAATTTTCTTCGCCGGCACAACGAGCGCAAGGGCGGCCAAAGCCAGCCATGCAGCGCTGCGCCGCTTTTCACGCACCGCCTTCCCTGCAGCGTAAATGGGCGGTGCACACAGAATCGCCAGAGGAGCAAAGAACGGCAGGAAGTCGTAAGCCAAATAAGCGCCGTGCATCACCAGAGTAAACGCGGCGATAAACATCCATGCGAGCAGCAGCAATTCCGGCGGGGAAAGACGCTTTCGACTCGCTGCAGTCGTCACCATTGACCACAACCCGATGGCGGCGATCAGGATCAGGGGCGTATGGACCGGCTGTACAAAGGCGGCCATGACGCACTTTGCTGAAGCCACTGCGCGCAGGCGAGCGACATATTCCGTTGCGAGAAGAAACTGCGTAGTCCAAAAATCCGTCAGGGCATTTTTCCAGAACAGATAAATCCCGGCGGTGGCAGCCGACAATCCAAATCCAGCGGCCAGGGCCGCCGGTCTGCGCACAGCGCGATCCACTCGCCGGCCCTCTTGCGCCAGCGCCGCAACCAGAATCGCCAATCCAAACAATCCCCAGGGTGATTTGAATAGCGTAGCAATCCCCACTCCTACTCCGGCCAGCATCCAGAAGAGCAATCGTTCGTTCTCTTGCGCGCGAACCGCAAACAACAACGCCATGGCCAGCGGCAAAGAAAGCAAGCCGTCAGCCTCTCCCCAGTTCCAATAGTTTTGTGAAAAATATGCGGTCAGGTACACCAGGGCCGCAATGCGGCCCATGGAAGCGTTCTTATAAATTCGGGTCGTGGCCAAGGCCAGCAGCAGTGCGGTCGCAGTCTGCCAAAGCAGATCGAACACGCGCAGTCCCGCGGCGCTTTTTCCAAAAAAAAGATTGCTGAGCGCGTAAGCGAAGTTAATCCCCGGGCCTTTAACGTTCCACGCGTCGCGGTAGGGCGCCTGGCCTTCCAGAATCCGCGCGCCAATGTAGGCCGCCGAAGCCGAATCCCGTTCCGTCCACGGATACAGCAGCGAACCGGCCCCAAGCAATAACGCACCGAGAAGAATCCAAGCGATGCCGGAACGGCATGGAAACGATCGGCCGTCGTCGAGCGTCATCTCATCATCGACCGTCACCTCAGCATCGAGGGTCATTGATCAGTCGCGCCGAGAGGGTTTCCCTTGCGAGCCACGGCGTGCAACAGCGGGCCAATTCTTTGCAGCAATTGTTTGAACCCGGGTACGCGCGCGCCCGCTTCGTAGAGACGCAACACGTTTTGCTGTAAAGACGAGAGGCGCGAACGCTGCGCTTCGGCGATTTGTAGACGGAAAAGGCTGACGCGCTCGAATCCTGCACCGCGAAGCAGTCCGGCCAGTTCGGCTTCGCTCAGCAGGCGCCGCACAGGTGGAATCCCGCCCTGGCGGCGGACGATGGCCGCGGTTAATTTCTTGGGCATCCAGCTCCCGCACCATACTCCGGTCTGTGGATCGGGACCGACACTCATACGGTTCGGCGTAGCCACAAATAGAACACCGTCAGCGCGCAAAACACGGTGCGCCTCGTCTAAGGTCTTGGCCTGATCCTGCACATGTTCGAGCGCGGAATCGAATACCACGCAATCGAATTGCGGCTCGCGAAATGGCAGCGCTTCGGCGCACGCGCAGATCAGTGGCAGATCCAGCCCAGCCTGTTGCAGGCGCTTCTTGGCCACCACCAGCCAGCGCAGCGCGATATCCACGCCCGCGCGCCGCGCATATCCCTCGGCGGCCTCGAGCAACGGCGCGGTCCCGCAGCCTATTTCCAGCAACGCACCGCGCCGGGCGCTGCTTCCCGCCTCCGCCTCCCACGCGCCGAGCCACGCCCGCGCTCGCGGCACGCCC
>JAAFGT010000077.1:1537-13602 GCA_010365215.1 Acidipila sp. | reverse complement strand
GACGAGACTCGAACTCGCGACCTCCTGCGTGACAGGCAGGCGTTCTAACCAACTGAACTACGGCCCCGTGAATGCGAACTACCGGATGGTGGGCGGTCTCCGACTTGAACGGAGGACCTTCCCGGTGTAAGCGGGATGCTCTAACCAACTGAGCTAACCGCCCCAAAAACATCGTACAGTATGCTCCCGAGAGCGTCAACGCGGGACTGGCCGCCTCCCGCAATAAATTTCGCATTCTACGAGCCGTCGCGGTCCAGCTTTCGTTCCGCCCCGGTCCAGCTTTCGTTCCGCCGCAGTCCAACTTGACGCGCATCGGCCCGGCACAGTAAAGTACGGGGTTTGCGCACGACGATTTGCGCACCACCAGGGGAAGGGAATCGGAAATGCTACTCACGCGCGATTTCGTCGGCTACATGTCCAAGGAGATCGTCAAGCGCCTGCTCGAAGAAGAAATGATTGAAACCAAGTCGCGCGAGAGTCTGCTCGCCAAAGTTCACGCGGCGCTTACTGAGGAGATCGGCGTCGAAGAGCGGCTCAACGAAGACGTGCGCGCCATCCTCACCCAGTACGCCGACGAAATGCGCCGCTCCGGAGCCTCTTATCAGGAGATGTACAAAAAAGTGAAAAACCAGCTCGCCCGGGAAAGGAAGCTCATCCTCCGCTAAATGCGCCTAAGCCGCGAAAAGATCGTTCGCCTCTCGCACTGCATCACCGACCAGCTGGTCGGCAGCGACGACGTGGAATTCATCGAAGACCGCGAAACCATCCGCCAGCACCTCATCGGCGTCCTCAACGTGCTGCTCAAGGAAGAGGAGCGCATCGACACCGAGGTGCGCAAGAAAATCACTTCGCAGAAGAAAGATATTCCCGAAGGTAGCGCCGAGTGGGACATCCTCTTCAAGAAATATTACTCCGAAGAAATGAAACGCATCGGCGCCGGCCCCGAGCGCTAGGCGCGCCCTCTCCGCCGCCTCAAATAAAAACGGGGCAATCCCCGTGGATTACCCCGCAACACCCTATTTTATAGAAACTCGCTTACACCGCTCTACGGCCCGCGGCGCTTCAGCGTAGGCCGGTCGTCATCAGCCGAATCCGGCGCATTCGGATCCTTCGACCCGGCTTTCTTTTTCTCCGTCCTGCTGCGCAGCGTCGGCTTGCTGGGATCGTTGTCCTGCGCCTTGGAGCGCGACTGGATCATGCGCAGGCGCGCGCGCACCGCATCGAATTCCGAAGTCGATACGATGTATTCGTCGCGCGCCGGAAGAATCGTGGCGATCTCCTTCTGGGTGCTCTGGATGCGGTCCGGCGTCGGCGGGTGCGAGGAGAAGGCCTTGGGAATGCTTCCCGGGCGGCGCCGCTCCTCCGCTTGCACCTTCTCAAAAAACGTTACGTAGGAGTTCGGGTCGTAGCCCGCTTTGTACATATATTCCAGGCCCAGGAAATCCGCCTCGCGTTCCGCATCGCGCGAAAACTTCAAGAACTGCAACGGGATCAGCACGTTCAGCCCCTGATAAATTCCATACCCCGCCCAGCCGCCCGGCAGAAATATCATGGCCGGAATCATCAGCAGGTTGGCCAGCTCACCCTTGCTGGCATTGCGTGTTCCGTGCCGCGCGGTGACGTGCGCAATTTCGTGCGCCATCACCCCGGCCAGCTCCGACTCTTCGTCCGCGCGCAGAATCAGCCCGCTGTTGACGTAAAAAAATCCGCCGGGCAGCGCGAACGCCTGAATCTCATCGGAGTCGATCACCTTAATGGTGAAAGGAACTTTCGCGTCCGAGTTGCGCACCAGGTTCTGGCCGATCTTGTTCACGTAATCCAGCACAATGGGGTCGTCCACGAATTTGGCCGTGCGCTCCACTTCCTGCGCCAACTGCTTGCCCAGGGCAATTTCCTTTTCCAGCGAGTAGAAATTCATGCCCTTGCCGACGTTGCGGTTGCCGATCTGCTCGACGTCGTCCTTGGATTTCTTTTTGACGGTGTCTTTCGGGCTGGCGGTATCCTGCGCTGGCGTGGTGGCTGTCTGTGCCGGGTCGGCCTGCGTGCCGCCCGTCTGCGTTGCGCCGGTCTGAGTGCCAGTGGTCTGGCCGCTGCTGGTCTTCGCGCTCCCAGCCTGGGTGCCCCCAGCCTGTGCGCTGCCCGCCTGCGCCGCCGGGTCCTGCGCCGGTCCGGCCAGCGCCGGAATCGATGCAAAAGCCGCCATGGTAATTATCGCTAGAAATTGCCGGGGGATATTCTTCATTGGCTTACTGCCTCCTGCGCGTTGCATCGATTATATACACACCTGCCCACGATGGCCGTAATCTTACCCATAATCTTGGATGTCGCTTAGGTCCCAGATGTTTCCTCGGCCATTTCGGTTCCGTCAGGCGCGGGTGGGAAGCCCGCTCCAGGAGTGCCCCTTAGGAAACCTGAAACAGCTCCCATCAGCCGCGGTTCCCCCGTTTGCAGTATCCTCCTAGCTCTGGCATCTCTACCCTAAGCCACGGCACTCGACCCGGCTCCGCCCGGCTTTGGATACGCCTTTGCCCGCTGCCCAAGGCGCGGCATGCCATACGGCAAGCAGGGCAAAATAATCAGTCGCATTGACGCCAAGCACGTCGGCTCGGTACAGTTTCACCAGCGGATCGACTCACGCACCAGGGGTAAGGGGAAAGCCGTCATGCCAGTTCGAAAGATTCAAGTCGGCCAGGTTTGGAAGATGAGTGGTTCCGGCGACGACTACCTGGTCACCAAGCTCTACAGCGAAGCCCTGGCCACTATCGCCATTCTCCGCAAGGCGGGCGCTGAATCCGAGGCCAAAGTGCGCGTCAAGGTCGAAAACGTGGCCGACGGCGAGAATCTTCCCGGCTTCAACTACGCCCAGCAATCCGAGCAGTTCTAAGCTCCGTTTCCAGCCCACCACCCGGGCCGTCTTTGCGCTGGCCCTGCCGGCCTAGATCGACCGCACCGGCATTTTTACAATGTCGTCTACCTGCATCAGCTCTCTCACAAAAAACGCCTCGCCATACTGCGCGCCGATCATCTGTCCATAATGCCGCGCGTAGAGGTTCATCTGCGCTTCCAGCAGGTCGATCGCCAGGTACACTTTCGACCGCCGCTGCCCCGGCTTGGGCCGGAACTGCGAGCCAAACGCCAGAATCGCGCGCCTGCGCCGCTCGAACTGCCGCGTAATATCCACCACGAAAGTCGGCCGCACATCCGAATACGCCATTGAATAAATAATTTTGAATGGCCGGAACGGCTCGCCTTCCATCTCCAGCCGCTTTAGCCCCGCCAGAAAACAGCCCTCATACCCGATCCGTGACGCCGTGTAGTGATCCGGATGCCGCGCCTCCCAGTAGGGCAGAATCACGCAATGCGGCCGCAGCGCGCGAATTTTTCGCGCTACTGCCATCTTGCTGACCAGATCGAGCGCCAGCCGCGCGTCCGGCAGCCCCAGCGTTTCACGATGCGCCACTCGCAAAATCTTCGCCGCCGCGGACGCTTCCCGCCGCCGCACCTCAATCGACCCGCGCGTCCCCATTTCGCCCGCGGTCAAATCCAGAATCCCTGTGCGGTAGCCTTCCTCCGCCATCTTCAACATCGTTCCGCCGCAAGTTACTTCCACGTCGTCGGGATGCGCAGCAATCGCCAGCAGATCGAGTTTCATCGCTCCTCCAGAGTGCCCCGAAATTCTAGGCGACCTGCGCCGCGCGGTCAAAGCCGGTGCGTGAGATACGCCCTGCCGCAAGTCCGATCACAATAGGATCAATTCGAGTTGATATTTGTTCGAGGCAGCATCCATTGTAAGACCGCGGTTTGCTATTCGTCGTCTTCGGGGGGCTTCCTCTCTGAGAGTGAAAGTTGGATCGGTCGTGCTCTGCGGAATGACCAGTGAGCAATTTGATAGAGGACAAACAGAATTGATCCCCAGAACACGCTGTTTCCGAGGATGACCCCCGAGACGTCCAACAAACT
This sequence comes from Acidipila sp., assembly GCA_010365215.1. GTDB lineage: Bacteria > Acidobacteriota > Terriglobia > Acidiferrales > UBA7541 > JAAFGT01. The sequence goes on along the minus strand of JAAFGT010000077.1, from coordinate 9,642 downwards.
GTTCGCTGGAGTTAAGAGGAAGTTCCGATCAATTAAGGCAAGCGGCTCTGATAACAAATCCAGAAGAAGCCGGCGGTCTTCCTGGGAACCTCCAAGAAGCAACATAGACCAACCGACCCCCAAAAACTCGACCGAAAACATGAGGAGAGCAGCAGTCAGCCATGAAACTATGAGGGGGTAACTTCGCGGATCGCGCCCTAACTTAAGCCACGGAGGAACGATGACGGTTAATGCGAACCGGCACGGAATCGCCGAAACAAAAATGCACAAGAGCCAGGTGCCACCGGAGCTTGACTCGTGAGTAGCGGCCGCGATCACCATAACCGATGCGAGCGTGAGCAACTCCAAGGACCGCTCGCACGAACGTGCAAGCCCAAGGTCGGATTGACAGTGGGGACATCGCCAGTCCAGCAATTCCCTAGGGCGAATGCGTCCTTGGCATTGAGGACATGTCAATGGCTCGATCCTAGACACTTCCTTGTCTGTAAGAGGCGGATCTTTGCTTAGGCTAATGTATCTTAGTGGCAGGCCAGTGCGCCAATCATCTGCCTGTGGCGAGCGAGAATTGATACCTGACTTGGCCAGGTTCTCTACACCTTCTGAAATTCGCGAGATGCCATAGTTTGCCATCGTCCGGAGTTGTAGAACGTGCGACGCGGGAGGCGTGACGTGAGCGGCGAACCATTGAAAGGCCAGGTGGCGCTCGTTACCGGCGCGGCGAAGCGCATCGGCCGATCCATCGCCCTCGCGCTGGCGCGCAACGGCGCGGACGTAATCGTCAATTATTTACACTCCGAAAACGAAGCCATCGCCGTCTCGGCGGAGATCACCTTGCTGGGCCGCCAAAGCGTGGCCCTGCAAGCGGACGTAAGCAATCGCGCCGCAGTCACCAGGCTTTTCGAATCGGTGGAAGCGCGCTTCGGGCGTCTGGACATTCTGGTGAACAATGCCGGCAGCTTTTTCCACGCGCGATTCGAGGATTTAACCGACGCGCAGTGGGACGGCATCCTCGACTCCAACCTCAAATCGCAGTTCCTCTGCGCGCAACGCGCCGCCCCGCTGATGGAAAAACATCTCCAGGACAAGGAAGGTCACGGCCGCATCGTCAATATCTCTTCACTGGGCGGCCTGCTGGCCTGGCCGGGCTACACGCACTATTGCGTCTCCAAGGCCGGCTCCATCATGCTCACGCGCTGCCTGGCGCGGGCGCTGGCTCCGCATATTCTGGTGAATAGCGTAGCACCGGGAACCATTCAGTTTCCGGGCGAGCTTCCCGATGAGGATTACATCCGCCGCGTCCCTCTGCACCGCACCGGCACAGGCGATGAAATCGCCGAAGCCGTCCTGTTCCTATGCACAGCGGAATTTATTACCGGTCAAGTCCTGGTAGTGGATGGCGGAAGATCGCTGGTCTAGCGCAAGCGCAAACGCAAACGCGCACGCGGCTCTTAAAGTTCTGTTGCTACCTGCAGGGTCCTCTGGCTGCCTGCGCACAACCTGGCGATTGTGCGTTTCCAAAGCCGCCTGCTAATACTTGGCCAGCGATTCCATCGCCGCCACAATCTTTTCCTTGTTCACCAGAAAAAATTTCTCCAGCGGCGGGCTGAAGGGAATCGCCGGAATATCCGGGCCCGTGATGCGCACGATCGGACCGTCCAGGTCCTCGAAGGCCTCTTCCGCCACAATGGCCGCCAGCTCCGCGCCGATTCCCATGGTGCGCTTGTCTTCATGGACGATCAGGCACTTGCTGGTCTTCCTCACCGAAGCCAGGATGCCGTCCTTGTCCAGCGGATTCAGCGTGCGCACGTCCACCACTTCCACGTCCACGCCCTGCTTAGCCATCTCTTCCGCGGCATCGAGCGCCACCTGCGTCATGAAGCCGTAGGTCAGCACGGTCATATCTTTGCCTTCGCGCCGCACCGCCACCGGACCGATGGGCACAACGTAATCGCCTTCGGGCACGTCGCCCTTGGCCGTGCGGTAAAGTTTCTTGTGCTCGAAAAAAATTACCGGGTTGGGATCGCGGATCGCCGCCAGCATCATGCCCTTGGCATCGTAAGCCGTCGACGGCATCACCACCTTCAGGCCCGGCTCGTGCACGAACCACGCGGCATTTTCCTGCGAGTGATACAGCCCGCCGCTCACTCCGCCTCCGCAGCAGATGCGCACGGTAATCGGGCAATCAAATCCTCCGGCGCTGCGGTAACGGATTTTCGCCGCCTGTTGAATGATCTGGTCCATGGCCGGCGTAACGAAGTCGGTAAATTGAATCTCCGCAATCGGCCGCAGCCCCACCATGGCCGAGCCGATCGCCGCGGCGATGATGATCCCTTCCGCCAGCGGCGTATCCATCACCCGCTCTTCGCCAAACTTGTCGTACAGGCCCGCGGTCGCTTTGAACACGCCTCCGGAGACGCCGATATCCTCCCCCAGCAGGAACACGCGCTCATCGCGTTCCATCTCCTGGTGCAGCGCCTCATTCAGCGCGTCTATGAAGTTCAGCGAACGTGCCATGCTTCCTCTCCTCGCCTATGCCCACACGAAGTCAGTGGCTTCGCTCGCGTCGGGATACGGACTCTTCTCCGCGAACTCGACAGCCTCGTCGATCTCCGCGGTAATCTCGGCGGCCATCGCCGCTTTTTTCTGGTCGTTAAGCAGCTTCTGTTCCACCAGCACTTTTTCAAATCGGCCGATGGGCTCTTTCTTTTTCCACGCCTCGACCTCTTCCTTGATGCGGTACTTTGCCGGATCGATCTCCGAATGCCCGTACCAGCGATAGGTTTTGCACTCGATCAGCGTCGGTCCCTCACCCGCCCGCGCGCGCGCAATCGCCCGCACCGACGCGTCGTACACCGCCATGATGTCATTGCCGTCCACGGTCACCCCGGGAAAGCCGTAAGCTTGCGCCTTCACCGAAAGGTCGGTCACCGCCGTCTGCAAACGCAGCGGCACGGATTCGGCCCAAAGATTATTCTGGCAAACGTAAATGATTGGCAGGCGATGCACTCCCGCGAAGTTCAGCGCTTCGTGGAATCCGCCGATGCTCGTGGCCCCGTCGCCGAAGAATGCCACCACCACCGTATCGCGTCCCAGCTTCTTCAAGCCCAGCGCCACGCCGGTTCCTACATTCAACTGCCCGGCGATGCTGCTGGCAGGCGTGATCACATTCAGCGGCGGATAGCCCATGTGCGCCGGCGACGAGCGCCCGCGGTCCGGACTGGTGGCCTTGGCAAAAAGCTGCGCATAGCAGAATTTCAGCGGCGCGCCCTTGATGATGTTTGAAATCCAGTCGCGGTGCGACGGCGCGATCCAGTCGTCGTCGCGCAAAGTGTACGCCGCGCCCACTTCGGTCGCTTCCTGGCCCACCGCGGAGTAGAAGTTGCCTCCGTACTTGCTCTGCTTGAACAGCACGCGCGCCTTTTCGTCGCACATCCGGCACTTCAGCATCGAGCGGTATAGCCCCAGCAGCAGCTCCGAGGATTGCGATGCGGATTGCGATGCTTTCTCCGGCTCCATCTCTGCCACGCTTCGACCGGTTTTCGTTGTCATGGGATCCGCTCTCCTGGAACTTTGCATCACGAGTTACCTCACCGGCTGCAGTCCATCTCTTGCCGTCCGACGAGTATCACGCAAACTTTATAGTAGAAATATAACACGAAAAAAAGTCTCTCAACGGCTCGCGACACCCGCCATCCAAAAAATATTCCTGGCCAACATGCTGAACATTGGTGCGCTCCATTGGCCAGGGATTTCTGTCCTGAACGTGCGCTCATTCTTCGTGACGGCAGCCTCGCTGCAGCAACTCCACCAGCCCCAGGTCCGCAGGTAAGAACTGAAAATTCCCCAGCTCGCCGCGTTCCGCCCAGGCGATCTGCTCGAACGCCTGGTAGACAAAATTGACTGGCGGCGCTCCGATCACCGCCGAGAAAAAAATCAGCTCGATGCCCTCGGCAAGTTCCTTATAGCTGTGCCGTGTCCGGTAGAGCTCACCTCCGATCTCCGCCCGCACACCAAGCTCTTCCTGCAGTTCTCGCGCCAACGCCTCTTCAGGCGTCTCCCCCGGTTCCATTTTTCCGCCGGGAAATTCCCAAAGCAGCGGGAACTTATCGTCTTTGCGCCGCTGGCAAATAAGCACCCGGGAGTCAGCCTCGATCACCGCCGCCACCACCACGATCATCGCGCAGGCGCTCGCGTCGCGCGAACTTGCGAAGATTGATCTATCACGCGCTGCATCACTCGCAGCAACTCCTGCGCTCCCTCCACCAATACCGGAGCGGGAGTATTCAACAGTTCATCGCGGATCACGAAGACCCGCCGGTTGCGTACCGCCGGAACGTCTTGCCACTTTAAGTTTTCGAGAGCCTTCTTCGGCTCCGCGCGCTCGCCCGTGGCCGTCCACGCCAGCACGATCACCTCCGGCATCGCGCGCGCCACCTCTTCGTCGCTCACTTTCTGCCCGCCGGAAAAAATCGGCTCGCCGCCCGCAATCTCCACCAGCTCCGACACCCACCGCGGCGAACTGATTCGCGGGTGGGGCCACGCCTCGCAATACACTAGCGGTCGCGCTTTCCATCTCCGCGTACGCCGCGAAATGTTCGCGAGCGCCGCGCGCATCCTAGCCACCTGTTTTTCCGCGGCGCCGTTCCGCCCGGTGATTTTCCCCAGCAATCGAATATCCTCATACACATCTGCCAGAGACCGCGGATTCATGGCCACGAAAGGCGTTCCCAACCCCAACACTTGCTGCACCGTTTCCGTCTTGAACGGCACTGACCCAATAATCATCGTGGGCCGCAGTTTCGCCACCGCGCCCACATCCAGCGCCCAGCAATCCCCCAGCCGCGGCAAATTCCCCACGCGCGCCACGTCCGCGCACCATTTCGTAACTCCCACAACCTGCCGGCCAGCGCCAATAGCAAAAAGAATCGAAGTAACGCTAGGCGCAAGCGAAACAATCCGCTGCCGCCCGCCTCCCGCCGCGCCACCTGAAGGCCCGCTCCGGGTAGCGCCGGCTTCCAGCCGGAGCTTTTCTCTCTTCTTAATCGTCAGCCCGCGCTCCGTTTGCAACCCACCCTCCCAACTGGAATACTCCATCCGTGTACACCGCAGCCGTCCTCGACCACTTCAAAAATCCCCGCAACGCCGGCGATCTCCCCAACGCCACCGCCGAAGTCGAAGTTTCCAATCCCGTCTGCGGCGACATCCTGCGCCTTTCCGTCCGCGTCGAAAGCGACCGCATCACCGCAGCCCGTTTCAAAACGCGCGGCTGCGTGACGGCCATCGCCTGCAGCTCCTACCTCACCGAAGCGCTTCTCGGCAAATCGCCAGGCGAGGCGAGCACGATCACTCCGCAACAAATATCCGACGCCCTCGGAGGTCTCCCCCCGGCCACCATGCACGGCAGCCAATTAGCCTGCGACGCCCTGACCGCCATCCTGGCCAAGCTCTAACCACCCACTCATCGGCCCCCCACACTTATCCGCCCCTACCGTTTCCCCAACGCCCGCGCCAGCGTTTCCGGATCATTCAAATTCAGCACCACACCCTCCTCCTCCGTCGCCACCTCCACCACATCCGCGGCATGAGCCCACACCACCGCCCGCGCGCCAAGATCCTCCGGTGCAGCGAGCAGCTCCGCATACAGAGCACTGGAAAAAATCATCGGATGTCCACGCCGCCCCGCATACTTCGGCACCACAATCATCTTCCCGCTGGAATAAAATTTTCCAATCAGCTCCCCAACCAGCTCGCCAGTAACCAGCGGGTGGTCCACCGGGCACAGCAGCATCCCATCCGTCTCCAGGCCTTCCAGCGCTCTCACCGCAACCTGAATGGAAGACAGCTGCCCTCGCGCCCACTCCTTATTAAAAATAATCTCTTCCGCGGAAATCCCCGCGCCGCGCGAAATGTCTTCCGCATGCGCGCCCACCACTACACGCGTAACCCCAATTTTCGGATGGCGGGTGCAACTCAGCAGATGCGTAAGGAAGGTCCCACCAAGGTAGGGAAGCAGCGCCTTAGGCTGCCCCATGCGCCGCGATTCGCCCGCGGCCAGGATCACGGCAGCCAGCATGGGCCGCTACGAGAGCGCGGGCTCGGCCGCGGCTTCCAACCGCAGCGACTTGTGCATCAGGCCGCTGGCCCGCCGCCGCACGCCAATCAGCTCGGCGGCAATGCTCACCGCAATCTCTTCCGGTGTCATGGCGCCAATATCCAGTCCCACCGGTGCGAATACGCGGTCAAACTTCTCCGAGGGAATGCCTTCTTTCTCCAGCGCGCGGTAAACAGCAATCGCCTTGCGTTTGCTCCCGATCATCCCGATATACCGCGCCGCGGTTCCCACCGCCCAGCGCAGCACGTTCATATCGTCTTTGTGGCCGCGCGTGACAATCACCAGGTACGTCGAGGCGCTCGGGCGGATCTTTTCATACGCTTCTTCGAACGAAGTGTAAATCTCCTGAGCCATCGGAAACCGCTGCGCATTCGCAAACGCTTCGCGGTCGTCCACCACGCCCACCACGAACCCCGCCGAATGCGCCGCCTGCCCCAGCGCAATCGACACATGACCGCCGCCAAAAATATAAAGCATGGGCTGAGGAAGGATAGGCTCCACAAAAATCTCCAGCGTTCCGCCGCAGATCAGGCCATTGTCGTATCCCGGTTCATGATTCAGGTTGAAAACCATTTTGCGCGGCGTCTCCGTGCGAATCACTTCTTTCGCCGCCGCCCACACTTCGGCTTCCACGCAGCCGCCGCCCACCGTCCCCGCCATGGTGCCGTCTTCGCGCACCAGCATCCGCGAGCTCTCATAGCTGGGAATGGAGCCGTTGGTATGAACGATGGTGGCCATCGCCGCGCGCTGCCCCTCGCGCCGCATGCGCACGATTTCTTCGAAAAGATCCATAAAAGTCGGGTCCAAAGCGCTCCTCGACAAGAGTACGGCGCGCGTCCGACACTGTCAATCGAAGCGGACGTTCTGGACATCCCCTTGCTCTACTGCTAAGTTGCCAGCGCAGGGAGTCCTGATGAAAGCCATTGTTTTCCACCAGCACGGCGGCCCCGAAGTTCTAAAGTATGAAGACGCGCCCGATCCCCAGATCAAAGCCAACGAAGTTCTAGTCCGCGTGCGTGCTTGCGCCCTCAACCACCTCGACCTCTGGGTGCGCCGCGGTCTTCCCGGCGTTCCCATCCCGCTGCCGCACATCCCCGGCAGCGATATTTCCGGCGAAGTGGCAAAAATCGGCGACCTGGTTACGCGCGTCAAAGTCGGCCAGAAAATTATTCTCGCGCCCGGCCAGAGTTGCGGCCAGTGCGCCGCCTGCCTTGCCGGCGCCGACAATCTCTGCCGCCGCTTCACGAATTTCGGTTACCTGGTCGACGGCGGCTGCGCCGACTACGTCAAGTCTCCCGAAGTAAACTGCATCCCGCTGCCCGGTGATCTCTCCTTCGACGAAGCCGCCGCCGTCCCGCTGGTCTTCCTCACCGCCTGGCACATGCTCATCGGCCGCGCGCGCCTCCAGCCCGGTGAAGACGTGCTGGTCATGGGCGCAGGCAGCGGAGTGGGTAGCGCCGCCATCCAGATCGCCAAATTCATCGGCGCCCGGGTGATCACCACCGCCGGCAGCCAAGAAAAACTCGCCAAGGCCAAAGCCCTCGGCGCCGACGAAACCATTCTCCACGGCAAGCAGAGCATCATCGACGAGACCAAAAAATTCACTGCCAAGCGCGGCGTCGACGTGGTCTTCGAACACGTAGGCTCCGCCGTATGGGACCAGTGCATTGCCAGCCTCACCCCCGGAGGCCGCCTGGTCACCTGCGGCGCCACCACCGGCTACGACGCCAAAATCGATCTCCGCGTCCTCTTCAGCAAAAATCTTTCGCTGTTAGGCTCCTACATGGGCAGCAAGTCCGAGCTCTACACCGTCCTGAAACTTATTGGCGAGCGCAAGCTCCACGCCGTCATCGACCGCACCATGCCCCTCGCCGAATGCTCCCGCGCCCACGAACTGTTAGAAAGCCGCCAGCAGTTCGGCAAAATCGTCCTGAACCCATGATCGTGCTAAATCAATGATCGTGCTAAACCCATGCGCGAACGCATTCGTAGG
>JAAFGT010000077.1:0-1483 GCA_010365215.1 Acidipila sp. | reverse complement strand
CCGCCAATCGAAAAATTGCAACAACGCGACTCAATCTTAAGAGGACAACATGAAAACGACATTCGCCGTACCCATATTCCTGGTTTCCGTTCTCGCATTTGCGCTGGCCGCCCAACAGCCCGACACCCGCATGGGCCCACAACGCAAGGCCCCGGCCACATCCGCGCAGCCCGGCGAGAGCGCCGCCCTGCAACTCGAGCACGACTGGACGCAAGCCTATCTGAACCACGACGTCGCCGCCCTCGAGCTGGTTCTGGCCGACGACTGGACCTACAGCCCCTCCGACGGCTCCTTCAAAACCAGGTCCCAATACATCGAAGAATTCCGCGTGGACACCATGAAGTACCAATCCATCGACCAGCAAAACGTCAGCGTCCGCATCTATGGAAACACCGCCGTCGTCCGCGGCGAGGAAGTCATCAAGGCCACCGACAGCGGAAAGCCCGTCACGCTGCACATCCGCTTCACCGACGTCTTGGTCAAAACCAACGGACGCTGGCACGCCGTGGCCTCGCATGAGTCCACCATCCCGCAAGCTACATAACCTCCCAGGGGCACCACCATGGTTTGTGCTCTCCACCGCACTATGCGAAAATGAAGTTTGAAGAGGTTCTGCGAGAGGCAGGGTTTCTAAATGTCCCAAACACTCGGTCTCAACGTCACGCTGGAAAAAACCGGTCAGGACGGCCAGGCCGTCGCTGACGAAGGTTTCCTTTTCACCACGCTCGATAAAGCCGTGAACTGGGCGCGCCGCAGTTCCATCTGGCCCATGTCTTTCGGCCTGGCCTGCTGCGCCATTGAAATGATGTCCATGTCCGCCTCGCGCTACGACATCGCCCGCTTCGGCAGCGAAGTCTTCCGCGGCTCTCCGCGCCAGTCGGACCTCATGATCATCGCCGGCCGGGTCTCCCAGAAAATGGCGCCCATTATCAAGCAGCTCTACGAGCAGATGCCCGAGCCCAAGTGGGTCATCTCCATGGGAGCCTGCGCCACTTCCGGCGGCGTCTTCAACAACTACGCCATCGTGCAGGGCGTCAACCAGGTCATCCCCGTGGACGTCTATCTCCCCGGGTGCCCGCCGCGCCCCGAAGCCCTGCTCTACGCCATCATGCAGCTCCAGAAAAAAATCGATAACGAGCGCGGCAGCTTCAAGCGCGCGCTGAACCTAACCTAACGTATCACCCGTAGGGGCACGGCATGCCGTGCCCGCTAATCGGCGACATAACCCTCGGCACCGGGCCTCGCATTTCCAACGCCCGCTCCCCGGCCCACCCGCCCCAGATTTTCCACACACGAATCCCCCCGCGCCCTTATAATCCCGTCTCTGAGGAGGAAACTCATGCCCATCAGCGAAGCCATGCTCCCCGAATTCGATCAGGAAATGGCCAACACCCGCAAAACTCTGGAACGCGTGCCCGACGATAAATTCGCATGGAAGCCCCACGAAAAATCAGGAACCATGGGCTGGCTGGCGGCGCATGTC
>JAAFGT010000017.1:95844-100273 GCA_010365215.1 Acidipila sp. | reverse complement strand
CGAAAAAAGAAAAACGTGGCCCAAAACATCAGAAAGACGCTCAAGGCGGAAACCCGGAAGACGCTTTCGATGCCCCAACCCAGTTGCTTGCGCACCAAGTAGGCGACGATGGGGCCCAGCGTTCCGCCGATATTGACGATGGTGTAGTAGATCGAAAAGCCGAGCGAGCGAACGTTCTCCGCCGAAGCGCGGGCAGTGGTGCCGGCGACACACGGTTTGACCACCGATGGACCCAGCGCGGGAATTAAAAGGATGGCCAGCACCAGCCACTTGTCTCCCATGGCCTGCCGTATCGATTGCATCCACGGCGCAGAAAGCGAGCCCAGAAGAAAATAGCCCACCGTCATCACCAGGTAGGCGAACATCAAAGCGCGGCGGAAACCGAAGCGGTCGGCGAGCGTGCCGCCCAGCACGGGAAGAAACCACACTACAAATCCAAAGATCCCCAGAAACCACCCAGTGGTCTCCTGCGAAAAATGAAGCTGTTCGCTGAGGTAAATCGCCAACACGGCGGTGGTGCCGTAGTACGCCAGCCTCTCGAACAGCTCCGTGCCGTTCGCGATCCAGAACGAGGGATGAAATCCCGAGCGTATCTCGCGCCAGCGTTCCCCTGAGCTCAAGCCATTACCTCCGCGGAGATTGTAGCGAAAGATGAGTTGCCGCGCTGCGGATTTCGCATACGGGGTAAGCCCTGTGGCGAATAGGATGGTGTGTCAGTAATATGTGTTAGCGTTGTGTGTTAGCATTTTGTCCCGGTTAAAGTCCTCTCGGAGACATCTGTGCCTGCTGCAACAATGCGAGCATTACGAAAAGTTCGTCCCGAGGCTGGGGCGCAAATCGAACGGGTGGAGATTCCCCGCATTGGCCCGGGGGACGCTCTGGTTCGCGTGCGCGCAGCGTCCATTTGCGGGACAGACCTGCACATTTTCAAGTGGGACCCGTGGTCGGCATCGCGGCTGAAGCCACCCGTAACGTTCGGCCATGAGTTCTGCGGGACCGTGGAGCAGGTAGGCGCTGGAGTAGAGGGCGTCGCTCCCGGGGATTTTGTCAGCGCCGAAATGCACCTCAACTGCGGCCATTGCCGCCAGTGCCGCCTCGGACAGCCCCACATCTGCAAGAACCTCAAGATTATCGGTATTGATCAAGACGGCTGCTTTGCCGAGTTCGTGCGTATTCCCGCCGGCAATCTCTGGAAAATCGATCCGGCCATTCCCGAACATTATGCGGCAATCCTGGATCCCCTTGGAAACGCCGTGCATACCGTCCTGGCGGGCGAGATTGCCGGACAAACAGTGGCCGTCACCGGCTGTGGCCCCATTGGGTGCATGGGTATCGCCGTCGCCAAAGCTTGCGGTTGCTCCACTGTCTTTGGAATCGAGGTAAACCCCCACCGGCTAGCCCTTGCGAAGACGTTTGGCGCGGATTACGCATTAAATCCCAAGCAGGAAAACGCGGTGGCAAAGGTCCTCGAGGCCACCGACGGTTGCGGTGTGGATGTTTTGTTAGAGATGAGCGGTAACCCCGCTGCCATCCACGATGGCTTTAGAATGCTGCGGGCGGGTGGGCGCGCGTCACTTCTAGGCATTCCCTCTCAGCCGGTTACGTTTGATTTAGTGGCAGACATAATCTTCAAAGGCGCAACCGTTCAGGGCATCTTCGGGCGCCGCATGTACGAGACGTGGTTACAGGCGACGGCGCTGCTGAAGTCCGGCCGATTGAACCTGGAGCCTCTTTTCAAAGAGCGCATGGCGTTGGAGCAATTTCAAGAAGCCTTTGCGCTCCTTGAGCGTGGCGAGGCTGGAAAAATCTTGTTCTATCCCAACGAAGATACAGGACTTAGAAGTTGAAACAGGTGGACAAATGTGTTCCTGGCAGGTTTTAGGAGGGGCGGGAGGTAAAGGAAACGAATGTGCCGAAAAACGACAAAGTGAATAATGTTGCACATTCATGCCCTTTTTCGTTCCCGCCCAAACGCAGATATCTCGGCAACCCCATTTTTGTTCAACGAGTTACACGAATAAAAGCTCTGGTCTCAGAATTGCTCTAAGCTTAGAGGTATTTAATCTCAGCCCAGCTTTTTAGACGGAGGGGTCATGGTACGTCGGTGCTTTTTGCTCAGTTTGGCGCTTGGAGTGTTACTTCTACCTACGGTAGCCAGCGCGAACAGTTTGGTATTTACGTTCGGTAATCCAACTAACACCCCCGGAATCGGCCTCGTTCGCTTTGGGACTGGGGCGATTGTTTCATTGACGCCTTCTATTCTGACTGGCGTGGCTAATGTTGGCCCGGGTGGCACGTCCGTTACCGGCGCCAACCTTGGCGGCTTCATGTTCTCGACCGGTTTGCAGGTGGGACCCGTAAGCAATCTTCCGGCTGGTAAGCTTTATACCTATGCCGGTGGCCCATCCACCCAGCTAACGGTCACTTCTAACGGCAGCGGCCCATTCGCCGCAGGTACGTTGTTTACCGGTTACTTCTCCAACAACGTCAGCTTTCTGGTCACTACGCCTATTGCCGGCAAACCCAAGATTCACTTTGGCGACTTGAGCGCCACTGTTACTACGACCAGTCTCAGCGCTGCCATGCTGAGTATCCTGGGAATCCCTTACCAGAATCATGGAACCGGGGTCGTTCTCCACATCGACGTCATCCTAGGTCAAGGTGGCGGGATTCAAAGTGGTACAATCACCTTGGTGCCGGAACCTGGCACTCTCGTGCTTTTCGGAAGCGGCTTGGTTACACTTGCGGGCCTGCTCCGGAAGCGCTTGCAGTAACTCACCTTTAGCAAAGCTTAACAAGAGCCCCGTCTTCTCCAGGACGGGGCTTTTGCTTTTTACTCTTCAGGTTTCACGTCCTTAATTTTTCGCTATCACTCCCAGCCGTTTCACCTAGTGTTTCGTCGGATGGTCGAGCCGCGTTTGCCGCTGTCTTTGGCTGGCTGCGATCACCGCGCTATACTTGGCCTTGCTCGGAATTAATGAGACTGGAGGAGCTATGGCTACGGCCGCACGCCCGCAGTTCGGCTTTCTGCACCAGGCGCTCGAAGATCTCAAAGCGAAGCAGCTTTATTTTCAGCTGCGGGTACTCGAGGGAGAACAGAAACCAATCGCGACCTTCGATGGCAAGGAAGTGATAAACCTCAGCTCCAACAACTATCTGGGCCTCACCAGCCATCCCAAGCTCCGGCGTGCGGCCATAGACGCGGTCCGCCGGTGGGGAGCAGGTGCCGGTGCTGTGCGCACCATTGCTGGAACGATGCGTATCCATCTGGACCTGGAGGAACAGATTGCTAAGTTCAAGCAGACTGAAGCTTGCGTCGTGTTCCAGTCAGGCTTCGCAGCCAATGCGGGCACTGTTTCCGCCATTCTGGGCAAAGAGGACCTGATTATTTCCGACGAGCTGAACCACGCCTCCATTATTGATGGCGCGAGGCTGTCCAAGGCCGCCATCAGGATATTCAAGCATCGCGACGTCGCCGACTGCGCGCGCATCTGTGAGGAGACCAAGGATTGGCCGGGCCAAAAATTGATTATCACCGACGGCGTATTCTCGATGGATGGCGACATCGCGCCGCTCCCTGAGCTCTGCAGCCTGGCCGAGAAGTACACCTGCATCATGATGGTGGATGACGCCCATTCTTCGGGGGTTTTGGGCAAAGGTGGACGAGGTACGGTCGACCATCTCAACTGCCATGGCCGCGTGGACATTCAAGTGGGCACGCTGAGCAAGGCCGTGGGCGCGATGGGCGGCTACGTCTGCGGCTCGCGCGAGCTGATCGAATTTCTCTATCACCGCGCGCGGCCATTCCTATTCTCGACATCCCACCCGCCGGCCACCGTGGGGGCTTGCCAGGCGGCGTTCAGCCTGCTCGACTCACCGGACGGCGAAAAGCTTCTGAAAAAGCTCTGGAGCAATACCAAGTTTTTCAAGCGCGGGCTAAAGCGTCTGGGATTCCAGACGGGAAAGAGCGAAACCCCTATTACGCCGATTCACGTGGGCGACGCTGGAAAGGCCTTTGAATTCTCGCGGCGGCTATTCGATGCCGGGCTTTACGCTCCTGCGGTGGGATTTCCCACCGTTGCAGAAGGCAAAGCGCGCCTGCGCGCCATCGTCACCGCGACGCACAAAAGACAGGATCTGACGCGCGCGCATGAAATTCTTGGACGAGTGGGCACGGAACTCAGCATTATTTAATGCCCTTCGGGCCGGGTCGTAAGAATCACCGATATCCGCCTCTACGCAATTACGTTGGCTCGGGCGGCTCGCCCCATCTGGTTGTAAACCGCCAGGACCACTGCGCCCAACCCCATAGTCGTTACCAGGCTCACAACCACAGTACTGACCACGGGGATAACAAAGCACAGGCGCAACAGCACCAGTCCGAGCGCGAGACGCGCGATTTCCGGCTTTCGCCCTGCCGCCGGTCCAA
>JAAFGT010000017.1:53699-95837 GCA_010365215.1 Acidipila sp. | reverse complement strand
CCCAACCAGGCTCCGACAAAGATTTGCGAGGAGTAAAGCAGCGCCACGTAAAGCACCAAACTGGCGATTCCCACAGGGATTCCCACCAAAGTGATACACGCAATCACTGCCAGAACCGGCGTGGCAATCAGCGCTACAGCGCCGAAGCCGAGTGCGGCGCCGATCCGGTCGCCGGCCCGAACCGCGCGCGAGAAGAACTCCGGGGCGAGCAACAAAAATACCAGGCCAAAGAGGAAGGCCGCCGCCAGCCGCAGGACGTGCCACCAGTAATATCGAGGATGCGCGTATTTGTTCCAACGGTTCTCCAGAGTTACAGCGAGTGGACTGCCCAACTTGGCCTGGGGCGAAACTTCCGGCCGATACTGCCCTCGATAGGAAGCGCTGCCGCGGATATCGGCCTGTGGCCCCAACGTCAGGCGCCCGCTCGCTAGATTTGCATTCCCACCCACGAATCCATTTAACTCTTCCTTCTCGGATAGCACGGCGAGGTCGTGCTCGATGCGGCCATCGGCCAGGAAACTGCCCGCGAACGCCATCACGCTGCCTCCCACTCGGCCCTTTGACGACACTTCCGCGACTTGTGACCATGCCATCAAGTTTTTTCCAACTGAACCTTCGACCAGTACAACCTGCGCGAACGCGCGCACGTTTCCGCCCAACTGCCCGTTGATCTGCAGAGTCTGCGCACCGCAAACACAGCTGCCATCTACCTTTCCATTGATACGCACGTCTTGAGCCCAGGCGATCACGTCGCCGGTGACGTGACCGCTGATGGTAACCGTGCGCGCGCTGACCAGTAAATCCCCTTCCACCGTACCGTCAATCCGCGCAGTCAGTCCCGAGACCACAAGATCGTTGTGCACCACTGCGCCCTCCGGAAGCGTGTAGGTTTCCCCGCCGACCCTGTGGTATTCCGCAGCGCGCGCCGTTTCCGGCGAGGCCAGGCCCGCGAGGAGCAGCCCTCCCAGAATGAGCGCAAACGGCACCACGCGGCGCAGATTGCGCGGTAGCAGACGGATCAGCAGCACCGCAATGATTACGAGGGAAAATATTTCCATAAGTTTTAGCATGTCGCTCCATCCTTTCCAGAAAACTCCGCCAAAAAAAACCATCGTGAGCAAGTTCCCCTCACCGAGGCCGACCTGCCGGAACTGGTCGAGCCAGGGTTGTGATACGGCGCCCCACAGCCCATAGAGACCGGCCGCCGCCACTCCCGTTGCGGCAATCCATCCCCACGAAATGTTTTCTGACGGGGTTGGCGCCAGTAAGCGAGCCGGAACAGGTTCTTCAGCTTCCACCAGGGAATCATGGAGCAATATCGTTTCGCGCTGCAGCGCCGCGAGCAACTGCCGGCACTGCGCGCAGCCGCGGGTATGGTCCATCAACTCCCGCGCGCGCTCCGCCTCGAGCTGTCCGTCGACGTACGACAAGCAGATCATTTCATCCACATGACTATTGAATTGGCCGTCGATTGGGGAGCTCATGAACCGCCTCCTGCGGCTGATTTAGCGCTGGCGCTCTCTTCCAGCAGATCACGCAACTGATGCCGGGCGCGCAGCAAGACCACGCCAATGAAAGCCCGGCGCAGACCAAGCGCCTCGGCGATCTCGTCATAGCTGAAATCAGAGTAATAACGCAGCGTAAGCACCATCCGCGCCCGCGCGGGGAGGCGGTGCAGCGCATCACGCACGCGCTCACCGCTCTGCGCGTTCAGTAATAGGTCGAGCTGGCCGGGATCGGGATGCTCGAGCGGCAGCAAATCTATGTCGCCGGTTTCCAGGTCCTGGCGGATGTGGCGTCGCCGCAGCAGGTCCCAGCAGTGGTTAGTCGCCACCTTGTACAGCCAGGCGGTGAAAGGCCGCGACGAGTCATACTGATTGAGGCGGCCCTTAATTTTTAAAAAAACGTCCATGGTGGCATCTTCTGCGTCTTCGCGCGTGAGCAGTACGCGCCGGCAGAAGCGAAAAATAGCGGGCGCATAATGCTGATAAAGTTCGCCCCAGGCTTCGGGATTCCCGGCCCGAGCCTGCGCGATAGTTTCCGGAAGCGCCGCATCGAGCATTTGCTTCGCACTCTCCGGGGTCCCCGGTCCGCCCGTCTGGTCTGGTTTCCCTACCATATGCTACGCACTGCGGCGGCAAATCTTTCACCCACGCTGAAAATAGTCAAGGATCGGCGCCGACTTAAAACTGCCGATAAGGATGGAAGGTGGATTCCTTAGGACCCGCCTGCGGCAAAATCAGTAAAGAAGCCCAAAAGCCGGCGCTACTCTCTTCTGCCCGACTGCGATACAGTGGTTGCTCGCCTTGGGCCGCACCGCCTCGGCAAACATCGCCAGTCTATGAGCAAGCCACTCCCATCCATCGTGATTGTCGGCCGCCCCAACGTGGGTAAGTCCACCCTTTTCAATCGCATCACGGAGTCACGCCGGTCCATCGTCACCGACGAGCCGGGGATCACCCGCGACCGCATTAACGGCGTAGGCCACTGGAATGGCCGGCCCTTTGAGCTGGTGGATACTGGCGGCATCGTGCCCGACGATAACGCGCTTATCCCCCGCGAGATTTTTCGCCAGGCGCGCGTGGCCATCGACGGAGCGACCACCCTGGTACTGGTGGTGGACGCTCGCGCCGGCATTCAGCCGCTCGACGAAGAACTCTCGCGACTGCTGCATCGCACGGGGAAGCCTTTCGTCATTGCCGCGAACAAAGTGGACGGCCCGGCACATGTGCCGCTGGCCGCTCCATTTTTCGAGATGACCGAAAACGTGTATCCCGTTTCCTCCGAACACGGCTATGGAATTGACGATCTGCTCGACGAGCTGACGAAAGATCTGCCCGAAGGTCCGGAGACGCGTTCGGTTCAATCCGCAGCCTCGGCCATCAACGTGGCCATCATCGGGCGGCCCAACGTCGGCAAATCGACGCTGCTCAATCGCCTGGTTGGCGCGGAGCGTTCCATCGTCTCGCCGGAAGCGGGAACCACCCGCGATGCCGTGGACACTATTGTCGAGCGCCATGGGAAGATCTATCGCTTCATCGATACCGCGGGAATCCGCAGGAAAGCGAAAACCAAGCTGGTGGCCGAGAAGTTGAGCGTGGTTATGGCGCGCAAGCACTTGGAGAAATCAGACGTCGCATTAATGCTCCTGGACGGCGAGATGGGCGTCACCTCCCAGGATGGCGCCATCGCTCACGATGCCTGGGCTTCCGGCCGCTCGGTAATTATCGTGCTGAACAAGTGGGACCTTGCGCTGGCCGCGGCGGAGAAGCAGGCCAAAAAACGCGTGGAGCCGGGACGCTTGCGCCAGGATTATGAGAAGCTCATTCGCGACAAGTTGAAATTTCTGAATTATGCGCCGCTGGTTTTTCTCTCGGCCATGTCCGGCCAACAGGTGGTGCGCCTCTATTCACTGATCGACACCGTGAATACAGCACGGCGCAGGCGAGTGTCCACGGGCGAGCTTAACCGTTGGTTGCGTGAAGCCGATATCGGGCGCGGATCGTCGCCGACGGCACGCATGGTCAAGATTTTCTACATTACGCAGGCTTCCACGCAGCCGCCCACGTTCATTCTTTTCACAAACCAGAAGAAGCCGCTGCATTTCAGCTTCGAGCGTTTCTTGGAAAACCGCCTTCGTGAAACTTTCGACTTCACCGGATCGCCCATCCGCTTTCTGCAGCGGCAGAAAAACAGTTAGCATCGGTTTCACAATCTCTGTCCTATCAGCCGTTTACGGCCCGGGTTGACACGGAAGGAAAGCTGCGTAGGATAGAAAGCAGGATGCTTGAGCACGCTCCAGAGACTTCCGAATCAACGCCACGGGACCTCTACCGCATCGGGGAAGTCAGCCGTCTCACCCAGACTAAGGCGTTTGTGTTGCGTTATTGGGAGACGGAATTTCCCATGCTCCAGCCCGTTAAGACGCCGAAGGGCCATCGCCTCTACCGCAGCGAAGATATTGAAATGGTTCGCGCGATCAAGCGGCTGCTCTACGACGAAGGATTTACAATTGCCGGTGCGCGCCGTCATTTGGCAGACCACGGGAACGCCGCGACCGCATTTCCCGCAGTCGACAACGGTCACAGAGTCAGCGAATCGGGTAATGGCGCCGGGCAATTCCACGAGGCCCACAAGTCCACGAGAGACCAGGGTACCAGCGGCGCAAAGCGCGCAACCCTTTTGGAAGCTGAGCCTCCACCGGCCGAACGCCACGTTCTACGCGAACTGCGCATGGAACTTGCGGCAATCTTGACCCTTCTTACAGGCCAGTGATACGCTGAAACCTCGGTCGGGACGTAGCGCAGCCTGGTAGCGCGCACGCTTGGGGTGCGTGAGGTCGCTGGTTCAAATCCAGTCGTCCCGACCACTTTTGCGAGGCGGCGGTTGGTCCAGACGCGAGAAACTGCAACAACCATGGCGGCGTGACGTCGCGATTACGAGCCCCTCCTGAATTTGGATTCCCTGGTTCAACATGCCTACTATTCTTGTCTCTAACGACGATGGAATTGCCGCTCCCGGCCTAAGGGCCCTCGTGGAAGCGCTCGCCGGACTGGCCACCGTCTACGTGGTGGCGCCGGACCGCGAGCGCAGCGCCGCGGCGCAGTCGCTGACGCTGCTTGAGCCCGTTTTTTACGAAAGCGTCGCCGAGCGCGAGTGGGCCGTGGAAGGTACGCCGACCGATGCGGTGATCTTGGCATTGAATAAATTGCTTCCAGAGCGGCCGGACCTGGTCCTGTCGGGTATCAACAACGGCGGCAACATGGGGGAAAACGTCTACTATTCGGGAACCGTCGCGGCAGCGATGGAGGGATGCATCAATGGAATTCCCGCCTGCGCCATTTCTCTGGCAGGCAAGAGCAAGCAGCCGGATTTTTCAGGCGCGGCGAAATTTGCGCGGGAGTTGGCGCGCCTGGCGCTGGAAGAGCCGCTGCCGAAAGGCGTGATGCTGAACGTCAATGTTCCCAACGCCTGGAACGGCGGGGTGCGGCTCGCGCGACAGTCCGCCAAAGTAACGCGAAACGTGCTGAAAGACGGCACGGACCCGGAGGGCCGCAAGTTCGTATGGCTCAGCGAGCAGAAGCAGATCGACGACGTCGGTCCGGACACGGACTACGCTGCGGTATTTGCAGGCAGCGTCTCGCTGACCCCGCTGGAGCTCGATCGTACTCACCCGGATTCCATTCAGCAGCTTGCTCATTGGGCTAAGCGACTCGGCAAGTAACGGCAGCTTTGCCCGGTTATTTCAGATCCTGCTGAATCTGCGCCAAGACTGCCGGAAGCGCGCCGTAGTCGCGGGGATATCGCAGCCGGCACACCGGCACGGTCCGGGCAATGTGCGCGAAGAGGCTCATTTGCCGGCGCAAGCGCGCGGGCGTATCGAGCGAATCGTTGCGCGTGGATTTGAGCAGCGCACGAAAAGCCTGACGCGGTCTCACACGCTGAATTTGGACACGATGAGCTTGGACACGATGAGCTTGGGCATTACCGCTTGCTGATTTTTTGCTTCGTTGGCGTCCCTTCTGCGGAGGAATTCTCTCCAACAGATAGATGCGTGCCACGCGGTTCGGTTCGCGGGGCGGAGTTACTGGAAACGTCGATTTTTCCCTGAGCTGCGAAGAGGGACTTCGCGCTTCCTGGTGTCCTCGCCACCCGAGTTTTTGCGCTGCAGGGGGCTCCAAACGCAGTTGCGGCAGCCCGGGATGTCCCCACACCATTCCACCTTTCTGGCGCAATGGGAGAATGTCATCGCACAGGAATTGCGCGCCATTGCGCGACAACCAGGCCACGAGTGAAGATTTTCCCGCGCCGGGAGCACCCGCGAAAGCAAGACAGCGTCCGTCAAGCGCCACCGCGCTCGCGTGGAGCGGCTCGAAGCCGCGCTCCAGTAGAAAAAAGGCGCAGACCGGCCCGCGCAGAACTTCTTCAACGGCACCTGGCGAGATATCGGGGTAAAGAACGCAAGTCACCTTCCCGCGTTTGGCATCCAGATCGAAAACTCCGGCGTCGAGCCAATCGAGCCGATATTGTCCTTTGCTTGAGGTCTGCCAGTAGCGCGATGCGAGCCGTCCGGCGCGATCATTCGTGCGCCGCAGCAGGGTAGCGCGCTTGGGTAGAGCGGGAGGCGCGACGCGGGAATACCGAATGTGAAGGCGTTCGCCAGCGAGGCGCAGGACGGTGGGAAGCAGGATATTTCTGGGCTTGTTTTTCTTCACACGCCGCTGTTATACCGGACCGAGTCTCAGGAATCCAGTTGCAAAAAATGGAACCGCTCGGGGCGGCGGATTCGAAGATATTAACGACCCGGGATCTACGTGCCAGGCGCGATAGAAGCTTATGGCTTAGAGCGGCGAAACGCGGAGTCGTGCCTGAAGCCTACGCTGCCGCGCGTTAGTTCGCGAAGCGTTCCAAAGCGCTCGAGGCGGGGAGGCAAGAAGGCGGGCTTCCTCTTCTCTTCCGGAGTCTGATTAATGGATCCTTTTTTCAACGCGTTACTCCTTCCCCTTGACCATCTTTATTTATACCCAATACGGCGTGTTGAATCCAGAGAAAAAAACAGGCGAGTATCCAAACCGGCTTTTCCTGATTATCGGCGCCCGCAAGGAACTCTTGGCAAAGGGTTTGCGCCTGAGCCGTCCGGACGTACATTTGGGCGGCCGGTGGGGGATTTTGGAACAGATGGCCGAGCGCCTCGCCGAGCTGTTCTCGAAGAATACTTTCCGCCCGGCCTCCGTAATCCACCTTTTCGCGGTTTGCCGCCAAGACCAATGGCGAAATTCCCGGGAGTTTTCGCAGCAGGCTTTTGGGCTGTCCGCCTTCGGATTTCAACTCGTACGGGATGGCCAGAAGAAATTCGATCAGGCGCCGGTCATAGAAAGGAAAACGGTACTCAATGCCGTGCTGCGCCGCTGCCCATTCTCTTTGTTCGTGCATCAGGGTCATGCGGCCGCGGGTGAGGGCGTGGTGGTCGGCGTCGGCGCTGAGAGAACTGAAAGGAAGTTTCGACCGCACCTCGCGGAGCTGCTCGCTGAGGCCGATGCGGTCCGCAAAGCACGGGTCAATCCACGATGGCAGTGCGCGTGGCTTCCACGATCGCCATGCGCGGATCCCCCAGGTGGGAACCACGCCGGGCAGCGCCCTGCGCAGCGCATCAAGCGGCGTGCGCTGATAATAACGCGCGCGCGCGCCGATCTCGACGGCAAGCTTCGCCCATCGCAGGCTGCGCACCAGGTCGGCTACGTAAGCGCCAGGGTCGTTAAATAATTCGTCGCCGCCGTCACCGGTGAGCACTACCTCGAGGCCATCTTTCGCTACGCGACGCAGAAGATTTTCTTCGTGCGCCCAGCCTTCCTCGAAAAACGGTGAAGCGTGTCGCGAAAGCCGCGAAGAAAGTTCGCCCAGATCCGCCGAGCGCGAAAGCGGCACACGGTCGCAGGCGATGCCCAGCTCCTGCGCCACGCGCGCAGCGTACACGCTCTCGTCCCCGGTTGCCTTCGTTAGCGCCGCCGTGCCTTCCAATGAAATTGAATACGCGCGCAGCCCCGCGCCGCCAGGTCGCACCTTGGCTGCGATGGAACAAACGGCTCCAGAATCAAGCCCCGCGCTGAGAAAAACTCCAACTTTCATTGTGGAGGGTAGGCGGCAAGCCACCGCTTGAGTGAACAGTCGTCCAAATTCCTGGACGTAATCCTCGCGACGCGGAAAGCGCAGGCGGCGCGCCGGGTCGACACGCCAGTAGCGCTCGATTTCAAGCCGCCCGGCGCTCCAGCGCAGCCAGTGGGCCGGTGGAAGACGCTCGATCTGTCGGTAGAACGTGCGCTCAATGCGCGGAAAGTCTGTCCAGCCAAGGAGGAATTCGCCGACCGTTTCGTCATTCACTTCGGCCGAGACGCCCGGGAGCCGAGCCAGCGCCTGCACTTCGCTGAAAAAATAAAAACTGCCGGGCCCGCTGCTGTAGAAGAAAGGTTTCAACCCCAGCGCATCACGCGCGGCGAATAGTGCGCGGGTGCGCGGGTCCCAGAGGGCAAATGCGAAATCGCCAATCAGTTTTGAAACGCAGTTTTCGTTCCATCGTTTGAAGGCGCGGAGGACAATAGCAGCATCGCCCGGCTGCTCGCCGGGTTCAACGAGCTCGGTGAGCAGTTCTAGGCGATTATCAAGGCGACCGTGCCAGGCGAGGATGAGTCCGCTCTCAGGATCTTCCAGGAGCGGGCGTTCGGGGGTTGCGCGAGAAAGGGTGAGCGCGCCAAGCAAACCACCGGGGCCGTGCCACGTGGCGTCCGGGTCGGTGCCGCCGCGGTGGGCGAGCGAGGCCATCATTTGCTCGAACTGCGGCAGAAGATTCATCGGTGGCGCGAACTCGCCGCCGCTCACAACAATGCCCGCTAGACCGCCCATGTACCGGGTTTCCTCCGGGAGACGCGCCAAACAATGCCCATGAAACCACTGGCGAAGCTCGCAAAAAACTTACGGCTGTGAACCTATTCTTCGCTGGGGACACGAAGAAGGGGCCGAAAATTCCTGGCATCTTGAGGAGAAGGTTCTCCAAGCCAGGCGTGCGCGTGCAGCGAAGCGCCATCCCTTTGCACGCCAATTACTAGAGCTATCGAGTACCCACGGCGGTGAACCAAGACGGCAGTGGCGACCGAATCCAGCAGGCAGTTTGTCTCCAACGGCACCAGTCGGTGGGCCCGGCGCACGCGGCGCGCTTCTTGCTCCACAAGCTCCGCCCCCGCGGCCGGCATTTTTTCATCCAGATGCAGCCGCCTCACAAGTTCCGCAAAATTACTTTGGCGCAGCCCGAATGCAACGCGGCACAGAACCATGGCGGCTTCGCTGATGCCTGTGAACTCGCGCCAAGTTAACTTGCGCGCGTGCTCAAGAACGCGGGTCATTTCGCCTTTCGGGTCTTTTTGCCGGTGATTTTCGCAGCGGACGCAGCTTTCTCTACGATAAGTTCATGTGCGGCCAGTTCGGAAAGCAGTGCGTGGACGGCAGAGGCAAATTCTTCTTCGGAACCGTCGAATTCAGCACGGAGCTGCCGGCAGATTTTTTCGACTCCATCCTGATTTTCGATGCCCCGCCAGATGGCCGCACCGGTGCTGTTGAGGCCCCAGTAGATGCCGGTGCGCAAATTCAAAAGCACCAGGCCATCGCCCAAATCCTGCGCCACCACATCGGGACTCACGCGCAGCGCTGTTTCACCGGGCACTAGATTGTCCCTCGCGGACGTTCCAGCGGCCGCTGCGCTTGGCGCTCCGCGGGATCCTGTGGGTGCCGGTTCGCAGAAGAACTGAAATCTGATTCCACAATTTTCTCTGGCTTGTTCTCGCCGTTGGCCAGATTCAAAAGGCGTCGCGCGCGTATCGCCCACGCTGCGGCGGTTGTTCGCAACGAGCCATCTTCCCGCGCCCACTCTTCGCGAGTGGGCCGTGCGAGCCGCGACAGATAACGCAATCGGTCTTTTCCGCCGTCCAATTGGCGCAGACGCTCGCGGTGGACTTCCAGGACGCCGGGCGTGCTGGCGGGTTCGAGAGGCCGGCGTAAGAAACCCTCCGCTGCGCGGCGGGCGCGAACGGTAACGAGTGACTTGGCGGGTTGCCACTGCATTCCAAAGTATGCTTCGAGCAGAGCAAATGTAACTCCCACGCGATGGCGAAACCTCGCACGATCGCAATGGCCCAGAAATTCCGCGGCGTCCATGCGGCCCGAGAACTTTTCCAGAAAGGCAGCAATGTCTGCCAGCCAGTGCAGCGAGCGCCAGCCGTGTCCAGCCAGGTGTGCGCACAGATAGAGCAAGTAGGGCGCCTGGGAAAGCCCACGGACCGCACCGCCCTCCGCGTCGTATTCAACAAGCGAATTCCAGATGGTCTTTTCCTGCAGCGGCAGAATTTTCCAGTGCAACTCGACCTGCACGGGAATTCCACCCCGCTCGGCAACGTATACGGTTTCAGCAGTGTGCTCGTCCGTGTGAGAGAGGAATGCTCGGCGTGACAGTAAAGCGCGCGGCAGCGCCGACCTGTACCCGCGCTCTTCGAAAATCTCCGCTGCCGTGCTCATTTGCGCCGCGGGTACGAGCAGATCGACGTCGGTGGTGGAGCGGACGGCCGGGCTCCGATATAGAATTCGCGAGAGCGACACGCCTTTCAGTGGAATTGCAGTAATGCCGCGCGCGGCCAGAACTCCAAGCCAGTCTTTCTCGGTGTGCGCCAACAGCAAATTAAATGCAGTCTGACCGCGCCACGCTTCCACGCAGGCCGCGAGGCTGCTGCCCGGCACGCCTGCAAGGCTAAACTCTTCCGCCCGCCTTGCCAGGTGGCCCAACATTCCCAGGCGCGCTGCCGCAACGGTGAGCGCAGGCCAGTCGGCTTTACGAAACACAGCGGGATCATAGCGCCCGGTAACCATTGAAACGAGGAGATCTTCTTCCGGGCTCAGTAAAATTTTAAGTTGATCTGCGGCGGCGCGGGGCTGCACACCGAGGCTGTTGTGTGAATAAGTAGCGGCGGAAGAATGGAGCGTGTCCGGAATCAAACTCGTGTCCACGAGAATCGCCGCCAACTGCGGAGCGAAAAAACCACTCCTGCGCTTATAGCAGAACCAACTGGCGATTGCAATTTAACGCTTACTGAACGCCAGTGGGCCGTAACTCAAAGCCTAAGATTCTAAAGTGATTATGCGCTGCATCTCGGTCAGAAGGGTGCTAACCTTACAAAATGCGTCGGAAAGTGGGAATCCTGTTGCTTGCTCTCGCGGGCGTAGCGATGTCTGGCTGCGAGCTCATTGATAATCTCCGCCAGGACAAGCGCGACCACGAAGCGATTCAAGCGGCTTTGGATAAGTACCTCGCGGCACACGTGGATCTCAGCGCCGTGACTGTGGAGAACGAAGAATTTAATACCGACCGCGACCGCGCCGAGATTATTGTCCAGATTACCGTCAAACAGAGCAAAGCCGAATCAAAACGAAAATATACTCTAGCTCGAGAAGGCGGGGTCTGGATGGTCAAGACCGACCAACTGTTTTCCGGCGGAGTCGCCGAGGGCCAAACTTCCACCCCCGCCCCGGCTAATCAAAAACCCTGATTCATAAGCGCGCGGTCTAAAATTCCCGGCGGGCTGCTGCGCGGCCCTTCTTTTTTACAGCGGAATGTTGCCGTGCTTCTTTTTTGGGTTGATATCGCGCTTATTTTCGAGACTGCGCAGCGCGGTAATAAGTTTCGGCCGCGTCAGTCGTGGCTCAATGACAGCGTCGATATACCCGCGCTCCGCGGCGATATAAGGGTTGGCGAAGCGCTCGCGAAACTCTTTGACTTTTGCCTTGCGCAGGAATTCGCGTTCTTCCCCCGGCGTTTTATCCAGCTCTCGTTTGTAGACGACGTTGACTGCGCCCTCGGGTCCCATCACGGCAATCTCCGCCGTGGGCCAGGCAAAATTCACATCGGTGCGGATATGTTTCGATGACATCACGCAATACGCCCCGCCGTAGGCTTTGCGCGTGATCACGGTGAGCTTGGGCACGGTCGCCTCGGCGTACGCGTACAGCAGCTTGGCTCCGTGCCGGATAATGCCTCCAAACTCCTGCTGCGTGCCGGGAAGAAAACCGGGAACGTCCACGAACGTGATGAGAGGAATGTTGAAGGCGTCGCAGAAGCGCACAAACCGCGCGCCTTTCACCGAAGCATTTATATCCAGGCACCCGGCCAGAACCGCCGGCTGATTGGCAACGATTCCCACAGAGCGGCTATCGAGACGTGCGAAGCCCACCACCATATTCCTGGCGAAATGCTCGTGGACCTCGAAGAAATCGCCGTCATCCACGACGGCATGTATGGCGTCTTTGATGTCGTAGGGAATCATGGGATCGGCGGGAACGAGCAGGCCCAGCGCGGCATCGGCACGGTCCCAGGGGTCGGAGGTCGCACGGCGTGGCGGCTCCTCAAGATTATTGGAGGGCAGATAACTGAACAGCTCGCGAATCATTGCCAGGCAATCGCCATCATTGCCGGCAACAAAATGCGCGACGCCGCTGGTGGCGTTGTGGGTCATGGCGCCGCCCAACTCTTCCTTAGTGACGTCCTCGTGCGTGACTGTTTTAATGACTTCGGGCCCGGTGACAAACATGTAAGCAGTGCCGCGGGTCATAAAAATAAAGTCGGTGATTGCTGGGGAGTAGACCGCGCCGCCGGCGCAGGGGCCCAGCACGGCACTGATTTGAGGTATCACGCCGCTGGCCAGCGTGTTGCGCAGAAAAATTTCCGCGTATCCTGCCAGCGACATCACGCCTTCCTGAATGCGCGCCCCGCCTGAATCGTTCAGCCCGATCACCGGCGCGCCATTGCGCATAGCCAGGTCCATGATCTTGCAGATTTTCATGGCGTTGGCTTCAGAGAGCGAGCCGCCAAAAACCGTGAAGTCCTGCGCGAAAACGTAAGCCAGGCGCCCGGCGATGCGGCCATAGCCGGTCAGGAAGCCGTCTCCGGGAATGCGCTGCTCCGCCATCCCGAAATCGGTGCAGTGGTGCGTGACGTATTTGTCGAGTTCCTCGAAGGTACCCTCATCCAGCAGCAGTTCGATGCGTTCCCGCGCCGACAGCTTGCCCTCTTTGTGCTGCCGCTCGCGGCGTTCCGCGCCACCGCCGGCCTCGGCCAGCGCGTCGCGGCGTTTGAGCTCCTCAAGTTTTTGTTCGCGGTTCATCAGTAAAGCGGATTGCAAGCTTACGCGATGGGCATTATCGCTTGACCTGGTTCACTCGAATATCTCCGGTAATGGGAAATGCCGGTGAGCTAACGTTCAAGTTTCAATCCCTTCGGCCCGATGTATTCCGACTGCGGGCGAATCAGATGGTCCTCGGCACGCTGCTCGATCACGTGGGCGGCCCATCCGGCCACACGCCCGCAGGCAAAGAGCGCGACGAACGACTGCGGCTGCAGCCCGAGCGACTGAAGCACCAGCGCCGTATAAAATTCGACGTTGGTCTTCAGATTGCGGCCGGGCTTGTGCTCCTCGAGTATGCGCAGTGCGGTCTTTTCCACTTCGCGCGCGAGATCGAACAGATGCCTGTTCTCCAGCTGCGCGCCCTGCATTTCCAGAGCAACCCGGCTGAGTACTTCGGCGCGAGGATCGCGCACCTTGTAGATGCGATGGCCGAAACCCATGATGCGGCGTCCCTGCGCAAGCTCGTTGCGCAGCCACGGCTCGGCCTTATCCGCGCTGCCAATTTCCATAAGCATATCCAATACAGGCCCGGGAGCACCGCCGTGGAGTGGCCCTTTTAGCGCGCCAATGGCTCCGGTAACCGCGCTCACCATGTCAGAGCGCGTGCTGGCAATTACCCGGGCGGCAAAAGTGGACGCATTCATTCCGTGGTCCATCACCGTGACCCAATAGGTGTCGAGAGCCTTCGCGGCGATCGGGTCCGGCTCGCGCCCGTGCACCATATAAAGAAAATTTGCGGCGTGCGGAAGATCGGCGCGCGGCGCGAGAGGTTCCTTGCCCGCGGAAATTCGCGCGTGCGCAGCCGCGATGGTGGGCAGGCGCGCGGTGATCATTCTGGCGCTGGCAAAGTCTGCTTCGCGGGAGATGTCGTTGGGATCGGCGAGGTCGAGCGACAGCGTAGCGCAGGCCATGCGCAGCGCGTCAATCGGCGGCGCCTTGGACGCCGCGCGCACCACGTCCAGCGTGACAGCCGGGAGGCCGCGCACTTTCGCCATCTGCGCGGATAGCGCGCCCAGCTCCGTGCGATCGGGTAGGGCGCCCTTCCACAACAGGTGCGCGACTTCTTCGAAGCTGGCTCGTCCGGCCAGCTCCTCCAGCGCATACCCGGCAATTACTAGTTGGCCGGCCTGCCCGTACACATGACTCAACCGGGTTCGGGCAGCGACCACTTGATCAAGGCCGACGGAGGCGCCACTGGGAGTGGTGGTCATCAATGATTACCCCTTCGTCCGGGCACCGGGCTCAAGCGCCTGCCGCATCTGCCATCCATCGACGGTGCGGTTACAAATACAGTTCTCATGCTGCATAGCTGTGGAAGCGTGCCACAGGCGGCGTTGCTGAGCAAGACCACGGGGCCTGGCGGATTCTTGTCACGCTAAGTTTTGGGCGGCGCCTGCGGTTTGCCGCCAAACACAACCACGGTCAGGCGAACATACAAAAACACACTCGCGACCAGGAGAAAAACTCCAAGTAGCAGCGTGGCCAACTCCGCCAGCAGACGCAATTGCGCATTTTCCATCAGCTCGACGTTTAGCGTGGCTGCGAGAAGAACGAGCACAGAAGCCAGGCTGAGAATGACCCCGACCACCATGACAAACGCGACGGTGAAAAAACGTTTCATCGAACTCCAGGAACTTATAATTAATTCAGTCGATCCCTGACCAATCTTCGGCGATAAGCATGGAATTGCCAGGATTGGCGGGGTCGTATTTCACACTGGCAGGCTGGCCGGAAATGACCCGGCTTAGGCACGCTCGCTGCTCGAAGCCGGTAATGTCCTGCCCGGCTTCGTAGGTCACTCCCGAGATCGAATAGGTATAGAGAACCAATGAACGCGGGCCGTTGGGAGTCTGCACTGCCTCGTGGCCGGCAGTATGGCCAGGAGCAATCGGAGAACTGTCCACAGAGGGCTTGCCAGCCGGGTCGATGGGTAAATCAGAAGCGGGAACTTCATTAATTTCCAGAATTTCGCCTTCGACAATGCGCCCCACGCGGCTGAGGTGCTCGCGACGCCTGCGCTCGATCTCCAACGGGTCGCCCGGGCGCCGGCGCCACCACCACAGAGCGGCGGCCAGAGCACCGAAGAGTCCCGCGGCCACCCATAACTGCCAACCGATTCCGAAGTGTCTCACCTGCCCCGTTTTGGCGTGGTGGCCGGCTCGATAATTTCACCGAGCACGCCGCGCGCCTTCTCCCAATCCTTCACGAACGTTTCCAGTCCGCGGTCGGTCAGCGGATGCTTAAAAAGCTGCTCGAACACTTTGGACGGCAGCGTGCCAATGTGCGCGCCCATTTTTGCCGCTTCAATCACGTGAATGGGATGTCGCAAGCTGGCCGCGAGAACGGGAAAATTATTGACGCGGTAAATCTCCAGAATTTCGCGCAGCAGCACTAGACCGTCCTGGCCAATGTCGTCGAGGCGTCCGATAAACGGACTGACGATGTACGCTCCGGCCTTGGCCACGAGCAATGCCTGCGCAGCAGAAAAGCACAACGTCACATTGACGCGGATGCCTTCTCCAGCCAGCACATAGAGCGCCCGCACGCCGTCGCTGGTCATGGGAATTTTTACGGCGATGTTGGGGTGCCAGCTCGCCAGCTCGCGGCCCTCGCGCAGCATGCCCGCCGTATCGGTGGAGACGACTTCGGCGTTGATCACCCCTCGCGGGAGAATATCGCAGATGGCCAGAATGAGCTCGCGGAAGGGGCGGCCTTCTTTAGCCACCAGAGTCGGGTTCGTGGTAACGCCGTCGATTACGCCGAATTCCGCAGCGGAACGGATTTCATCCAGGTTGGCAGTGTCGAGAAAAAATTTCATGAGCGTCTCCCTGCTCACGCTTCGCGCGCGGCTACGGAATTTCGCAGAGTCCCCACGCCGCTGACCACGATTTCCACAAGATCGCCAGGCACCAGCGGCCCGACCCCTGCCGGGGTCCCCGTGGCGATCACGTCGCCAGGCAGGAGCGTCATCACCCGCGAAATCCAGCGAATTATAACATCAACCGGAAAGATCATCTCGGTGAGCGCGCCGGACTGACGGCGAGCGCCGTTCACATAGGTCTCGACTCGCGTGTCGGCAAGGTCGAGCGTGGTCTCGATCACCGGTCCCATCGGGCAGAAGGTGTCGAAACTCTTTCCGCGCGTGAACTGCACATCGGCTTTCTGAAGATCCCGCGCAGTGACATCGTTGAGGCACGTATAACCAAGCACGTACGGCTCAACCGCATCTCGATCGGAAAGCTGCGAGCAGGTGCGGCCGATGATCACGGCAAGTTCGCCTTCATGGTCCACGCGCTTCGAAATTGCCGGCAGAAGGATGGGCTCTTCCGGCCCGATGACCGACGATGGAGGCTTCAAGAAGATAAGTGGCTCGACCGGTATAGGGTTATTGAGCTCCGCAGCGTGGTCCCGGTAGTTGCGCCCCACGCCCACGATTTTGCCCGGATTAACAGGCGGCAGGAATCTCACCGCTTTAAGCGGCCAGGAACGACCAGTGCGCTTGCGGTTTCCGTCGAACAGCCCGGCAATTTCGTAGGCCACTTCGCCTTCGATTTCCGCGGCATGCGAAGGAATTTCGACACGGACGGAGCTGGAATGCCCGAGCTCGGGATGCCCGAGGGCGAACGGCTGCACGCGGCAAAGTTTCATTATGTTTTAGGGTAGGCGCGACCCGAGTGCTGCGTATGGTGCGCGGAGAGATGATAACGCATCGCGACGATCAATTGAACAAACCAGAACGCTACCGCCACCAGTCCATAAAACGTCGCGCCGAGCATAAACACGTTGAACGGCGGGCGCAGGCGCGTGTAGAGCGAAATGAAAACCTGTCCGGCACCCGCGTAGGCGATCGAAAACATGGCCCATCCGATAAATCCCGACGTAAACAGGTGCCAGGGCTTGCGAATAAACGTGAGCACGGGCAGGAGCATCACCAGTCCGAAGGCCACATAGCAGACCAGATTGCGAAGGTCGGCAATAATCTCCAGGGCGGGCACGCGTGTGGCCGCCAGCAAGGACCCGGTCATGATGGCAATAAGGTAGACGCCGGTGAGCACACCAATGCGAAAACGGAGACTCTTCAGCCCGTCGACCCATCCGGCTCCGGGAAGATTCAGGGATTTCATCGCTTGTGCCCGGTCAAGAAACGCTCGACCATTCCCTGGCACCAACCTCACTCGCCAGGTTTAGGAATTACTGCCGCCACCGCCGTCGAGGGACGGCTTTCATTACCCGTGCGGTCCACCGCAGTAACTGCGTAGGTGTACTGCCCGCCTGCAATCACGCTAATATCACGAAAAGTTGGGGTCAGCAATAGTTCGCGGTTGAGGCGCGCCTGCGCCGTGCCCTGGCCGTTACGGTAGACGTTGTAACCGGCGAGGTCAGGCTCCGTGCTGATGGCCCACGAGAGTTCCACATTCGCCGGAGTTTCGCCCGAGCTCGCTACATACACGGCCACGAGATCGCGCGGAGGCCCAGGAGGGAAAATATCCCGCGGCGTCACTTGCACGGGATTCGAGTCCGCCGATTCCACTGAGTCAGTGGGGTATTGCGCGACGCTGCGCACAGTGTAGGCATAAGTGCGGCCCCATTCGATCCGCTCGTCGAGATAGGAGGGCGAGGGAGCCACTCCCACCAGCGCAGGAGGCAACTTCGGTCTGGTTTCCTTGGAACTCGCCGGCAGCGTCTCCAGCTCGGCGCGATAGATGCGGTAGCCGCCGAGGGAACCTAGCGGCTGGCCGCCGCTGGCGAGTAAAGGTTGCGTCCAGGCCAGCGACACGCCGGATTCAACGATGTCGAAATGCAGATCGCGTACCGCTTCTGGTGCGGGATACAAAACCACACCGGCGACATTGGAGTCGGGCGAAGCCTGCTTTTTCGAGACACGCGTACGGACCAGGTAAACCAAGCGCTGGCCGGTGTGCGCCGCGACTTCGTCGGGCTTCAGCGCATCGGTAAATTCGACGCGGTCTTGCAGAAGGTAGGTATCCACGACGGCGGAAGGAACGGTATAGATGAGCCGCAGTGCGGATACGGACGGCGGCAGCTTTGCGTCCGGCGACGTATAACCGCGGAAGATCTCCAAGTCTGGAAATTTCTCCAGCTTCTCACCCTCGAGCGTGGCGCGCGGCGGCGTGAAGGTGAGCACCGCGCCATTGCCAGCCTGGCGGACGGCCACGTCGGTGATGGCGGCGGGAATCTGCGGGCGCGGCGGCTGCGGGTCGCCCTGCACGCCGCACGCAGCCAGCAGCGCGCCGAGGAAAACAAAACTGCAAAGCGCCGAGCCGAAATCCAAAAAGCACCGGAACGGTTTCCTGATCGCGCAGCTTTTCGTGGCCGGCCAGTCTCTAATTTCCATTCGCTGATTTCACTTCGCTGGCAGCGCGCGGAGAATTTCTGTACGCACCTATCCGCACACAACGAGAATTTCGACGTCCGCTGAAGCTTGGTTCAACCAAACGCTTAGAGGATATAACGGCTCAGGTCCTGGTTCTTGACGATTTCCGCGAGCTGCTTTTCGACGTAGGCGCTTTCGATCTTCACCTGCTTTTTCTTGAGCTCGGGAGCCTCGAAGGAGATCTCATCGAGTACTTTCTCGAGAATCGTATGCAGCCGGCGGGCGCCGATATTTTCCGTCTGCGCATTCACCTGCGCGGCAAAGCGGGCGATCGCGGCGATGGCTTCGTCGCTGAAGCTGAGCTTCACGCTCTCCGTCTCCAGCAGCGCAGTGTATTGCTTGAGCAGCGCGTTTTTCGGCTCGGTCAGGATGCGCACAAAATCCTGCTCGGAAAGCGAGGTGAGCTCCACACGAATGGGAAAGCGACCCTGCAATTCAGGAATCAGGTCCGAAGGCTTGGAGACGTGGAACGCGCCGGCGGCGATGAACAGGATGTGGTCCGTGCGGATCATGCCATAGCGAGAATTGACGGTGGTGCCTTCCACGATGGGCAGAATGTCGCGCTGCACGCCTTCGCGCGATACGTCGGGGCCGTGCCCGCTCTCGCGCCCGGCGATTTTATCGATTTCGTCGAGGAAGATAATGCCCATCTGCTCGGCGCGCTCCACCGCCATGCGCGTCACCTGGTCCATGTCGATCAGCTTATTCTCTTCTTCCTGGATCAGGTATTCATAGGCGTCGGCCACGCTCATCTTTCGTTTTTTCTTGCCTTGCCCGAACATGTTGGAGAGAACGTCGCGGACGTTGATGTCCATCTCTTCCATGCCCTGGCTGGAAACAATTTCGAAGGCCGGCGTGGAACGCTCGCGCACTTCTACTTCCACGATGCGATGATCGATCTTTCCGTCGCGGAACTGCGCGCGCAGCTTTTCCCGGGTGCGGTTGATCTGCTCCTGCCGCAGCGTCTCGGTATCTGCGTCGGCGGGAACGGGAGGCGGCCCCGAGGGTGGCAGAAGAAGATCGAGCAGGCGCTCTTCAGCAGCCTGCTCGGCGCGTTCGGCCACTTCGTCCAGTTTTTCCTCGCGGATCATGTCGATGGCGTTTTCCACCAGGTCGCGCACCATGGATTCCACGTCGCGGCCCACATAACCGACTTCGGTGTACTTGGAAGCTTCCACCTTCACGAAGGGGCAGCCCGCCAGCCGCGCCAGCCGGCGCGCAATTTCCGTCTTCCCCACGCCGGTGGGCCCGATCATCAGAATATTTTTCGGCAGAATTTCTTCAGCCACTTCGGGAGCAAGCTTTTGCCTGCGCACGCGATTGCGCAGTGCGATGGCTACGGCGCGCTTGGCGGGATTCTGTCCGATGATGTACTTATCGAGCTCGACGACGATTTCGCGCGGCGTCAGCTCGTCGAACGAGGGGATGACCTCGGCTTCGAGCGGCGCCACCTCGCCCGGCAGATAGATCACGCGGTCTTTATCGTTCTTGCCGGTCATAGCTCTTCCAGAGAAAAATTGCTGTTGGTGAAAATACAGATCTCGCTCGCCAGGCGCATGGATTCCTGGGCAATCTCTCTCGCGGAAAGTTTGGTGTGCTGCGCCAGAGCCCGCGCAGCGGTCAGCGCGTAAGGGCCGCCCGAACCAATCGCGCAAAGACCGTCGTCGGGCTCGATAATGTCGCCCGTACCGGAAAGTAGAAACGAAGCGTTGGCATCGGCCACGATCAGCATCGCCTGCAGATGGCGCAACAAGCGGTCTGTGCGCCAGTCCTTGGCCAGCTCCACCGCGGCCCGCGCCAGATTGCCGTGATGTTCCTGGAGCTTGCCTTCGAATCGCGTAAACAGCGAGAAAGCATCCGCGGTACCGCCTGCAAATCCCGCCAGCACCTTGTCGTCGAACATGCGGCGCACTTTCTTTGCGGTCTGCTTAATCACGCTTTCGCCCAGCGTTACCTGGCCGTCACCGGCCATCACCACTTTTCCATCCCGGCGCACGCACAACACCGTAGTGCTGCGGATCAGCGATCTTTTTCCCTGAACAGGCATCCAGGGATTATACCCCGTCGCAAGCGTCCGCGACAAAATTGCTCCAGGAACTTGCTGCGATTTCGGGTTTCTGCAAGACCTCCTCGATTTTTGATACAGTTCTAGGTATAATAAAATTAGTTATTCAAGCGGGACTCCTTTCCATCGCGAGCTCGGTCAAAAACGAAGGATCGATATGTATTGGATGATTACAAACCGCAACATTCAGGCAGCAAGTTTCGGGGACGAATTCGCAGAACTGTCATTCTGGACCAATAACAGTGGTCCCGTCGACGACTTCAAAAGCTGGAAGGGTGTCGATGCCGGGTCTTTTCGAACTTTGCTTGTGGCCGCCGCGGCGACTTTTCCTGACCCTCTTCAAGTGCCCCCTGAAAAACAGAAGCACGTTACATTTTTTGTCCACGGATTTAATGAATCCTGGAGCGGCGCCTGCCGCCGCTATGGGGCTGTTGTCCAGAATCTTTACACAGGCGCCGCCTCCATGGGGGAGTGCCTGCTTTTTTCCTGGCCTTCGGAGGGCACGGCTTTCGGGTATTTACCCGACCGCTCGGAAGCCCGCAAATCCGCAGAGGATTTTTCTATCGTCCTCGGCGAGCTATACGACTGGTTGTCGGCCATGCAGAAACTCACCGCGAAGTCGAAGGATCCCGCTCCACGCTGCCGCGCGATGACATCCGTTATCGCCCACAGCATGGGCAACTTTCTGGTCGAAAATGCAATGAATGTGGTCTGGACACGCAAGAATCAGCCCTTACTGGTCAGCCTGGTCGACCAACTTCTTATGGTCGCGGCAGACGTGGACAACGACCTTTTCCGGCTTGGCGAAGCGGTAAGCCACGGCGACGGCGAAGGCATCGCCAACCTTACCTATCGCGTGACCGCGCTCTACTCCGGCCGCGATTCCGTCCTGGGCATGTCTGCCGGCCTGAAACATTTCGGCAAGAGGCGTCTGGGCCGCAGCGGGCTGGACACTACCTGCCCGGTGCCGGACAACGTGTGGGATATCGATTGCTCGGGACTAATCGCGCCAGCAATCGGGGGCATGGAGGTTCACAGCGCTTACTTCGAATCGCCGGCCTGCTACCATTTGATGCGCAAGATTCTCCAAGGACTGGATCGTAAGATCATCAATTCCGAATAAAAAGCGCAGGCTATCCCGGCAGTCCAGCGGCTACTTGTTTTTTTTCTTGCCCTTGTTGCCTTGAGCGAAGCGTTCCTCGAGCGCTTCCCGCGTGAACAGCGCATCCGAAAGTCCCGTGTTGAATTTGCAGGTATCGTAAAACACCTGGTAATACTTCAGTCCGTTGCGCTCGCGAGTCCGCTGGAAGGGCATGGCCACACCTTCAATGGTGTGGAAGTTGGCGAGGTATTCGATCTCTTCGTTGCGCTCGCGCGTTGCCGGATCAAGCGTCTGGTAGACAAACCGGCTGGGAAAATGCGTCTGCTCATCAAAGGCCACGCGGATGGTGTGGTGCTCGGCGTCGGCGATTTCCACCCACTGCACACTCCGCAAATCCAGGTTCTCCCGCCCGGCCCAATGAAACCTGAAATTTGGATCGTTCAGCCGCTCGCGCAAGAGGACATTAATGCTCTTGTTGCGCTGCTCCTGATAGCGAGCTACGTCCTCGACGGGAATTTCTTGCACTCCTCCGCCGTTGAGAACCCAGCCGGCATTTCCATTGTGTATGTCCATGGTGCTGTGTTTCCTGGAAAGATCGCCCACGATGATGGGGACATAAGTCTTGTAGGAATATTCGGTGCGATCTTTGTCGGGCAATTTTACGGAACTGGAAAACTGGACCGTGCCAATTACCGCGCCGCTATGCTCGAACGAAGACATCCGCCCGGTGCACGTAAAATCTTTTACGCCCAGATACGCGGGGCCACCGAGCGCTTGAATGGATTGTTGAATCAGCTGCTTCGCTTTGGCCGCGCTCTGTTCGGGCAAAAGATTGTCCGGCGATTGCGCCTGCGCCAGTGGTGCGCAAATACCCGCCAGCAGCCCTAAAGCAAAGTTCGGAAGATTCTTGATTAACCGCACAATACCGCGCCTCCATTGACGTTGATAACTTCCCCGGTGATCCACGAGGCCAGGTCCGAGGCCAGAAACAAAATTGATCCGGCAATATCCGCCGCCGATCCCGGACGGCGCAGCGGAATGGTGTTCAGAATTTCCTTTGCCCCGGCCTTGGTTTCCAGCACCGGCTTGGACATGTCCGTATCCACCCAGCCCGGCGCGACACAGTTGACAAGAATATTGTGCGGAGCGAGCTCGGTGGAAAGTCCTTTCACCAGACTGATGATGGCCCCTTTCGAAGCGCCGTAATGCGAGTGGAACGCTTCGCCGCGCTGGCCCGCGGTGGAGCTGATAGCTATGATGCGGCCGGAACGCTGCGCGATCATATGCGGAGCCGCAAAGTGAATGACGCTATAGACGCTCTTGGCGTTCGTGGCCATCATATCGTCCCACTCGCGCTCGCTCATTTTTCCAATGGGTAAGTCCTCCAGATTCCAAACGCCGGCATTGGCTACCAGAATGTCCAGGCGCCCCAGCCGCTCGCGGGCAAAGTCCACCAGCTTTTTAGCCGGAGCCATCTCGGAAAGGTTGGCGCGAAATGATTCGACGCGCGTGCCATGGCGCCGCGCGTCTTCTTCCACTTCACGCGCGGAGTCTTTGCGCTTGTGGTAATTGAAGACCACGTCGGCACCCGCCTCGGCGAACATTTTTACGGCAGCCGCGCCGATGCCACGCGAGCCTCCGGTTATGAGCGCAGCTTTGCCTGCCAGCGAAATCATTGGTTCCCCCTTGAAATTAGAAAACTTATGGCTTACGTCAGCGTCGTGTCAGCATCGTGTCATTTCCGAGCTGCGGCCGCACCGCCGCTGCGCGCGTGGCCTGAATCAGCGCGCGAAATAGCGCTGCCGCCAGCGCATCGCCGGGCATGCGCTCCGGATGCCACTGCACTCCGGTCACCCAGTGCTTGTGCGGCTCGTGTTCCACCGCTTCGATCACCCCATCCGGAGCTACCGCAGCGATCCGCAGCCCTCTACCCAGATTACGGATCGACTGGTGGTGAGAAGTATTCACCTGAACCGCGAAGCTGCCGCCGGAGTTCTGCAAGCCGCACGCCGCCGCGAGCTGCGCAAGTTCTCCGCCAAGTTTTATGGCAGCCGGATGAAGCGGATCTTCAGCGCCTGCCGGCAGGCCATCTTTACTGTGCTGGATTGGCGTGGATAGTTCGCTGGCAATATCCTGATAGAGCGAGCCGCCCAGGCAGACGTTCAGGAGTTGCGTGCCGTAGCAGATGGCCAGCACCGGCTTTTCCGCCGCAAACGCGTGGTCGAGCAAAGCGTAGTCGGTTTCCTCGCGCAGCTTGTCGGGTTGAGCCGCGGCGGGATGCCGCGAAGCTCCGTAGCGCGATGGGTCAACGTCAGCAGGGCTCCCCGGCAACACGAAACCGTCGAGTGTTTTCAGCAGGCTCTGCCGCTCGCTGGTGCCAAGCCGCAAAGAAACAGGCACGGCCTCGCCGCCGGCCTGTTCGACGGCACGGTAGTAATTCACGATTTTGCTTAGCTTTGCTTCGCCGGCGTCTTCTTCGGCGGTGGTGCGAAATGGCACGCCGATGCGCGGCCCGGTGCGCAGCCCGGTGCGCGGCCCGGTGCGCAGCTTGTCATGTTTGTCGGTCACCATGGATTGAGGAGTGAGTACTCATCCGCCTTCGCGGGGGTCGGGATGGCTGAGAACCGCGCGCGATTGCGCTTCGCGGTAGCGCAGCCAGGCCGCGCGAATTTCAGGATGTTTCAAGCCCAGGATGGCCGCCGCAAAAAGCGCCGCATTGATAGCTCCTGGTTTGCCAATGGCCAGAGTCCCTACAGGAACTCCTGCCGGCATTTGCACCATCGATAGCAGCGAATCAAGTCCCTTGAGTGCCTTCGACTCCATGGGCACGCCGAGCACAGGGAGTGAAGTCTTCGCTGCGACTACGCCTGCCAGATGCGCCGCGCCGCCCGCGGCGGCGATGATCACTTCCAGGCCGCGCTGCTCCGCGGTAGCGGCGTATTCCATGGTCTGATCGGGCGTGCGATGGGCGCTCAATACGCGCACCTCGTGTGGCACACCCAAGCCCTCGAGCGTGCTAGCCGTATGCGCCATAGTCTCCCAGTCGGACTTGGAGCCCATTAGGATACCGACCAGCGGCTTCTGCGTATTCGTCATCTCGTAAATTTTCCCCTCGTAAAGTCCGCCATCCTAGCATCGCTCGCGGGTTGCGGCAATGCGCGGTGCGCCAGTCCCTATTTCTTTTTTTTACTTTTTGATTTTCGGCTTGCAGCTTTCGACTTCGCTTTTCGCTTTCGCCCCGTCCATCCGCTGCGCTCACGCAGCGAGGTGACGTGCGCTACGTGGTGCGCTCCGTGCCAGGCGTATAACGCCAACGTTCGATCCAACGACTGCTCCCCCATCTCGGGATGTCTGAAAGTGCGGGCGAAGTCTTCTGGCGAAAGCGCGCGCAGCAGCACCACCCAGCGATCGTGCAACGATTCCAGCAACGCGAGCGAAGTTTCGATGGGCGTGCCTTCCACGTCGGGCAAATTCGCCCAGTGCTGCTGCTCGTAGGGCTTGATCGTCGGCTGGTCTTCGGTGAGCGCGAGTTTGAACCGGATGTAGGCGTTCATGTGGCTTTCCGGAACGTGGTGCACCACCTGGCGAATCGTCCAGCCATCGGGACGATAAGGGGTATCCAACTGCTTCGCTGAAAGTCCCGCGACTGCGGCGCGAAGCTGGGCCGGCGTCGCGGCTATGGCGGCGATGGCGCGGCGGCGATTTTCGGCTGTGGTGGACCCAGCCCACTGAAATTTTCCGACGGGATATTGCAGGTCGCTCATGATGGCCTCCGAGAACCAAATTGTCTCGCAGCGGGCAGCTTCTCGACAACCGCCAAATTGGCGCGCCGGCCGTGTAGGGGCACGGCATGCCGTGCCGCTCGTCGGAGGCGCGAGCGCCAGCCGCCAGGGCAAACCCAACTAGCGCGTCGCGAGCGTGGACGATTCATCAAAATCGGCCGCGATAACCGCCCGAACGCTCTCCGCAAGCGAGTGTGCCGCATCGCTCTTCAACCCGGCGGTTTCAATGGGCGCGTGCAGTATCAACTCCACTCGCCCCGGCCGCACGTGCCAGGAGCGCATGGGCAACACCGCGCGTGTCCCATTGATCGTAACCGGCACCACCGCCGCACCAGATTTAATGGCTAATAAAAATGTTCCCGGCTTGAATTCCCGGAAGCGCCCGTCCGGCGACCGCCCACCCTCCGGAAAAATAAATACCGGAGTTCCGCGGCGTACGTGGCTGGCCGCTTCCAGCAGGCTGCGCGCTGCCCGCCGCGGGTTTCCCCTGGCGACCGGCATGTGACCCGAGCGCCGCAGGTGCCAGCCGATAAATGGAATGTGAAACAGTGATCCCTTGGCCATGATGCGGAAGTTTGCGGGCATCAGTGCGAAGATCACGGGAATATCCAGATAACTTTGATGATTGGCGGCAAAAATATAAGTTCGTCCCGCCTCCAGATGTTCCGCGCCACGAACGCTCAGCCTTACGCCGCAAACCGCCAGCAGGCAGCGTGCCCACAATCTGGCGCAGGTGTGTTGCGCGATGCCTGAAGAATTGGCCAGCGAGCACAGCAGCGAAAGCGTGCCCCAGAAAATCGTAAGCAGATAGATGAGCGGGACAGTGACAGCAAGCGAGCGCAGATAACCGAGCGCGTCGATTACTGCTCTCATGCTTACGAGTCCCGCCGGACCGCCGCAGCAGCGGGCGCGGGGACCGCCCCCGCCAGCTTGACGCCGCGCGTGGGCCAATAGCGCAACAGATCGCCGGCCAGGTAGAGCGAGCCAGTGGCGAAGACTACATCGTCGGCGCCGGCCAGCTCCATGGCGCGCTCCAATGCCACTTCTGCAATGGGCACCACGTCTATTTGGCGCGCGTGATGGCCGGTCATTTCCGCCAGCACTTCCGCGGAAATCGCGCGCGATTGGCGAGGCGCGGTGGCGATAACCGCCTCCACCTCGGGAAAGAGCAACCCGGCAATTTCATCCACCGCCTTGTCGCGCATGGCTCCATACACTAGATAAATGCGGCGGCCAGAAAATTGCTCGCGCCAGAAAGCAACGAGCTCGCGCGCGCCTGCGGGATTATGCGTGCCATCGATAAAAACGGAGGTGCGCTCGGAAACCTGCTGGAGCCGGCCGGGCCAGCGCGTTCCGGCAATGCCGCGAGCGATGGCTGCATCGCTCATGCGGAAGCCCAGCTCACCCAGTAGGCGCGCGGCCACCGCTGCGGTCAGGGCATTTTGCACCTGGAAGCGTCCGGCGAGCGGCAACTCGACTTCCAGCCGCCAGTCGCTTCCGAGTTTGGTGAATACTGCGCGAGAGTTGCCGGGACTGGCGACAAGAATCTCGGAGCGGTAATCGCGCGCAATCAGCACGAGCCTCGCGTTTTTCTCTTTCGCGATTTTGCGGATCACCGCCGCAACTTCGGTGGGTTGGGCGGCGCCGACCACCAGCGCGCCGGGCTTAATGATTCCCGCCTTTTCCCCCGCGATAAGTTCCAGCGAGTGACCCAGATAATCCTCGTGGTCGAAATCGATGGGCGTGATGATGGTCAAGACAGGCTCAATGATGTTTGTGGAATCGAGGCGGCCTCCCAGGCCCACTTCATACACCGCGAATTCCACGTGCAAGCGAGCGAAATGCTCAAACGCCATTGCCGTGACGCATTCAAAGAAAGTGGGATGCGCGGCGAGCGCCCCTGAAGCCAGCAGCTCCTCGATCAGATCATGCACGCGCGTAAATGCGGCGGCGAAATCCTCGTCAGAAATTTCCTCTCCATTGACGCGAATGCGCTCGTTGATACGCACCAGATGCGGCGAGGTGTAGAGCCCGGTTTTGAATCCCGCGGCGCGCAGGATCGATTCCAGAAATGCGGCTGTCGAACCCTTGCCATTCGTGCCCGCAATGTGCGCGCAGGGGGAAGCGCGATGCGGGCTGCCCAGGCGCCTGGCCAGCAGCGTGATGTTCTGCAAATCAAACTTCTGTACGCGCGCCTGCCGCGGCGCGGCCAGTTCGCGCCCCAGCGAAAGCAGGATTCTCACTGCCTCGTCGTAGGTCATGTCAGCTCAGGAAAAAATTCAAGGCGTTCGCGAGATAGGCCTTCAGTTCCTTGCGAGGGACGATGGCATCGAGAAAACCGTGCTGCAGAAGAAACTCGGAGCGTTGGAATCCTGCAGGCAGCTTCTGGCGAATGGTCTGCTCGATGACCCGCGGCCCGGCAAAGCCGATCAGCGCGCCGGGCTCGGCGATATTGAGGTCGCCCAGCATGGCATAGCTGGCGGTAACTCCCCCGGTGGTGGGGTCGGTGAGCACGGAAATATAGGGCAGGCGCGCGTCATCCAGCCGCGAGAGTGCGCCGGAAACCTTGGCAAGCTGCATCAGGCTGGTGGTGCCCTCCATCATCCGCGCGCCGCCCGAGCAGGAAACGATCACCAGCGGCTCGCGCTTGGAAGTAGCCAGCTCGATGGCTCGCGTGACTTTTTCTCCCACCACCGCGCCCATCGAGCCGCCGATGAAGCCAAACTCCATGGCACAAACGATTGCCGGGCGTCCCTCGATGCGGCCTTCCGCGGTGATGATGGCGTCGCGCATGCCAAGCTTTTTGTGCGCATCGATTAGCCGCTGCTTGTAGGCGCGCGTGTCGGTAAACTCGAGCGGGTCGGTGGAGGAAAGGTTGGCGTCGTGTTCGTTCCAGATGCCGTCATCCAGAAGCAATTCCAGGCGGCGCACCGCACTCAGCTTGAAGTGGTGGTCGCACTTCGGACACACCTGCCAGTTAGCATCCAGATCTTTCTTCCAAATGATCTTGCGGCAGGAGGCGCACTTCTCCCACATCCCTTCGGTGCGCACGCGCCGCTCTTCCGGCGGCACCGGATCTTGAATCGAGTCTTTATCGCGCTTAAACCAGGCCATGGGGTTAAGGAAGCTCTAAAACAATTGCTTTGGCAATGCAATCAAAAAGGGCTCGAGCGTGCCGCTCGATCAGTAATCGATTCCGCGCTGCGCCAGAATTCCCCTGGTGTAAGGATGTTTGACCTCTTTCATCTCCGTCACCAGGTCGGCCAGCTCAACGAGTTTCGGATGCGCGTTGCGTCCCGTGCAAATCACGTGCACGTGCTCGGGACGCTTTCCCAGCGCGTCGGCCACTTTCTCGGGGTCGAGCATTTTGTAGCTGATCACGTAGTTGATCTCGTCGAGTACCACCAGCTCGTACTTCCCGCTGTAAATCTGCTCGCGCCCAAATTCCCAGGCCTGCTCGCACAGGCGAAGATCTTCGGGATCGGTTTCCGCCCCTCCGACCTTTACAAACCCGCGACCCATGGGACGAATTTCGAATTTGTCGTCGCCGAGCATCTTGGCAGCGTCGAGTTCGCCGTAGTGCCAGGAACCCTTGATGAACTGCACCATCAGCACACGCAGCCCTTGCCCGACGGCGCGGAAGGCGGTGCCCAGGGCACAGGTGGTCTTGCCCTTGCCCGGGCCGGTGTAAACGATGAGCAGTCCTTTTCCTTCAGGCATATTTTCGCATCAGAGATGCACACGCACACTAAATCGATGAGCTGAACGACGAGCGCCTCACTCAGGATAGGGGAACGGCGCGAAAGGTCAAGACTGGACTCATACATCCGCCCGGTTCCAGCTACTTGGCGTAAGGGTGGCCGGAAAGAATAGCCAGAGCCCGGTAGATTTGCTCGGCCAGGACCACGCGGGCCAGCTCGTGAGGCATGGTCAGCTTCGAGAGCGAGATGGCCTCTTTCGCGTGTTTACGAAACGCTGCGGGAAAACCTATGTCGTTGCCGCATAAGAAAACCAGTTCCCGCGCGCCGCGATCGCGCAGCGCGCCCAGCCAGCGCGCAAATTCCTGCGAGGTGTGCTCGCGTCCGCCCGCGTCCAGCAAAACAATGTGGGCGGCGGTATCGATCTTCAAGCGCGCCAGTGCCGCCTCGGTGGGTTCTCGCAAATCGCTCACAGTAATCTCGCAGGCGCGTTCGATGCGTCCCACATAGTCTGCGAACAGCGCGCGGAGTTCCGGGCGCTTGGTTTTCCCCAACATGACCAGGCGAATTTTCATTCACAGCCGGGCGAAACAGAAAAATTTAGAGGGAAGCATTCTTGACGCCGGGCCCTGCTCGCCGCACGACGAAAACAGAGCGCCATTACATCAGTCCGTACTTCTTTCGTTTTTCAAGCAGCGTCTTGCGGCTGATACCTAAGATTTCCGCGGCGCGTCCGATCTTGCAGTGAGTAGCCTCGAGCGTGGCAGCGATGGTCTCGCGCTCCAAGTCGGCAAGAGAGCGCAGGCGCTGTCCCAGACGGTGCGTGCCCCCGCTGGCAGCGCGCACCGCGTCGGGAAGATCTTCGGGCCCCAGAGCGTCTTGTTTCGCGAAAGTAAGCGCTCGTTCGATTACGTTCTTCAGCTCCCGCACATTTCCGGGCCAGTTGTAGCTTTCAAGCAGGCTGCACGCGGACGCGCCCAAGTGGGCATCGGGGCGGCCATGCACCGAGCTCAGCCGTTTCAGAAAATGTGCGGAGAGCGCGGGAATATCGCCGCGACGCTCGCGCAAGGGGGGAACGATCAGGGTCACCACATTCAAACGGAAATAAAGATCCTCGCGGAAGCGCCCCTCGGCCACGGCCTGTTCGATGTCCGTGTTGGTGAGGGCCAGAAGCCGGCCATCGATTCGCAGTGTCTCCGTGCCGCCCAGCCGTTCAAAGGTTTTTTCTTCAAGTACGCGCAGCAGCTTGGCTTGCACCGCGGTGGCCAGCGCGGCCACTTCATCGAGAACGATCGTGCCGCCGCGGCCCAGCTCAAACCGCCCCAGCTTACGTTCCACCGCGCCGGTGAAAGCGCCGCGCTCGTGGCCGAACAGCTCGGATTCCACCAGCTCGGGCGGCAGGCTGGCGCAGTCGATTTTCATGAACGGGGCATCGCGGCGCACACCCAGCTCGTGAATGTGGCGCGCCAACAGATCTTTGCCTGTGCCGCTTTCCCCGGTGATCAGGATGGTGCTGGCGGAATCGGCCACCTTGGCCGCGAGTTCGAGGACGTGGCGCGACGCGGGATCAACAGCTACCCACTCGACGCGCGCCATGCTCATGCGCCGGCGGCTCCGGCGCTGTCAAAATCGGGAAGAGAAATG
Source organism: Acidipila sp. (assembly GCA_010365215.1). Taxonomy (GTDB): domain Bacteria; phylum Acidobacteriota; class Terriglobia; order Acidiferrales; family UBA7541; genus JAAFGT01. The sequence continues at coordinate 65,435 of JAAFGT010000017.1, read as the reverse complement.
CGCGGAGCGGAGCGCCATAAACGCTCCAGGTCGTAATACAGCCGCGCGCGCTCCGCGAAGACGTGCACTACGAAAAAACCGTAGTCGAGCAGCACCCATTCCCCGGCGTTATAGCCCTCGCGGTGGCGCGGCTCACAACCATGGCGCGATAGCTCCTGCTCGATCTCCTCGGCAATGGCCTGCACCTGGCGCGAGCTGAATCCGGTGCACAGCAGAAAAGCGTCGGTAAATGCGCCCAGGCCGGCCAGGTTGAGTACGGTCACGCCCGCGGCTTTCTTGCCCTGCGCCGCTTCAACGGCCCAGCGGAGTTCGGCACGCAGCGATTTCAGCGTCAACGGTAGAGTGCGGATTTCCAAATGTAATCCTCCACCACGGCTGGCACCAGCCCGCGGATCGAAAGTCCAGCGGCTACACGGCGGCGGATCTCCGTCGATGATACCGGTGAGGCGACGCTGTCGAGAATGTGGAGCGTAGTGCTTTGCAGCGCGATGCTTTTTTGAGACAAGGGACGCCTGGCAGCCGCGCGGGAGCGGGACCCTGCGGAGTCCAGAAGCTGCGGGGGAACCGCGCGCCGGATCATGGAAGAATCGATCCCCGGGCGGCTGGCCACAATAAAATCGCAAGACCCCAGCAGCGCTTCGGGCTCCCTCCACGCGCCGATATCCAGAAATGCGTCGGCGCCGATCATAAACCAAAGGCACTGTCCGGCAGGCGAACGCTCGCGGTAGCGGCGCACCACGTCGATGGAATAAAACGTCTCGCGGCCGGAAGAGTCCTTGCCCGCCTCGAGCGGCGAGGCAATAAATTCCCGAATGCCGGCGCAAGCCAGCGCAACCATGGCATAACGATGCGCATAGGGGGCCAGCTCGCGATCGCGCTTGTGCGGCGGCAGGCCCGCGGGAATAAAATGAATCTCGTCGACATGAAAACGGCGGCGGGCCGCGCGGGCCACAGCAATATGCCCCGAATGAATGGGATCAAACGAGCCGCCGAAAAGAGCGAGGGAGCGCGGTGGCCGGATGGCCGTGGCGCGCGCTCGCGGCGTCAAACTTCCTCCACGCGGGCGCTTCCGGCCCCGGGCGGGTCGACATGGCGAACCGCATCAGGAATGGCGTCGTCACCGCCCGCTTCGTCCGCCCGCTCCGTGGCGGCTGGCGCGAGTTTTGCGACGGCGTCCGCCATCCCGCGCACGAGTTGCGGAATGCCTTCACCCGTCGAGGCGGAAATGGCAAAGAAGGGGTAACTTTTCTCCCGGCAGTATTCGCGCAATTGATCGAAGTTCAACCGATCGATTGCGGCATCCAGCTTGGTGGCTACCACCAGGAAAGGTTTCGCGGCCAGTGATTCGTTGGAGGCGCGCAACTCTTCGCGAATGATTTCGAAATCCTCAACCGGGTCGCGCTCCGCGGAATCGCTGATATCCACCAGCTGCGCCAGCAGGCGCGTGCGCTCGATGTGGCGGAGAAAGCGAATGCCCAGCCCCACACCTTCGTGGGCGCCTTCGATCAGTCCAGGAAGATCGGCGACGACAAACGTTCGCCGCGTGCCTTTCCGGTCGCCATCGACGGAAACCACTCCGAGGTATGGCTCCAACGTCGTGAAAGGATAATCGGCGATCTTTGGCCGCGCGGCGGAGATGCGCGAAATCAGCGTGGACTTGCCGGCATTCGGAAAGCCCACCAGACCAACGTCGGCTAGAAGCTTCAGCTCCAGGCGCAGATGGCGCTCTTCTCCAGCCACGCCCTCCTCGAATTCGCGCGGCGCCTGGTGCCAGGATTTGGCGAATCGCGCGTTGCCGCGCCCGCCGTGGCCCCCGTGCGCGGCGATAAAACGCTGGCCGCCGGCGGAGAAATCATGCAGCAACTCGCCCGACTGTTCATCGTAGACCTGGGTGCCCACCGGGACTTCAAGCACCGAATCTTCCCCGGAACGGCCATGGCAGTTGGAGCCTTCGCCGTGACGGCCGCGGTCGCCGCGAAATTCGCGGTTAAAGCGGTAGCGCAACAGCGTATTTTCGTTGGGAGTGGAAACCAGAAGGATACTGCCGCCGTCGCCGCCATCGCCGCCGGAGGGGCCGCCCTTGGGCACGAACTTCTCCCGGCGGAATGCGACGCAGCCTTTGCCGCCATCGCCGGCTTTTACGTAAATGCGAGCTTCGTCGACAAACACGGATGGTCTGCAGTACGTCTCTAAGGATACGACAATGCGGAGAGAAAAAACAAAGCGCTGAAAAACTAAACGCCCCATCGCTCGAAGGCTGGGAAAATCAGCGTGAGCCTAGACGGTGGCGGGCGCTTCCGCCGCAGCAGGATATACGCCGACGAACTTGCCCATGCGGCCCTTGTCTTCAAACTTGACGACGCCGGAAACTTTGGCGAATAGCGTGTCGTCTTTGCCCAGGCCTACGTTCCGGCCAGGCTTGTAACGCGTCCCGCGCTGGCGCACCAGGATCGTACCGCCGGAGACCAACTGCCCTCCGAAGCGCTTGATGCCCAGCCTCTGGCCATGGGAATCGCGCCCGTTTGTAGATGAACCGCCGCCCTTCTTATGTGCCATGAATTCTTCCCTTCACCGGCAGAAAGCGCCCGGCAACGTTTTTATTCGTAACGCTGGGTACCTGAACCTGCACCGCTTAAAGTTGAATCTCGCCGATCTCAACCGCGGTGAAATTCTGGCGATGACCCGTAAAAATCTTGTATTGGTTGGTCTTCTTGAACTTCATTACGCGCACCTTCGGTCCGCGCCCTTGGGCCACGATCCGTCCCGTGACCTTCGCCCCAGAGGCGCCGGTACCGCTGAGCATCTGCTTGTCGTCCGTGCGCACGCCCAACACTTCGCCGAAGCTGACCACGTCCCCAATCTTGCCGGGAAGTGTTTCCACTCGGATGGTTTCACCCGGCGCCACCCGGTACTGCTTTCCGCCACTGCGGATGACCGCGTACATACGCCCTCCAGAACCCATAGACAAACGCCAAGTATAACGGCCGGAGGGCGATTCCGTCAACGGGTTCAAAGAACTCACGTGGACTGAATTCTACCAACCAAGTCCTTGCCACGGATTGGCGGAGACTCGGAGGTAAATCTTGGTCCCCGACCCTCCGGGTGCCGGGATTTGCGACTGCGGGAGGATGTTTTGAGAGCAGAAAAATTGCGGAATCGACGAAGATGACCCGAAATGGAACATAACCATCTTAAAATGAGTGTCTTTCGGGATAGTCTCGCATCGGAACTGCGTGGAATACTGTTTCGGTCTTGACAACGATTAACCCAAGTCTCTACACTCGTTTGATAGGGACTAGGGGAAATTGAGGGGATTTGTTCGAATTCAGGAATCTACGCAGGGTTTTGGCCTTGCCCGTGGCGTTGCGCCTCCTCGCACAGGTTAGCGGGTGGACGCTTCTCGTCCCCGCTCTGCTGATGGCCGCTCTGCTCGTCTCCTCCTCCGCCTGCGCACAACAGAAACCCGCACCAGAACCGATGTTGCCGGTACCCCCCGCCCCAAGCGCCATAACCCACCGGGCGCCGACCGATGTCCTGGGAGATTACGTTGTGGGGCCTCAGGATTTGCTGACAATTTCGATCCTGGAATCGCCCGAGCTCTCGCGGGAAGTTCGAGTTGCCGCTGACGGCACAATCGGACTGCCTTTGCTCGCGGAGCGCGTTCGCGTAAGAGGTTTGACCCTGAGCCAGGCCGAGGACCTACTGAAGCAGAAATATGAAGAAGCCGGGATTATCAATCACCCCAACGTTACCGTGGCGGTTAAGGAGTTGCTCAGCAGACCCGTAACCATCACTGGCGCAGTGAAAAATCCTGGCGTCTTTCAGGTGAACGGAAACGTGCGCCTGCTGCGGCTGTTGAGCATGGCGGGCGGATTCACCGAGGACGTGGGAACGCAGGTCAACGTGTTGCGCGAGGACACTGGCGGCGAAATGCAATTGATAACCGTAGTAGTCCAGGAGCTCCGCGAGGGAAAGTCGGATGCAAATCTGGAGATTCACGCCGGCGACACCATCAATGTTCAGCCTGCCGGCGCAGTTTATGTGCTTGGCGCCGTAAACCACCCCGGCCGCTACTTGCTGCGCAGCGACACGCAGCAGACCACCATCCTCAATGTGCTGGCGTTGGCGGAAGATTTGAAGCGCACCGCGAAGCCCGGCAACGCCGTGCTGATCCGGAAACAGATTGCGGGTAGTGGCGTCGACCAGATCCCCGTAAATATCAAAATGATTCTTGAGCACAAACAAGACGACGTAGTAGTGCAGGCCAACGACGTGTTGTACGTTCCGGATAGCACTGCAAAGCGCGCATTCTCCCGTGGGCTCGAGGCAGCGCTTCAGGTGGCGACCGGAATGGTTTTGTTACGCCGGCCATAAGCGGCGTTGTATTCAGCCTGCAAGCGATCGGGAAACAGAACATCGGGAAGCAGACAGAGCCCAGCAACAGGGCCCCAAAAGGGGTTTTTCGCGGCATGGATGAAAAGGGATCCAACGGCTCGGGGGGCGCGAACGGTTCGGGCGGCTCGCGCGGGCGCGATCACGATTCTGAGCTCAGAATCCTCGCCAGGCGCAGGGAGCCTCTGACGATTCTGGCGGAAACCGCGCGTGCGCATCCGGCGCCAGCTCTGGCCGATCAGATGGCGCTCGCGCTACCCATACGCGACTATCTGCGCGTCCTTCACAAGCACCGCTTGTTGATTTTTGGGGTCGTCGCTCTGACCGTAGCGGTGGTCGCCTTGGTGAGCTTCCGTACCCAGCCCGTCTATCAGGCGTCCGCGCGCCTGGAAATCAGCGGGGAAATTCCTGATATGGCCAACCTGCGTGAGTTGTTCATGCAAATGCCCACCAGCGATGATTTTCTTCAGACCCAGGTGCGCATCCTGGAGAGTAACGACCTGGCTATGCAAACCGTGCGCGCGTTGCGACTTTATGAACAGCCTGAGTTCGCGTTGCGTAAGACCGCTGCGGCGAGCGGTGTTCCGTTCACGGCGGCGGAAGAGGCCAACCTGATTGATGCCTTCAAGAGCAGGCTGCGCGTGGAAGCTGTCCGCGGCAGCCGCCTGGTAGACGTACACATCGAGAGTACCGACCCTAAACTGGCCGCGGACATGGCCAACACGTTGGCCGACCTTTACGTGGAAAACAATTTTCGAAAGAAGTCTGAGTCCACCATGCAAGCGACCGAGTGGATGTCCGGCCAGTTGCGGGAAATGAAGACCAAGATGGAGCAGTCGCACGAAGCGCTGGTCAAATACGAGCGCGACAACCAGATTTTCGCCTTGAATGAGGGCCAGAACGTAACCATCACCAAATTAGGCGAGCTCAATCACGAGGTTACCGAGGCCGAAGCCGAAAGAATTGCCAAGGAATCGCAATCGCAACTGGTGGCTTCGCGCCGGCTGGATGATATCCCCGCAGTCGCGCAGAGTCTGCTGATTCAGGATCTGGACCGCCGGCTCTCCATGTTGAAGGGCGAGAATGCCGACGCTCGATCCACTCTGGGTCCCAACCATCCGCGCGTGCAGCGGCTGGAACAACAGATCACGGAAATTAAATCGCAGCTCGAGCATGAGAAGCTGCAAGTGGCCAACCGCATCGAGAGCGAATACCAGGCGGCCCTCCGCAAGGAGCAACTCCTGCGTAAATCCCTGGACGCGCAGAAGACGGAAGCCAATATTCTGAATTCGCGCCTCGTGGAATACAGCTTGCTGAAACGCGAGTACGAAACCAACCAGCAGCTCTACGAAAGTCTTCTGCAGAGGCTCAAGGAAGCAGGGATTTCCTCCGGGTTGCGCTCCAACAACATCCTGGTGGTCGATCGGGCGCGGCAACCCCAAGTTCCTGATCGCCCCAAGAAGCTGATCAATATTCTCATGGGCCTGATGGTCGGGCTGGTCTTGGGCGCGGTGATGGCGATATTCAACGAATACCTTGATAACTCCGTGAAGGTGCCGGAAGACGTGGAGCGCCTCGTAAACCTGCCCGTTTTGGGAATTATTCCAGCCGTATCGAGCATAAATGGGGGGGCACCGCGCCGTGCTTTGCCGGGCCTGCGCTCGATGCCGCAGCAAGCTTCAGAGCTGGCCACAATCGCTCAGCCTCAGTCTGTGGTTTCGGAAGCTTACCGGGCTCTGCGCACCGCGATTCTGCTCTCCACGGCCAAGCAACCCCCGCAAACAATTCTGGTTTCGAGCGGTCAGCCGCGCGAGGGCAAAACGACCACCGCGCTGAATCTTGCCATCACCTTGGCGCAGCGAGGCGATCGCGTGGTCTTAATCGATACCGACCTGCGCCGGCCTCGAGTGCACCGCGCTTTCGGTCTGACCAACGATTTCGGTCTCAGCTCCTATCTGGCGGGGAACAGCCCGTTAGACCAATTGGCGCGCCCCGTGGCGCAGATTCCAAATCTGTTTGTGATCACTTCAGGACCCACGCCGCCCAATCCGGCTGAACTTCTCTCCAGCGAGACGATTGAAGGAATGTTCGTCGAATTGAGACGGCAATTTGATTTTATCGTCATGGACTCGCCGCCGGCGATTACCGTGGCCGACAGCATGATTCTTGCTGAGCACGCCGACGGCGTGATGCTGGTGGTGCACGGCGCGGTGACCACACGCGAAACCCTCAAGCACACCACGAAGTTGATGACCAGCGTGAACGCTCACATTCTCGGCGTGGTTCTGAACAACGTTGATATTCGCTCCATCGATTACAAGTACTACTACACGAATTACTACGGGGATTACTACCGTCACATGCTCGAAGGCAATACCTACGGCTCCATCCCCGAAGAGCAAGAGCCCGAAGAACAGCAGAAAGACCTGAAAATGGAGGGCTAGCTGGCCGGAGTCTACGAGTGAAATGTCACTCGCGATTTCTTTACCTGTGCGGGTACCCACGCGAAACCATGCTGCTACTCCTCAACACCGGCCTCCGCAAGACTGTGGTGATCGTTGCCGCGACGGTCGCGACTGCCGCATTGGCTTTTCCGTTGTGGAGATATTTTCGAGTGGATCGATTGGAAGCGGCTGGATCGCCCTCCAGCTTGCAACGGGCTATCGCGCTTCAACCGGACAAGCCCGAATTATACAACCGCCTCGGGCTCCTGTTCTTGTTCTCGGACGATGACAACAGTAATCGGGCGCTAGCCGTGCTGCAAAAGGCCACGCAACTCAATCCCTATTCGGGCGCGTACTGGGTGGATCTAGCCGTCGCTCGCGAGCAACAGGGAGATCTCTCCGGCGCCGATCAAGCACTTCAGAGCGCCAGGCGCATCGAATCCAACACTCCTAACGTTCTCTGGCAGGACATGAACTTCGCGCTGCGCACGCAGCAGACCGATCGCGCCCTGCGCGACGGCCGCGAACTCCTCGCCAAGGCTTCCGAATATACGGGTCGCGTGCTTTCGCAGCTTGCGCCCGTAGTGCCAGTGCCCGCTCTAGTAAGAGACGTGCTTCCGGCCACGCTGCGTTCGTTCTCCGACGCCATCGAAATTATTACTAAACAAAATCACATGGACGCGGCTGGAGTGCTGTGGACGCGCATTCTCGCTCTCAATGAAGCGCCAATCACCTATTACCTCAAGGCGTTACTGGACGGCGCGCTGGAAGCCGGCGATGTATCCCTGGCTCAGCGCGTCTGGGCAGATTCCATCACGCGTGGGTGGATCGCCGGCGATGTGACTACCGCCCGCCAGCCGCTCTACAACGGAGACTTTCATCATCCATTCTTGAATTATGGTTTCGACTGGCGGATCGTGCCGCAACCCGATGCTTCGGTGTGGCTGGAAGGCCAGGGGCCAATGCCGGGCCTGCAGTCTTTGTGTGTGGAGTTTTCGGATAAGGCGCGAGCTGGCTTCGCCCACATAGCCCACGCCATTCCCGTGGAGCCGAATACGTTTTACACCTTGCACGGATACTTGCGAACCAACCGCCTGTCTTCGCCCGGTGGGGCTTATCTACAAGTAGCGGAAGCGCTGCCCCGGGCGGGTCAAGTTTCTACCACCTCGCCGGTGATGGGCACGGGCGGCTGGCGTGAAGTGGCCTTACGCCTCCGGACCGGAAGCGAGACGCGAATGGTGCAGCTCTCATTGGTGCGCCCGGGTGTGGGCTCAGGCGAGGCTGCCGCCAGCGGGCAGGTCTGCATGGCCGCGCTGGAGTGGACCTCATTGGGCCAGTCCAGTGCTCCGGGAGCCGCGCGATGAGCGTCCTGGTAAGCGACGCTGGAATGCTTCGCGTGGAGGATAGGGCAACCACGCGAAGCACTACGTCGGTGATGGTGGCCACCGGCGCAGGCGTGATCCTGGTTGCCGCGCCCTTGGGTTTTGGCGCCACTTCCACCATTGCCAGCCTTTTACTCGTTGCGGTTTCGTGGCTGCTGCTGATGGCTTGGCTTGTTGAAAGAATTCATGCCGGCCGCCTGCCTTTTTTCGATCACCCGCTTGCCGTGCCGGTTGCGCTGCTGCTCGCATTCACGGCAGTGCACTGGGTGTTCAAATTTTCGGCCGCACCCATAGACGCTGAACTGGAGTGGTTGCGATGGGTGGGGTATGCGGCTCTGAGCGCCGTAGCAGTTTCAGCCTTTGATACCCCCGAACGGCTGCGCGGGTTGGCAGGATCGCTGGCTATGGCCGGCTGCGCCATAGCCTTACTGGGCGTTGCGCAATATCTGAGCGCTTCCGCAAAGCTTTACTGGATATGGGAACTCGATAACGGCGGGCGAATATTTGGACCCTACGTCAATCGAAACCACTTCGCAGGGCTGATGGAGTTGTGGTGCCCGCTCGCCCTGGGCATGGCCCTCCTGCCGCACAATTCGCTCTTCAGGCGATGGTTCTGGGGCGCGATGGCGCTCATCATGGGCGGCGCGGTTGTGCTGTCCGGCTCGCGTGGGGGCACACTTTCCATTGCGGTTGCGATAGTGGTCTTCACTTTGTTAATTACCGCGCAACGCCGCGGCCGCCGCGCCGTATTGGGATTGGTGGTTGCGATGATCCTGGTCGGCGGGTTGATATTAGTGCTTGATCAGGGAGAGGCGCTCGAACGCTACAAGGGAATCCTGAAGCCCAACCAGATCATTCAAGAAGACGCCGCAACGCATCGCCTGACCGCCTGGCACGATACCCTCACGCTCTTTCGCCAGCACTGGATTCTCGGCGGTGGGCTCGAATCCTTCGCCACAATGTTCCCCTCCGTGCGAACTTTTGCCACCGACAAAATCTGGACCCACGCGCATAACGATTTTCTGCAGTTCCTAGCGGAAACCGGATTGGTGGGCGCGGCGTTGGGAATATGGGTCCTGGTGGCAGGCGGAAAAGCGGCGGCGGGAAACCTGATGCACAACTCCGCCACTTCAACCGGATCAATCTTGGCCGGGATGGCGAGCGGTTGCGCGGGAATTATGGCCCATGGGTGGCTGGATTTTAATTTTCATATTCCAGCCAATGCCGCAAATTTTGCCGTGCTGGCAGCGGTGCTTACGAGCCGCAGTTGGCATGAGGACTAAAGATTTTGTAATCTGATACTTACAGCTTTTCTTGGCTGTAAGTGAGAGAGCGGAGCTTTGTCTGCACAAACAATTTTAGGCGCACAACAGGTCGACCAGGTTGCGTCAGGCACCGCCCTTTGGCCGTGGTATGCAATCTACACGCGCTCGCGCCACGAAAAGCTGGTAGCCGAACAACTCGCCCAGAAAAATATCCCGACATTCCTGCCCTTGCAAGTGGAAGTGCATCGCTGGCAAGACCGTTACAAAAAAGTTGAGATGCCGCTTTTCCGCGGCTATGTGTTTGCGCAATACGATTGCGAATCCACGGTGCGGACATCCATCCTGCGAACCACAGGCGTGGTTCGGATCGTGGGTTTTGGCCAGGAAGACGCCCCGGTGCCAGGCCAACAGATTGAGACTCTGCGGCGCCTGCTCGAGATGCGCCAGTTGGTGCATCGCCACCGCTACCTGCAAGTGGGCGAGCGCGTGAAGGTGATCAGCGGGGCGATGGCCGGCCTCGAGGGAATCCTGGTGCGCGTCAAGAAACAGGATCGCCTGGTGATTTCGATCGAGCTGATTCGCCAGGCTGTCGCTGTGGAACTCTCCGGCTATGAAGTAGTGCCCCTTTCCCGAGTCGGCGCAACCGCTGCGCGAAAATCGACGCTCGCATCATGACGCCAGAAACAAAAATCGCGAATGAAGCACCCGTTGTCGTCACGTCCACGATGCGCGAATCCGCCCCGTCCTTGCCGTCCCATCCGCACGCCACGGAGCTGACGCTGATCCAGCCCGCGCGTACCTGGTTGGCCTGGGATTTGCGGGAACTGGTTGAATATCGAGAGCTTCTGTATTTTTTCGTGTGGCGGGAAATTAAGGTTCGTTACAAGCAGACCGTCATTGGCGCCGGGTGGGCCGTATTGCAGCCTGTCATGACCATGGCGGTATTCAGCCTGTTTTTTGGGCGCCTCGCGCACATTCCCTCCGGCGGAATTCCTTACCCCATCTTTTTCTACTGCGCGCTGCTGCCCTGGACGTATTTCGCAAATGCACTAGCCGGCTCGACCGGCAGTCTGGTGGAACACCAGCGCATGATTACGAAAATCTATTTTCCGCGCATCCTGCTGCCGCTGGCTTCGGTGATCTCCGGGCTGCTGGATTTTGCCATCGCATTTTTACTTCTGATTGGCATGATCGTTTACTATCGGCTGGCTCCAGGGTTCGCGATACTTGCGGTCCCCTTCTTCCTGCTGCTGGCGGTAACCACGGCTTTTGCCGCGGGCTTGTGGCTCAGTGCGCTCAATGCGCTCTATCGCGACGTACGCTACGTGATGCCGTTTCTAATTCAGTTCTGGATGTTCGCTTCTCCGGTAGCCTATCCATCCAGCCTTGTGCCCGCTCGCTGGCGCTGGCTTTACGGGCTGAATCCCATGGCCGGCGTGATTGACGGATTTCGCTGGAGCTTTACTGGCCAGGGCCGCCCCGACGCCGTGCTGCTGGGGGTTTCCACCGCAGCGGTGGTGGTGATACTTCTGGGTGGACTGGCATTTTTCCGGCGAGTCGAAGGCACCATTGCCGATGTGGTTTAAATAATGAGCGCGCAAGCCATTGCAGTCGAGAATCTCGGCAAGCGCTACCGCCTGGGCGAGCGCGAGCGCTATGTTGCCCTGCGGGATGTTCTGGCCCGGGCATTCACTGCGCCGTTTCGGGCATTTCGAGGGGCTTCGAACACCGGTCGAAGCGGAAATGGAAACTCGCACGTGTGGGCGGTGCGCGATGTTTCGTTCGAAGTACGCGAAGGAGAAACCATCGGGGTGATTGGGCGCAACGGCGCCGGAAAATCCACTCTGCTGAAAATCCTCGCGCGTATTACTCAACCCTCCGAGGGACGCGCCCGCATCCGCGGCCGCGTGGGCAGCCTGCTGGAAGTGGGCACAGGCTTCCATCCCGAGTTGACCGGCCGCGAAAACGTATTTTTGAGCGGGGCCATTTTGGGCATGAAGAAAGCCGAGATCGTTAAAAAATTCGACGAGATCGCAGCGTTTTCCGGCGTGGAGACTTTCCTCGATACACCGCTGAAGCACTACAGCTCGGGTATGCAGATGCGCCTGGCATTTGCCGTGGCTGCGCATCTGGAGCCGGAAGTCCTGCTGGTGGATGAAGTGCTGGCAGTCGGCGACCTTGAATTCCAGAAAAAGTGTCTGGGCAAAATGGAAGAAGTGACTCGCGGCGGACGAACCGTGCTCTTCGTCAGCC
>JAAFGT010000017.1:0-53618 GCA_010365215.1 Acidipila sp. | reverse complement strand
CGACGCGTATTCCGCTAGCGCTGACCAGCAGGCTTTGGAAGGCAACGGCTGCTTCGACATGGCCAGCCGCACCGACCGTGTTGGCAACGGTCACATCCTCTTTCATACAATCAAAATGCGCGGCGCTGACCAACAGGACCGTACCAGCTTTGAATTCGGCGAGCCGTTCTCGATTGAGTTCAACATGCACTGCATCGAAACCACGCGCGCTTGTTTTGTGGGGCTTTCCTTTATTGCTTCGGATGGCACGAATGTCGTGAGCTCGCACCATTCGGATTCTGCCGACGTTGTGGAATTAATCGCCGGCAAATCTTACAAGTTAATTTGCCGGTACGATCCCAACACGCTCAAGCCAGGGGGCTACGTGTTGCAGGCGGCGATTCTCAATACGGGTACTTGGGAATTTATTGACTGGATCTACGCAATCGGCCCGTTCACGGTGTCGGAAGGCTCGGGCAAGTTTGGGCGCGCTTCCGACCACCGCCCCGGTTATACCCAGCCAAAGCTCGAATGGAGTTGGGAATGACTGCAGTAAGCTCGGAGCGGATTACGTTGTACGTTCCCTGCTACAACGCAGAGCTCTATATCGCTGCGTGTCTCGAGGGCGTTCTGAAGCAAACGCGTCCGCCGGACGAGATCCTGGTGATCGACGACGGCTCACGCGACCGCACCGTACAGATCGCTTCGCAGTATCCGGTGAAAATTCTGCGTCACGAGCAAAATAGCGGCTTAGCCGCGGCCCGCAACACAGCCTTTCGCAATGCCCGGCACGAACTGGTGGCAGCGCTTGACGCCGATTGCGTTGCAGACCCCAGTTGGCTGAAACTTTTGGAGAGTCATTTTTCCGACGAGAAACTGGCGGGCGTAAACGGACGCCTCGAGGAAGCGGTGCAAACTTCCGTAGCCGACCGCTGGCGCAAGACGCATATGGCGCAGAACTGGGGGGAAGCGCCCGTGCGCAATCCGCGTTTCCTGTTTGGCGCGGACACGGTCTACCGCAAAGCCGCGGTGCTGGAAGCGGGCGGCTATGACGAGCGTCTGAGGACCAATGGAGAAGATTCCAATATGTCCATGCGCATCGCCGCCCTGGGCTACCACACGTTTTACGAACCCCGTGCCGTAGTCCGGCATTTGCGGCAGGACACCGTCCACTCAGTCCTCGAAACCTACTGGCGCTACCGCCGCGATTACTTCAGCCCGATGACCGCGACCAAGATCTGGCGCAGTTTTCGCTATCAGCACATTGGCAGTGCACGTCACGAGTTTCAGCAGGACTGGCGCGAGCGCCGCTTCGGCCTGTTGTGGGTGGACGCCTTAATGTGCTTCTACTTGCCGTATTGCGATCTGCGGCTGTTGCGCGCGACTGCTCCTTCGGCGCATTCAAGAATCCAGTCTAGTGAGGTTTAGACCAACATGCAAATTCTGATTACCGGCGGCGCGGGCTTCATGGGCTCGCAGCTGGCATTTTTTATGAGCGAGCGCGGGCACAAGGTGGTGGTGATGGACAACCTGGTGCGCCGCGGCTCGGAGCTTAATCTGAAACATTTTAAGCGGCGGGGAATAACGTTTCTGCACGGCGACGTGCGCAACCGTGAAGATTTCGCGGCGCTGCCGCGCGAAATCGATGTGCTCTGCGACACCAGTGCGCAGGCCTCGGCCATCACCGGTTACGCCAACCCAACTTTCGATCTCTCCAACAATGCATTGGGGCTGGTGAATGCGCTGGAGTTTGCCCGGACGCGCAACCTGCCGGTGATTTTCTGGAGCACCAGCCGGGTGTATAGCGCCGACCTGGTCAACTCCTTTCCGTCGGAAGAAGGTGCCACCCGATTCGCCTGGTCCAAAGAAAAGTTTCGCGCTCAAGCGGGCGACCGCGGCGTTGCGGGCTTCGATCCCGACCTGGGCTTTTCAGAAGAGCTCAGCGTGGACGGCGGCGAGCACAGCATCTATGGACTGAGCAAACTGATGGCAGACTTGGCCTGCCAGGAGTATGCGAATGCTTTTGGCGTAAAAACGGTCATTAACCGTTTTAGCTGCGTGGCCGGCCCGGGCCAGTTCGGAAAGTCCGAACAGGGGTGGGTGACCTGGTGGGCGGTGGCGCACCGCTTTGGTCTCCCGCTCAGCTACATCGGTTATGGCGGCAAGCAGGTCCGCGACGTGGTTTTTTCCGCCGATGTCTGCCGTCTGGTGGAGATGGAAATTCAAAACATCGATCGCGTCGCCGGACAAGTATTCAATATTGGCGGTGGCGTGGCTAACTCCCTCTCCCTGCTGGAAGCCACGGCGCTGCTGCGCGAAAAAACCGGCCGGGACGTCTCCATCGCCCATGATGAGCCGCGCAAGGCCGATCACTGTATTTTCATCTGCGACAACCGCAAAGCGGAGCGCGTGCTCGGTTGGAAGCCGCTGGTTGGCATCCACGAAGGTTACGACCGCATCCTCCATTGGGTCGATGAGAATGAGGCCGACTTGCGCGTCATGTATGGCAGCGCCAACCACGCTGTGGCGGTCCGCTAGGCCAACGGACATACCGGCAAAACCCAATTCCCATGTCCTCCAAACCCTACGTCACCGCGCTGATTGACACCTACAATCAGGGCTCGTTCATCGACAAAGCCATCGACAGCGTGCTGGCACAGGATTTTCCAGCGAGCCAGATAGAGATCCTGGTGGTGGACGACGGCTCGACCGACGACACGCGGCAGCGCGTCGCAAAATACGGTGATCGCGTCCGTTACATCTATAAGGAAAACGGCGGCCAGGCCTCCGCGCTGAATTGCGGATTCGCTGAGTCCCGAGGCCAGATCGTGGCCCTGCTGGACAGCGATGATCTGTGGATGCCCAACAAAGTCCGTCGCGTGGTGGAAGAATTCGAGAAACATCCTGAAGCGGTGGTGGTCTCCCATCCGAATCAATACTGGGACTTGGAGAAAAACGTCTTCAAGAATTCCTCGGATTTCTATCCGTCCTGTGGTGACGCGCTGCTCACCCGAGAGAGTGTGCTGCAATACGGGAATTTCGGTACGTCCGGGATCACTGTGCCCGCCGCAACTGTGCGCGCGCTTTTACCTATTCCCGAAACATTACGCATTTATGCAGACACCTACCTCGTTCTGCTTTTTCCGTTTCTCGGGCCGGTGGTCGGGATTGCCGAACAACTCACCAGGTATCGCATCCATGGCAGCAACCTAACCTCGTTTGCATCCGGTGATTCCGCGAAGAAGCGCCAGCGTTGGGAGTGCTACGCTGCGGCCATTGAAGCAGCCAAGTCCTGGCTGAAGGTCAACGGCTTCGCCAGCCCGTCGCCAAACATTTTGCTGCATCTGAAGCGCTATGAATTGGAAGAACAATCCACACGCTTCCAGTACCAGGCGCCGGACCGGTCGGAATATTTTCAATTCCTCCGGGAGCGCCAGGGGGTATACGGCCACGAATGGCGGCTTCCGTATCGCGTTTTTCGCAGCCTGATTTCCTTCGCGTCTTTCGGCCTGGGTTATGACGCCTGCGAAGCGTTGAGAAAGGTGTATCGAGAGCGCGCCGGGTTGCTTAACCTGCGCGAAGCGCTCCTCCCAGCGAGCACTATGCAGGGGAAACCAGGGAATCTTCATGCTGGCTCCTAATCCATCCTCCTCGAGGCATTTTTTAAATCCATCACGCCTGGTGCGTTTGACACTGCTGCTCATCGCCGCGTTTACGCTAGCCTATTTCCTGGTGAGTGCCGGGTTCGATTCCACCGAAGGCCGAAGCCACTACGAGCTGGCGCAACAAGTTCTACAAAAGGGCGAACTGGGCATCGCCAACCCGCAAAGCGGTACCTTCGACCCCGGCCCCGATGGTCGTAAATTCGAGAGACACGATTTCGGCAACACGCTTTTTATGCTTCCGTGGGTAGCGGTAGGCAACGCATTCACCGCGGCCTTGCGCTCACGGCTGCCGCTCGATCGTTCGGACCGTTTGAGCTCTTTCCTGGTAAGTCTCAACGGTCCCATTGCCGCGGCGCTGGTCTGCGCGGCGTTGTTTTGGATTCTCACCTATTGCCTGGAGCTGGCGCCGCGCATCGCGCTGACCGCTGCCATCGCTCTGGGCTTTGGCACAACATTTTTTCAATATTCCAAAACCGTATACGACGGACTCCTGGCCTCAGCACTGATCATGATGGCGCTCGCTTGCGCCTTCAGTTACATGCGAGATGCTCGTGCGGGCTGGGTGCTGTCAGCAGGAATTCTGCTCGCCCTGGCGTTTATCACGCGCTCGACGTGCCTTCTTTGTGCACCCCCCATTGCCGGTTATCTGGCTTACCAGGCCTACCGGCGAAACTTAACGCCGGGCGCCTGGGTGCGAATGCTGCTCTTCTTCGGCTCGCCGTTCTTGCTGGCAGGAGTATGGCAGGGCTTTTACAACCAGTTGCGCACCGGTATGTTTTGGCGCTACCCCGTATTGCAACCTCAATGGGCATGGATCATGACTTTTCACGGTGGCAATATCTTCAACGGTATCGCCGGCGTACTTTTCAGTCCCGGAAAAAGTATTTTTTTGTACTCCCCTGCGCTGCTGCTCGCCGTCCCGGGCTGGAGGCGGATGTTCGTCCAATATCGTGCCGAGGCCTGGACAATTGTGGCGCTGGTGGTTCCCTATTTCTTGATGCACTGTGCCGGCAGAAAATGGACAGGGGATTGGGCTTGGGGGCCACGGTATTTTCTAGTGCTGATTGCGCCTTTGTTTATTCCCGCCGCGCTGTGGCTAGCCGAGGATACCCATAAGCGGACTCGCCGCATCTGGATGACCATCCTGCTGTGGGGTGTGTTATCGCAAGGAGCCGCAATCTGGAACGACTGGCAATATCGCTACGAGATTCTCAGCCTGTCGGGACACACCGAGAATGAACTGGTATGGCGCTTGCCGCACGCACCCTGGCTGGATGCTATCGAAAATGTCGGACGCAATATCCAGCGCATGGCCGGCCGGCGCTCATGGGACGTGGTGCCCGGGGCCAGCCCGCTGCACCAACAGGCCGCCAATACGGTCAATTTCTGGTGGCTGAACATCCCTCTCGGCCCAACGACGCGCTTGGTTTTATTTATGGTCATCGCCGTACTGTTGTTTTTAGATCTCGTTCTCTGGAAAGTACTCGGGCGAGAATGCGCTCGAACATCCGCGATGCCTGCAACCTCATGAACGATCGCGCTTATTACGAGCGCTTCTGGGCGGGATTTTCAAGCCCCTTGGCGATGCAACTGGCGATTCACACGGAATCGCGGCGGCCGTTGCTCAATATGCTGGCTGATATGCTGCCGGCAGGAGGAGTCGGACGCATTCTGGAAGTGGGCTGCGGCACGGCGCTCGACAGTTGCCTGCTGGCCGCGGCGCACACGGGGGTTCAGGCCTTTGCTTGCGATCTCTCTGAACAGGCCGCGCGGATCGCGCAAACGAACGCCAAGGAATTGGGAGCTACACTCCTCACCTTTGCCGGGGACCTGACCGTGCTGCCGTTTACCGATGGATTCTTCGATCTCATTTTCAGCCAAGGGGTTCTCGAGCACTTCACCGACCCTGGCCCCGCGATGAGGGAACAGATCCGCGTGTTGCGGCCGGGCGGGGCATTGGTGGTGGACGTACCGCAGAAATTTAACCTGTACACGCTTCGCAAACACCAGGCTATGCGTGAGAACCGCTGGCCCTGGGGTTGGGAGACCGAGTACAGCGCGGCGGAACTCAAAGCTTGGGCGCCGAAATATGGCCTGCAAACTTATGGCGCGGTGGGCTATCAGCATGGCCGTTTGGTCGATCGCCTGCTGATGCACCCTCACCGCATGCTGCACCGGCGCGTGGCGAAGTGGCGCGGTCGCAATGGGACAAACGGCTACAAGCCTGGTTCCCTTGCTAGGCGATGGGAAACAATGTGGGATGCCATTGACTCGCTCCTCGGTCCTTACATGGCCATCAACGTGGCCGTAGCCTTCCGAAAACCGATGACACAACCCTCTGCCCAGCTAAAGTCAAACAGGCGAAACCAAAATTGATTTCGGCCGCCAAACTTCCATTCCTGAAACGAATGATCTGGCAGCGGCTGTCCGGGCGCAAGCCGGCCTGTCCCTACTGTGGGGAATCGGAATCCTTAAAGCACATTGCGCGGAAAAAAGTGGTGATGGAAGTCCTGCAATGCGAGCGGTGCCTTCTGATCTTCCGCTGGCCTGTGGAAACAGCAGAAGAGTTCAATGCTTTCTATCAGCAAGAGTACAAGGAAGGAACAATCACCGATCTTCCTAGTCCAAGTGAACTTGCGCAACTATGCGCCAGAAACTTTCGCGGCGGGCCGCTCGACGTGAGCGGGAAGATTCTGATGCTACAGGCCCTGGGGGCCGGCAAGCGTTTGCTAGACTACGGATGCTCGTGGGGCTACGGGGTCCGCCAACTGCGCACCGCAGGATTCGACGCCATCGGTTACGAAGTCTCTACCCCTCGCGCGGCTTACGGCCGGCGAACTCTGGGTGTAGAGATTCTGGATAATCCGCGAGCATTACGGGAGCTTCCGCCTGAGTCTTTCGACGTCGTGTTTAGCAATCATGTTGTCGAGCATTTGCCCACGCTAGGCAAGGTCTTCGATGACTTCCGCGGCTTACTGCGTCACAGGGGAATGCTGTTTTTGGTGCTGCCGAACTTCAACGGCACAACCGCGCGAAATGGCCACTTTCTCTCCTGGATAGGCGAAGCGCACCCTGTCGCGCCCACTCGGGAGTTTTTTCTTCGCAACCTGGCGGCGCACGGATTCACTAACGTGCGCTGCGCCTCGGGACCCTTTACCGCAAAAGCGGCGGACCAGGTTGCGCGCGGTCAATTCGATGCTCTTGAGACCGAAGGCGACGAATTACTGGTAGCGGCAGAAAGAGTATGAGTCTGGCGTTACTATGCGCATTGCATTAATCGCCCCGAAATTTCCTCCTCTGTGTTGCGGCGTTGGGGACTACGCGATCGGCCTGGCCCAAGCTCTGCGCGCACAGGGGCATAGCGTGATAGCGATCACGCGGCCCGCCAGCGGCGCCCGCGCGCCGGAAATCCGTGTCGTCGAGACGCCTCTCAAGGGCTGGGGTGATGTGGGCTCGCTATTGCGAATCCTGAACGAGGAACGCATCGATCGCGTCCAAATCGAATACTCGGGCTACGGCTGGAGCCGTTGGGGATTCGCTTTCTGGTTGAATGCTCTGGTGATTGCCTTACGCTTGCGCGGTACTCCCGTCAGTCTGGGTCTGCACGAAACTTACCTTAGGTTTGCGGATCATCCGCGCCTGGCGGCGATCTCCGTGTTGCAAAGGATTCATATCCTGCTTTTGGCCTCCAGTGTGGGCGCTGTGTACTTGAACATGCCGGAGCGCGTCCGCAATATGCGCCGATTGCTGCCGTGGCACCGGGCCGGAATTCATTACCGGCCCAACTCCAGCACAATCCCCGTCTCTCCGGTGAACGAACACGCCCGGCGGCAGCTTCGACTCGCCCATGGAGCGAATCCTGGCGATTGCGTGGTCGCTACGTTTGGAATGTTTCAACGCGGCAAGAACCTGGAAGCACTACTCGAAGCCGTGGCGAGTGCCAAATCTTCACGGACCTTGCGTCTGTGGTTGCTGGGCGATTCGGCCGGCGCTTCACTGCGCGATATGGATGCGCTCCGCGAGCGCATCCATGTACTGCGGATCGACCACCAAGTCTACTGGTCCGGGTATCTGACGCCAGCGGAAGTATCCGCGCACCTGCAAGCAGCCGACATCTTCATGCTGCCTCAACCGGACGGCCACCTGACGCGCAGTAGCGCATTCATGGCCGCGGCGGCGCACGCCCGACCCGTAATCGCTGTGCGAAACGCGAAGAATCAGGCTGAGTTCACGCCCGGCGAAGATGTCTGGCTGGTCAAGAAGAGTGATGCCGCGGAATTGACCGCCGCGCTCGAAGCACTCGAACGCGAACCGGAGCTTGCCGCACGCCTGGGAACAAATCTCGGGCGGCTGTACCGGGACAAATTCGATTGGACCGTCACAACCGGCGCACGCGGCGATGCAGAAGCGTCGCATGCGAGCACGCTCGATTCGCCCCGCAGCCCCCAAACGGCAACGAAATCCTGAATGAACGGCGACGTGGAGGATACTTTGGACGCCCCAGCGAGTGCCGACAAGGAAAATTTTCAATTTGTCCGCACCGATCTGAAGTATTTTCCTCTGCCCTTTTTTCGCGGTCAGCTCGAGCGGAAATGACGATTTTTCCTGACCATGATTGCCCGAAAACCTGTGGCAGGCGCGACTGGAATTGGCGGAAAGGCCTGACTTGAATCAGTTTTCAAGCAATTCGCTGCCCCGCCGGAGCGCGCTTTTGCCGGCCATGCTGACCGTGCTGTGCGCCGGCGCGGCTATTTTATGGGCGGCGTCCCGCGTGACCAGCGGAAACTACCGGGATCTTCTAGTGGCCGCTCTACTGGGTCAGGTGGTTTGGGTCGTGGCCCGCTGGCGGGAGAGCGTCTACGCGTTCATGGTCTACGTGATCATGGAAGGATTCCTGATTAACTACTTCAGTGAATTTCCTGCGTTAAACCTGGTGAAGGACGCATTCGTGGTGGTGCTCTTCACCGTCATGGCCACCATCCTCATCCTTCGCCACACATCGCCTATTCCGAAGATGTCATGGCTTTTACCGTTCGGCGCCTTCGCGGTGATTTATCTGGCAGAAGTATTCAATCCGGCGCTACCCACAATTCTTGTGGGTTTGGTCGGGGCGCGGGTGACGCTGCTGTACTTCCTGCTAGTGCCGGTGGCCTATTGGTTTTTTGAGAATCGCGCGCGAGTGCTGCAGTTTTTTGTCTTCATGGTAACTTTGTCCATTCCCGTATCTCTGTTCGGAATTTTGCAGTATTTGGAAGGGCCTCAATGGATGCTGGCCATGTCCCCGGGGTTCGAAAAGGCAGTTTTCTACGCGTTCGGCTCGAGAGTTAATGACCAGGCCCGATATTTCCGCACGTTTTCGACCTTTGTGCATACCGGAGGTTTCTCGCTATACCTTGCTTTTATCATGCTGGTGACCCTGGCCCTGTGGGGCGTCCCGGCAATGCAACGCCGCCGGATTTGGATTGCGTTTGCGTTCTTGATCCAGTTCCTGGCTCAACTCACCACCGGTGGCCGCACCTCGTTGATTTTATTCGGAGTCGCCCTCGTGATGGTTTTGATTCTTCAGCGGGGGTCCTTAAAGTTGGCCCCGCTTCTGGTCCTCTTTCCGATCGTGCTGGTGGGCACGGTGGGGATATTCGGGACGGGGTTCATGGAGCGCTACTCCTCGGTGTTCGATGTGGACTACGTGCGTGGGCGCAACATGCCGTTGCTCACCGGATGGATCAAGGAGTCCATGAAAGCAGATTGGGTGGGACTCGGAGCGGGCTACGCTACGGTGGCCTCGCGTCACATCGGTGTTACCCCTCTCAACACCGTTGTAGTGGAAAACGGCCTGGCACGCATGCGCTTCGAGGCCGGATTGCCCGGGTTCGTACTTTACGTAGTGTTTGTCCTTTCGTTGATGCTGTATTGCCTTCGCCAAGCTATGGCGGTTCGCGACATTCAGACCCGGTGGTTCAGCTCGGCCTGCGCTACTTTTCTGATTGTAACCTTGGCCACTGTGATCCTTGGCAATCCGTTCGATACATCACCGACGAATGTATACATCTGGTTTTTTGTGGGATTCCTGGCTCGGGCTCCCCTGCTGGACGAAGCCTTGACGGAAGAAAAACTGTCGGAGATAGGATGAATCGGCCAATCCATTCGGGCCATACGAGCGACCGGCCGCAGCCTCCGCTACGGGTCCTGTTCGCCGACAGCCAGTCCGAGTTGGGCGGAGCAGGATTCGCGTTGCTCACGATGCTGCAACACTTGGACCGCAACGTAATAACTCCCACCTACGTTTCCTTCTCTCCACAGCGGTCAGAAATTCAATCCCAAGTTGAGGCGCTCGGAATTCCCACGCATCATATCCCTGCCGGACGCTTCCGGCATTTGTTGCGGGCTGCACGGGCTGTTGTTGCGACGAAAAAGCTCATTCGCAAAGAAAACATCGACCTGGTGATGACGAATTCGGGCCATCCTCTGCTCTTTGCCCGCGCTGCGGCGCGCTGGGCAGACAAGCCTTGCGTCTGGTGGGTGCACGGCTATGTGCCCGCTGCGGTTTCGTCGGGCGGGCTGATCGATCGAGTACTACGCCTCATTGGCGCGGATGCCTTCCTTGCGAACTCTGAATATACGGCGGCCGTGCTGAGGCAGGATTTCTCTCCTAACGCAAGGATTCAGGTGGCACGCCCGGGAGTCGATCTCGGTAAATTTTGTCCTAACCCGCAGAGCGGCGCACAAATCAGGAGCGAGCTCGGAATCGGTTCAGGCGAGCGTCTGGTAGGAATATTTGGCCGTCTGCAAAGATGGAAGGGGCAGCACATCTTTCTACAGGCGGCGGAGATCCTTTCCTCGGGCGATGCAAAGGCGCGCTTCCTGATTGCGGGCAGTTCGATGTTCGGCATCGAACCCGAATACGCCGAAGAATTAAAACAGTTTGCGGAGCGCCCGTCTTTGCGGGGCCGCGTCCTGTTTGTGGGAAATCGCGCCAACCCTCAGGAAATGATGAACGCCTGCGACTTGATAGTGCACGCTTCCATCGAACCTGAGCCCTGGGGACTCGTGGTTGCTGAAGGCATGGCAGTGGGCCGAGCGGTGATTGCTGCAGCGGCCGGCGGACCCTTGGAGATGATCACCGATCGTCAAGACGGACTGCTGGTTGCCCCCGGGGATTCTAAAGCGCTAGCACACGCTATGGAAGAGTTGCTGAACCGCTGCGACTGGCGCACGGAAATAGGGGCGGCAGCGAGACTTCATGCGGTGCGCGAGTACGATCCGGAGCGCGCCGCCGCCTTGCTTTGCAAAGAACTGCAAAGGATATCTTCCAATTACGCGCGCACTCCGCTGCGCGTCACGCAGAGGCATCGTGCAAGCGAAACCTAAAAGTCAGACACTGGACGACGAGCGGCCGCGTCCGGACAGCCCGGATCAAGCTACCTACCAACATCACTTGGCGCGCTACCGCTTCGCTCTCGGTCAAATGAGAGGGGGCGAGCGAGTTCTCGATGCCGGATGCGGCACGGGTTATGGATCGCATGTCTTGCGCGCAAAGGCGCGTTCTGTACTCGGCGTGGATTATTCCCACCTAGCCATGAATTATGCCAAGCGGCGTTATGAAGGCGCCGGAATTTACTATGCGGTGATGGACTGCCAGAACCTGGCCTGCGACTCCGAGGCATTCGACCTGGTCATATCTTTTGAGGTTTTTGAGCACATGGAAGATCCGGATGGTTTTCTGCGCGAATGTGTCCGCGTGTTGAAGCCCGGCGGACGCCTCATTCTGTCTACGCCAAACACCATCACCACCGACATTCACATGAGTTCTATCGGCATGGAGAACCCATTTCACGTAAACAATCACGACAAACGTAGCTTGCAGAGAATACTCGCCCGGCATTTCAGCGCGGTAGACCTCTACGGCCAGCGCCGCCGTGGAAACAGGATGTACTCATTGTTGCGTTCTCTCGATATATTTAATCTGCGCTTACGCCTTTTATCGAACAGCAAACGCAAGCGCGTACAACGGTCCTTCGGCGTACCGGTGGGCGATCAGGCGGTTGCCGACTCCTGGTTATTCAAACGTTCCCAGATTGATCAGGCCAACGCGCTGGTGGCAGTTTGTTGCAAAAGCGCCTGAGGTCGCTATCGCGGGCAGAGCTTAAAGAACAAGCTGGCGTCCTTACCCCTGCAGCAATTGTTAGATACCGAGTTGAAGCGACCGAGTAGAAGTTTTCATGACTGCAGTAATTACTTCTGACCCAACCGTAATGGCCATGCGAGCGCCGGCTAAAGATATACGCTTGCGAATTGCCGTGGTGACCCCGGAGCTGCACCGCACCGGGGGCACCGAGCGCGCAAATTCCGAAGTGGTCGGGCAACTCGCCCGCGATCACGACGTCTGTCTCTACGCGCACCATTGGGTGCCCGATGCCGGCACAAATATCTGTTACCACAAGGTGCCGGTAATTCCATGGCCTGGCCTGGTTCGATTTCTGAGCTTCTTCGCTTCAGCCTCGCTCGCCGTGCGCCGGGGCGAAAAAAGTCATGGCCATTACGACGGAATCTACTCGCCGGGAGCGAACTGTCTGCAGGTGCAGGTTTCGACGGCGTGGTTCTGCCAGGCGAGGCAACTCGCTCTATTCCGCTCCGGCGACCATCGTCCCCCGCCGGCTAGCGCCATGGACTGGCTGCTCTTAATGCATCGCTGGTCGTATTCCTGGATCGTGGAGAAAGTGGAACGCGTGTTTTACCACCGGCCGCGGCTCCAACGAGTAATAACGCAGTCGCATCTTTTGGCGCGGGACCTGCAGCATTTTTATGGAGTCGCGCCGGAACGTGTTGCCGTGGCCCACGGCGGCGTGAATGCCCTAACGTTTGATCCCGCCGAGCGCACCGCGTTGCGCCCGCAGGCCAGGCGAGAGCTGGGACTACGAGATGGCGAGTTTGTATTTTTATTTGTCGGCAACAACTGGCTGATTAAGGGTCTTTACCATGTGATGCGCGCGCTGGTCGAAGTTCCCGGCGTCCGGCTTCTTGTAGTCGGCGTCGGGACCGAGCGGCCCGAATCCTGGCAGCGCTTTAGCCGGGAGCTTGGCGTCGCGGATCGAATCACCTACCTTCCGCGACGGTCCGACATCCTCTATTACTATGCCGCCGCCGACGCGCTGCTTGCGCCATCGGTATATGACACTTTTCCACTTATGCCCATGGAAGCGATGGCCTGCGGCTTGCCGGTAATTATCAGCCGGCAAACGGGCGTGGCCGAAATTGTCGGCGAAGAGGATGCGCTGGTCGTGTCAAATCCAAAAGAGACCGCCGAACTCGCCGAACTGATGCGCCGCATGGCCAGCGATGGCGAGCT
Source organism: Acidipila sp. (assembly GCA_010365215.1). Lineage (GTDB taxonomy): Bacteria > Acidobacteriota > Terriglobia > Acidiferrales > UBA7541 > JAAFGT01. Next base: position 40,628 of record JAAFGT010000017.1, on the reverse strand, counting down.
GCGGGAACGGCTGGTGGCAAATGGTTTGCGCCTGGCGCGGGAAAATGCCTGGGACCGCATCCACCAAGCTGTGTTGACTGAACTTTTCGACGTGGCCGAAAAGACCTCTTCCGCCCGCAAAAACCTGAAATGACACTGGCCCAACGTCCTGTGCGCATCTTTCTGGTTGGCTCGGAATTTTTCGGTACAGCCGGGGGAATCCAGCGCGTAAATTGCATGCTGCTGCAGATGCTTGCTGATTTCTCGATCACAACGCCTACCGACGTTGAGATCTTTTCTTTTGCTGACCAAGCCGGAGCGAGGCCAGCTGCTGCTCTGGCCCCGCTACCGCGATCCCGCTGGCACGCCTTTGGGCGTTCCCGCCGCGTAATGGCTGCAAGCGTGGCCTGGCGACTCATGCGTGCAGAACCGGATCTGGTTCTTTTCACGCACGCGAACCTGATTCGCCTGGCCAGACTGGTTCGCGGGCTGCGGCCAAAAGCGAAAGTTGCCGTTCTCGGCCACGGCATTGAGGTCTGGAAGACTTTGCCTTCGCCGATCCGCCAATTCATGCTGAAAGCGGATGCAGTAATCGCTCCCAGCGTATTCACACGCAATAAGATAGTGGAGATGAATAGCGTTTACCCATCGCGGGTATCCGTCTTGCCTCATGGTCTGGATGCCTCGTGGAAAGTGGTCGAGCGAGCAGTCGGATCGCGCACCGGCGATTGCCTGCTAAGCGTAACTCGCCTCGGTCTAGCGGACACGTACAAGGGCATAGAACTGGTGCTGCGCGCCATGCCCGCGGTGCTGACGCTTCATCCGAAAGCCACTTACAGGATTGCGGGGGATGGCAATGATCGTACGCGCCTCCAGAAACTCGCCAGCGATTTGGGCATCGAAAACCAGGTGGAGTTTCGCGGGGAAGTGACAGGTGCCGAACTCCATGCCCTGTACTCGCAAGCCGACCTCTTTGTCTTGCCCAGCCAGAAAGAAGGATTTGGAATTGTATTCCTGGAAGCGATGTCCTACGGCTTGCCCGTCGTGGCGGCGCGCTCCGCGGCCACGCCGGAACTAGTGCGTCACGGAATCACCGGCATGCTGGTTGCCCCGGAACAACCGGACACCCTGGCGGAAACCCTGAATAGTTTGCTCAGCGATGAAATCCGCCGCGGCGCGCTGGGTGACGCGGCCAGGCAACGCGTGCAGAAGTCTTTTCAGTTTGAGCATTTCTCGCAGCGCTGGCAGCGCTGGTTAGTGGAAGTTTTGCCCGAGCCGGTCTACCTGGCCCGCCAGACGGCCGCGTTTGCTCCTTTGGATTCTCCCGTGCCGGAGTTCGAGGGCAGCGCAGCTTAGCCATGTGTGGAATTGCCGGATGGTTCGAAGAGGACGCGCAGCAGGATGAGGCTCGGCTCGGCGCCATGCTCCTGCAGATGAAGCCGCGCGGCCCGGATGACGAAGGTCGCGTGGCCATCTCTCCAACCTCGGGAGGACGCCTGCTGATGGGTTCCCGCCGGCTGGCCATTCTCGATCTTTCTCCCGCAGGCCATCAGCCGATGATGGATCCTGACACTGGAAATTGGCTGGCCTACAACGGCGAAATTTTCAATTTCCGTGAACTGCGCCGCGAACTACAGGATCTTGGCTGTGACTTCCGTTCCCATTGCGACACGGAAGTGCTGCTTACCGGCTACCGCGTCTGGGGCGAAGAAGTGCTCGCGCGACTGCGCGGGATGTTCGCATTCGCCGTTTGGGATGAGTCGCGTCAGAGGCTGCTGCTGGCGCGAGACCCGATGGGTGTCAAGCCTCTCTATTACCATGAAGCGCCGGGCAGGTTCATGTTCGCGTCCGAATTGCGCTCTCTGCTCGCAAGCGAGCTCGTGCCGCGCGAGCTGGACGCCACGGGCCTCGATTCATTTTTAAAGTTCGGAGCTGTGCAAGAGCCACTGACCATGGTGCGCAGCATCCGGCTGCTTCCGGCCGGTTGCCTGTTGCGATGGAAACAGGGCTCCTACCACATCAAACGCTATTGGGAACTGCCAGCGGCGCCGGAGTTGCTCAATGGAAGTGGCCGTACGAAAGAGGATCGCGTCGAGGAAATGCATCAGGCCCTCTCGGATGCTGTCCGTTTGCGCCTGGAAAGCGACGTCCCTCTGGGCATTTTTTTGAGCGGAGGAATAGACTCGACGGTGGTGGCGAGCCTGGCAGCGCAGCATGGCGGAGCCGTCAAGACGTTCTCGGTGACGTTTGCCGAACAGCAGTTTGCCGAAGGGGCCATGGCGCAACGCGTGGCAAAACTCCTGGGCACCGAACATCACGAACTAACCGTTTCCGAAGACGACTTGCTAAGCGCACTGCCGGGCGCCCTTGCCGCCATGGATCAGCCCACGGTGGACGGCATTAATACTTATTTCGTGTCGCGCGCTACCAAGCAGGGCGGAGTAACCGTTGCTCTTTCCGGCCTGGGTGGCGACGAACTTTTTGCGGGATACAGTAGCTTCACCTGGGTGCCGCGCATGGAGCGCGCCGAACGCTGGATTCCCGCCTGGGGCCGTCATCTGGCTGGAAGCATGCTCGACTCGCCACTGCTTTCCTCCAGCAGGAGCCGGCGACTGGCTGGCTGGTTACAGGAGCAAGACGGCTTTCCGCATCCTTTCTATCTCTCGCGGCTTTTGCTCGCGCCGGCGCAGGTAGCGAATCTGTTGCAGCCGGATTGGCTGATGCAGGTTCGCTTTCAAGACTATGCCGCGGAATTCGCCCGGCAGCAACGCCTGCTCTGCAGCCAGGACACCATCAACCGGGTCTCATGTCTCGAGCTGCTGGTGTACCTCGGAAATACACTTCTGCGCGACGCCGATTGCATGAGCATGGTGCACTCTCTCGAAGTGCGTGTGCCGCTGGTCGACGATGTGGTTACGCAAATCGCGCTCCGCATGCCGGGAGCGTGGAAAGTGAGCGGCCGGAAACGCAAGCCTTTGCTGGTGAATGCCGCTGGGCGTCCCTTGCCGCCGGAAATTCTGGCCCAACCAAAACGCGGCTTCGAATTTCCCTGGTCGCAGTGGATGCAGGGACAGTTGCGTCCGGTGATTGAAGAAGTGCTGGCGGAGCCCTGCGCAGCGCTCAAGCCGGTATTGCGGTGGGAGTACGTGCAAAAACTTTGGCAAGAGTTTCTGGCCGGACGGGTGCACTGGTCGCGTGTCTGGGTGTTCGTGGTTTTACAGAACTGGTGCGAGCAGCATCTGACGGCATGAAAATTCTGGTTAATGCAGTCTCCGCAAAGCTGGGCGGCGCGGCCACGTATATCCGCAATCTGGCAGGCTCGCTGCTGGAGCAGGCGCGGCCGGGCGAGGAGTTCGTTTTTGTAGTGCCGCCAGAAAGAGCGCGGGAAATTCCGGCAACGGATTCCCGGCTTCGCGTGGTCGCGGACGGCGCAGCGGGCGGGTCGTATGCCCGGCGTCTGTGGTGGGATCAGGTGGGGCTGCGCCGAATGCTCGAGCGCGAGCAGCCGGATGTGCTTTTCTCTTCCGCTAATTTCGCTTTGCTGGCGTGTCCCTGTCCGCAGGTGCTGCTGGTGCGTATTCCTATCTATTTTTCGCGCGAGTATCTCCAGCAGGTACTTCCCGGCAAGTCTGCCTCTTTTCGCGCGGAAACTGCGCTGCGCCGCTGGCTGGTGTGCCGCTCGGTGGGCGCCGCCGATTGCGTCGTGACTCCGTCGGCGGCCATGCTCGAAGATCTGCGGCAGTTTGTAAAGCTCGATGAAAGCCACGCGCGTGTTAATTCCTACGGTGTGCCGCGAGCGCGTCTGGCGCAGCAAATCGCCCGCCTCAAAAGCGCGCGGGGCGAGCAGACTGTCCCTCGGCCGGCCAGAATCCTCTGGGTATCGCATTACGCCGATCACAAGAATCTCGCCACGCTGCTCCGCGCGGCGGAAATTCTGAAGCAGCAAAATGTTTCCTTCGAACTGCAGCTTACGCTCGATCCCTGGCGGCAGGACGGGCAGCACACGCGTATGCCCCAGGAGGAGCTCGACTTGCTGCGGCGCCTCGACGGCACAGTACGAACGATCGGCGTGCTGGACTATGACGCCACGTGGCGCGCTTACGAACAGGTGGACATCTTCGTCTTTCCATCACTCTGTGAATCGTTTGGTCATCCGCTGGTGGAGGCCATGGCCGCGGGACTCCCGGTCGTCGCCTCCGACATTGCCGTGCACCGAGAAATCTGCGGCAATGCCGGCTCATATTTTCCGGTGCTCGATGCCCAAGCTTTGGCCGCGCAGCTCGGCGCACTGATCCGCAATCCCGCTCTCCGGCAAGAGCTCGCGGCGCGTGGATCACACCGTGTAGAACAGTTTCTGTGGGAAGACCACGTCGACCGTCTACTCGGCCTCTTGCGGGAAATGGCCGCAAGCCGCGCCGCGCGCGGGCCGGCCCGCAGAACCGGCCGTAAAGCTGTTCCGCAGATCTCCTAGGGTAATGGCACCTCTGCCTCAAGCCTGGCTTCGTTTCTACCGGCGACAGTAGTTGCCGGCTCACAAAAAAAAATGTGCGGAATCGCAGGAGCTGTTCCCGGAATCGACCGCGCTCTTCTGGAGCGCATGACGCTGAGCCTCGCTCACCGGGGCCCGGACGGCCAGGGCCTTCTTTCAACGCCTGAGGTGAGCTTTGGACATCGCCGCTTGGCGGTTATCGATTTAACCGGCGGCGCCCAGCCGATGACCAGCGCCGATGGCCGTTGCACGGTTATTTTTAACGGTGAGATTTACAACTTCCGTGAAATCCAAAAGGAGCTCGAGAGCGCCGGCTGCGTTTTGCGCACGCGCTCCGACACGGAAGTGTTGGTGGAGGCTTGGGCGCGCTGGGGAACGGCAGCGCTCGAACGCCTGCGCGGCATGTTTGCCTTCGCCGTCTGGGACCATCACGAGCGTTCCCTGATTCTGGTTCGCGACCGTCTTGGCGTGAAGCCGCTCTATTACGCGCGCGCCGGCCAGCGCCTGCTTTTTGCATCCGAGATGAAGGCTCTCCTTCAGCATCCCGACGTGAATCGCAGCCTGAACGCTGCCGCAGTCGACGACTATCTCACGTACCTTTACATTCCTCCGCCACAGACAATTTTTGCGGGAATCCAGGAGCTTCCTCCGGCGCACTGGTTGCGATGGCAGGAGGGAGCTGTGTTTACGGGTTGCTATTGGGACGCGCGGCCGCGCGCAGAGAAAGGTTCCGAAGAAAAAAACGGCGCGCGAAGCGCTGATGCATATCAAGAAGAGCTGCGCCCACTCCTGGGCGAATCGGTGCGGCTGCGGCTCATCAGTGACGTTCCGCTGGGAGCGTTTTTAAGCGGCGGCCTCGATTCCAGCAGCATCGTGGCGCTGATGTCGAAGGCCGGCGCAGAGCCGGTGCGTTCATTCAGCCTGGGATTTGGCGCTGGCGAAGAGCATTACACGGAGCTGGAGTATGCGCGAAAAGTTGCGGAGCACTGCCATACCGAGCACCGCGAACTGGAAATTCGTCCGCAATGCGCCGAGCTGCTGCCGCGCATGGTGTCGCTGTTCGATGAGCCATTCGGCAATCCTACAGCGCTCCTGATCTATTCTCTGGCCGAGCTCACGCGCAACCACGTGACCGTAGCCCTGGCCGGCGATGCGGGAGACGAGCTGTTCCTCGGTTATCCGCGCCATTTGGGTGTGCGTCTGCGACGGTTTCTGGATGCTGTACCAGGGCCGCTTCGGCGCGCACTGGCTATGCTCGCCGAAGGCATTCCCGAAGGCGCCAGTGGCTTTCACGCGCGGCGGCGTCTGCGTGAATTCTTATCGGCGAGCGGCGAAAGCTGGCAGCGCGCCTATACCGGATGGGTCAGCTACTTTTCGCCGAGTATGCGCGGTGAACTTTACACGCCGGAATTTCGAGCCGCTATGGGCGGCCATGCCGGTGAGCAATTTCTTGACGGGCTGTTTTCCCGCGTCGCCGATTGCCACCCGCTCGATCAGGCGAGTTACGTCGATCTGCACTCCTTCTTGCCGCACAACCTGCTCCGTTACGGCGACCGCATGAGCATGGCGCACGCGCTCGAGGTTCGTCTCCCCTACACGGATCATCGCCTGGTGGAATTCGCCCTGCGCTTGCCGGTAGGGCAAAAATTGCACGGACGCACGGGAAAGTATGTGTTGCGCGAAGCCATGCGGCCGCTGCTGCCCGCGGAAATTCTGGAACGCCCCAAGCTGGGGCTGAATCCACCGCTGGGAATCTGGCTGCGGCGCGAGTTGGCTCCGCTGGTGGCTCACTACCTTTCGCGTGAATCAGTGGAGCGTCGCGGATGGTTCCAACCCGCGGCGGTCGAGCGCATCGTGCGCGAGTTCCAGACCGGCAGGCGCGATTACTCGCTGCACTTGTGGGCCTTGCTCGTGCTCGAGGAATGGTGCCGGCAATATTTGGATGGCGAGCCCGCAGGCGGCGCTCCGAATGCAAACGACGCTCGCGCACGCTTCGCCGGAAAAGCGGAGGTGGGAGCGTGAGGATTCTCTACGTGACCCACTACTTCCCGCCGGAGATGGGCGCCCCAGCCGGGCGAGTGGCGGGCCTTTCGCGTCTTTGGGCCGCTGCGGGTCATGACGTCCATGTTTTGACGGGCTTTCCACACCATCCCACCGGACGCATTCCTGCCGAATACCGGCAAGCGTTTCGTCGTGGTTTTCTGCGCGAGAATTTTCACGGGGTCACCGTGCACCGCACGTGGATTTATCCTGCCGCGAATCGCGGGAAAATCCGGCGCTCGCTGAATTACGGGTCGTTTCTCCTGTCTGCTTCCGTGGTGGGTTCGCTTCGCCTGCCGTGCCCGGACGTGATCGTGGCCACTTCACCACAACTGCTTTGCGCCGTAGCGGGCGCCGTGCTCGCGCGCCGCTTCAACGCCCCACTGGTGATGGAAGTACGCGATCTATGGCCGGAATCGCTGGTGGCGGTAGGAGCGTCCCAGAAAGCTTCGCCCCTGGTTCGCGGCCTCGAAGCTTTGGCACACGGGCTTTATTCCCGTGCTGCACACATCGTCACCGTGACAGGCGCGCAACGCGAGGCCATTGTAAATGGGGGGCTGCCGGGCGATCGCGTCAGCGTGATCCCCAACGGTGTGGATCGTGAATTTTTCGATGCGGGCGGCGCTCCCCCTAAAGGCTCCGGTCCTTTTATCGTTACCTACATCGGGACACTCGGGATGGCCCATCGCCTGGAAACACTGCTCGATGCTGCGGCCGAGTTTCGTGGCGACTCCTCCGTGTGTTTCCGCATCGTAGGCGAAGGAGCGAGGCGGGGCGCCCTCGAGTCTTACGCCCGCCAGAATCGCCTGGACAACGTCGATTTTATCGGTGAACGCCCACGCGGCGAAGTACCGCGCTGGATCGCCGAATCCGACGTGTGCGCTGTCTTGCTGAGGAAGAACGAAGTGTTTCGCACCGTAGTTCCTTCGAAGATGCTGGAAATCATGGCCGTAGGACGGCCTTTGCTGCTCGGCGTCGATGGCGAGGCGAAGCGCTTGCTGGACCGTGCGCGCGCAGGAATCGCCATAGAGCCGGAAAACGTTTCGCAGCTTGTAGCTGCTATTCGCGAACTGCAGCGCGACGCGGCGCGCAGCCGCGCGCTGGGGCAGAATGGACGCGAATTTGTTTCCCACGAATTCCTTCGTGAACGGCTCGCCTTGGAGTATTCCGAAATACTGCAGCGCCTGGTGTTGTCGCGTACCCGTCTAAATACCGTGGAGTCTCGCAAGCAGATCAATAGCGTACCGGAGTCTTAATGCGAACTTACCTTGTCCTGCTGCTCTTTTCTGCTGGATTTTCTTACTTCTTAACGCTGTCCCTGGCTCGCCTGGCGGCCGAGCGCGGCTGGGCCGGCCGCCACGGCGATGAACCGGACGCCGATGGAACACCTCGCCTTGGTGGGGTGGCCGTGTTTATAGCCTTCCTGTTGACGCTGGGCATTCTATTCCTGCGACACAATCAGGTGACTTCGCGGGTCACGCAGGAAAGCCTGCGGGGACTCGCGCTTTTGGGAGCGGCGACCGGAGTTTTTCTGCTGGGCCTCTACGATGATCTGCGCGGTGCGCGGCCCTGGGAAAAGCTTTTGGTCCAGTTGCTGGCCGGAGGCTGGCTGTACATGGCCGACTTCCGCGTGGAGATTCTCTCGAATCCATTCACGCACACGCCGATTGTGCTGGGCTGGCTTTCTGTTCCTGTGACCTTGCTTTGGCTGGTGGCGATCTCCAACGCCTTCAACTTGATTGACGGCCTGGACGGTCTGGCCGCCGGCGTTGGCCTGTTCGCCTGCTTGGCTCTCTTCCTGCTCGCCGCCCTGGTGGGAAATTCGTTTACCGCAGTTTCCGCCATATGCCTTGCGGGCGCGCTGTTGGGTTTTCTACCGCACAATTTTCACCCCGCCCGCATCTACCTTGGCGATTCGGGAAGTCTGACGCTGGGGCTGTGCTTGGCGGCGCTGTCGGTCGCCAGCTCGCAGAAGGGGCCTGTGTTGATCACCATGGCCGTGCCCCTGTTGATCTTCGGCCTGCCCTTGCTCGAGGTTTCGGTAACCACATTGCGGCGGCTTCTCTCCGGACATCCGCTCTTCCGTCGTGATGAGGAACACCTGCATCACCGCTTGCTGAAAATCGGCGGCACGCAGCGTTCCGCTGTGCTGGTCCTCTACGGTCTGGCCGCCCTGTTCGCTCTCTCGTCGCTGCTGGTGTTTAATTACACGGGCGCGTTTTCACCGGTGATCGCGCTGCTCTGCGGCACGCTGGCCTGGCTGGTGGTTAGCCGGATGCAGTACCCTGAATTTGCAGAGCTCGATTCGCATATCCGGCAGGCGCTGCGCAATCAGCCTCAGGTGCTGCGCAATCAGATTTCCATCCGCAAAGCGGGGGCGCTGATCGGCGCCACCGCTACCGCCGATGAGCTGTGGTGCTCTGTCACGGATCTACTCGAACAACTGGATTTCGGCGGCGCCCGCTGCGAATTCCACGGCAGTCGTAGTCTTCATTTCAACTGGGGGAATGCGGCGCAGCAGGAGGGCGGAAATACCTTGTCGTCGCAGTGGATGATGGAAATCCCCCTGGTCCATCGTGGAATCGGGCGCGGCACTCTGGTTCTTTATCGATCGCTCGAGCGCAGCACCATGTTATTCCGGCTGAGCGCTCTGATGGACCTGCTCCGCGGTTCCTTCTGCAACCGCATGACCGATTTCGCGGACCACGAGACCTTGCCGCTGGATGATGAGGCGGGTGTAGTGCCTTCCGTTCGCAAGGCGGCCGCCGGCTAGCGCGCGCCGCGATTCACTCGATCTGCTGGCAAATTATCCCGGTCACGCTTAACCAGCGCCATTTGAAGTTTGATCTCCATGAGTGAAATGCTTTCCTACCTGTTAGCACAGGCCCGCAGGCAACCGCTCGACACGCTTCGCTTTGCTGCGGGGGAAGCTTGGCGGCGTGGCCGCTTGCGCTGGAAGGATTCGCTCCACCAGAATCTCCCCGAATTTTTAAATGGATTTGCGGGAAGAAATTTTGCGCTATTTCTACCTCCGGTCATCGACGCGCTGGATCGCCTCCGCCAACTGCCGTATGCGGAAAGAATCATCGCGATCGCTGACCGCGCCTGCCGCAATGAGTTCGAAATATTCGGAGAACGCATTGCCATGGGTTCCGAAATCGACTGGCATCGCGACTGGCAGACCGGCTACCGCTGGCCGCTCGAACGCGCTGCCGGACTGAGCGTGCTCGATTCTCAGGCCGGGGCGCCTGCAGGCACCGACATCAAGCGCCCCTGGGAGCTGGGGCGTTTTCATCATGCGCTCGCGTTGGGTCAGGCATTTGCGGCCACTGGTGAGAACATTTATGCCAGTACATTTCAGGACCAGGTTCGCCACTGGATTCGCAACAATCCCTATCCGCGGGGCGCGCACTGGGCGATGCCCATGGAGGTTGCGATTCGCTCGGTTAACTGGATCACGGCGGCGGGATTTTTCCGAAGTTACGGCGGCTTTGATACGCAGTTCGAAAACGAGTTTCTGGAAACTCTTTTCCTGCACGGCCGGCATCTGGCTGTTCATAGCGAATGGAATCCTGTCGCGCGCGCAAATCATTACTTGTCGTGCGTAGCGGGCCTCTTGCATCTAGGAATTCTCTTCCAGGAGACGCCCGAAGGACGCGCTTGGTTCGATCTGGCGCGCCAGGAACTCCTGGCTGAGATGAACAACCTTGTCGGCGAGGACGGAGTGGCCCGCGAAGGCTCCTCGGGTTATCACTGTTTCATCGCAGAGATATTTCTAACCTGCGGGCTGTTGCTGGCCAGAATTGACGGCAGCCGGCCTGGCGATGCCGCGGAAACTCGTGCAGCTATTGAAAAGGCTTGTGGCGCTCCGTATGCGGAATCTCTTGCACGCATGTTTGGATTTGTTGCCACTCTCTGCGCGGGACGGAAAAGCCCTCCCGTTTGGGGCGACGCAGATGATGGCCGCTTCCTTCCGTTCGAAGACGGCAGAGACGGCGCCGTAATTCCAATGGCCCGCGTCGGCGCTGCACTTTATGGCTATGCTTCTCCTCCGCCCGGCCCTGAACGAACCGCGGATGTTTTCTGGCGCCTGGGTTTCATTCCGCCATCCGCCACCTCGAACAACGCAACTGCGGATTACATCGCCTTTCCTCAGGCGGGATTTTTTTTCTTCTCGTCGCCGCGGTTGCGAGGCAGTATCCGGTGTGGGCCGCTGGGAGCCAACGGATGGTCGAATCACGCGCATTGCGATCAGTTGAGCGTGGAGTTTTGCTGCGATGGGCGCCCGGTAGTGGTGGATCCGGGACTTCCGAGCTATTCCGGAGATCCTCAGGCGCGAAATCTTTTTCGCTCCACTCGCTATCACAATGGTGTCGTGGTAGCTGGAGCGGAGCAGAATCGCTTCTGGCCGGCTTTGCTCTTCCGAATCGTGGACGACACGCGCTCGCGTCTGTTGCGTTGGGAGGCGACTCTTGATGGTGTCGAATTTTCCGGTGAGCATTTCGGATATGAGCGCCTCGCCGCGCAGGCCCTTGTCGCGCGCGAACTGCGGTTTGACGCGAAACGGGAAGTGTTGACGCTGCTCGACAAAGTGACACTGCGCGCCGCAGCTCCGCTCGAATGGCTGTTTCATCTGGCGCCGGGCATCACACCGGAGTTAGCCGATGAGCCTGCGGCAGGCGCGCCGACGAAACCGTATTTGAATGAGCAGGCTGGCGCTACGCTAGAATGGAATTCGGCCTGGCGACTTGGCCCTGTCAGGCTGCGGATTTGGTCTTCAATTGATCCCGGAAAGCTGGTTGCACGGGTAGATGAGGGCTGGGTGGCGCCGCGCTTCGGACAAAAAATCCACGCTAAGATTCTAAGTTTTTCCGGTACGGCCAGTGGAAGCGTTAAGTCTGTTTTCGAATTCAGTATTCTCGGCGAGAATCACTCGCCGCGGGAGGCATCGGCGTGAAGCAAGTGGTGCAAAATCTGCGCAGCGGCACGATTGAGATTGAAGACGTGCCTCCGCCTGGGCTGCGTGCGCCCGGCGTACTAGTCGCCACGGTCTGCTCGGTACTCAGCCCGGGCACGGAGCGCGCTGCGGCGGAGCTGGGACGCTCGACATTGCTCGGTAAAGCGCTGCGACGGCCCGACCAGGTGCGCAAAGTCCTCGATAGCGTGCGCCGCGAAGGCGTGTGGCCGACGGTGCGGAAAGTCCAGCAGCGCCTCGATGTCACGCGCGCCATGGGTTATAGCTGCGCGGGCATTGTTCTGGAATCGCGCGACTCCGCACAGCGGCCGGGAGCTCGCGTGGCCTGCGCGGGCACCGACGCCGCCACGCACGCGGAAATTAATTTTGTACCGCGCAATCTTATCGCCACGATTCCGGATGAGGTCAGTTTCGAAGAGGCCGCGTTTGCTGCGCTCGGCGGAGTCGCGATTCACGCCATGCGCCTGGGCGAAGTACAACTCGGCGACGAAGTGGCTGTGATCGGCATGGGACTTGTGGGGCTTCTGTTGGCACAAGTTCTGCGCGCCGCAGGCTGTCGTGTGGCCGGGTTTGATCCCCGCTCAGACCGCCTGGCTCTCGCTGGCCGGCTCGGCATCGAGCGCACGGCTGCGGCGCAGGGGGACGCGCTTGAAGATGCTCTGGGCGCGTGGAATCTTACACACGGATTTCACCGCGTTTTTATTGCTGCGGCTGCTAAGAGTTCAGCTCCTGTGGAACTTGCCGTGAAGGCCGCCGCCGATCGCGCGCGCATCATTGTGGTGGGCGATGTGCGCACTGATATTCCGCGTACCGAAGCCTACCTCAAAGAATTGAGCGTGATTTACGCAAGGTCGTACGGCCCGGGGCGCTACGACCCGGCATATGAAGAGCAGGGTATGGATTATCCGCGCGCCTACGTGCCCTGGACCCTGGCGCGCAACCTCGAAGCTTTTCTCGATCTGCTGGCGCGCAAGCAGATCAGCGTGACGCCGCTCATCACCCACCGCCTGCCGATCGAGGATGCCACACGCGCGTACGACATTGTCACCGGAGGCGAACCCTCGCTCGGCGTGGTGCTGCAATATCCGGTGCTGGAGGCCAAGCCGCCTGCCAGCATTTCCCTGCGAGCGCCGGAGCTGCGTCGCCCCGGGACAATCGGAGCAGGCTTTATAGGCGCGGGCAGCTATGCAGCCGGCACGCTGCTTCCCTTGCTGAAATCGCGCGCCGACGTGAGACTGCTCAGCGTGGTCACCACACGCGGCCTCTCCGCGCGAAAAGTTGCCGAGCAATTTGGCATAGCGCGATGCTCCACGAATCCCGCGGATGTCTTGAATGATCCGGAAATCGATTTGGTTTTTATCGCCTCGCGGCACGACTCGCATGCTTCGCTGGCGCAAGCTGCGCTGCAAGCGGGAAAGGCGGTGTTCGTTGAAAAGCCGCTGTGCCTCGAAGAATCACAGCTCGACGCTTTGGAGGAAGTCTGGCGCGCTCATCCGCTGCCGCTGATGGTGGGGCACAATCGGCGATTCGCGCCGGCCACTTTGGCACTGAAGGAGTTTTTTGCGGCGACCCCCGCGGGCGCGCCGCTCAGCATTCGTTACCATGTGCAGGCTGGTCCTCTGCCGCCAGACCACTGGCTGCACGATCCGTTGCAGGGTGGCCGAATTCTTGGCGAAGCCTGCCATTTTGTGGATTGGTGCATTGAAATGGCCGGCGCGGCACCGGTGAAAATGTTTGCGGCCATGCAAGGCATCGCGCCGGATGAAAACCTGCATGCGATCATCGAGTTTCCGGGCGGTACAACGGCAACACTCACCTACGAGACGTCCGCGCATGCATCCCTTCCTAAAGAAATCATCCAGGTGTCGCGTGCAGGCTGCACGGCCATTGTCGAGAATTTCGCCAGCGTGGAACTACGCTCCGCGACGGGCCGCTCCACGAGGAAATTCCAGGGCAAAGGCCAGACGGAAATGATCGCGGCCCTGCTGGCGGGAATGACCTCCGGCACGGCGCCGGTTCCGGCGTCGTCATGGTTTATGTCCGCGCGTGCCACATTGAAACTCCTCGAGTCCGCTTCCACTGGTCTTACTGCCTTTCTCACCCCGCAGTCCTGATTCCCGCCCTGTAGCTCCCCGTACACGTAAACGGCAGAATTCTCTTTTCCCAGTCGGAGACGTGCGGGAGAATGGGAGGTTGCTAAAGTGGTCCTATTCCATTTCGTGAGGACGGGATTCCCTTGAAAATTACTGTAATCGGTTGCGGATATGTGGGTCTGGTGACGGGCGGCTGCCTGGCCGCGGTGGGCCACCACGTTACCTGCGTGGATAATGACCCCAAGAAAATCATCGCTCTCGAAGCGGGTCACATCCCCATTTACGAACTTCATCTGGAAGAAGTCATCGCCGCCTGCCGCAAAGATGGGCGCATTAAATTTTCCGGGGACCTGCCGTCGGCGATTCAGGAGGGCGAGGCGATCTTCATCTGCGTGGGCACGCCGCCCCTCGAAAATGGCGAGGCGGATCTCTCGGCAATCGACTCGGTGGCGCGGATCATCGCCGCGGAGGCGCATGGCCCGAAGCTGGTGGTGGAGAAGAGCACGGTGCCGGTGCAGACCGGCCAGCAATTGAAGCGGGCGCTCGAAGTTTACGGGCGCAAGAGCGGAGCGCATTTTCGCGTGGTCTCCAATCCGGAATTTCTCCGCGAAGGCACGGCCGTGCTGGACTTCATGCATCCCGACCGCATCGTGGTGGGCGTGGAAGATGAAGCCGCCGCAAAACAGATGCGCGAAATTTACGCGCCCATTCTCGATCGCAAGTTCAAGTGCCCGGTGCACCCGCAAGGCTGCCCGGCCGGGGAGAAGCCGCACTACCTGGTGACCACGATCAACAGCTCGGAGCTGATCAAGCACGCCTGCAATTCCTTTCTGGCATTGAAAATTTCTTATGCCAACGTTCTTGCCGACCTCTGCGAGCGACTCGGCGGAAACATTGAAGAGGTGACGCGGGCCATGGGAATGGATCCGCGCATCGGGCCGTTTTTCCTGAAGGCCGGCATCGGTTTCGGCGGCTTTTGCCTGCCGAAGGATTTGCAGGCGTTCGTGGCGCTGGCGCGGCGCGCCGGGGTGGACTTCTCGTTATTGCGCGAGGCGGAAAACGTCAATAAGGATCGCATCGAGCAGTTCCTGGCCAAGATTCGCCGCGCGCTGTGGGTGCTGAAGGGCAAGCAGGTGGGGCTGCTGGGGCTCACCTTCAAGGCGAATACCGATGACATCCGGTTTGCTCCTTCCATCGACTTGATCCGCAAGCTGCTGGCGGAAGGCGCTTCGCTGCGCGCTTACGACCCGGAAGCCATGGAGAGAACCCGCGAGACATTTCCGCAGGTGCGCTACGCGGATCCTTACGAGGTGGCCGACAAAGCCGATGCGCTGCTGATCGTCACCGAGTGGGAAGAGTTCAAGAAGCTCGACTGGGCTCGCGTGCGAGATTCGATGATGCGTCCGCTGGTGTTCGATGGCCGCAATTTGCTCGACCCGGCGAAGATGAGGGAACTGGGCTTCGAGTACCAGTCCATTGGCCGGCCGTAGCCTGATCATGGCCAGTTGGCAATCGCCCAGCGCCATTCAAGTCTGTCCGCATCTTTACCCCGAGCCCGCTCCGGTTCAAGGCCCGGAAACGGAGTTGGGGATAATACGGGCCCGCCAGTAGATGAACTCACCCTCATCCAGTGTCCACGTCACCTCGGCCTGGCAGGGGATGAGCCGTCCGTTTGCGTTTTGATAGTCCCAAAACCGGCCATGCCATGGGCGCGGAGTCATCGTTCCGCCTTTGTTGGCATACATTCGGGATGGCGCGCTGGCGGTGGTTATCAGGCCGTTGCCGTCCAGTTTGAAGGTGACTTCGCCGCGATCCGCTCCCCTACCCGTCGCGACCTTGAGAGTGTTGTCGTCGATTACCGTCCAGTCCAGGAATCTGTTGTTCAGTATCGCATCGGAATTCCACGGCAGTTCGGCGAGGTAGCGCAGAGCTTCGCCCTGATTTATATCGGCTCCGCCGACGGCTCGCGCCACGGTCACCGCACCCAACAGCTTTACTTCCAATCCGCCGGTCCCATCAATCAAATAGTCGGCCGCCGTACTTGCCCCAAAAGGCGCAAAGAACGCCCGCCACAGGTACTCCGATGAATATGAACTGACCGTTTGCCTGGCTGTGAAATCCATCTGTTTGCCACCCTGCGTTTGCCACATCTGGCCGCTTTGCTCAAAGGTGGTGAAGCCCGGCGCACCATCCCCGCGAGCCCCCAGGCGCGCGGCCAGGGCCAAAACGGAAGGAGGGAGGTCGCGTCGCGAGCCGTTCGGTACGTTTGCGCTTTTGATTCGGGCTTCCAGCCTATCGAGACGCGAAACGAATTGGTGGCGCATCGTCAGGATGACGATACCAGCCAGGCTGACAAGTATGACAACGGCGACCAACATATTACGCTTCCACACGGCGCCCACTCCGTCGCTTCATCCTTCGCTTTATCCGTCGCAACTGCGTCGCTACACAAGAGTTCAGCCCCATCATGCATTTACGCCTGTACGATCGTTAGTCCGCCCTGTCGAACCACCGCGCCAGCCATAGAAAACGCACCTTTACTTGAAGCGGGGGTCATAGGTCATGATCCAGCCGGGCGGCATTCGCACGCTCATGGGATTCGGATAAGAAACGAGATAACCGATGCGGAGGAGGAACTGCGGCACGCCATCGATTCCCAAGTTTTTCGCCACCTGTTCGCGCCAGGGGGCTTCCTCAAGCATCTGCGTCATCGGGTGGATGGCGATTTTCCGGTCACGAAGCCGCAGCCACATTAGCTCGACTTTTCTTCCGGTCTCAATCAGGGTAGGGATTGCGGTTCCTGGGCTTGATACCACAAGCCAGCCACCGCCTTGTCCGACCCGTTCGATCACTTGCTTGATGGTGGTATCCCGGAAGGACTTCGACAACACGGAGGCGCGATCATAGAAATGGCTCACATACCATCCGGTCAACCCCTCGATTTCCATGCTGTCCGGCGTCAATCCATTCCTGTACCTCGCGGCATCCCCAGCCGACCAACGAATCCAGTTGGCGAGTTCCTCTTGGGCCGGATCGCGAAACGCCTGCTGGCGGTTGGCCTCCACGGTACCTTCCGAAAGATACTTGGCCGCAGCCGTGCCTCTGGGAAAATAGTGGCAGTCTTCGCCGCGGCCGGTGACCGCCGCAAGGTCTGTTGATTTGATTTCGCCCGCCAGATGGCCGTTTCTAACGGTCCTGCGAAGGCTGATCTCAGCCAGAGGCTGGGGTGACGGAGCAGTTTTGCGCAACCGCAAATCAATGACATCGGCGTCGGCAGGCGAATGTGCAATGACCTCGTACTCGACCCCGTACCCGTAGTGAGCGGCGGCTACCACAATATTTTCGAGGAAGGCTCCGAGCGAAAGCAGCGTTTCCCGTGCCGTAGGGTCAACTGCCAGCAGGCGACGAGACCCATCAATGCCGATGATCCAGTGCTCCCTGTCGAGAACTCGCACCGTCCAGGGCTGTGTGTTGTGCCCGCTGGGAGCACGGGCAGCTAATGTTAAGACCTCCAACGCTGGACGCCCCAGTTTTGCCAGCAGTGCTGCGCTTTCGTCCGCTTGAGCCGGGCGTGCTTCCCCTGCTTGGCGGTACGACCAACTCAACACCGGTACCGAGACTAGTGCCGCAAATGTGCCGCCGCGGGCGATAAACTTACGTCGGTCCATGTCCATAGGTAGCCAATTCCTTCAATCGCCCTGGGGGAGGCCGACGCGGCGTTCGAGGTCGGCGAATCGCGGATCGGCGCGCAGCGGATCAAAAACCGGGGCGACCTTGAGGAGAATCAGCCCGCCTTCGCGGTTCTGGTAGGCCTTTTCGAGCCAGGAAAACGCCTGGTCCTTTTCCCCGAGAAGGGCGCAGAGCGGCGCGATGATCAGCTCCATACCGCCCCGGTGCCGGGCTTCTTTCAGCGCTTCTTTGAGAATCGCTTCGGTTTTCGCGCGCTGGCCGGCGAGGGAATAGATGCGGCCAAGCCCCAGGCTTGACCAGCCATTGCCGGGACTCAGAGCGAGCGCCTTCCGATACGCGGTAATGGCCTGCGGATACATCCGTTTCTTCTCGTACGCTTGCGCGAGAAACACGTGCGCCAGAGCGAAATTGGCATCCAGTTCCAGCGCTTTCTGAGCCTGTTGCGCGGCCTGATCGTAGCGGCCGGCGTAGAGCAGCATCTCGCAGGAATCGGTGAGGATGATGAGGGAGAGCGGATCGGCCTGCTGTGCGCGGTGCATTTCGTCGAGCGCCTCGCCGGTCCTTCCCCGCGCCACGAACCAGTAGGCATACCATTGATGAGCCGTGGGGTAATCGGGATTGAGCTCGATGGCGCGCTGGAACTCCTGCTGCGCGCCGGGCCAGTCCCATTCGTAGTGCATCCTGACAAACGCCAGTGAAGTGTGGGCAGCAGCCAGAGAGGGATCGAGCTTGAGGGCGGTGAGCGCAGCGGCTTTGGCCCGGGGCATAGCCTCGCGACGCTGAATTTCCGCACTGGGCAAAGATCCCAGAAGCGCGTAGGCGTCAGCCAATCCGGCGAACGCTTGCGCGTACTTTGGATCGCGCGCAAGCGCCTGGTTGAAGTACTCGACCGCCTTGACGTAGCCGGGTTCGGTACGCTTGTTCCAGAAAAAGCGCCCCTGGAGATAGAAACGGTAGGCCTCGGGATCGAGAGGCCGCGCGGGCGACCGGTGGGCACTCGCTTCCGGCAGAAGCTTCAGGTTGATTTCTGCGGCGATCGCTTTCGCGACGTCGCTCTGCAACGCCAGGATGTCCTTGTCGTCGCGATCGAAATCGGCAGCCCACAGATGCGTCTGGTCGCGCACGCGGATGAGCTGCGCGCTGATTCGCACGCGGTCGCTGGAACGGCGCACGCTGCCCTCCAACAGGTAATCCACTCCCAGCTCGCGGCCAATCTGGCCGGCGAGTTTCTGCGTGTTGCGGTACTGCATGGCGGAGGTGCGCGCGATCACCCCCAAACGTCCCGGCTCGAGATCGCCCAGTTGCGTGATCATCTCCTCGGTAAAGCCATCCGCGAAATACTCCTGCGCCGGATCGCCGCTGAGGTTTGCAAAGGGGAGAACCGCGAGTCTGGTCATGCGAAGCGGAGGACTCGGAGGCGGCCAGAACCGTTGCCGCGCTAGCATTCCGACGACAATAACGGCCGCTGCCAAGGAGAGCGCCAATAAGGCTCGGAGCACAAGACGACCTGGGCGGACGGACGCAACCGGCGTTTCTGGCTTAACGGTCTCAATCGGCTCACGGGCAACTGGTGAAACGGCTGGAAGAGGTGCGACTCCGTGCAGCGGCAAAATGGGGCCACCCTCGGTTACTTCCCGCACGTCGCCCACGAAGCGGTAGCCGCGGGTGGGCACCGTTTCAATGTATTCGTCGTTGCCGGGCGAGCTGCCCAAGGCCTTGCGGAGAGTGAAGACATTTTTGGCCAGGGTGGCCTCTTCGACGAAGGAATCCGGCCACAAGCGCTTCAGCAATTCATCCTTGGTGAGGAGGTGGCCGCTGTTCTCGACTAGGGCGACAAGAGTGTCGAAGGCCTTGGGGGTAAGTTCGACGGGCTTGCCGTCGCGAAGGAGCAGGCGCTCTGGCGCATCGAGACGGAAGGGGCCGAACTCGTAGAAGTGCTTTGATTCCTGTCGCATGGACGCTTTCAAAAATCTGCGAACAAAATAGGAAAACTCTTAAAAGACTTCAAAGCCATTTTAGTCCAGCGTAGGCGAACGCGGAGACGGGCTGGATTAAGCAGTTTGGGAGTCTGGGTGAGTCTAGCCGAACGCTTGGACGGCAGCAACAAGTGTAGGAATAAGAAATTGCACCAAGTAAGCACGCAATGAACCTATTCATTCCGATTAGCTCTAGAGCTACTAAGTCAAGAAAGGAGAAAGACATCATGAGACAGCAATCATATCGTGGAAAACTGCATATCGCCGTCATGGCTGTAGTACTTCTGTGCGGTTTCGCCGTGGCCCAGCCCGCTGAAGCAAACTCTTGCTTCGGGAGCATAATTCTTCCCTCAAACCAGTCTACCGCAATTTGCGGGTCGAGCCTTGCGGTGAGCGCACCAACGCTCATAGGGTACGGCACCGGCACGGCAAGCGCCACGGACCAGGTGACCCTCGGAGTGCTGCACTCAATGACGAACGCGTTCGCATCAGTCCCCACCCTCACCGCCTTTGCCTTCGGCGCTTCGGTGAGTCAGATTGCGACCGGTGCCAATAATAATACTTTCAGTTTTAACGATCTGGTTATTTCGGGACCGGTAGGAACTGTGGGGACTATCCTCACAGTGTCGTTCAACCTGGACATCTCGGGGGCGTTGATTGACCAGAGCACGGGTAGCAATATGCTGGCCGTATCGACCGTGGGTGTTACCTATCAGCTGGCCGGCACGTCGGGCCAAGGCGCGATGCAGGCGAGCAACGGAGCTTACAGTTCCAGCGGGATTTTACAGGG
This sequence comes from Acidipila sp., assembly GCA_010365215.1. Lineage (GTDB taxonomy): Bacteria > Acidobacteriota > Terriglobia > Acidiferrales > UBA7541 > JAAFGT01. The sequence goes on along the minus strand of JAAFGT010000017.1, from coordinate 20,596 downwards.
CATCGTCGCGAACCAGGGCACTATTTCCAATACGATTTTCAGGACGGGCGTCGCCACAGTTACCGTGGGCACGCCCTTCTCGTTTACCCTTGGTCTGCAAGAAGGCTCCATCGCGGGCCCTACCAATTTTTGCAATGGTGGTTGTGTGGGAACTGCGAGCGCCATCTCAAATTTTGCAAATACTTTCGGTTTGCCGACCACCGGCCCGGTGGCTAACCTTCCAGCCGGGTATACGCTCAGCTCTGCGAGCGGTCTCATCGTGAATAATCAGTTTGGTACTCCCACTCCGACCCCGGAGCCTTCCACGCTGTTACTGTTGGGGAGTGGAATGCTGGCAATGGCAGGTGCCGCGCGGCGAAGACTTTTCTGCTAGGAAGCCGAGTTGGATTCGGCGAGGAGCCACTGAAATTCATCGTGGGTGAGGGCAGGCACCGCCAGGTCAGGAAGGGAGGCCGCAGACATAAAACCGCCGTGCGGGGCGCTTGAATTTCTTCAGGTCCGGGCGCCTGCCATTATTTTGACGGAGTGAATCAGTTGGAGGCTTTAGGGTCGTTGGGGGCAGGTTCGCCTTTGAGGCGGTGGTGTTCGGCGGTGAGCAGGCGGTTTATTTCTTGCATCAATTTTATCAGTTTGGCCGGGTCTTTTTCGTTGGAGGCCTGGTCGCACAGTTCGCGCCAGTGCTTTTCGTCTTTGTCGAGCATCCCCACTACCCCTTCCACCGGTGTGCCTAGCCTTCCATCATACATGGTATAACCACGACGATATAATCCCGCGGCAGGGTGGCGCGCAAGGTCCGAGAGGATTTGCTTCTTGCGGGTGGCCTGCCTGGAGGAGGTTCCCATGACCAAATGGTTCTGCTTGTTCCGCCCACTCCGCCGGTTCGTCCCGCGCCGGCGTGGGTTATTTGCCCTTGCCGGGGTGATCACGGTTACGTGCCCGCTTGCAGTTTCCGCCGGGGCGCAGCAGACGACTTTTTCCGTGGGCACGGCCAGCGCTGCGGCGGGACAGAAGGGTATGGGCTACATCGAGGTGCCGGCGGGGATGGATGCGGGCACGCAGCTTCCCGTGGTGGTGGTGCGCGGCGCGAAACCGGGGAAAGTGCTGGCCATTGTTTCGGGAGCGCACGGGACGGAGTACGCGTCGATCCTAGCGGTGGAGAAATTGATCTCGCGGCTGGATGCGGCGGAAATTTCCGGTACGGTGATTCTGGTGCCGCTGGTGAACCGCGCGTCGTTTGACCAGAAAGTGCCGCACGTGAATCCGGTGGACCGCAAGAGCATGAACCGCATGTACCCGGGAAAGCAGGACGGCACGCAGACGGAGCGCGCGTCGTGGCTGATCACGCAGCAGGTGGTGGAGCGGTGCGACGCGCTGATCGATCTGCACGGCGGCGACCTGGACGAAAGCCTGCGCACCTACAGCTACTGGCTGAAGACCGGGAGCGAGGAGCAGGACCGCGTATCGCGCGGGATGGTGCTGGCGTTTGGGCTGGACCACATTATTATTTCCGACGACCGGCCCACCGATCCGAAGGCTTCGCGATATCTGGATAGCACGGCGTCAACGCGCGGCAAGCCGGCCATTACGGCCGAGGCCGGCTACGCCGGCACGGTGGAGAGCGAGGATGTAGCGGCGCTGGTGGATGGATCGCTTAACGTGATGCGCTATTTGCACATCCTGCCCGGCGAAGCGAGGCCTGTGGAGCATCCGGTGTGGCTGGAAAAGGTGGTGGACGTCTCCAGCGAGCAGGCGGGGATTTTTTATCCGCTGGTGAAGCGCGGGACGTATGTGGAAGCAGGGATGAAACTGGGCTACGTCACCGATTATTTCGACCGCGTGGCATACGAGCCGCGCGCTCCGGTTTCCGGCGTGGTGCTGCACGTGTGCGCTGTGCCGTCGATGAGCAAGGGCGACAACATCGCTAACATCGGTGTGGTTTCGGCGAAAGCGCCCTAAGCTTGGGGCCGATCGCTCCCGGTGGGTACCCAAGGTCCGACACCGCCAGTCTTGGCGAAAATCGTGAAAAACAGTGGCCCCGCACGTCGATTTCAGAACGTGAAAGCGCCTCAAGCGCCTCAAGCTTCTCAAGCTCCAATAGCCCTCCGACCGTACTTACATCCGCGAAATTGGAACTCCGGCCGACTGCCGGGGTCATTACTGGTGGAAGGATCCAAATCACCGCGAGATGACGAGTACACTCCACAGCATACTATCGGCTTTTCCGGAGATGTTGCGGGGCGCCCTCATGGTGCTATCGGTCGTCCTTGTAAGCGGTTCGCTGGTGTTTTGTGTGCTGACGATCGTTGCCGCGCGACGCTATCTAGCGGTAGTTCCGCCAGCATTGATTTTCTGTCCACCGATCAGTCTTCTGCGGCCTCTCCATGGGGTGGATGAAGGCTTGGAAGAGAATCTGCGGAGTTATTTCGCGCAGGACTACCCTGATTTCGAGGTTCTCGCCGCGGTCCACCATGCGGACGACCCCGCCGTGGCAATTTTCGCCAAGGTGCGCGCTGAATTTCCTACTAAACCACCGTCGCGGCTGATTATCACCGGCGAATCGCCCGGGCCGAACGCCAAAGCTTTCAGCCTTCAGCGCCTGACCGAGGAGTCGCGATTCGATCTGCTGGTGATGAGCGACAGCGACGTCCGCGCCAAACCCGATATGGTGCGCGTGCTCGCTGCGGAATTTCAGGATTGCTCCGTCGGCGTGATCACCTGCCCGTATCGCGCGGTGGCCGGACGGAGCCTGTGGTCGCGCCTGGAAGCGGCGGGCATGAATACAGAATTCGTGGGCGGCGTGCTGGTGGCGCGGATGCTCGAGGGCATGAATTTTGCGCTGGGCCCGACCATCGCCGCGCGGCGGGAAGTAATTGAGCGCACCGGCGGTTTTGGGCAGCTCGGCGAATTTCTGGCTGAGGACTTCGTGCTGGGCCGGCGCGCGGCGGAACGCGGCTACCGCGTGGTGCTATCTTCTCACGTGATCGAGCATCGCATCGGCAGCCAGGCTCTCGCCGCCAATTTGCGCCACCGGCTGCGCTGGGCACGCAGCACGCGCCGTTCGCGGCCGCGCGGATATTGGGGCGAGGCATTCACCAATCCTCTGCCTCTCGCGATGTCGCTCTGTCTGCTGCAGCCACGCGCCTGGCCAGTTTTGTTGATCGCTGCCGCCTTCCGCGCCGGCGCCGCCTGGTCCACCGCGGTGTGGGTTCTGGGCGGAAGGCTCGCCCTGATCGACTGGGCGCTGATTCCCCTCCAGGACCTGCTGAGTTTCTGCATCTGGGTAGCGGGGTTTTTTGGAAATTCCGTCCAGTGGAGAGGCCGCAGGTGCAGTCTGCTGCGCGACGGGCGTTTCAAATTGGTGTCCTGAGCGCGCGCCCGCCCGCTGACTCAGGGCAGGGGTAGTGACACGTTTCTTCGCGGCATGTAGCCGCCGCTACCACGTTAAGAAACTGCCGGAACCTTGGCCATCTGCTTTTGGAAATAAGCCAACGTGAGGCGGAGGCCTTCGTCGAGGCCGACTTTCGGCTCCCAGCCCAGAAGTTTTTTTGCTTTGGTGATGTCGGGGCAGCGGCGCTTGGGATCGTCCTGCGGAAGAGGCTCGAAAATGATGGGCGATTTTGTGGCGGTGAGGACGCGGACGCGCTCGGCAAATTCGTGGATGGTGATTTCCTGCGGATTACCTATGTTCGTGGGACCGTGTTCGCTGGACTGCATGAGGCGGTAGATCCCTTCAATCAGGTCGGAGACGTAGCAGAAGCTGCGCGTCTGCGTGCCGTCGCCGTAGACGGTGATGGACTGGCCGGTGAGCGCCTGATAAATAAAATTGGGAAGGGCGCGGCCGTCGTTGAGGCGCATGCGCGGGCCGTAGGTGTTGAAGATGCGCACGATGTGCGTATCGAGGCCGTGGAAGCGGTGGTAGGCCATGGTCATGGCTTCGGCGTAGCGCTTGGCTTCGTCGTAGACGCCACGCGGGCCGATGGGATTTACGTTGCCCCAGTAAGTTTCCGGCTGCGGGGAAACCAGCGGGTCGCCGTAACATTCCGAAGTGGAGGCCAGAAAAAATTTGGCCTTCTTCGCCAACGCGAGTCCCAAGGCATTGTGCGTGCCCAGCGCGCCGACTTTAAGCGTGGGGATGGGTAGCTTGAGGTAATCGACCGGGCTGGCGGGTGAGGCGAAGTGCAGGACGTAGTCGATGGGACCAGGGACGTCGATGTAGCGGCTGACGTCGTGACGCAACATGCGGAAGTGGTCGTTGTGCTCGTAGTGCGCGATGTTCGCTTCGCTGCCGGTGGCCAGGTTGTCGACGCATAGCACGTCCCAGCCGTTTTCAATCAGCTTGTCGCAGAGGTGCGACCCGAGAAATCCTGCTCCACCGGTTAGAACTGCGCGCACAAGGTTCTCCTCGGAAAAATCGCCAGAACTTGATTAGCTCCTGATTAGCTCCTGCTCAGCTCCTGCTCAGGCGAACCAACGCGGTATTGTAGTCCGCGTTGGCGATGACCGGAAGAAGATACGTGCAAGCTAGAAACTGGGGGCGCCGGTGGCGGCGGGTCGCGACTCGGTGGCGCTGGATACGCCGAAGCGCAGGCGGTGGAAATATCCCTGGCCGAGCGACATGAGGCCGGTGTAGAGGTAGCCGCCGACAAAGAGAAGCAGAAACGGTATGGTGGCGTAATTTTCGTTCTGGATGGCATACGCCACGGTGGCGGCGAAGTAGAGGCCCAGAGCGATTTCAACCCACGGCAGCCAACCGGCCTTTTTGCGATAGGTCTTGGAGAGCCAGGAATCACCCTGTTCCTGAATGTGGTATTTCGCGGTGCGCGCGAATTCGGATTTAATGCCCAGGAGCGCTTCGATCACGGCAATGGAATTGCGCACGGCCAGACCGATGCCCACAGCCATGACGAACGGCAGATAGAGAAAGGTGCGCTTCCAGGTTTTTGGCCGGAGGTCACGCTGCGCGGTGAGATAAAAGCTGGAGATCGAGCAGGTGGAAGCGAGAAACAAGGGCAGGTCGATCACCAGCATCTGAAACCAGCCTTGATAAAAGCGCACGATCATGGCGGGCAGCAGCATGGTGGAAAGCAAAATCATCAGCGGGTAGCTGATGTTGGCGGTGAGGTGAAAGAATGCCTCGGCCTTGACGTGCAGCGGCTGTTTGGAGCGCAGCACGCGGGGGAGAATTTTTATGGCCGTCTGGATCAGCCCCTTGGACCAGCGCGCCTGCTGCGCTTTGAAGGAGTTCATTTCCACGGGCAGCTCGGAGGGGCATTCCACCTCGGGTTGATAAACAAAATGCCAGCCGCGCATCTGCGCGCGATAGGAAAGATCGGTGTCTTCGGTGAGCGTGTCGTGCTGCCAGCCGCCGGCATCCTCGATGGCCGCGCGCCGCCAGACGCCGGCGGTGCCATTGAAATTGAAAAAAGTGCCGCGGCGCGAGCGCGAGCCGTGCTCGATGACGAAGTGGCCGTCGAGCAGGATGGTTTCCACCTCAGTGAGCGCGGAGTAGTGCTGGTTCATATACGTCCAGCGCGTCTGAATCATGCCCATCCGCGGATCGGCGAAGTAGGGCAGCGTGCGGCGCAAGAAATCGGGGTAGGGCTGAAAGTCGGCGTCGAAAATAGCGATGAATTCGCCGCTGGCGGACTTGAGGCCTTCGCCGAGCGCTCCGGCCTTGTAGCCTTCGCGGTTATTGCGGTGGAGATAGCTGATGTCGAGACCCAGCGCGTGGTAGCGCTCGACGCAGGCGCGCGCCACAGCGACCGTCTCGTCGGTGGAATCGTCAAGCACCTGGATCTGCATTTTGTCGCGCGGATAATCGAAGCGCGAGACGGCCTCGACCAGACGTTCGATGACGTAGCGCTCGTTGTAGATAGGAAGCTGTATGGTAACCTTGGGCCATTCGGTGACGGGGGGCGGAGGGCCAGGAATATTTTTGCGGTATTTGAAAAAATTATAGACCAGCCAGTACCGATGCAGCCCGTAACTTGCCAGAATCAGCAGAATCAGGAAATACGGCACCATGATGGCCATGTCGAAGGCATTGGCCTGGTAAACGCCGTAAAAAGTACGGTCGGTCATCCTCCGCCAGGCGCCGGACAATGGGCTCTGCGCGATTACCAACCACATGGCCAGGCTACCGAGTGAGAGCAACTTCTTCCTCCACCAATTTGGGTGCGGGCGCTAAATCCGACTTTGCCGCTGGCCGCGTCGCCGGCCGACAAGCCACTATCGCGCTGGCCGGATTACTATGCCTGGAATCGATTTTCTTCGCCATCTACCGGCTGGGCGACCTGAAACTTTACGTTGTGGAAACGATGGCGCTGGGACTTGCCGCCGGCGTCGTTTATCTGCTGGTCATTTTCGCGCTCGAGCACACGGTGGAATCGCGAAGAACGCTGTGGCTGGTTCTCGCCGGCGCGCTTATTTTTCGCCTCACCCTGCTGCCGCTGATGCCTTCGCTTTCCGACGACCTCTACCGCTACCAGTGGGAAGCGCGCATCCAGGTCGCCGGGCTGAGTGCTTATCGTGTTGCGCCTGCGGACCCCGCCGCGGTGGCTCTTCGTGGCCCGGCCTGGCGCCGGATTCCTGGACCTGGGCTCGGAGCCATCTACCCGCCGTTGACGGAACTTATTTTCCGCGGAATCGGTTCCGTTTCCACTGCGCTATTCGCCTTCAAATTGCCGCTGATGGCCGCCGAATGGCTGGTGGTTGGCCTGCTGGCGTTTCTGCTTCGCGCTACGGGAAAGAGAATGTCGCTGCTCGCGGTGTATGCGTGGAATCCACTCGTGGTGGTGGAGTCTGCCGCCAGCGGTCACAACGACGCGCTCGCCGTAGCCGCCCTCCTGGCTGCGCTCCTGCTGATTATACGGCGGAAGCCGATGCTGTCAACGCTGGCGCTGACCGCAGCGGTGTTGACGAAACTTTTTCCCGTGGTGCTGGCGCCGCTGTGGCTGCGCTTGATTGGCTGGCCGCGAAAACCACGTGCCTGGGCGGCGGTGATGGGCTCCGCCCTATTTGCGCTGGCATGCGTATGGCCTTACCGAAACGACTTGACCGTCATTGTGCGCACGCTGCGCGAGTTCGGAGATTCGTTCATCGATAATGCCAGCTTGTTTCTGGTGCTGCGCTGGCTTACCGGGTCCATCGCCTGGGCGCGCCGGATTGGCGAGGTGGTTGTGGCGGGTTTGGCGGTAGCGGTGGCAGCGCGAAAACTTGATCCTTTGCGCGCGGCTTATCTGCTGTTTGGCGCAATCCTGCTGCTGTCGCAAAATACCTTTTCGTGGTATTTCGTTTGGATTGTTCCGCTGCTGTGTTTTTTTCCACACCCGGCGTGGCTGCTGCTGACCATCTTGCAGTTTCTCTCCTACCATGTGCTTATTGAATATGCGGCGTTCGATCGCTTTCAGTTTCAGCCGTTCTTCGCCTGGCTGTGCTACGGGCCGCCGTGCGCGATGCTACTGTGGCAATGGGCACGCGGGAATGTCGCCCGGTTGAGGTGTCGCCATGGTTCACAATAGACGAATGAAGTCGTCAACGCTCAATCCGGTTTGACGGATGATGGCGCGAAGTGTTCCCGGATCGAGTTCTTTATGATTTGGGATTACGACCTGACAATGAGGAGTATCGCGGCGAACAATCATATGGCTGCCGGATTGTCGGCGTAGAAAGAAACCTAGATTCTGCAGTACCGAAAGACAGTCTTGCCCGGAGATTCTGGGCAGTCTGGTCATACCGCCAGCAGGAGCGCCTCAAAATTCTCGGTGGGGACGGGGAGACCATCTTCCTGGAGCGCAGCAATATACCCTTCGATGGCTTCTTTGATATTACGGATGGCCTCTTCCTTTGACTTTCCCTGACTTAGGCAGCCCGGCAAGCTGGGACATTCCACAACCCAGTAGCCAGCTTCGCCGGGATAAAGAATTATCTGTCGCATTGTAGACCTCTTTAACTGAAGAGTAGTCTGCCGGCGCGAGTCCCGTCAACCGGATTCACTACGAAGAGTAGCGCGGCCGATGGCTGCCGGAATGAAAGAATACAGCTTTAAGAGTTCAGCGTGACGAGGGTGGTGGGACGGCGCGTGGGGGGCAGCGGATTTTTAACGCGGTCGACGGGGCGGTAGAGGGTGTCGCGCTCGACCGGGACGCGGCCTGCTTCGCGGATGAGGCGCTCGAGTTCGGCGCGAGTGACGCCTTGCGGCGTGGTGGCACCGGCGTCGTGGTAGATTTTTTCCTCGACCACCGTGCCGTCGATGTCGTTGGCGCCGAAGCGCAGGGCGATCTGCGCGATAGCCGGAGTGAGCATGATCCAGTAGGCCTTGATGTGGTCAAAATTATCGAGCAGCAGCCGCGACACGGCGATGTTTTTCAGGTCGTCGAAGCCGGTCGGTTTGGGCAGGTGGGAGAGCGCGGTGTTCTCCGGATGAAACGCCAGCGGGATAAATGTGACGAAGCCGTGGGTCTGGTCCTGCAACTCGCGAAGAAGCAGCAGGTGCTCGACGCGCTCTTCAAGTGTTTCGATCTGGCCGTAGAGCATGGTGGCGTTGGAGCGCAGGCCCAACTCGTGCGCGGTGCGGGCAATGTCGAGCCACATGCGCCCGGATGTTTTGTGGTCGCAAATTATTTTGCGCACGCGCGGATTAAAAATTTCCGCGCCGCCGCCGGGCAGTGAATCGACGCCGGCTTCTTTCATGGCCAAAAGCGTGTCGCGAATGGAGAGCTTCGACAGACGCGAATAGAAACCGACCTCGACCATGGTGAACGCTTTGAGATGGACCTGGGGAAAGCGCTGCTTCAGGCCGCGAATCATGTCCAGGTAGAACTCGAAGGGCAGATCGGGATGCAATCCGCCGACAATGTGAAATTCGGTGGCGCCCTCGGCTACGCCTTCCGCCGCGCGCTGCCAGATTTCTTCCAGGCCAAAAGTATAGGCGCCGGGCTGATCGGGCGAACGGCCGAACGCGCACAGGCGGCAGTGCGCCAGGCAGACGTTGGTGGGGTTGATGTGCCGGTTGACGTTGAAGTAGCAGACGTTGCCATGGCGTTTTTCGCGGACGTGATTGGCGAGCCAACCGGTGGCGAGCAGATCGTGTGATTGATAGAGCGCGACGCCGTCATCGAAGCTCAAGCGTTCGCCGACCATGATTTTTTCGGCGATGGGCTTGAGCCGCGCGTCGTTGATTCGCAGAGGAGCCGGGATTTGAATTGCCGCCGTGTTTTGAAGTTCCGCCATGTTGTCTACTTTTGTGCTCTGCTCATTCCCCGCGCCCACGGGCTGCTTTACGAACGCGACACCCAGATGGCCGCGCCCCAGGAGATGAGCAGCAACATACTAATATAACCGTTCACCGTGAAAAATGCAGCGTTGATGCGGGAAAGGTCTGCGGGGGTTACCAGGGAATGCTCGTAGGCCAGCAGCGCGCCGACCAGAACCAGTCCGGCCCAAGCCGGCCAGGGCAGAGCAAAGCTCCACGCCGCTACGGCCAGCAAGGCCAGCATGACGACGTGCATGACGCGCGCGATGGCCAGCGCACCGCCAATGCCGAACTTCCTGGGGATGGAAAAGAGTCCGGCCTGGCGATCGAATTCAATATCCTGCAGCGCGTACAACACGTCGAAACCCGCTACCCACAGCGTGACTGCGGCGCAGAGCACAATCATGCGGCGATCGAGCGCGCCGGAAACCGCGACCCACGCGGCCGCCGGGGCCATGCCCAGGCAGAACCCCAGCACGAGATGCGCCCAGGTGGTAAATCGTTTGGTGTACGAGTAACCGAACAAAACCACCAGGACGATGGGTGAAAGCTTCAGCGCGAGTGAATTGAGCTGCCACGCCGCAAGATTCAAAACGGCTGAAGAAAGAATCGTAAACAGCCAGGCAAATTGCAGTGAGAGCGCGCCGGTGACCAGCGCGCGCGAGGCGGTGCGGGGATTGAGGCGGTCGTAGTCGATATCGGCGATGCGGTTCATGGTCATGGCCGCGGAGCGCGCGCCCACCATGCCCACCACGATCCATGCGAGCTGCCGCCAAGTGGGCCAGCCCGGCCCGGCGAAGCGCCCCGCCAGTAACGCGCCCATCAACGCAAACGGCAGAGCGAAGACGGAGTGCTCGAACTTGATCATCTCCAGAGTGGTGCGGATTTTGCCTGGAGGGCTTTTAGTTGCGATCATTTGATCCGCGTGCATGATCAGCGTGAATGACGCTTGCGTGCATCTTGCTTACGGTGATCGGATGGTTCTGAGGAATATAAATGTGCGGGGGTGACCATAAAAAACCGGCGCGGCGTTTACGCCGGATCCTTTTCCAGGTGGCCGCGCCAGACGAGCTGCGCGTGCTGCGCCAAATCGAGTTGCGCGAGCACGCGGCAGACGTACTGCGTGGCCAACTCGTCGATGGTCTTCGCGCCCAGATAGAAAGCCGGCGTGACCGGCATGATCACCGCGCCGGCGGCATTTGCGCGCAGCATGTTTTCCAGGTGGATGCGGTTGAGCGGCGTTTCGCGCACGCAGAGCACCAGCCGCCGGCTTTCCTTCAGGCAGACGTCTGCGGCGCGCGCCACCAAATCGTCGCTCAAGCCTCCGGCGATGGAGGCGAGCGTTCCCATGGAACACGGGAGCACGACCATGCCGTCGACGCGATAGCTGCCCGAGGCAATAGATGCGCCGATGTCGTTGTTCTGGAGCGCCTCGAATTTCAGCGCGGGCGTGCCGGCCAGAATCTGCGGCATCTGTTTGACGTCGCGCGCGGTGATTTCCAGCTCGTCGACCAGCACGCGCATACCGCTGGGCGTAATGATGAAATGAACCTTGGAGACGCGCGTGTCGGCATCGAGCATGCGCACAATAGTTCGCGCCAGCGCCGCGCCGCTCGCGCCCGTCACCGCGACAGTAATGACCATGGCCATCGTTTCGCCCTTGAAAAGAACCGCAAAATCAGTCTAGGCAGCGGGTTGCGCGAAAGTCAAGGAAGGGCAGAGCATTCGGTATCCGCTCCACGCAAAATTGCTCATGCTGTAACTTCCCGCACATTCCTTGCTACTCTCCCAGTTCATAATCACGGCCGTGGACTCGGTGAACGAGCCACCAACCAGACCACGGGGGATTTTTTGAGGAAACACACATGACCGAAACAGCGACGCTTGCAGGGTGGGAAGACCTCCTTCACAACCAGCGCTGGGAGGATTTGCGCGCCGCGTTGGCCGCGACGCATTTCTCCGATATCGCGGAAGCCATGGCGCAAATCCATCCCAAGGATCGCGCCGTGCTATTCCGCCTTCTACCGCGCGAGCAGGCCGCCCAGGTATTCGCTTATCTTCCCAGTGGCGGGCAGAAGGAGCTGCTGCACTCGCTCTCCTCGGAGGAGGTTAAGAGCGTCCTCGACGACATGCGTCCCGACGATCGCACGCGGTTTTTCGAGGAAATGCCCGCGGTGGTAACCCGGCAATTGCTGGAAGTGCTTTCGCCAGTGGAGCTGAAGAACGCCCGCCAGCTCCTGGGCTATCCGGAGCGTAGCGTCGGGCGATTCATGACTCCCAATTACGTGGCCATCCGCCCGCAGATGAGCGCATCCCAGGCGCTGGAGCATATCCGCAAAGTAGGGCGCGGAATGGAAACACTCAACGTCATCTACATCCTCGACGAGAATGGAAAATTACTGGAAGACGTGCGACTGGGCTCTTTGGTTCTGGCCGACCCGCAAATGGCGGTTACCGCCATTGCCGATCCTCCGCTCCTATCCCTGCTGGCCACCGATGACCGCACGCGCGCGCTGGAAATGTTCGAAAAATATGACCGCGTAGCTCTTCCCGTGAACGACGCGCAGGGCAACATGCTGGGAATCGTTACCGCCGACGACATTCTGGATATCGCCGAGTCGGAAGCGACCGAAGACATGCAGAAACTGGGCGGCTCGGAAGCGCTCGACGCGCCCTACATGCAGGAGAGCCTGTGGTCCATGATCCGCAAGCGCGGCGGCTGGCTCTCGGCGCTTTTTCTCGGCGAGATGCTCACAGCCACGGCGATGAGTTTCTTCGAAGCGGAGATCGCCCGCGCCGTGGTCCTGGCGCTCTTCGTACCGCTGATCATCAGCAGCGGCGGCAATTCCGGCTCGCAAGCGACGTCCCTGATTATCCGCGCGCTGGCGATCCGCGAGCTGAAGTTGCGCGACTGGTTTCGAGTGTTCCGCAGGGAATTGATTTCCGGACTGGCGCTCGGTTCCATGCTCGGAGTCATCGGCTTCGTTCGCATTGTCGCCTGGCAGCATTTACACCTCACCAATTACGGCCAGCACTACATCCTGCTGGCCTGCACTGTCTCCGCCAGCCTCATTGGCGTGGTCATGTTCGGAACACTGGCGGGAAGCATGTTGCCGTTCATTCTTCGCCGCCTGGGATTCGACCCCGCTACAAGCTCGGCTCCTTTCGTAGCCACTCTCGTGGATGTTACCGGCTTGTGCATCTATTTCCTGGTTGCCCTGGTCATATTGCGGGGCACTCTGCTGTAAAGTTCGTAAAGGGAACGGCTGATCTACGGTTATTTGCGGAGGGTAAACTGTGCGGCGAGTTCTCGAAATCGGGGTCGTACTGTACTAACGGGGAGCCGCTGCAGCGCCAGGATTTCCGCCCGCTGCTGCCTGCAGAACTTTTTTCGACCTGGCCAGGCTGACACCGCACTTGGCATCATTAATCCGGCATTCCGCCAGGGTCATCCCACAACCGCAGGTGCAATTTTCTTCGTTAAGTTTTCTGATCACCGCTTTCTTTTGGTCGGGATTGAGTGCGGTCAGATCCAGTCCCGGAAATTCCGTAGCGCGGCGCGCATTGGCCAGAAAAATCTGTCCGGTGTCTTCCACGGCTTCGACCTGGGCATCCACCGGCAATCCCAGCAGCGCGCGAATTTCCAGGTCGTAGAGCGCGGGATCGCGCAGCCCCACGTGCCTCTGCACCATGCGTCCGCTGGTGTCGAGCAGGAACACCGTGGGCAGGCCATGGACTCCGCCGAACTTGTCTTGCAATTCATCGGGCGCCACGGCCACTCGATAATTGATGTGCTTGGCCTTCACGAACTGCTTCACGGAATCGGCCGGCCCGTCATCCACAGAAAGGGCAATAATCTGCAAGCGGTCCTTATAACGTTCCTGGAGCGCGATCAGATCCGGCACTTCCGCGCGGCAGGGCCCGCACCACGTGGCCCAGAACGTAAGCAGCACCACTTTGCCGCGGAAATCGGCGGGAGAGATGGGCTGCCCTTCTACATCGGCAAGCTTGAAATTTGGTGCGGGGTCGGGGTTGGAGATCAGTCGAATCGTAGGCCGTCCGTGCTGCGCACCGGCCGGTGCATCTCCGAGGGTTTGCTGCGGTTGCCTGAACGCCACAACCAACAGCAGCAGCGCTCCCACAGCTGTCACGAAGATGGTTTGCTTTAGTCGCATCATGGAACGGTCAGCGCTCCATTAAGGATAACCCAGATTTACTCCGGCCGCCTCCGCTGAACGCATTTGCGCTCAGTTTCGACTAGTCGAAACCACCAAAATTGCGAGGCACATCATGAGCGTGTGCGGAAGAAGTTTGGACCCTGCTGGTCATCGTTTATTTCTCCTACCGCCAAACCATTGAAGCCCGATTCATTCCGCGCGATTCACTGCTTCATCGAGGAGTTGTCTGTTTTCCCAGAAATCCTTCCATAAATCCCCGTAGCGTTTCAGCCGCTGAAATATTGTCTCGACGTTCAGCTGCTCAGGACGCATTTTCTTGGCCAACTCGCTCTCCGTTACCGGAGTGGAAACAGGCGCACCTGGAAAGGGCCGCAACGAATACGCCGCGGCCAGCGGCTTGCCCAGCGCGTTCTGCAGCGCGTCAATCAGCACGGTGCCTTTGCGCCGCTTGCTGACGATGCGCTCGAAGGTCACCAATTTGGGAAGCTCGGTCTGCACGCGTTGTCCGATAGCGCCAGCGAAAAGCCTGGCCTGCTCGTAGGAGTACTTCCGAACGATGGGGACAAAGATATGAAACCCCGAAGCTCCAGAGGTTTTCAGATAGCAGCGAAGTTCGAGCGCTTGCAATTGCGCATAAATTGCCGATGCCACCAAAAGCGCGGACTCGAATGGCGTTCCCTCGGTGGGATCCAAATCGAAAAAAATGTAATCCGGGTGCTCCTGGTCATCAAAGCAGCTGGACCATGGATTATGGTCGATGCATCCGAGATTTGTGAGATAAAGCAAAGTGGCCCGGTCGTTGGCGATGATGTAGGGCATCGTTGCGCCGCGCTCTTTCGAAAAAATGTCCACGGTACGCAGCCATTCGGGCCGCGATTCCGATGCTTCTTTCTGAAAGAAAAATTTACCGGCGATGCCGTCGGGATATCTCTTCAGGACCAGCGGGCGGTCTTTCAGGAATGGCAGCAGACAGGGAGCGATGCGCAGGTAGTAGAGCAGCACATCGCGTTTACGAAGGCGGGGCTGCGGGAAAAACGGTTTGTTCAAGTGCGTCAGCGAAAGTTTTTTCCCGTCCAGCTCAACGTTGAGGGCCTCGCCTTTTCCCTCCGCCAGCTCCTGCTCAAGATTTTTTGCGTGAGCCAAACTGGTTCCTGCGGCGCCGGCGGTAATTCCGGCAGCCTTGACTCTGCTTGATTCCGGGCTGCGCACGGTCTGCTTCTGTTGCGGCATGGCTTGCGGCGCGGTGGCTGTGCCCTGCGTCTCGAAATGGCAATCCCGCGCTTCGCGATCTTCCTGGAATCCAAGAAAAACCGGCTGGCGAAGTTTTTTGTCGTTGGTCCACTGCCCGTACTTCACCCGCGCTACCAGTTCAGGAGTTACCCAATGCGCCGTTTCTTTGAGCTGCGGGACGGTGGAAAAGGGACATACTGCGGCGGCAAGTTGGCGGAGGGTTTCCGCGGTTTTCGCCAACAGTTCCTGATCGAATCCCGTGCCCACGCTGCCGATGTATTTCAAATCGCTTCCCTGGTATAAGCCCATGAGCAGCGAGCCAAAGTGGTCGCGGGTCTTTCGCGGCGCGGTCCAGCCGCCAATCACCACATCGAGATCGTGCACAATCTTCAATTTCACCCAGTCGGATGTGCGCTTTCCCGCGTAACGGCTGTCGCGGCGTTTGGCGATGATTCCCTCCAGTTCTTGCTCCCGGGCCATGGCGAACAGTTCCACGCCGTTTTCTATAACGTGATCTGAAAAGCGAATTTTGTCCGAGGTCCTCAACAATTTTTGCAGCAGGGCTTTGCGCCCCTCCAGGGCTACGCGGCGAAGATCGTAGCCGTCGCAATAAAGCAAATCGAAGGCGTAATAGGTAACCGGGTTTTTCTGCTGCAAAGCGGGAGGCGGATTCAAAACGCCAAAGCGCGGCTGAATCCGTCTGAAGTCCGAGCGGCCCTGCTCATCCAGCACCACGATTTCGCCGTCCAGGATGGCCTCGCGTGCGTTGAACTGCCTGCCAATCTCTTTCAGTTCCGGATACTCTGCGGTTATGTTTCTGCCGGAACGCGCGCGCAGCTCGAAATCGCCGGGACGCAAAATCCCCAGCGCGCGTTCGCCATCCCATTTGATTTCGAACAGCCACTCCGCGCCGGAGAACGCCTTGGTCTGCAGCTGAGCCAGTGTGAGGGAGATCTGCGATGGCATGGGGGACTTCTTGGCGCCTTGCAGTGCCTCCAGATCAGAAATCTTGGCGCTGGTTGCGCCGGTTGCGCCGGTTCGTTTCGCATTGGCACGTTGGCCTTCCGGCTTGGCCGCCGGAGTTTCGCTCCTGTCGGAGCGAGCTGCACTCACTGCTGGATCACTCTTGTGGATGAACAGCCACTCGTTAGGCCGCGCTGAATGGCGCAACTTCACCAGCACAAACCTTCCATTCAATCGTTTTCCGGTCAGCCTCAGTTTCAAATCGCCGCGCTCGATTTGCGCGGCAGCGGATTCGGCCCCTTCCACCTCAAAAGTACCTTCATCCCAGATGTCGACGTGTCCCGCGCCATAATTGCCTTTTGGGATATCGCCTTCGAATCCGGCGTAGTCCAGCGGATGGTCTTCCACATGGATGGCCAGCCGTTTCTCTCCCTGTTCTTGCGGTGGCCCTTTCGGTACCGCCCACGATGCCAGCGCCCCATTCACCTGAATCCTGAAATCGAAGTGCAAGCGCCGGGCGGCATGGCGTTGGACGACGAAAACAGACTGGTTCGTCCGCCCCGCGCGCCCTTTGGGTTCGGCAGTCTTTTGAAAATTGCGTTTGCGATTGTATTCAACCAAACCGGCCATGGTTTCCAAGTATAAGACGAGTGACCGCAGTTCAGAATTCCAGTGTACGAACACCCAAGTTGAATGCTCCCGGCTGTAAGGTTAAGTCGTTTATTATCCTACTGTTAAGGAGGCGCCACGTACTGCCTCGCGAGTCAATTTCTAAAGTGTTCTCCCGATTGCCCGGCCCGACCCATTAAGTATGCTGTCACTCTGGGAGGATTGCTCGTATGGCCGCATCTGTCTGGAAGGGAATGATCTCGTTCGGTCTGGTCTCCATTCCGATCCGTCTGCACGCTGCCGCGCGGGCCAAGCGTACCTACCTGCACCAGATCCACAAGGAGTGCAATTCCCGGCTAAAGCAGCCGCTTTTCTGCCCAAGCTGCAACCGCATCGTCGATCGCGCCGAAGTAATCAAGGGCTATGAATACGAGACCGGGCAATACGTGCTGATCGAGGGTGAGGAAATCAAGAAGATCACGCCGGCCTCAGGAAAGCTGATGGAGATTATCGCTTTCCTTGACGAGGACAGTGTCGATCCGATCTATTTCGATTCCTCCTTCCTGGCCTTGCCTGAGGAGAATGCCGAGAAGCCCTATCGCTTGCTGCTGAAAGCGCTCGAAGACACCCGCAAAATGGGTGTAGCCAAAGTCACCATGCACCAGCGCGAGTACACCATCTTCATTCGCGCCAGAAATAACGGCTTGACCATGCACACCATGTACTACCAGAACGAAATATCGCAGGTGACCGGCTACGGCAAGAACTATGAAGTGAAATTAAAACCGGAAGAAGTGAAGCTCGCCGATAAATTAATCGAGAGCCTCTCCGCTCCATTCAAGCCCGAAGCCTACAAAGACGAATTTCAAGCGCACCTGAACGAGTTGATCCAGGCAAAACTCAAAGGTAAAACAATCGTCTCCGCTCCCCAGCCGGGCAGGGCACCCGTCATCGACATGATGCAGGCGCTGAAGAAGAGCTTGGCCGCCAAACAGTCCGGAAAACAGTCCAAGGGCATCCCGGTCGAGGCACACCGTCAGCGGCGCAAGGCCAGCTAGAAAAAAATACAGGCCGCTGGGCACGCGCGCAGAAGCTTTAATCTTTCTTAAATCTGTTGAACGCCAAGTTAATGAGTTCAGGTTGCTTAGTAGATTTTTAGGCTTCGGTGAGTCAAAGGAGACAGCAGCAGGACAAGAATGCATCTAAGCTTCAGAAGTCGGGTGAGCGAGGGGGAACTCGCCGCCTCTTCAACTTCAGCCCAGCCCCGAAGTCAAAATTCAAACTGAGGAGACGTCTATGTCAAATAAAGCTATCAATAAAACGGCGATGCTGGCCGCGGGGGTTTTTATCGCCGTCGCACCAGCCATGTATGCCCAGGAACCCAATCCAGATACCATGAAGCAGGACCAGGCCGATCTGGCGAAGGAACGCGGGATTCGCACCCAGGATGATCGCACTCTTAGGGATCTAAGCGATCAGATCCATAGGCTGGAAGCGGAACGCAACGGCGTAAGCGCCCAAGTGATTGTCGATGAAAGAGCGTGGACCACTGCCCAGGCAAAATATTCCGCCGATCAGAAAAGTCACGCCTCGAACGATCAATTAGCGAAAGACCAGCAGGCAATCGAACAGGTGCGCGCAGCTAAAGAGCGCGATATTCAGCGGCGCCTGGTACTCGACCAGAAAATCGCCCAACTAAAGGAACAGTTCGCATCCAACAACTCGCAGCGCAACAAAGACACTGCGGAACTGAAGACCGAGGAAGCGGAAACTCGCCGAGACCAGGCGAATGACCGGACCGACCAAAATCAGGACAATCGCAATCGGACTGAGCTGAACATGCAAATCCGCAAGCTCGAAGCGGAGCGTAACGCGCTCAACACCGAAATCAACAACGACAAAAACGCCGCCAATGTAGCCGAGGCAAAGTACGCGGCCGACCAGAAGAACCACGCCAGCAACGCTCAGTTGGAACAGGATCGCCTCGCGCTGCAGCGCGCTCACGACGCCGGCATAAAAGACATGCAGCACGCGCAGGAGTTGGACCAGAGAATCGCCCAGCTAAAGGCCCAGTACGCAGCCGAAGGCAAGTAACACAACAACCGCAGTTGCGGTGGCGAACCTAACGAAATAGCCACCGCAAGTATTGGAAGGGCGGCCCATCCTTTATTCCTAAGTGAAAAAGGGTGGGCCTTTCCCTTTCGGTACACCAGAATTGCGCCCAAGCGCGCCGCTTGCGCACCTTGTGGTCTTGTGGACAGCCCCGCCGCGAGGGTCCCGATCAAAGCTGGCCTTTTGACCTGTTCAGATTCGTCCTTGACTTCCTACTATGGGAATCAGTAGACTGCCCGCTGTCTCGAACCAAACCTAACGGCTCAGACTTCTCAGGTTGTTTTGCCGCCGCTGTCGGGGCATGCGGCATTCGGCCTGAATCGTGATCGGGGATCCAAAATTACGGCATGATGTCCAAATCATTCACGTTTATAGTTGTATCCAGTGACCGGGGACAGTTGCGAAGGGTAAAAGTGCCCTTTTATGCCCTGTATTTCCTCGCCTTATTCGCTCTGGTCGGTGGGGTGACGGTGCTTGCCGCCACCGGTTCCTATACGCGAATGCTCTGGAAAGCGACCAGCTATAACGCGTTGCGCCGCGACCAGGAAGACCTCAAGCGGCAATACATGCACCTCCAGGTGATGGCCAAAGACTCCGACCAGAAACTCTCCTCGCTCCAGTCGCTGGCCACCGATGTGGCCATGACTTACGGAATCCTACGCTTGCCGCAGACACCCTTCTTCGTCACCAACGCGTCGACCGAGCAGGGAGCATCGTATCTCGAGTCTGTCGAACAATTCAATTTTCTAAAGCGCAATGCCACTTCGGTGGCGCTCTCTGCCCAGGGACTGAGGTTCATGCCCGGCCGCAATTGGGAGGACATGTCCTACACGCCCTCCTTCTGGCCTGTTCTCGGTACGATGACCGGAAGCTTCGGCGAGCGCCTGGACCCGTTCAGCGGCGAAGGCGCGTTCCACACTGGTGTGGACATTTCCGCCCCCTACGGAGCTGAGGTACGCGCCACCGCGGACGGGATCGTTGAGTCGACGGACACGCGCTCCGGATATGGCCGTCTCGTAGTTGTGGACCACGGCTTTGGCGTTACCACCTGGTATGGCCACTTGTCAGGCTTCAAGTCCTCCCCCGGTGAACACGTCAAGAGGGGAGAAGTAATCGGGCGCGTAGGGGTCAGCGGTCGCTCTTCCGGGCCTCATGTCCATTATGAAGTGCGCATGTACGGCGCGCCGGTGAACCCGGCTCGTTACTTGCGCGGCAGCTCTTCCGGGGACTAACCCGTCCCTCCCTGCAGCCTTACGGTTTTCCACAGTTTGCACAGGGCGTCCCGCGAACACCCTCTTGCAATTCAAATGCCGCGATGTTATTCTCCTAAGGTTTGGGTGGGCTGGCGTAGCTCAGCTGGTAGAGCATCTGATTTGTAATCAGAGGGTCGGGGGTTCAATTCCCTCCGCCAGCTTTGCCAGATTCAAAACCGACTTTGGAAGGGTGGGGTTTCAGGCGAGGGAGCGAAATTCAGCAAAAAAATTAAACGGGGTTGGTGTCTTTTGACGCCAGCCCTTTTGTTGTCAACCACGGATTCCCAAGCGGACGGGTGGGTGAGTGGCTAAAACCAGCAGACTGTAAATCTGCCGCTCCTTGCGGGCTACGAAGGTTCGAATCCTTCCCCGTCCACCAGTTCCCGGCGAGGGCGTGAAGAAAAAATCCGTGGATTTAAAAACTTCGCAGTCCCTTTTGTTGGTTCTGCGCCGCCCCCAAAATATGCAGGGAAGCGTGCCACCCGCTCGCGAGCGGCGCAAACAAGAGCTGCGATTGGCCTGGGTAGCTCAGCTGGTAGAGCGCGTCCTTGGTAAGGACGAGGTCACCGGTTCAATCCCGGTCCCAGGCTCCAGCTTGTCTTAAGTTTTGAGCGGCGGAACGAAGGGTTCGACGGTGGAACGCGGGGGTAACTCAGTGGCAGAGTCTCGGCTTTCCAAGCCGGTGGTCGCGGGTTCGAATCCCGTCCCCCGCTCCAACAGCCGCCGGGAAAAGCGAGAGAGCTTGAAGTAGTTGCGGGCGGAAATTCGCAATCGGGATTCGGTACCGAGATTCGAAACTGACATTCGGGGGAACTGCGCAGCACCACGGCCTGGTTTCAATTCGTTGAATCCGGCATAAAAAATTCAGAGCAGCGCCTGAGGTTGTGAAGAAATGTCCAAGGAGAAGTTCGAGCGCGTCAAGCCGCACGTAAACGTGGGGACGATTGGGCACATCGATCACGGCAAGACCACGTTGACGGCGGCCATCACCAAGGTGC
>JAAFGT010000076.1 GCA_010365215.1 Acidipila sp. | reverse complement strand
TTCGCGGCGCTCGATGGCTATGAAAAAAACGAGCAGCCGCTGAAAAGCTATTATCCGCGGCTGTTGGCGGGATTGGATTTCGATCGCGAGGCGAAACGGCTGGCCAACGTGCAGTTCGCAGCGCTTACGCCGGATGCCACCGCGGCGGCAGAGCGCCAGGTGGCAGCGCCGCCGCCTGCAGAACCCTCAGAACTCGAGCGCATGCTGGCCGAAGCGAAAAAGCAGGGCGACGCGCAGGATCCGGCTGCGGTACTGGCGTACGAGCGCATTATCCAGAAATATCCTGACGCGCCTGCGGCGCAATACGGCCTGGCCAGAGCTTTGGTGATTAAGGGTGACGTGGACCGTGCCAAGACGATGCTCCAGAAAGTGATTCAGGAGCTTTCGGCCGAGGGCGCCGCGGCAGGCGCTGATCCGCAAACGTTGTCCTGGTCGCACATCTGGCTGGCGCGCATTTATGATGTGCAGGAACGGCGGGACCTGGCGGTGCCGGAATATCGCGCGGCGATGGGCGTCGATGGAGCGCCGCAGTCGGCGCGGTCGGCGGCACAGAAGGGCTTGGAAAAACCGTAATCTTCGTTGGGGGGATTCTTTTTGCTCCGCGGTCAAACATCTATTTTGAGGCGGCCGTTAGATTTTTCAGGATCGCCGGGTGCCTGCTACTATGCAACCGGTTAAAACGAATCGAGGAAAATTAACCGAGGAGAATGAAATGCAAAGTTACGCACTGATCTTCGACAAAGCAGGATGGAAGTTGCTGGTGTTTTTGTTGGGCGCCGTTGTGCTGACGCCAGCCGCGCCGGCGCAATATGCTCAGCCTAAGCAGCAGCCCGCTGCACAATCGACGCAGCAACCGACGCAGCCCGCCCCCAAGGCCGGCCAAGACCAACTGAAACCCGGAGAGGCGCCGCCCAGTGATGCTCCGCCATTGAACAAAGAAGAAGAGGCTGCTTCGCGCACGTTTTTCGCCTTGAAAACTCAAGAGAATCCACTGGTCATCACCAGCGGCGAAGAATTTCTGGCGAAGTATCCGGACAGCCGGTACCGCGACAGTGTGTATGCCCGGCTGGTCCAGGCTTATGTGAATGCCAATCAAGATGACAAAGTTATGGCGGTAGGAGGCCGGGCGCTGGCGGCGAATCCGGATAATGTGGACGTACTCGCGTTGATGAGCTGGTACATGGGGCATCACTTCGACGCCAAGGCACTGGACGCGGAGCAGTTGCTGAAGAGACGGGAAGACTATGGACGCCATGCATTGGAGTTGATGGCGAAGATGGAGAAGCCCGCAGCGATGGCAGATGTAGACTTTGCCAAAGCCAAGGCCGACAAACAGGCTTTGGCGCACAGCGGCTTGGCGCTGGTGTACTACCACGAAAACAAGACTCCTCAGATGGTGGCGGAACTCGAACAGGCGATCGCCCTCGATCCCATGCCTGACCCGTTGAACTACTTCCTATTGGGCGATGGCGACGCGAGGATGAAGAAATTCGCGGACGCCGCAGCAGCGTACGACCACTGCGCGCAGATGACCTGGGCGTGGCAAGCGAAATGCCAGGCCAAAATGAGTGTAGCCAAAAACCTGGCGGCCACGCAGCCTGCTCCGCCGGCATCGGCGCCGGCACAACCGGCAGTCGCCGCGCCCCCTTCGGCAGCGCCAGCTCCGCCAGCGCCCACCCGCGATCCCATGAAACCTCCGACACCCCCTACTCCGCCGAGAGATTAAGCGGCGACTCGAGGCCGGAAACTCCCAGCCCACATGGCCATGATCGAAACGGAACGCAGGGAACTGGAAACGCTGCTCGGATATGCTTTTCGCGAGCCGCAACTGCTGGAGAGCGCCCTGACGCACAGCTCTCGCCGCAACGAATTAGGGCCGGAAGTGGCTATGGAAGACAACGAGCGGCTGGAGCTGTTGGGGGACGCGGTGCTCGGCCTGGTGGTTACGGCGCAACTTTTGGAATCGTTTCCGGAGTGGAGTGTGGGGCGTCTTAACCGTGCAAAAGGAGATCTGGTGAGCGCACCGGCCTTGTACGCAGTGGCGCGGCGGCTGGATGTGGGCCGCTACCTGCAGTTGGGACCAGGCGAAGAGAAAACAGGCGGCCGCGAGAAACCGAACCTACTGGCCGATGCCGTGGAGGCTTTGGTGGCGGCTATTTACCAGGATGGCGGGCAGGAAGCTGCCGCGCAGTTTGTCCGGCGTACTTTGTGGGATGAAGCAGTGCGCAATGGCGCTGAGCACCTGGGGCAGGCCGATCCCAAGTCAGCACTCGCGGACCGGCTTCGTGACCTCGGTTGGCAAAGCACGGCGGATTACCGGTTAGTGGAAACCAGGGGTCCCGATCACTGCAAGCGGTTTCTGGTGGAAGTTTACGCCGAAGGCCGCGCGCTGGCAGCGGCGGAAGGGCTGACCAAAAAATCCGCTGAGCTGGCTGCGGCACGGCTGGCGCTGGCGCAGCTTCCTGCGGCTCCGGCGACGAGGAACTCCTGAGATGGCCGAAGCGGTTCGAGTTCCCCTACGTGAGGAAGAGAAGGCCAAGACCGGAACCAGCTTTCTGGAGTATGCGGAATCACTTCTGGTCACCGTAGTTCTGGCGCTATTCGGCACCAGCTTCATCGTACAGGCCTTCAAGATACCTTCGCCCTCGATGGAGCCGACTCTGCTGGTCGGGGATCATCTGCTGGTCAATAAGTTTGTTTTCGGAGGGCGCGGCGGCGTGCTCGACAGCGTGCTTCCTTACCGGCCGGCCGGGCGCGGCGACATCATCGTTTTCAAGTTTCCCTTTGCGGATCACATCCATTACGTAAAGCGCATTATCGGCGTGCCCGGGGACCGCGTGCGCATCGTGGACCAGCAGGTGATGATCAATGGGCGGCCGCTGGCGGAGCCTTACAAGGTACATGTCCCGGGGATGTCCGATCCTTTCGGCGATAACTTTCCGCCTACCACAGGGGATATCCCCGCCAACACGCCACTGCAGCCGGAGTGGCGGCAGGAGATTGCCAGCCACGTGAAGGACGGGGATCTGGTGGTGCCGCCGGGAAAATATTTTGCCATGGGCGACAACCGCGACCGGAGCTGGGACAGCCGCTATTGGGGATTCGTAGACCGCGAAGCGGTGATGGGCCGACCCATGTTTGTCTACTGGTCCATCGAATCCACCACCGAGGAGTACACCGACCGGAGTCTGTTCGGCCGTCTGCAGGGACTGGGAGAAACCCTGCTTCATCTCCCCGCCAAGACGCGGTGGAGCCGCATGCTCCGTACGGTGCACTAGGAAGTTTTCGCGTTCCCTCCCTGAATTCACAGACAAGATCCCATGACGCAGAGAAAAAAAAGGCTGGCGTGGCTGGCGTTGGTCGTGGTGGTCTTCGTCGCCGCGCGGCAAAGCCTGCCCTATTTGCTGCGGTGGACTCCGGTGCGGCGCGTTCTGCTGGCGCGTTTGGAATACGCGTTCGGGAGGCCGGTGCAGGTGGACGGGTTCGATGTGAGCCTGGTGCGGCCTCGCCTGCAGGCCAACGGCATCACCGTGGCGGAGGACCCGCGATTCGGCCAGGAGTTTTTTCTTCGCGCGGATAGCCTCAGCGCGGGCCTGGATTGGGCGGCGCTGCTGCACGGCCATCTTCGATTTGTCCGCTTCACTTTCACCCGGCCTCACCTCAACGTCGTAGTCGCCGCCGATGGCACGTGGAATGTGGAGACTTGGCTGGAATCACGCGCATCTGCCGGCAACGCAGCCGCGCGCGGAGCCGGCACCTCGGGGCGTCCGCGACAGATCGTGGTCAACGCCGGCCGCATCAATTTTAAGCGCGGCGCCGACAAGCAGCCTTTTGCTCTGGTGGAAGTAGATGGAACACTGGCTCCGCGGGACCGCGGCATGTGGAGCATGGATTTTGAAGCCCGTCTGCTGCGCGCGGGTGTATCGCTGCAGGAAGCGGGAACGGTGGGCTTTCACGGGCAGCTTCCGGAGGCTGGCGCGCTGCCGGCGCTGGAGCCTGGAGCTACGACGCAGCAAGCTTCGCTACCTGCGCAATTCGATCTGGCCTGGCAACGAGCTTCGTTATCCGATGCGCTACGGCTGCTGACCGGCCAGGACTTTGGGGTGCGCGGCAGCCTGGAAGGGAGCCTGTCTGTGCGCGGTCCGGCCGCTAAGTCGGCCGCCGGCGCGCCATCGGCGGATGAGAGCGCCGCTTTACTGAGCTCCGGCCTGGGCGCGGGTCTGCTTCGCTGGACGTTCCGCGGCGACCTGCGACTCAGCGGAATCCATCGCTGGGACTTTCCTCTTCGCCCCGATCACCCTGCCGTCAATCTGACTGTCGAGGGCGCGGTGGCTGCAGATCGCTCGTTGTGGGAACTCAGCAAGGTGACGCTGGACGCGACGCGCTCGAACCTGAGAGCCAATGGAGTATTTGCGCGGGATTCGCCGGAGAAGACGCGTTTCCGGTTTCTCTCCTCGAGCGTTCACTTTGACGACCTGTTCGCGTGGTATCGGGCGTTCCATGCCGGCGTGGCTGACGGCGTTGCGCTGGACGGATTTCTTGGCGTGGACGTCGAGACAGCGGGATGGCCGCTGCGAATCGAGCGAGGAGTTCTGGCCACCGATGGCGTGCGCGTCACCGTCCCGGGCGTCACCAAGCAGTGGCAACTGAGTCACGCCGCGTTGCGCGCGACTCCGCAAAGCGCCGAGCTGTCCCCGGTGGTCCTCACGATGGGCGACGCGGGCGGAAGTTTTCGACTGACCGCGAAATCGCCGCCGAAGCCGGGCACGCCGTGGCAGGTTTTGCTCAGCGGCGACACGGAGCGCGTGGAAGAACTTTTTGCCGGAGCGGTAGCGCTGGGCTTAAAGAATGATAAGGCCTGGCAAGCTCGCGGGACGATGCACGCGAATCTGCGCGCCAACCTTCACTGGCAGGGAATCGGACAGCCGTGGAGCGCGGCGCCTACTGGAACGGTGGACCTTGAAGCGGCCGAACTACGCTCCCGTGCGCTGGCTCTCCCCGTGCGTTTGGCCCGCGCCCACCTGGAGCTGGGCGCGGCGGATCGCCGTATCCGATTTTCGGGCGCGCAATTTCTGGGAGGCGAATGGTCGGGCACAATGCACGCCACGTCGCACGCCAACCCGCCTGCTTCGACTGCGCTGCCTATTGCGTCGGCGGGGCCCTGGGACTTTGTAATCGAAGTCAACCGGCTGGACACCGCGGAATTTGATCGCTGGTTCGCAGTCTCGCCCGGTGTAGTGAGAGGGTCACCGATTGAAGACGGGCAGAGTGCAATGAGATTCGCGTGGCCGGACGCATTCGAGGCGAATGGCCGTATCACCGTGGGGGATCTCGCCGTGGGACGACTGCGGATGAAAAATGTAAAAGCTAAAATGTCGCTTGCTGATCACAATGTAGAAATCTCACCCGGCGACGCCGATTTTTTCGGCGGCAAGGTTCATGGAAATTTTCGCGCTGCATTTGACGCGACGCCGAGTTATGACGTGGACGCGCAATTTGATCGCGTCGATCTGGCCGCGCTGACCACGGTGGGACGCACCTTTGCGGACTGCTGCGCAGGCAAGATGTCCGGGCACATCCAACTGACGGCAAGTGGAGCCGGTCCCGATGGTCTACTCGAGTCGCTGAAAGGGGAAGGAACCGCGAATCTTGTAGGCGCCGAGCTGCGCACGCTGGATTTGGCACAGTCGCGAGACGCGGGAACTTCTCAAACCGGCAGCACCGCGTTTCGCAACGTGAAGGCGCATTTCACCGTCGATGCTCCGGAAATATTTTTCGATCTGCTGCGGCTGGATTACGGCGGGCAGGCGGACCTGGTCACCGGCTACGTGACCTTTGCCGACGCGCTGCGGCTCACCCTGCACCATCTGGATACGTCGCCGGGTGACGATACGGCAGCCACTTTTGAGCGCGTGTTTCGAATTACGGGCACGCTCGGTGCTCCGCAACTGGCGCCCATTCCGCTGGCTAACAAGCCACGCTAACGTTTCGGACGAGTGCCAGCTTCGTCTGGCGCGCAATACTACGGGAACAATCCCAGAGCTTCGCCGGATTTTCCAGTTCCTCGTTCAGCGCTCATTTTTCGAGTACCAGCGCTTCACTACTTCCATTGCCGGCTTGCGCCAAGGCGTATGAGAAACATCCTTTGAGCCGCCGAATCCATTCGTACCGACTTTCCACCAGTACATCCCCTGAAACCAGGGCTGGTGATAGAAGGCGCGAAAGATTTGCTCGTAACACCGCGCTTGCAGTTGGGGCGAAAGTTTCCCGGCTCGTTCTTCCCAAGGGTCGCGGTTTCCGCCTTCGACGCTGGGGAAGCCGGCCTCGGTAAAAATGTCCGGCCGTTGGAATCGTTTTTGCACCGCTTCGACCCTGGCAACGACCTCATCCGTCGACAAGCTATCCGGCAGCGAGTAGTACTCCTCCACCCCGATATAGTCGAGAGCGTCCCAGAACTGGATGCTCTCGAATTCATCGCCGGAGTTCGCGGCGTACACTAACGGTCCCGGATACAACTCTCTGGCACGCGCAATCAAGGCGCGCCACCGAGCGGTGTATTTGGAGAGCTTGTCCAGCTCCACGCCCACGCACAATAGGTCGGCGTGGATCCGCGTGGCTAGCATGGCGTAGTGCTCGAGGAAGATGCGGTATTGCGCAAACCACTCGTTTCTTTCCTCGGGAGACGGATATTCGAGCGAACCCGGATAACCTTCCCGCACATAAAGCTGCGGCTTCAGGAGTACGCGCATTCCTGCTTGATGGGCAACGTCCGCGAGCCGTTCGACGCCGCCGTCTTTTTCCCAGCCGAGGTTGAAGCGGATGCTGGCTGAATTCTCGGAGGCGAAACCGTAGGGAACGAGCGCGATCGCATCGACGCCATAGTTTTTCAGAATTCTCAGTTGCGCGTCTGCTCGCTTGGAGCCATAGATGTCCGGATGTTCCGCCGTGAAGTTCACGCCCTTTTGAAAGAAAATCTTGAGGTAGGTTTCCGACACCGCGCCTTTTATCGGTGTTCCCCGAGAGTTACTCTGGTGCGCACGCAGTGGGCCAGCGGCCGCTGGCGACCGAGACGGCACACGTCGCGCCATCGCAAGAGGCAAGAGTGAGCCCGCGAGAACCAACGAAAACACGAGCCATGCTTTGGTTATTGCAGGTGACACGAGCTAGGCGCGGCGGGATCGGCGGCGCGGCGCCGATGCCTGGACTGCTGGTGGCGGCTGGTTTGCCGCGGGGCTTTCGCTGGGCAATTCGTTGGAAGGCGAAGATGGTACTGACGGCGCAATGGTGATTAGCGGTGCAGAAAACGTGTCGGAAAAAAGATCGCTTAGATTTTTCTGTTTCAGGCTGCGGATGCGATCGCGGATCTGCGCGGCGCGCTCGAACTCAAATTTTGCGGCGGCTTCGCGCATTTGCGCCTCGAGCTGAGCGATGGCTCCATTTAGCTGGGCCTGGTCGGCGATGGTGTCGAGGTCCGGCGCGTCGAGCGGGACGGTGAGGTAGTCCGCGCCGACGATGGCGGCTAGCTGCATGTCCACGGACTTGATGATGGATTGCGGGGTGATGTTGTTGGCCGCGTTGTAGGCGGTCTGCTTTTCGCGCCGGCGATCGGTTTCATTGATGGCGGTGCGCATCGAATCGGTCATGCGGTCGGCGTAGAGGATGGCTTTTCCTTCGATGTGCCTCGCAGCGCGCCCCATGGTTTGAATCAACGAGGTAGCGCTGCGCAGATAGCCCTCTTTGTCGGCGTCGAGGATGGCTACCAGCGAAACTTCGGGAAGGTCGAGACCCTCGCGAAGCAGGTTGATGCCGATCAGCACGTCGAACTCGCCGCGGCGCAGATCGCGCAGGATGCGTACGCGCTCGAGCGTGTCGATCTCCGAATGGAGGTAGCGGCAGCGCACGCTGATATCGGTGAAGTATTCGGCCAGGTCTTCGGCCATGCGCTTGGTGAGCGTGGTCACCAGGATGCGCTCGTTGCGCGCGGAGCGCTGGCGAATTTCTTCCAGCAGGTCGTCCACCTGCCCGCGCACGGGACGCACTTCCACCTGGGGATCGATGAGGCCGGTAGGGCGGATAACCTGCTCGGCTACCACGCCGCCGGCTTTGGTCAGCTCATACGCCGCGGGTGTGGCGGAGACATACACAATTTGATTTGTTCGGTGGTCGAATTCCTCAAAGGTAAGCGGCCGGTTGTCGAGGGCGGAAGGCAGGCGGAAGCCGTGCTCCACCAGCGTTTCCTTGCGGCAGCGGTCGCCGTGATACATGCCGTGCAACTGCGGCACGGTCTGGTGCGATTCATCGAGGAATAGCAGGTAGTCCTGCGGCAAGTAATCGAGAAGGGTGGGCGGCGCTTCGCCGGGCAGGCGGCCGGAGAGATGGCGCGAATAGTTTTCTATGCCGTGGCAGAAGCCGATGGTGCGGATCATTTCGATGTCGAACGAGGTGCGCTGGATGATGCGTTGCGCCTCGACAAATTTACCCTGCTTGTCGAGCTCGCCCTTCCACCATTCCAGCTCTTCCTGGATGGTTTCGATGGCGCGTTCCTTCTGCGCTTCGGGCATCACATAATGCGTTTTGGGGTAGATGGGCAGGCGCGCCAGATCGCTTGAGCCGGCGCGCACTTGCCCGCTGAGTGTATCGATCTGGCGCAGCGCGGTAACTTCATCGCCCCACAGCTCGATGCGGTAACCGTAATCGTCGTAGGGCGGGAAGATGTCAATGGTGTCGCCGCGCACGCGGAATGTGCCGTGACGCAGCTCCTCGCCGCGTTCATATTGGATTTCCACCAGCTTGCGCAGGATCTGTTCGCGGGCGATGCGCTGGCCTTTCTCCAGCATCAGCAGCATCCCGTAGTAAGCCTCGGGAGACCCGAGACCATAAATGCAGGAGACGGAAGCCACGATGATGACGTCGCGGCGCTCGAAGAGGGAACGAGTGGCGCTCATGCGCAGCTTGCTGAGCTCGTCGTTGATGGTGGATTCTTTCTCGATGTAAGTGTCGCTGGAGGGCAGGTAGGCTTCGGGCTGATAGTAATCGTAATAGCTGACGAAATATTCGACGGCATTCTGCGGGAAGAAGTGCTTGAATTCGTGATAGAGCTGCGCGGCGAGAGTCTTGTTATGCGCCATCACTAGAGCGGGGCGCTGCGACGCGGCGATTACTTTAGCAACGGTGAAGGTCTTTCCCGAGCCGGTGACGCCGAGCAGCACCTGATGTTTTTCGCCAGCGTCGATGCCGTGAAGCAGGCTGGCAATGGCTTCGGGCTGGTCGCCGCGGGGCTCATAATCGCTGGAGAGTTTGAAGTCCACGCCTACTGTCCTCTTTAAGCGGATCCTGTAAACCTACGATTATACATTATTGGGCGGCGGGAGCTTCCGGGAGCAGCGTGACATGCGTTTCTGAATGCGTCTGCGCGGTGTAGTGAACGGGCTCAACGCCAATGGTGGCGGCGATGGTCATATTCATTTCATCGGCGCCGGTTTGCGTAACGCTGACGGGCAATCCGGTAGTCAGCGAAAGGTAAGTGAGGCTCTCCCCCGAGCTGGTCCAACTGCCGGAACTGCGCAGGCCGCGCGTGCGAAGCGCATCGGGAGTCTGCCCGTGTTTGGAGTTTCCTTCCTGCTTCATCTGGAAGCGCGTGACGATTTCCGCGCACTGCTCGGCCGCGTCGGGGGAGGGAAGCGCGGGAACGGGACCATCACCTACTGCGGATTCTGCCGCGGTGTTTTCCCGGCAGTTCCCGTTGCGCACATACGTGGAACTGCTGCGGAGAATAGTGTGGGCCAGCGGAGACTCGGGCATCTGCCTTTCTTTCGACCAGGTTTGCCCCAGGGCGATTCCTTCGCTGGGAAATTCGGTCCCGGAAGCGAGCTGAGTGAACCATCCGCGGATCGCCGCGGCGGCTCGGGGATCGTCGAGGATTTCGTCTAAGCCGGTAACCTCATCGACTGCGCCGTCGGCCTCAATGGTGAACTCGACGGCGCGGCCTTCGAGTTTGCGGTACTGTTTTTCAAGGTCTGCCACTGCGGGGTCGTAGGAATCGCCGCGCACAGCGACCGTGGATTTTTCGTAGGTGGCGCGCATGCGCGCTCGTCGTAATTTATTCTGGGCGGTCGGCGCAGGAGCGATTACAGTTGCACCCGCGCTAGCCGGAAGAGTGGAAAGAATGTCGAGTCGAAGCAGCAGCGTGGCGGAGAGATCGATCTGGGACGCGCCTTGCGGGTTCGATATAAACCCCGAAGTGTGGCTGGAGCTCCGCGTGCGGAAGTCGATCTGATAGTGCAACGTCTGGCCGGCGTAATAGTGCGGCGCGGGATGAAGCCGTTCAGCCGACTGGGGCGCTGCGACGCGTGCCACGGAAGTGAGAAACAGCAGGCTAAGGCCGAGTGGCCAGACTCGCGCCCAGACTTGCGCCCAGACTCGCGCATCGGCTAGCATTCGCATGAAGGCCCGGCTCGGAAGCGCTCCGGAATTATTTCGAGGATTCGCATTCGGCGTCATCACACTGTTCGATTTCCACCTGCAGCGAAAGAGTTGCTTGAAAGCGCGGCGGCTCGGGCAATCCCGGCACAGCATCGAGTACGCGAAGCTGCTCGCGGCTTGCGGAGCGCGTTGCGGAAATAAGGGCGCCATTTTGCAGCGCGAGAGTATTGAGCGATTCCCCGTGGAAATGAATCTCCGCCGAAGTCTCTCCCGTCATGGTCTGCAGGCTGGCGGCAATCTGCTGCACGGTATGAAGGCGCACCGCGGCTTGGTGATGGCCGGGCGCATCGAGCCATTCGCCACTTTCCATCGCGGTGACGCCCTTCCAGCTTGCCGCCGGCGCGGAGCGCGGTTCCTGCCATCGATCGTTCAGGCGTAGTGGCCGCGCAGGCAAGACGGCGGCGGGACGCAGGGCGTGCATGAGCCATGAACCCATCAAAGCAGGCGCGGTTTCCTGGAAGGGAGGGGAGCCGCTGGCGGAGGGTTCAAGAACAGCGCCTTGTGCCGACAAGCGGTAACGCAGAGACTGATTTTTTGCCCATTGAGTGAGCGTGTCGCGGAGACCGTCGAGCAGCTCGACGGTGCTCGAGTCAACTTGGCTTTGGTCATTCTGGCTCTGGACATCCTGGTCCTGACCTTCGCTGGTTACTTTGACGGTGGAGAAATTGTCCATGCTCTCTTCGAGTTGCGCGGAGCCGTCCGCGGACACGGCGATGGTTCGCTGGGTGGAGCGCCAGGCCACTCGCCCCTCTGCTATGTGCCTGAAAGGGATGGAGTAGGTCATTTCGCCGATTTTTTCAGTGCGTTGGCCCTCCACTTCCGTGCGCACGATGAGGTGAACGCGAAAACTCACGCTACTCTGCGCGTGGAAGCTGCGTGTGAGCGGTGTGTCTTGCGCGATGGCGCGCGTGCCGGCAGAAACCACACAGACGAAAGCGAGCGCCAGGTGGAGGGTGCGATGCGCCGCGCGCCGGTAGCTGCGTGTCGCGCGTTTGCGAACATTTGCTCGCGCAAGTTTCATCGTCCGGACGCTAGCATATCCTTCGCAGGAGTCACAACGCAGTAAAGAGAAGTGGCGCGGAAGCGCAAGGCCCCGCCAGCAATTCACCGGCACTTCGCTAAACTGATCCGCGGCGCAATTCGTCGAGTGGATAAAATGTATCCCGCCAGACGATGCCGCCCTGGCGCAGCGTCACCACGGTGGAGCGCCCCAGCATGTAACAGAAAATCAGCGCTCCAATTGGGTGGGTTAACGCGTAAAGCGGAGAGCTGCGTCCGGCGATCGCCGCGCCGGCGTGAATGGAGAGCGCCGCAATCACGGCAATTGCGGCAAAAACGCGTGGCACGCCGGTAGCTAGAAACACCGCGACAAAGGGAACGACGCTGCCGAGCAGTAGCAAGCAGATCTGCAGCATGACCAGTCCCACGCGAAATTCTGAAGCAGCAAAGAAGTTCTTGGTCGTTCCCAAGATCAGATTTCCGAGGCCGGCATGCCAGCGCACACGGACCGAGCCTTCCGCCATGGCCACGGCGGAACGGAAACCGGCCTGCTTGACGAGCTTGCCCAGTTTCATATCCTCGACCACTTCCATCCTGAGCCGCCGGTGCGTGCCGATGGCTTCGTAAGTGGAGCGGCGGATCATCTGGAACGCGCCCACGCCGGCGTAGGAGCGCGAGCGAGGATTGCTAACCTCCCAAGGCTGAACGCCGAAGGCAAACATGACTTGAAAATAGGTGAGAGCGATTTTCTCCCAGAAACCGATCTGGTCCACACGGCCCAGCAGAGTGAGATGGTCGAGATTGCGCTGAAGAGCGAAGGAAACGGCATGGCGCAACACTTCGGGCGTGAAGCGGACATCCGCGTCCGTAAAGATCAGCCACTCGCCGCCGGAGCGCTCGTAGGCGCGCGTGAGGCCGTGGGGCTTGCCCAGCCAGCCCGCGGGCAACTCCGCTACGTGAATGACCTTTAGTAATTTGCAACCGCGGGCGAATTCATTGAGAATCTGTGCGGTGGCATCCGCGGAGCGGTCGTCCACGGCCACCACTTCGTAGCGGGGATAGTCCTGCGCAAGCTGAGAGCGCAGCGCGTCCGGGAGTTTTTCCGCTTCGTCCCTGGCGGAAAAAAGCACCGAGACGAAGGGAAGCCGCACATCTTCGAGCGGGATAATGGCGGCGAGACGAGGTAAGTAGAGGATTCCGATTCCGGTGCGTAGACCGAAATAGACCCAGACCAGCGCGACCGGAATCAGTACAATTGTGAGAATTAAGTGCAAGGAACATCCTGAAGAGTGATCTTCAAACTCTGAGTTTAACACAGCGATGACGCGTACTCTGGCCATCGTGGGCGCGGGCCGCGCCGGGCGCGCGCTCGCGGCGCAACTGCGGCAGCTGGGCTGGAATATAG
>JAAFGT010000075.1 GCA_010365215.1 Acidipila sp. | reverse complement strand
GGATTCCGTGCGCATGGGTCTTTCGCGCGCGCTTTCCAGGTTCAACCCCGAGTTGCGCCCACGCCTGCGCAAGAGCGGCTTCCTGACGCGCGATTCGCGCATGAAGGAACGCAAGAAGTACGGGCAGAAAGGCGCGCGCAAACGCTTCCAGTTCAGCAAGCGGTAATTTCCAGGCACTGTCCCGGTGCGAGCCGGGACAAATTCACGGCCGGCAAGGAGCCGGCGATAGGGTGGCGATGCTCCTTTGGAGTTTCGCTTCCCGTTCAGATAGGGAGGTAATTTGGCAGTTGAAATTTCGATGAAAGAATTGCTGGAGGCCGGCGTTCACTTCGGCCACCAGACCCGCCGGTGGAATCCCAAGATGAAGGAGTTCATCTTCGGCGAGCGAAACGGCATTCACATTATCGATCTGCAGAAGACCCTCAAGATGTTCCGCGAGGCGGCCCGCTACGTCACCGAGCTTTCCGCGCAGGGACGCACGCTGCTGTTCGTGGGCACCAAACGCCAGGCGCAGGAAGCGGTGGCCGAAGAGGCCAAGCGCTGCAACATGTATTACGTCAATACTCGCTGGCTGGGCGGCACGCTCACCAACTGGGCGACGTTGCAGAAATCGCTGAAGCGCCTCAAAGAACTCAAGACCATGCAGGAAGATGGCCGCATGGCGCAGCTTTCCAAGAAAGAAGCCGCGCGGCTCGACCGCGAGCTCAAGCACCTGCTGGCAAATCTGGCGGGCATTGAGGGCATGGCCGCGCTTCCCGACGCCCTGTTTATCGTTGATTCCAACTGCGAAGAGATTGCCGTAAAAGAAGCCCGCCGCATGGGCATTCCGGTCGTGGCGATCGTGGATACGAATTGCGATCCCGATGTGGTGGACGCGGTAATCCCGGGCAATGACGACGCGCTGCGCGCTATCCGCCTGTTTACTTCCAAGATCGCCGACGCCGTCACCGAGGGCCGCTCGACGTTCGATCAGGCGCAACTCGAGGCGCAGAAGTCGGCCGAGGCCGCGCAACAGGCCAAAGGCACGGCAGGCAAGGGCGGAGAGGCGGTCGAAGTTCTGGATTCCACCGCGTACGAGGAATACGAGAAGCAGGAAGGTTACGATCGCCCATTTGATAAGGAAGGCGCGGGCGTTGCCGCCCCGGCTGACGCTTTAACCGACGCCGCGACGGACGCGGCACCCGAGCCAACCTCTGACGGAGCCGCTGGCGCAAAAACACACGAGACAGGTCACGCTGCAACTCCCGTGACAACTCACGCAACAACTCACGCAACAAGCGGAATTAGCGCTGACGCGGCGGGGGACGCGGGCAGCGAAGAAGTGGTGCTGGCCCCCAGCGAGAGCCGCGTCAAGAAGTAAGCAAAATGCAGCCTCCCGGCCGGGTAGATTCCTGCAGCAGGCGTTCGATACGCAGCGCTCGGCCTTTCGGCAGGTGTTTTTCCCATCCGGTGAAAAAATCTCAGATTTACGGCCTGTGAAACGGCCATGCAAAAGGATTGAAGGGAAACAATGAGCACACAGCCAGAGAATTCCCCCGAGCTAGCTTCACCACCGGTCTCCGCGCAGCTGGTGAAGACGCTGCGCGAGCGCACTGGCGCGGGCTTCAACGATTGCCGCGCGGCGTTGCAGGAAGCCAAGGGCGACCTCGAAGCGGCCATCGGCGTCCTGCGCAAAAAGGGCCAGGTCGCCGCGCAAAAAAAAGCGCAGCGCCAGGCCACGGAAGGCGCCATCGGCAGCTATATTCATGCCGGAGGCCGCATCGGCGTGCTGATCGAGGTCAATTGTGAGAGCGATTTCGTGGCGCGCACCGATGAATTCCAGCATCTTTGTCACGGCTTGGCCATGCACGTCGCCGCGTTGAACCCGCGCTTCGTGCGTCGCGAAGAGGTGCCCTCCGATGTGCTGGACCGCGAGCGCCAGAGCTCCCGCGAACAGGCCAAGGCCTCGGGCAAACCCGAGCACATCCTCGATAAGATTATTTCCGGCAAGCTGGAAAAGTTTTACGAAGAGAATTGCCTCTACGAACAGCACTTCATCAAAGATGAGAGCATCACCATTCGCGAGATGATCGAGCAGATGGTGGCCAAGGTAGGCGAAAACATAGCCGTGCGGCGCTTTTCCCGCTTCAAGGTCGGGGAAACCACCGCTGCGGAAACTGCCGCCGACGCCACCGCCGCCGCGGTTCCCGTCGAAGGCTGATCGCTTACCAGCCGCCCCGGCCGGCGAGCGCGTCCTTAGAATCTCGCGCGTCATGCGCGTCCCGGCCGGCGTGGTGTTGCGAAACCGCTTTCTCTGCTAGAATTTGCCCCGGGCACGCTTCGAGCGGGTATCGCCGCGCCACGATTTTGATCCTTTTTCCGCCGGCTGCCCTGGCTTGTCTGGGGAGCGCATGAAAACGCCGATCATCGAGGGCAGCCGCGCCGAGTCGGGCGCCACCTCGAAAGCGCATTACAAGCGCGTGCTGCTCAAGCTATCCGGTGAATCCCTGCGCGGCCCTGAAGAATTCGGCCTCCATTCCGAGACCTTGATTTCCATCGCGCGCGAGATCAAAGACGTTCACGAGCTGGGTGTGGAGATTGCCGTAGTGGTGGGTGGTGGCAATATTTTCCGCGGCACACGCCAGAAGTCCCTGGGCATTGAACGCGCTACCGGCGACTACATGGGCATGCTGGCTACGGTCATTAACGCCCTGGCCCTGCAAGACGCGCTCGAGAAGCAGCATTGCTACACGCGGCTGATGAGCGCGATTGAAATGCATCAGGTGGCCGAGCCCTTCATCCGCCGCCGGGCCACGCGCCACTTGGAGAAGGGGCGCATCGTGATTCTCGCCGCGGGCACGGGCAATCCTTATTTTTCTACGGATACCGCGGCGGCCTTGCGCGCCGTGGAGCTCAAAGCGCATGCCATCCTCAAGGCTACGCGCGTTGACGGAATCTACGACGCCGATCCCGAAAAAGTACCCACCGCGCGCATGTTTGAAAACATCGATTATCTCGAAGTGATTCAGCGCGGCCTGCAAGTGATGGACACCACGGCCATCTCCCTGTGCATGGACAACAAGCTTCCGATCGTGGTGTTCAACCTCAACGTAGCCGGAAATATTCGGCGCGTGGTCATGGGCGAAAAGGTCGGCTCGACGGTTGGTTTATAGCAGTTCGGGTTAGCGCTGGTCAGGTTACAGCAGGACCGGTTACAGCAGGACCGGTTACAGCAGGACAGGTCTTAGCAGGACGGGTAGCAAGTTGGTTTTGTAGCCGGGAGGCAGAACGCGCATGACTACGGCAGCTACTACTAAAGAAGCGCTGGCGCAAGCTCGCACGCGCATGGAAAAAGCGGTCGACGATTATCGCAAGGAGCTTTCCGGGCTGCGCACCGGCCGCGCCAATGTTTCGCTGCTGGACCATATCCGCGTGGATTATCACGGCACGCCTATGCCTATCAACCAGCTCGGCACGCTGGGCGTTCCTGATCCGCTGTCGATTTTGATCTCGCCCTGGGATCCCGCGGCCGTGGCGCTGATCGATAAGGCCATTCGCACCTCGGACCTGGGACTTAATCCTTCCAGCGACGGCAAGGTTCTTCGCGTGCCCATTCCCGCGCTCACCGAAGAGCGCCGCAAGGACCTGGTGAAACACATGCACAAGGTTCTGGAGAATCACCGCACGGCGGTTCGCAACATTCGCCGCGACACCAAGGAAGCCGTCGAGAAGCTGGAGAAGGAAAAAAAGATCAGCGAAGACGAGCGCAAGCGTTCGCTGGATGAACTGGAAAAAATCAGCCACCAGGAAAGCAAAAAGCTCGACGACCTCTCCGCTGCCAAAGAAAAAGAAATCCTCGAATTAAAGTAAGCCGTAAGTTCGCTCCGAGCTAAACACGACCGCACCTCTTCGCAGGGGCACTACGTGTTGTGCCCGCCCCGGCCAGCCTGGGCGCGATCGGTTCAGGCGCACTCCGTGCCCGCCCGCGCCGGTCGCATCGCCTGGTTAATTCAGCGACGTAACGCTCTCCGCCGGCTCCAGCGCAAACGTGCACTCACTGTCCCCCGCTTTGCACGTGAGGGTCCCGCGCCGAACCAGCTTGGTCGGCGTCTGGTCGGGAAACACTCGCCCAAAATCCAGGCCGCGCAGCAATTCGCCGAGTGGCCGCAGGTTTTCGCTGCCGTGGATGAAGCGCACGGCTTCGACGCGAGGTCCCGGCCCCAGGACAAGAAAGAAATTCGCTTCCCCGGCCTGCTTCGCCCCGTTCGATCCCCCGTTCGAGCCTTTGATAAGAGTCCTGCCGATCCTAAACGATTTCAGGCGCTGCAGTTCGATGCCCGCCTTGCTGACCAGCGCATCGACGGCGCTCTCGCCTCCCGCCAGCGTCGCCAGGCGGCTGCGCGTTTCGAGCGCGGGATGCGCGGCAGCCAGCCCCAGCGCGTAGGAGGTTATTGCGTCCTGCTTCTTTCCCATTTTTTCGTAAATCTGTCCCAGGTGATCCACCACCTCGCCGTGGTAATCAAGGCGCCAGGCAGCTTCGATGTATTTTTCCGCGCCGGCAAAATCCCCGCGTTGGAAGTGCACCCAGCCCAGCGTGTCCCAGTAGCTGGAAAGCGCTGCGGTACGGCGCAGATCATCAGGCTGCAGGCGCTCGATGGCGATGTTGCGCAGATCCGCAGAGGTGGCGGCCACGGCGGACTCCGCATATTGCTGCGCGCGGTCGAGATTCGCATGGTGCTGGGTAAGCTCGTAGGCCACGTTGTTCCAGGTGGCCGGCGAGGCATCGAGCTCCACGGCTTTATCGAACGCGGCCAGAGCTTTCTCGGGCTGGTTCAGGTTCAAGTAAGTCTGGCCCAGATTCACCAGCAGATTCGCGTCGTCGGGCGAGAGCGAGATGGCTTTCTCCAGCTCCGGCGCGGCTTCCGCGTATTTGCGCCATTCGCGAAGTACGATGCCCAGGCCGGCCTGGGCCATGCGGTCGAGCGGTTTCACTTCCAGCTGTTTGCGAAAGGCCGCCGCGGCCTCCTCGTATTTTTGCTGCTGGTAAAACGACATGCCCAGCCCGTAGTAGGCCGACTCGTCGTAAGGATTAATCTCCACCTGTTTATGGAAGGCGGCGACGGCCTGGTCGTATTGCAGTTGCGCCAGGCGCACCGCGCCGAGCATCTTCCAGGCCTGCTTGTGGTTCGGCTCGTTGCTGACCACGCGCTCCAGCAGGCCCGCGGCGATTGTGAAATTACTGTTCGCCGCGGCGGCGCGCGCGGCCTGCATCAGCTCGTCCGGCTTGGCGTCCGCCGGAATCACCGGCTCGCCGGCCACCGTGCTTTCCAGAGAAAAACTTTGCCCTTCATCGTTGCGCACCGCGCGGCGGAAGAACAGGGCGTAGTCCTTCGCGCGCGCCGAGGGCAGGCTTCGCGCCAGCAGTTTCATGGAGCGCTCCGCCACCAGCGTCGCTCCCTCCACGGAATAGCGCGAGTGGTATTCGGCATAATCGCGCGCCACGCTGACCGCCACCGGCACTCGCGCGGTGTAGCGCGCCGGCACGGTAAGCTTGAGGCGCGTGGTCACGCTGAACGGGGAACCCAGCTCGAGCGGCGCGCTCGACTCGTCGGCGTCTTCGTCGGCATCAGGCAGGCCGATGCCGGGCAGGGGAGGAACCAACTGCACGCGTTTCGTCGACCAGTCTAGAAATGCCGGCACCTCGATGTCGTATTCAAGCGAGAAGGGTTCGCGTGTAGCGGCCGGATCGCCCGGAGTCACTTCCTTCACTTCGCCGCGAAAGCCATCCCCCGCGGCGATGATCTGCGCGAGCTGCTTCCACTGTTTTTCCGGCGTGCGGCGGAACGCCGAGCGCAGCACCAGTTCGTTGTCGCCACGCAGGGTGTAACGCACCTGGGCGTAAAGCTTCCCCAGGTCACTCAGTGTGCCTTCGATCTCCACATTTTGCGTGCTGGGGAACGGCGGATCGGCAGGCGTTTCCATCAGTCTGGCAGGCGCGTTGTGCGGCACCACCAGAGCCAATTTGCCCCGCAGGGTTGAGGAGAGCAGCCGAAAGGGCGCCACTTCCGCAGTGGTGTCCATCCACAACAATTCCTTGCCGATGGGCACGGCGCTGATCACGTGGTCGAAATGCGCGGGCGAGGGAACGTCCTTGTCCACTTTTCGCACCGAGGGAATGAGCACGGCGTAGGCGTCGAGCCCGACGGCCTGCGCCAGCGCGGCCAGCAGCGTGTGCTTGTCCTTGCAGTCGCCATACTGGTTGGCGAGCACTTCGGTTGCCGCGTGAGGCTGAAAACGCCCCAGCCCGAAGGAGAGGCTGACGTAGCGGAACTTTGTGGCCACATAATCGTAAATCGCCTGGATTTTTTCCGTGGGCGTGGCCAGGCCGCGCGTCAACTCTGCCGCTTTTGCGCGCAGTTCAGGCGTGGGTGAAATTCGGTCCTGTTCCAGCGCGCTGTACCAGCGTCCTACCTGTTCCCAATTCTCGAACGTGGTGAGCTGGACATGCGCGATTTCGAGGGCACGCGAAACTTTTTTCTTTTTGGCCGCCTGGTCATCGTCGCGCGCGCGAAAACTGGAATTCCAGTGGTACAGGCGGCGGTCCTGCTCATTGCTGATGGTGGGTTCGAATCCCGGTTGCGTCTTGATGGTCAGCGTGCGCGCACGGGGAACGTCGATCTCCAGCTGTTCGTCGAGTGTGATGACGTTTTTTTCGAAATTGTATTCAAACCAGAAATTTCCCGGCGCCAAAGCCGTGTGCGTCACCGTGGTCACCAGGTATTCCAGCGTATCGCCCGGTTGCAGCGCCGGCACGCTGACGTGTTTCTGCCGCAGGTCGGTGTACATGGGTGCTTCGGCGGAGATAGGCGCGGAAAGATCCTGAATGGCCGTGGCCGCCGCGGTGATCACCGTTCCATCCGCGGCCTTGCGTACGCGCACGTAGCCGATGTCCATGCGCTGATTGGCGGCGTTGTAGGCCAGCACCAGCTGTCCGAGCTGCTGCACGCCTGCTTCGCTTAAAACGCGAATGCGCAGCGTGGACTCCTGTTTTCCCGTGCCGTCGTTCTCGAAACGCACGCGGTAGCGCATCGATTCGATTATGAAAGGTTCCTTGGCATTCTCGCCTTCTGGAGTAGCCGGTGCGGGGGCGGCTGCGGCAGGCGCGCCTGTTGGGGCCTGGGAAGGTTTTTGCTCGGGAGCTTTAACCGGGGGCTGTTGCGTGAATCCCGCAACCGTGAAAGAGAGCAGAAGAAATAGAACTGCGGCACGTGCTGGTCGCATCTGAACTCTCCAGAGGGTCATTGGGAGTGTAGGCGATGCGCAGCGAGCGGTAAAGCGGCAGCACCTGCGACGGTTTCGGAAACGCAACAACAGGAACGCAACAACAGGCACGCAACAATCGGAACGTACCACAGGCCTGCCGGAAACCTGTTAGTCTCTGCGGGCGTCTTAAAACCAGAACGCTCTCAGTGCTCCGCCATAAAACCGAATCCCGAAGGAGAAAGTTCAAAATGACGCGACGTTTGCTAGCCTGTGCGGCTCTGATCTCCATTCTTTTTCTCGGTTCCTTCGAGCATGCCCGGGGAACAGACTTGGCGTCTCCAGCGTCACCCGCCGAAGATGGCACGCTGCCCGCGCTGGCCGCCATCGCCGGACGCGGACTGATGGATTCGCGAGCCTACGGCTACCTGGAAGAGCTGAGCGACGATATCGGCGGGCGGGTCAGCGGATCGCCGCAGGCGGCACGCGCCGTGGAGTGGGGACTCGCCAAGATGCGGTCCATCGGCATGGAAAACGTCCACGCGGAAACCTGGACCCTGTGGCGCGGCTGGACGCGAGGCTCCGCCAGCGCGGAGATTATCGCTCCCGTGCAGCGCCGGCTGACCATCGATGCCATGGGATGGACAGGTTCCACGCACCGCGACGGCGTCGAGGGCGAATTGGTCGCGGTAAATTATCTGGCCATGGAACGCGAGATAAAAGAGAACGCCCCGCGTTGGGCGGGTAAGATTCTTCTGGTAGTGCGGCGCTCCAGGCCCGACGGCGGCGCCTCGGTAGAATTCACCCAGTTCCTGAAAGCTGCTTATGATGCTCACGCCGCAGCCATTCTCGGCGGGCAAGGCGGGCGCAACTCCGCAGGGATGAACCTCACGCACACCGGCATCCTGGGATTCAGCGCTTCCTCCGATCTGCCGGTGGTCAGCACCACGGCAGAAGATCAGCAACTGCTCGAGCGCATGCTCGACCGCGGACGGACCGTGCGCATTAAGCTCAATGTGCAGAATCGTTTCTCCGCCGGACCCGTGGTATCGGCGAACGCCGTCGGCGAAATTCGCGGCAGCAAGTATCCCGAACAGATCGTGGTGGTGGGCGCGCACCTGGATTCCTGGGACCTCGCCGACGGCACCACCGACAATGGTGTCGGCACGGTGTGCACGCTCGGGTCAGCGGCGGCAATTCTGGGGGCGGGCGCCAAGCCGCTGCGCACCATTCGCTTCGTTCTATTCACCGGAGAAGAGCAGGGACTGCTGGGCTCGTTCGCCTACGTCAAGCAGCATCACGACGAGCTGCCAAATCACCTTGCCGCGATTGTGCTGGATAACGGGCAGGGTCCGGTCGTAAGTTTCGATCTTGGCGGCCGCACGGATCTTGTTGCTGCGGTGAGTAAATTCGCCGGAGCTTTGCGCTCGTTGGGAGAATTTCGCACGGATGACGACCTGGAGTTTGGCACGGATACCGGCCCCTTCAGCGTCGCGGGCCTTCCGGGTATCAATCTGGGTCAGGACTCGCCGGAGTATCGCTATACGCACCACTCCGGCGTGGACACTTTCGACAAAGCGAAACCGGATATTCTGGCGCGCAATGCCACGGTGATGGGCCTCACCGCCTATTGGATAGCCAGCCGGCCCGAAAGGCTGGCAGCGCCATGGCCACCCGAAAAAACAGCGCGGATGCTTGTGGAAAAGCGCCAGGAAGAGCTGCTAAAGTCCATTGGCGAATGGCCTTACGGGACCCTGGGCCACTAGAATTGTGGGGTGATTACGCCTACTGGCTAGAGGCCCCTCACGGGAACCTGGTGTCCGGGCGGTCCAAATCGTTCCTCCCCTATCTAATTGATAGATAATGTGTTACTATCTGTTTTTGGCATGTCGCCAGAAGCAGCTTCTGCAAGAAACTTTGAATGGCTCGCCCAGTTCTCGCCAAGATTGCTAAGTAGGGGGCAATCGCCAAGCCATTCAGCCGAAATTCACAGATTTAATTTTCAATGCTGTACTTTTATTTGACACCATACACTCGGTTCCGTATACTTACGAGTTTGTCAGGGGGTTGTTCCCCTGATTGTGCAGGAGTAAGGTCTTTCGCCCCGGATTTGGCAAGTATGGGGTGTTGAGCACGGCCGAAATGGGGCGCCAGCCCCGCAAAGCCGAGTAAGCCTCTCCGCTGTGACCTAAAGGGTTAAACCGCAGGTCCGGTTTTGTTTGCGGAGTTTCTTGCACCTACCTCTGTGTTTGCTGCTGGCGTAATGCTGCCGGTTGGTTTGGGGCCCGGCGGATGAAGTTGCAGCGCCAGAGGCGATTACGGGCGCAGTACATTAACGAATTGTCCCTTCTGTAAGGAGCAACGTGCCGACGTTTTCTCAATTAGTGCGTCATGGTCGCGAAATGATGCGGGCGAAAACCAAATCGCCTGCGCTGCAATCGTGCCCGGAAAAGCGCGGAGTGTGCATTCGCGTTTACACGCAGACGCCGAAGAAGCCCAACTCCGCGCTGCGAAAAGTGGCGCGCGTGCGGCTGACCAACAGCGTCGAAGTGACTACCTATATTCCTGGAGTCGGGCACAACCTTCAAGAGCACTCCATTGTGCTGGTGCGCGGCGGGCGCGTGAAGGATCTTCCGGGCGTGCGCTATCACGTGATCCGCGGAACCTTGGACGCCGCCGGCGTCGAAAATCGCAAGCAGGGGCGCTCGAAATATGGCGCCAAGCGGCCAAAAGCCGCGCAGAAGTAGCGGGAGGATCGGGAAATGCCTCGCAAAGGACCAGTCGTAAGGCGCGTCGTGGGAGTGGATCCGGTTTATCGCAACGAACTGGTGCGCAAGTTCATTAACTGCATGATGTGGGACGGCCAGTTGGCCGTGGCCCAGGGAATTTTTTACCAGGCGATGGGGCAGATTCAAACCAAGACCAGCGACGATCCTATCAACATTTTCAAGAAAGCGGTGGAGAACGTCAAACCCGTGGTGGAAGTGAAGACGCGACGCGTAGGCGGCGCGAACTACCAGGTGCCCGTGGAAGTGAACCCCTTCCGCCGGCAATCCCTGGCCATCCGCTGGCTGCTGGATTTTTCGCGCAGCCGCGCCGGCAAGACCATGGTGGACCGCCTGGCCGACGAGTTGATGGATGCGGCGAACGGCCGCGGCGGCGCCGTCAAGAAAAAAGAAGACGTGCATCGCATGGCCGAGGCCAACAAGGCGTTCGCACACTATCGCTGGTAAGGAAAATTTTCGACAGCAAAACTTAATTCGCATACCAACATGGCCCGTCAGACAAAACTCGAGCACACCCGCAACATCGGCATCATGGCGCACATCGATGCCGGAAAGACCACGTGCACGGAGCGCATTCTGTTTTACACGGGTGTGACTTACAAGATCGGCGAAGTGCATGACGGCACCGCCACCATGGACTGGATGGAGCAGGAGCGCGAGCGCGGGATCACCATTACCTCCGCGGCCACTACCGCGTTCTGGGACCGCGCGGACACGAATTACCGCGTCAACATTATCGATACCCCGGGCCACGTGGATTTTACCGTGGAAGTAGAGC
Organism: Acidipila sp.; assembly: GCA_010365215.1. Lineage (GTDB taxonomy): Bacteria > Acidobacteriota > Terriglobia > Acidiferrales > UBA7541 > JAAFGT01. The sequence continues at coordinate 2,142 of JAAFGT010000075.1, read as the reverse complement.
GCTCGCTGCGCGTGCTCGATGGCGCGGTAGCGGTGTTCGACGCCGTGGCCGGTGTGCAGCCGCAGTCGGAGACGGTCTGGCGGCAGGCCGACAAGTACCGCGTGCCCCGCATTGCCTTTATCAATAAAATGGACCGCGTGGGCGCGGATTTCGACCACTGCATCCGCTCCATGCGGCAGCGCCTCGGCGCGCATCCCGTTCCCTTGCAGTTTCCGCTCGGCAAGGAAGATTCTTTCATCGGCTTGATCGACTTCATTGAGCAGAACGTGGTGCTGTGGAACGTCGATGCGGAACAGGGCTCGAAGTATGAAAGTATCGCGCTCGAAAAGCTCTGGGATGTGGAGTTTCTGGCCGGCCGCCCGGAAATTGCCGCCGCCATCAAGGCCTCGGCGATTACCAAAGAATTTTACGCCGAGCATCGCTCGAAAGTTGTGGAGTATATCGCCGAGCACGACGACGCCGTGTTGCACAAATATCTCGAAGAGCACGACCTATCGCCTGCCGAGCTGCGCGCCTCCATCCGCCGCTCCACCATCGCCCTGAAGCTGGTGCCGGTGGTGGCCGGCGCGGCGTTCAAAAACAAAGGCATCCAGCCGCTGCTCGATGCGGTGGTGGACTATTTGCCTTCGCCGCTCGATAAGCCCCCGGTGGAAGGCGTTTCCATTGACGATACCGAGCCGGTGCTGCGCCGCGCTTCGGACGATCAGCCGTTCGCCGCGCTGGCCTTCAAAATCGCCACCGACCCTTACGTCGGCCACGTCACCTACATCCGTGTTTACTCCGGCGTGGTGAAGACCGGCGATTCGGTTTTCAACTCCAGCAAGGGAACGCGCGAACGCATCGGCCGCCTGCTGCGCATGCACGCCAACAAGCGCGAAGAAATCGAAGAGATCTACGCCGGCGACATTGCCGCCTGCGTGGGGCTGCGCAACGTCTCTACCGGCGACACGCTTTGCGATGAAGACAAGCCCATTCGCCTGGAATCCATCGATTTCCCCATGCCCGTGATCAGCGTGGCCATCGAGCCCAAAACCAAAGCCGACCAGGAAAAAATGGGTGCGGCGCTGGGCAAGCTGGCGCAGGAAGATCCTACCTTCCGCGTTTCCACCGATCCGGATTCAGGGCAGACCCTCATCGCCGGCATGGGTGAGTTGCATCTGGAAATTATTGTCGACCGCATGATGCGCGAATTCAACGTGCAGGCCAACGTCGGCAGGCCGCAAGTCGCCTATCGCGAAACGATTAAACGCAAAGCGCAGGCGGAAGGCCGTTACATCAAGCAGACCGGTGGCCGCGGCCAGTACGGCCACGTAAAGCTGGAAGTGCATCCGCTGCCTTCTTCCGGCAATAAAGACATGAAAGAGCTTTCCACCGACGATCTGGACGCGCTGGCCAAGCAAGTGGCCGGCAGCGGCTCGAATTCGCGCTGGCGCTTTGACAAGGAGCACCGCTTCCTGTTCATCGACCGCATCGTGGGCGGCTCGATTCCCAAAGAATTTATCGCTCCCGTCGAGCATGGTATCCGCGAAGCCATGGAAACAGGCGGCCTGGCGGGATATGAAATGGTGGACGTTGCCGTAGTGCTTTACGACGGCAGCTACCACGATGTCGACAGCTCGGAAATGGCCTTCAAGATTGCCGGCTCCATGGGATTCAAGGAAGCCTGCCATCGCGCCAGTCCCACGCTGCTCGAACCCATGATGCGCGTGGAAGTGGTGGTTCCTGAAGAATACATGGGCGACGTGATTGGCGACCTGTACGCGCGGCGCGGCCAGATCCAGGGCCGTGAATCGCGCGCCGGCAGCCAGATCATCGCCTCGCAGGTGCCGCTGGCCACCATGTTCGGCTATGCCACCGATCTGCGCAGCCGCACGCAGGGCCGCGGCAGCTTTACCATGCACTTTTCGCATTATGAAGAAGCGCCCGCGCAGGTTGCGGAAGAGATTATTGCCAAAGCTACGGGAAAGACGCCCACGGGGAAAGCAGCCCAGTAACCGGCAGCAGATCCAAGTTCATGTTGAGGAGCGGAACCGTATATGTCGAAGGAAAAGTTCGAGCGCGTCAAGCCGCACGTAAACGTGGGGACGATTGGGCACATCGATCACGGCAAGACCACGTTGACGGCGGCCATCACCAAGGTGC
>JAAFGT010000016.1:6348-74373 GCA_010365215.1 Acidipila sp. | reverse complement strand
TTCCGCGAAACCGTCGATTCCGGACTGCGGAAAGTTCTGGCGCGCATGGGCATTTCCACGCTGGGAAGTTATCGCAACGGTCATCTGTTTGAAGTGATTGGCCTCGAGGATAAACTGTGCGCCGAATATTTCGAGGATGCTGCGGCGTACTTGGGGCAGAAATCCCTAAACAACTTGTTGGCTGATTCCCTGCTGGTGCACAACGGGTCGTTTTACGAAGAAATGGGTCGCGACGAAACGGGCGGCGAAGAAACGGAATTTCTTCCCGATGCCGGCTTGTATCGCTACCGAAAGGGCGGCGAGCGTCATGCGAGTTCACCGGAGGTGATTCGCCGGATGCACGCGCTGATGAAAGCGCCAGGGAAAGAGAGCTTCGCCACTTTTGAGGCGTTGGCTGGGCCGCTCGAGCCAGTGTTCGTTCGCGACCTGCTGGAATTTTTGCCGCGGGAACCAATTCCGCTGGAGGAGGTGGAATCGGAAGAATCTATCCTGCGGCGATTCAGCACGCAGGCCATGTCTCTCGGCTCGCTGAGTCCGGAAGCGCACCGCACACTCGCCCTGGCCATGAACGCGTTGGGCGCGCGCAGCAACACCGGAGAAGGCGGGGAAGACCCTTTGCTGCGCGAGCGCGAGCCCGCAGCAGCGAACAAGATCAAACAGGTTGCTTCGGGACGATTTGGGGTTACCGCGGAATATCTGGTGGCTGCGGAAGAACTGGAAATCAAAATGGCGCAGGGCTCGAAGCCGGGAGAGGGCGGACAGCTTCCGGCGCGGAAGGTTACGCCGTTCATCGCCCGCATCCGGCATGCTGTCGCGGGCACTTCGCTCATCTCGCCGCCGCCGCACCACGATATCTACAGCATCGAAGACCTGGCGCAGCTGATTCACGATCTGCGGGCGATCAATCCGCGAGCGCGAATCGGCGTGAAGCTGGTCTCCGGCGCGGGCGTGGGCATCATCGCCGCAGGCGTGGCCAAGGCCGGGGCGGACGTAATTACGATCAGCGGGCATAGTGGCGGCACGGGATCGTCGCCGCTCACATCCATCAAGAATACCGGGCTGCCGTGGGAGATTGGCCTGCGCGAGGCGCATGAGACTCTGACGCGCGCGGGCCTGCGCGACCGGGTGACCCTGCGCGTGGATGGCGGCCTGAAATTTGCGCGGGACGTCCTGATAGCGGCTTGCCTGGGCGCCGGTGAATTCGGATTTGGAACGGCGGCGCTGCTGGCCATCGGCTGCGTGATGGCGCGGCAGTGCCATCTGAATACTTGCCCGGTGGGAATTGCCACGCAGGACGAAGCTTACCGGGCGCGCTTTACCGGAAAGCCCGAAATGGTGGTTCATTATTTCCGGTCGCTGGCGCGCGAAGTTCGCCAGCAGCTGGCGCAAATGGGCGCGCGCTCGTTGACGGAACTTTCCGGCGCGGAAGGGCGGCTGCGGCCGCGCGACGCGGCGGATGCCGAATGCCTGAAGGCTTTGCTGGCTGGGGTGCCCCGCGCTACGGCGGCAGACAACGAAAATGTCCCTGCGCGGAGCTCGATCTCTTCTGCCGGCGAGTTGCAGGAGGAGACCGCAGGCAGTCGAAAGACGCGGTTGATTCGCAATTCCGATCGAAGCATCGGCGCACACATCAGCGGGGAACGGATTCGACGGCATAAAACAGCTTCAGGTGGCTTCGCCGGGTTGGGGGAAGTCGAGCATCGCTTCCGCGGGGCCGCGGGGCAAAGTTTTGGCGCGTTTCTGGTTTCAGGCATAACCCTTCGTTTGACCGGCGAAGCCAATGATTATGTGGGAAAGAGCCTGAGCGGCGGAACCATCGTGGTGACTGCGGGCGCGCGCGCCTCGCGGCGCAACGATGTGCTCGCCGGGAACACCGTGCTTTACGGAGCGACTTCCGGACAGCTTTTCCTGGCAGGACGCGCCGGGGAGCGATTTGCCGTGCGCAATAGCGGTGCGCTGGCGGTGGCTGAGGGCACGGGCCAGCATGGCTGCGAATATATGACCGCGGGCGTGGCCGTGATTCTAGGTGCGACCGGTCTCAACTTCGGCTCAGGGATGACCGGGGGATTGGCCTACCTATTAATGGGCAATGCGCGCGAATTATCGATTATTCAATCATTAAATACAGAGCTGGTCAGACTGCTGCCGCTCGAGGAATGCGAGGAAGACTGGCTGAGGTTGGTGCTGCGGAAACACGCTTGGCTGACGGGTAGCCCGCGCGCCGCCGAGCTGCTGGCAGGTCCGGATCGTTTGCCGCTCTGTCGCGTGCAGCCCAAGCAGCTTCCCTGCCCCATTGCGCAGACGTGGGAGCCAATTCTTGCGCAGCTGCGGCCCCTACCGCGAGAGCAGGAGACGAGGGAAATTGTCGCTCAAGCCGCGCGCGCCTCTGTGGGAGCTTGACGAGACGGAATCATCTGCTCGTTCCGAGCTTCCGCTAACTGCGCACAGGTTATTTTTTCCCGCGTGGCAGCTACTTTGACTTGCGAGGAATAAATAAGGGAATGGTCGGCCGCAACTTGTACTCGCGCGAAAAATCACCCTGATTTACCGCCAAGCCAACGCGGCCACGCGAGTCGATATAGAGCAAAGGCTGGCCTGTGGGCACGTCGCTGAACGTCTTGTGATACGGCATGGTGATCTCCTGCTGGCCTACGCGCACGACGATGCGGTCCCCCACGCTGTAGCCCAGCTTCTGGAAATCCTCCGCCGGAATGTTGGTGACCAGGTTGCCGTACGGATCGTCGAGGGCGATTACGTCGCCGTTGATGCCGCTCGTATCCATGCGCGGCGCGCGGAGATTGGCGCGAACCAGTTGCTTGACCTCGGGTCCCGCTTCCGTCCAGTTCCATCCGGCAGCAAGATGGGCTGCGGTGGGTGAGAAAATATCGCGGCCATGGAAAGTGGAGGATAGCCTGGTGCCGATCATCCACGCCGGGTTGGTGATTTCGCGAATCCCTTCGATGCCGTCGCGGTCTTCGACCAGGGTCATCAGGCCGTTGTCCGGTAATACAAAAAACTGGCCGCGCCTGGACTTCACGATAATCGCTTTGCGCGTACTGCCCACACCAGGATCGATTACCACGAGGAAAATTGTCCCCGGCGGAAAGTAGGGAGAGGTGCCCGCCAGGAAGCGTCCGCCATCTTCGATGGAGTAGGGAGTCACCGTGTGGCTGAGATCCACGATGCGCGTGTTTCCGGCGATGCCCAGGATTACCCCCTTGCAGATGGGTACGGCATCGTTGGCGATTCCGAAGTCGGTCATGAAGACGATGGTAGGAGTGTTTGTGGCGACGTGCGGATTGGATTCTTTGCCGGGACTTTCTTGCGCGGCAACAGGCAAGAAGGACAGCAAGGCAATGGCAAGCGCGGCGCGGAAGATCGCGGAAGGTGAAGGAATAGATCCACCGCTAGACACGATGCGTTTTGATATACGACCAGACATGCGATGCATCAACGAAGTTCTCCCCCATGAGAGTGAAAAACAGGACCGTGAACCAGTTAGTATAGTCAATCGATTGCGGGGTATTCAATCCGAATCGATAGCAGCTTTTGAGTGGTTTCGCACTTAACAGCCAATGCTGCCGCCCATCCACCCGACAATCCACCCAATAATAGAGCCACCCACAGTTATCTCGATGCGCGGGTTCTGCTCCCCCGTCGCACCGTGTATACTTTTCAGCCGCAACGCACCGGAAGCGAGAAGGCGTTGGTGGGCCGGAAAATGTCGACGCATTTGACCAGCGGTAGCGACCTGCAGTATGGCGCGCAATGAGCAGTGACGGAGGCGGTTTTGATTGAGGTGGAAAACCTGAGCAAGGCATATGGCGCGGTGAAGGCGGTGGACAACATTACCTTCCGCGTGGAGAAAGGCCAGATTTTGGGATTTCTTGGTCCTAACGGCGCAGGGAAGACCACCACCATGCGCATTTTGACCGGCTACCTTCCTGCCACCAGCGGCACAGCGCGGATCGCCGGCCTCGATGTTTTCGAAAAATCACTGGCGGTGCGCAAGCGCATCGGCTACCTGCCGGAAACTCCGCCGATCTATCCGGAAATGAGCGTAGCCAGCTACCTGGACTTCGTGGCGCGGATCAAGCAGGTGCCGGCATCGGTGCGCCGCGCGCGCGTCAACCGGGCGATGGAAATGGCCAATATCACGGACAAGCGCAACCAGTTGATCAAACGGCTATCGCGCGGATACAAGCAGCGCGTGGGGCTGGCGCAAGCGCTGGTGCACGATCCGGAAGTCATTATTCTCGATGAACCGACGGTGGGCCTGGACCCCAAGCAGATCATCGAGGTGCGCAACCTGATCAAGAGCCTGGCGGGAACGCACACCATTATTTTATCGACTCACATCCTTCCGGAAGTAAGTGTGACCTGCGACCGAGTGGTGATCATCAACCACGGCCGCATCGTCGCCGAGGATTCACCTGCCAACCTCACTTCCAAACTGCGGGGCGGCGAGACGGTGCATCTGGAAGTGAAAGCCGGTGCCGGCGGAGCCGATGCGCTGCGCGCACTCTGCGATGGCGTGGAGGGTGTGGTCCGCGTGGCCATGGAACCGATGGCCCGCGCGGCACTGGATTCCGCGGGACAGGATTCCGCGGGAATGTTGAGCCTCACCATTGAATCGACGCCGGGACGCGATGTGCGCGGCAGGCTGGCCGCGGCAGTGGTGAGTGGCGGCCATGAACTTCGCGAGCTGCGCGCCATCCGCCTGAGCCTGGAGGATATTTTCCTGCAGCTCACCACGGAAGAGCCTCATGAGGAAACTTCCCCGGCGCAGCAGTCGGCAGCCGTTGCGCGGGAGTCGCGATGAAAAGTATTCTGGCCATCTTCCGCAAAGAGATGCAGCTCTACCTGGTTTCGCCGATTGCCTATGCGGTGGTGGGCGTGTTCTTGATTATCACCGGGTTTTTCTTCCAGGTGCTGCTCGATGGCGTCATCCGCGCGGCGCAGGCCCAAGCCATGCAAGCGATGCGTGCCGGCGGCGGGATGATGGAGATGGACATGCCCGGCCTGGTGATGAGGCAGTTTTTTGGATTGATGGGGACCATCCTGCTGTTCCTGATACCGATGATGACCATGGGCGTTTACGCGGAAGAGCGCAAGCGCGGCACCATGGAATTGCTGATGACCTCGCCGATCACCGACCTGCAAATTGTGCTGGGAAAATTCATGGCTTCGCTGGCGCTGCTGGGCATGATGCTGCTGCCCACGACGCTGGAGCTGGTGCTGCTCTACCGCTCGAGCGATCCCGCGCCGCCGTGGCGGCTGATGCTGGCCGGGTATATCGGACTGTTTCTGCTGGGCGGAGCGCTGCTGGCCATCGGCACGTTTGTCTCCTCGCTAACGGAAAATCAGATTATCGCCGCGGCGGGAACTTTCGGGCTGACGCTGCTGCTGTGGCTGATCGATGCCATGGTGCGCAGCGGCACGAACTCGGTGGTGAGCGAGGTGCTGCAGTACCTTTCCGTGCTGCGGCACTTCGAGGACTTCACGCGCGGCGTGGTGGATACCTCAGCGCTGATTTTTTATGCCAGCCTGATCGCGCTTAGCCTGCTGCTCACGCTGCGCTCGCTGGACTCCATGCGCTGGAGGCGGGCATGAAGCTCGACCGGCGGGAAGTCTTCAGCACCATGGCTTACTTCGGCATGGCCCTGTTGGTCGCGGGCCTGGTGCGCTATTCGGTGCAGGAAATCGTGACCTCGCCGACCCGGTGGATCCTGATTGCCGGCGGCGCGCTGCTGCTAGCAGGGGCGGCAGGCAGCGCGCGGGAAATTGCGGGTTACTTTACTTCGCGGTCGGGAAAACTGGGCACGAACACCGCGGTGCTCTTGCTGGCCGTGGTCGCCATTCTGGCGGTGCTCAATTTTCTGGGTGTCCGCCACTCAAAACGGTTCGACTGGACGGCGGAGAAACTGTTTACCCTGTCCGACCAGACGCGGAAAGTGGTCTCCGGACTTCAGAAGGATGTGCGCGTGATCCATTTCGACCGCACGGGGAACAACGACCCCCTGCACGAGGTGGTCGGCGAATACGAGCACCTGAGCCGGCACCTGACTTTTCAAACCGTGGACCCTCAGCAGCATCCCGACTTGGCACGGCAGTATGGCGCGCGGAGGATGGGCGAAATCGTAGTGGCCAGCGGCAGCCGCACCGAGCACCTCGAGGACATGAGCGAACAGACACTGACCAACGCCGTGTTGAAAGTTACCAGAGAGACAGCGAAGACGGTGTGCATGGTGGAAGGTCACGGAGAATCCTCGCTGGAGAACACCGAGGCAGCAGGATTCGCGGCCGCGCAAAAAGCGTTGCAGGGAGAAAATTTTGAGGTCAAGCCGCTGAACCTGGTTCGCGCAAGCAGCGTGCCTGCGGAGTGTTCCGTGGTTGTGGTGGCCGGACCGAAGAACGCGTTTTTTCCGCAGGAGGCTGATGCACTGGGGAAATATCTCAACGGCGGAGGCCAGGCTTTGGTGCTGGTGGACCCCGCGACGGACCCCGGCCTGAACGCACTGTTCTCAGACTGGAACATTTTGGTGGATCAAAAAACAGTGATCGATGTCAGTGGCGCCGGACAGATGATTGGCCTGGGCGCGCTGGTGCCGCTGGTGACGACGTACGGCGCGCACCCCATCACCAAGAATTTCGATCGCTCGATGACTGTTTTTCCGCTGGCGCGTCCGGTGAAGCAGGCCGACAAGCAGAAAAGCGATCCTGCCGTCACGGAATTGCTGCTCACTTCGCAGGAGAGCTGGGCGGAGACGGATCTCAAAGAGAATGGCGGCAAGCCAAAGTTCGATCCTGGCGTGGACGACCAGGGCCCGGTCTCGCTGGGCGTGGCGGCGGAAAAAAAACTGGAAGGGAAAACAGCGCGGCTGGTGGTGATAGGAAATTCGAGATTCGCTACCAACGAAGCGCTGCACCACGTGCCGAATCGCGATCTCTTCCTTAATACTGTGGACTGGCTGGCGCTCGACGAGGATCTCATCTCCATTCGACCGAAATCACCGGCCAACCGGCACCTGGCACTGAGCGTGGCGCAGCAAAACATGTTTTTCTGGTTCTCGCTGGTGCTGCTGCCCGGAGTGGCGCTGGTAACCGGATTCGTGATCTGGTGGAACCGCCGTTGAGCAGGCGCAGGTTGAGCGCGCGCAGGTTGAACGGGCGCACGTTAAGCGCGCTCAGAAATGAAGAAATCCAAAAACTGAAATGATGAAGAAGAGCACTCTCGGTGTGCTGCTGGTGGCGATAGCCCTGGGCGGCTGGGTCTATTACTCCGAGTTCCGGCATCCCAAACCTCCGGCCACGGAAGAAAATGCCCCGCAGGCTCTTTTTCATTTTTCGGCTGCGGATGTGGCCGCCGTGCGGCTGGAGCGGGCCGAAGGAAATGTGGCCATCGAGCGCCGCGACGGAAACTGGGTATTGGCCGAGCCCTTGTCCGCGCGCGCCGACCAGCGCGCCGCCGATGATCTGGCCACAGCGCTGGCTACCGCCACGGCCACCCGCACTGTTGCCGCGGGCGCGGAGCAGTGGAAAGAGTATGGACTCGAACCGGCAGCGGTCACCGCGATCGTGCGAGAAAAGGGCGGCCAGCACCGCTTGCGCTTGGGGGCAAAGGATTTTACCGGCGATTCCGTTTACGGCGTTCTCGAGGACGGAAGCCAGATCGGGGGGAAACCGGGAAGCGCGAAGGAAGTGCTGCTGCTGCCGGCGTCCCTGCTTTCCAGCGTCACAAAATCGGTCACCGATCTTCGCGACCGTTCTCTGCTGGCCCTGCATTCGCCGGAGCTAATCACGGTAGAGATCCGCAGAAGTAGCGGCGACTTCCGCATGGAGAAACAGGGGCGCTCGTGGAACCTGCTCTCACCACGAGTTTCGCCAGCGGATGACGAAGCCCTGAGCACGCTCATTGGGACGATTTCTGCAGCGCAATTCGCCGATGTAGCCAGCGAGACGATGAAAGATCCGGGCCGCTACGGCCTGGCCAGCCCGGCAATTACTCTCCATGTGAAAACGGATAAAGGCGAAGAAGGGACCGTGTTGATCGGGAAAAAAGACCATGAAAAATATTTTGCGCGCGATGCTTCGCGGCCGGCAATTTTTCGCGTGGATTCTACGTTTGTGGAGGCGCTGGATGTGTCATTTGCCAAGCTGCGGGACAAGCACGTGGTGCGCTTCGAGGAAGGCGATATCGCCCACATGCGCGTGAATAACGGGCAAGTTACCGTTGCGGCGACCAGGGATGCCGCTGGAAAATGGCTGGCCGAGGAGCCCGGCGAGCGCAAAGGCAAGGAATTTATGGCCTCGAGAATCTTTGAGGCGGTGTCGGGACTTCGCGCCATTGAATTCCTGGACACGCCGCCCCGCGACTTGGTGGCAAAGCTCGAAAAGCCGCAAGTGGTGGTGGAGTTCACCGACAAGGGGGGCAAGATCCTGAAAGTCAACGCGGCGATGGGCGAAAAGGATGCGGCGTACGCGCGGACGAATGTGAGCTCAACTGTTTACAAAATCGATAAGGTCTTTTTCAGCGAGATGAAGTTTAGCGCTCCGGAAATTGCGCCCTGAAGGATATCCGGACGACGGTGCCGTTCAAGACAGGCGCGACATGTCGTGCCCCTACGAAGCCGAAGCATTACGACATGGGGCAAAATGATCAGGCGGCGCAGCAGGCGCGAGCGGCGCGCGCCACTTCGGGGCTGGCATTGGCCTGCCACACGGCCATAAGCCGCACCTCGCCATTGACCGGTGAAATGTAAAGGTAGAACACGCGGCCGTCGTCTTCCACCTCGTAGAAGTTCTTGTGATGAGGATCGGTGGCAGCGTCAGTGCCGGAGGCCAACAAGCGCTGCAATCCCTGAACATCCGCTACCGGGTGATTCCGCAAACTTTCGATTTTCACTTTCCCAGACAAGCGCTTGATCATGACAACCTTCCTTTCCTTCCAGTATGCTGCTTTGTACTAGCTACACTTGAAGAGACGCACAGGCCGACCGAAAAGTTCCCTGGCGACTCGCGCTTCTTTCCAAGCCTGCAAAGATCCGGGTGAAAGCCAGTGCCGCTGCTTATCTTTATAGACGAAGAACCGAGCAAAAAGTTACCTCAAATGGATGAATGTTTCGTGAATCTTGAGCGCCAAATTGGACCGCAGCGGCCGGACGGCTCCTGCGCCGCGAGCATGGCCTGCCTAGCCGCGCAGGTGTTTTCCCACCGCAAGGTTATCTCCGTTACAAACACGTGTGGCGGCGAGCGGACTTTTTCTCTACAATCGGAACCAGCGGTTGCCTTGGCAGAGGGTCGCGCGTGGTCGAGTGGCGCGGTGAGGATCTGCTGCTGCGAAACGGACCGTTCGGGGCCGGGCCGGTATCTGCATCTAAAACGTTATTCCACTACTAAGGATTGGTGGTCTCTCGTCCGATAAAGACAGGAAGGACACTCAAACAACTATGCCTCGAAAGAAAAGAGCCAAAAGCAAACTGGGAAAAGACAAGCGGCGCAAGCACCGCCACTGGCAGGTCACCGTTTTTTACAATGACGGGGAGCGGTTTGCGCGCGTCTATATCGACCGCGACAAGGCGCAGCGTTTTGCCGGGCGGCAGAAAAGGTCGCCGGTGGTGCGCTCCGCGCGGATTCTCGAAGTCAATTAACTGCGGATCCCAGCGGTTTTCTTCCACGCGCCCGGCGTCCTGCCGGCGGCCGCGGATTTCGCGGGGCCTTGTCCGGACACGCAGGGACATGCTATAAATTTCCAGTCCCCAGTACGCAGACCATGCGACCGTAGTTTAGTGGTTGAACGACAGCTTGCCAAGCTGTAGGCGGGGGTTCGATTCCCCTCGGTCGCTCCATTCTTGATTTCCCACGCACACTTATCAATTTTGCGAACTTCTCGCTTGGGGTGTTGCGTGAGCATTGGCCGGCTGCGAATCGACTGGGCCCGAAGCCTGCCGCGCGGCGGTACTAATTTGCAGGGCCGCGTGCTAAATTCGCGGGCGTTGCTCCCATGAAAAAGATCACCATCGCCGTGGGCAGCTTGCGGCGTCCCAAACTCAACGCGGTGTGGGAAGCCATGAACGTTATCGGGCCCACACTCGATGGGGACGCGCAGTTCGAAGTGGTGGGCTGCGAAGTGCCCAGCGGCGTGAGTCATACGCCGCTCTCGCGCGACCAGGTGATGGCCGGAGCCCGCCAACGCGCCGATGCGCTGGTGGGAATCGGCCGCACCAGGGGCGAGCCGTGGAGTTATTTCGTGGGGCTGGAGGGCGGCTTGGATGTAGTAAATGGCCAGGGCGCTGGCGGCGCCGTTGAGCGACAGGTTTTCCTGGTCTCCTGGGCCTACGTCACCGACGGCGGGGGGCGCGGCTACTTCGGGCAGGCCGGAGGAATCGCTCTACCGGAGCCGCTGGCGACAACGGTTGTGGATCAGGGCGTTGAGCTGGCCGAGGCGATCGACGAGTTTGCTGGAATGACCGGGGTGCGCGACGCCCAAGGTGCGTGGGGCGTGCTGACCGCCAATCTGATTACGCGTCAGGAAGTTTTTCGCACCGCCGTGGTCAATGCTTTTGCGCCGTTTTACAACTCATCCCTCTACCACAAAACGTAGCTGGGAAGCTGGAGCACCGAAGAGGGTCGTCGAAAGAAACAGATGAGATTCATCTCCGGGCGGAATCGTTCCGGGAATGCCCTAGGAATTTCCGAGATACCCTACGTCATACCGTTTGCGCACCGTGCCGGGCATGTCCTGGATCTTGATCAGGCGAGAGCGCACAAAAACATTGGCAGCTTCGAGCTGGTAAGGCGCGGCCACGTCCAGAATAGAGCCTGAATAATAGCTGCGCGCGCTGAGGAAGCTGAGGCCCTCGGGCGAGACCTTCTCCACTTCCACGATCTCCTGCCCGTCGAACCCTGGTTGACGCACACAGGCGCTGATGTTTGGTTTTACCGGAGGACCCTTGCGCTCATTCTGACCTACCGGGTGATTGGCGTAAGGCGATGACGCCAGCGCGCGCCGCGCGTTGGCGTTACGAGGCCGCCCGGCGAGAACCTCTTGAGCGGCAACTTGCCAACGAGTCGGTTCCCCGCAGCGCCGGCAATCGCGGGTGAGATCGCGATTGGCGTCAAATACGTCGGTTTCAAAATCCTTCAGCAAAACCTGCTCCTGGCTGGCGCAAATTTTGCATTGCAACACGAGCCGGAAACTGGCCTCGTCCTCCGCGGAGAGGGGTAGAAAGTTAACGTCCCACAGTTTTACGGTGGGATCCAGAAAGGCGACGCCGTAAATATACGCGTCGGGTTCACCCCCAATGAGCCCGACGATTTGCGCAGCGGCTTCCAGACGCGTGGTCATGTTGCGCACGACGATCTGCTGCTGGGGTACCAGCTTGCGGCTCAGCACCAGCGCAGCGCCGTGGCGGCTCAGAAGCTGCGTCTGCGTCTGTTCCATGAATGCTTCGCCGGTAAACTCGGTCCCGAAGACCTGAACAGGCACGGCAATGGATACGCGATCGCTGCGCCGTAAGATCGTAGACGTCATGCGGGCAATCCTCTTCAACTCTATCGGCTGAAGGAGGAGGAGCATGAGTAGACAAACCCTTCGTCAACTTACAAAAACGAGACGAGGCCAGTTCACCGGCACAGATTTTGGAACGAAAGTTGCCCTGCAGAGGCGCTACGGTTTCACGGCGGGCGCGCCTTTTCTCCGCCGTTCACGTTCGATTTGCATTTCTTGCATGCTTTGCACTACCAGCGGGGAATACAGCGCCTGAACCCAATGCGGGTTGGTCCAGGCCGGCTGCCATTTAGCTACTGCTTCAAAATCGCGCAACGCCAGATCATGTTCCTGGGCCTGCCACCGCGCTACAGCAGGCATCATAGTTTTCTCGGGAAGGTGTGTATCGATCTCTTCGGCGGTGTCGATTGTTCGCAAGGCATCGGTAAGCCGCCGCAGCTCAATTTCGATCCAAGCCAGCCTCACCAGCGCCGTCAGGTTGTGGGGTTGGCGTTGTACGGCGATTTGCTGGAGCTCCGCGGCGGCAGGGTAATCACCGGCCAGATACCACCACCAACTGAGATCGGAAAGCTCACGCGGCGCTGCCAAGTTTTCCAAATCCGCGCGAAGTAGCGCTTGTACCTTTCGGGCCGGCCCGGGATCGCCGGCAAGGATTAGCAGCCCGTCCGAGGGAATGCGCAGCTGCTCGGTATCCCCTTTGACCGAGTCCATCCACTGAAGAAATTCGTTCGCCGCACCGGGCCGATGCGCCGCGGATAGAGACAGTGCATACTCCTCGGCTAACTCAATGCTCCACCCGTGCAAGTCCATGATCTGGCGATAGGACTCCGCTGCTCCGGCAAAGTCGGCCTGCGCGAATTTCGCCTGCGCCAGCACGGTAAGCGCATTCTTGGAATCGGGGTGCACCTGCAGAGATCGTCCCGCCAACTGCTGCGCTTGGGCATACTTTCCGCGGTCCAGCGCCTGCTGCGCGCGCTCCGTCCAGAAAATATAAGCTACCGTCAAATCGCGCTCGGTGCGGGGCTCCCAGCCAGCGCTGGCGATCATCGTTTTTACCTGGGCGATGCGCTCGGCAGGCAGCGGGTGCGACCGGAAATATCCTTCCAGCGCATCTCTTGCGACTTGAGAGACTTCGTCCCGGGGAGTCGTTGCGCGCCCGTGAATTTTGTCGAAGAGGCGTTGAAACGTTTCAAACAGCCGGATCGCGCCGTTCGCCGAATATCCCGCTTCCACGGCCAGCCGCGTCCCTTCGCGGTCCGCTTCCAGTTCCTGATCCTTGCTGTATCCCGCCTGAAAAATTGCCAGCGGCAGGCCAAGCAGCCCGCCCAGTGGAATCTTGCGCAGGGCCTGTTCCTTCTGCAGCCGCTCCGCGCAGTGATAGTGATCGATATGCTCGAGCTCATGGCCGAGCACTGCGGCCAGTTCATCTTCACTTTCCATCAACGCCAGCAAACCTTCGCCGATAAAAACATGCCCGCCGGGCAGAGCGAAGGCGTTCACGAAAGTGCGGTCTGCAAGGTAATAGAACTTATACGGCAGCCTGCGGTGCGCACGCGCCGCCAGCCGCGCTCCCACTTGCTTGAGATAAGGTTCAATTTCGTTGCGTTCCGAGTCGGTAGCGGGCCGTGGCCCCGAAAAATAGCCCCTAACAATTTCGTTCCCCGCGCTGATTTCATCCTCGTCCGACATGCGCGTGAAACGCATGGGCAAGCGCGTTAATTCCTGCTCGCTGTCGGCAATGAGATATAACAAGCCGGATGGGCTCGCCGCAGTATCCACTTTGCGCCGTTCGCTGACCACGACCGCGGCCAGGCCGAGAGCCACTATTCCCGCCAAGGTAAGCCATCGTTTCATAGGTATTGCCGCAACGCTTCGCGATTACGCGTATACAAAAACGAGACCAGCAACAGTGCGATGCCCAGCGCGATGAACGTCAAATAGCGATCGCGCGGCTGCAGGGCCCAAACATCGGCAACAATAATCTTGCCCACGCAGAGCAGCAGCAGAGCCAGCCCCGAAAGCCGGAAGCTGCGCTCGCCCACCCATAAGGCCAGCAAAAACATCGCCACGCCTTCCGCGCCCCATGCCAGCGTGACCATACCGTGCGCCATTTCCAGCGCGAGAAGGACGGTGAGCAAAGTTACGGCGATGAAAAAGAAAACCTGTTCCGGGCGCCGACTCAACGCGGAAAACACGCGGAAAATCCTCCGCCTGACCGGCGCTGGGGCCGGCACTTCGCTATCTTTGCGCCGCAATCGAAACATGAAAGGCAGGGACGCAAAAAGGAGCGCCACCGTCGTTCCGACGCAAAGCCACCGGCTTTGCAATACGGGAGCGGGAAAATAACTCCGCTGGTAAAAATTGTGCAGCATGGTGCGTATCAGCACTCCCGCACCGAGGACCAGCGCCTGGTGCAGCATGGTGCGCCGGCCGCCCCTCCACGCGACCGCGGATAACGCCAAGGCCAACGCTGCCCACGCCGTGGCCACCCAATCTGCAGGCAGCTCGAAGCGCATAAGCGCGGCGAGGGTGATGGTACCCAGCCAGCAGCACCAGTCCCAGGCGCGATATTTGCGCTCGGTCTCGACCAGCTCCGCGGCGGCGTCGTGCACTCTCCAATACGCGTAGAAAAATGCCAGCGTGAGCGGCACCACGGTGTAGAAGCGCGGGCTAAGCTCTCCAGGATTGCCCGCGGCATTCAAGTTCACAAACCAGATGCGCAAAAAGCCGGCGGCAAGCGCAGCGTAGCCCTGCAGCCGCAGTTGCAGAGATTTTCGGCTTAGCCCTGCTTCGAGCAAAATCAGCCCGCCCATGGTCCAGGCCACGGCTACGCCTACCGGCCGCAATTCATACCAGGCCAGCAAACCGATCAACCAGGTGGCTGCCCAGGTGTAAGCCCCGGCTACCATCTGCCCGGCGGCGAACCGGCGCGTGCCCAACGTCAGGAATCTACCGTTTGCGGTGGCCCCACTCCACAGCGAGGTGATGTAGAGCAACGCGACCACCGCCACCATGGAAATCAGCCGTTGTGTGACGCCGTAATACGAAGTAGTGGCATGCAGATTGACGGACCAGGCTCGTAGGGCAGCGGCTGCCGCAAAGAAGTTTGCCTGGTATCCAAGACCGGGGAGCGCCCAGCGGCGTGCGGCAAGGGCCAGCGCCATCGCGAGCGCAGCCCACGCCACCGCGGTCCAAGCCTCAGGAAAAAGTAACCACGCGCCGGTGAAGGCCATCAGCGCGCCCGCGTAGGAGAGGCGTGCCATTAGCCTGCGGTCGAACTCGTGGCGGAAGAGATCTACCCAACGGCGAGCCACCCAGTGCGCGTTGGCGTAGAACACCATCGCGGCAACGGCAAAAAGAACGGCGAGTTGCGGCTGGCTGCGCAGGTCGGCATCGTCCATGCGCATCCCGTAGACGCGCGCCGCGTCCACGGTGATCATGTGGCCGGCCGCAAGCAGTGCCGCTACGGCTCCCAACCGGCGGAAGACGATTTCGCCGGTCCAGACGCCGATCAGCAGCAGCGCTTGAGCTTCCAGCAGCCATAGCACCGAGAGGCGCGTTCCTGAATAGCGAAATGGAAAGGCGGCGATTAGAAGGACTACGCCCAGCGTGCTCAGCACCACAACGGCGGTGCGCCTGCGCCTGGTGACCGGCAACTGCCCCAGCGCAGCTTCCACCGCGCCGATCCCCAGGAGTCCCCAGAAGGCCCATTCCGGATGTACCGATTGATACTTCAACACGAAAAGAAGCAGGATCGTGTTCAGCAACGCCGCAACCGTCGAGACGCGCTCATCCGGCGGAGGCTGCCGCAAGAGATAAGAGACCCGAAAAATAAGCCAGTAGAGCGCCAAGATTATCGCGCTGGCAGCAAACTCCGGGAAAGGATGGCGGTGGCCGCGCATGGGCTCGATAATCGGCCACAGCCAGTGGTAGTGATTGAGATAACTCGCCAGAATGCCGAAAATTTCCAGCTCAAACCATTTCCTGCGGGTGGCGACTACCGCCAATCCCGCCGCCAGGACTACACCGGCGGACAAGCTGTACACATTGGAGTGGCTGACGGTGACGGTAAAAAATGCCAACAAGAAGGCTAATCCGGTGACTACCTGAGAGTTATAGCGCAACGTGTGCCAGACCATCACAGCGGCTACCGCCAGCAGCAGCAACAGGTCGGTGAGTTGCGACGTGAGGACCTGCGCCGCCGGCACGTGGTACATGGCGTAAGTGGTAAAGAAGAGCAGAGCCCATCCTCCGCCCACACCCGCGCGCGCCAGCACGTGGTAACGGTCGTGCCGCTCGAACCAAATCCCGGCGCCTAGCAGCAGTCCTGCGACCGCGTATCCCGAGAACACCTTGCCGGCGGGCCCCAGGGTCTTCAGCTGGTAGGCCAAAAAGAATGCCACCCCGACCACGAGAATCACGATGCCCAGCTTGTTCAGCCAGTTGGTGCCGAAAGCCTCTTCGAAATCGAGCGAAGACTTGAAGCGCTGTGAGAAAAACGACGAGGTCTTGCTGGCGGCATCTTCCACCGTGCGAAAGACCTTCGGTGGCGCAGGAGCCGTTGGCTGCGCAATGCGAATTGGGGTGACCAGCGTCTCGGCGGGCAGAAGCGTGGGCGTCACCGCTGGCGTCGAGCGAGGCGCGGTATCAGGCCGAGTACTGGATGGAGCTGGGGGTGGAGATTCTGCGACCAGCTCTCGGGTTGTGACTGCTTCCCGCGAAGGGAGCGGTTCGGGGCGAGTGCGTAGATCCTTCAGCGCCAACTCGAGCTTAAACACTCGATTGGTCAATTCCTGCAAACACAATTGATCTTCCGCTCGGTCGCGCCTGCGCTTGCGTGTTGTGCGCCAGGCCAGAAACCATGGGCTGACCAGCACCAGCAGCACAAAGCCGATAAGCAAAGTTATCTCTTCCATGAAGGGAAACCGGCGATGCCGGCGCGACGTGGGCCGGATTCTACTATGCCGTTACTAGAATGGCCATGAAACAGAGGAATTCCACGTTAGGGACTCGCGGGGTGATGAAAGCGTGCGGGCGGACCGCGCAAATCGAAGACGCCTGCATACCCCAACCACGGTATTGCCGGGTTATAGCCTTCGTGCTAGGTTGCAATCGGGGCGGGCAACGCGGCGTGCCTCGAGGTTTTTGGCTGCAGGAGGACTGAATTTATGAAATGGCTGCCCGGTGGCGAGAGCCAGGACATTGAGGACCGCAGAGACGATAGCGGCGGCGGCGGATTCCAGATTGGTGGTCCGCATATCGGCATCGGCGGCGCGGTGATCCTGATGATTCTGAGTTTTGTTTTCAGGACCAACCTGTTCAGCCTGGTGGGTGGCGGGTCAGGAGGTTCCAGCACGGCGGTCAGCCAGCCGGACCCGGCTCGCGACTCGGCGGAGAAACCTCTGGTGGAGTTCGTCTCGTTTGTGCTGGACGATACGCAGAAGGCGTGGACGCAGATATTGCCGGAGCAGACCGGCACCGCATACCGGCACGCCAAGCTGGTTCTTTTTCGCGATTCCACGCAGTCCGGTTGCGGTGGGGCAGGGGCGGCCACGGGTCCTTTTTATTGTCCCGAGGATGAGAGAGTTTATATCGACCTGGGGTTTTTCGATGAGTTGAGCCGGCGTTTCGGCGCACCTGGACAGTTCGCCGAGGCGTACGTACTGGCGCACGAGCTGGGACATCACGTGCAAAAGTTACTGGGAATTGAGGGCAAGGTGCATCAGCTTCAGGAAAGCAATGCGCGCATGGCCAAGCCGCTCTCGGTGAAACTGGAACTTCAAGCGGACTGTTTTGCCGGAGTCTGGGCGCATTCCACTCAACAGCGTGGCCTGCTGGAAAAGGGAGACGTGGAATCGGCCATGGGCGCCGCGTCGGCTGTGGGTGACGACCGCCTGCAAAAAATGGCCACCGGGCATATCAGCCCGGAGTCGTTCACGCATGGCAGTTCGCAGCAGCGCATGCAGTGGTTCAGCGCTGGTTTAGAGAGCGGCACAATTTCAGCGTGCAACACCTTCGGCACGCAGCAGTAAGCCAATACGCGAACCCGTGCGTGTAGTTTGGCTCACGCGTGACTATTCGCCACGATAGAAGGCAACTTTTGAGTGCGGACTGTTGCATTGTGACCCACTTCATTTGCCCGCTCCATTACGGCGAATTCGTTGACGCGATGATGTCGCTGGCTTATACTTAATTTTCTGCAGATTTCAGTAGTGCACCCTCCCTGCCCTTATTCTGGGCGGAATTGCGAACAGGTGTACAACGCGGGAATTCATGGGGATGGCTGGGCCGTGCTAAGTAAGCAGCGAGATTGGTCCGGGCGCCAGAGCGGGACATAAGGAATTCAGAATGAGCACAGAAGCGACATGCCGGCGGGAACTGGACTTGGAGATAGCGGCGGAGGAAGTCGAAAAGGCCAGCGAAAAAGTGGCCCGGCAGTTTGCTCGCGTGGCACGCGTGCCGGGGTTCCGCCCGGGCAAGGCGCCGTTGACGATGATCCGCAAGCGCTTTGCCGAAGACATTCGCGGCGAGGTGCTGCAGTCGCTGGTTCCGGAGCGCATTGAGAAGGCGGTTAGCGAGCAAAAACTCTCGATCGTCACGCGGCCGCAACTCGAGCAAGTGGACTGGGTGGAAGGCGGCGGCCTGAAGTTTAAAGCGATCTTCGAGGTGCTGCCGGAAATCACGCTGGGCGATTACAAGAGCATCGAAGTGGAAATACCGGCAGTGGACATTACAGACGCCGACGTGCAAAAGGCGCTGGAAGAGATGCGCGAACGCGGTGCGACGTATGTGCCGGTGGAAGGACGCGCGTTAGCCGACGGCGACTATGCCGTGTTGACGCTGGCAGGAACGCCGGCGGACGGAGCTGAGCCGGTCAAGGCGGAAAATATTCTCTGCCACATCGGCGCGGAAGAAACTCTGGCGGCATTCAACGAAAACCTGCACGGCGCGAAGGCCGGCGAGCACAGGGATTTCGAGGCGGTGTATCCGGACGACTACCCTGACGAGCGCTTGGCCAAGCGCACGTTTTCCTACTCCGTGGACGTGCTGGGTATCAAGGAAAAGAAGCTGCCCGAATTGGACGACGCGTTTGCAAAGGATGTAAGCGAGCTGGCCACCCTGGCCGAGCTTCGCACCAAGCTGCGCGAGCGGATGGAATCGGCGCGGGATCAACGGCAGGCCGAGGCGGCGAAAGAAAAGATCCTCTCTGCACTGATCGAGAAGCACGTATTTCCCGTTCCGGAAGCGCTGGTAGAGGCGCATATGGATCAGCGCCTGGAGCGAACCGTCCGGCAGCTGGCGGCGCAGGGACTCGACCCGCGCACGGTGAATGTGGACTGGGCGGACTTGCGGAAACGACAGCGGGCCGGCGCCGAGGGCGAGGTCAAGGCCGAGCTGCTGCTGGATCACATTGCTACGGCGGAAAACATCGAAGTGACCGACGAAGAACTGGAGCACGAGATCGAGCATCTGGCCACGCACAGTGGCGAATCCGCGGTGGCGCTGCGCGCGCGCTTGACAAAGCAAGGGTCGCTCGATAGGATGAAATCGAAGCTGAGGAGCGACAAGACGCTGGAATGGCTCCACAGCACTGCCCGCATTCGGACGACGACTGCCCAATAAAAGAGATAGCTCCGGTTCCGGCCTGCTGAGGCCCGACCCCTGGAATGGAATGAGCTTCCCCGAAGATAATATTGCCCGCGCGACAACTCTGGTTCCCATGGTGGTTGAGCAGACCAACCGCGGAGAACGCGCGTACGACATATATTCGCGCCTGCTGAAAGAACATATCATTTTCATCGGCACGGCCATCGACGACCACGTGGCCAACCTGGTGACGGCGCAGCTGCTGTTCCTTGAATCCGAGGAGCCGGAAAAGGATATTTCGGTGTACATCAATTCTCCCGGCGGCTCAATTACCGCGGGAATGGCGATTTACGACACCATGCAGTTCATCCGCCCGGACGTGGTAACGATTTGCGTGGGTCAGGCGGCATCGATTGCGGCATTGCTGCTGACCGCGGGCGCCCCGAAGAAGCGCTTCACGCTTCCCAATTCGCGCATCCTGATCCACCAGCCGTGGATGAGCGGGCTATCCGGGCAGGCCACGGACATCGACATCCACGCGCGCGAAATCCTGCGCATGCGCTCGGTGATTAATAAGTTGATTGCCAAACACACCGGGCAGCCGCTGGAGAAATTGGCGAAAGACGTGGAGCGCGATTACATCATGTCGGCGGAAGAAGCCAAGACCTACGGAATCGTCGACGAAATTATCGAGAAGCACCGCTGAGCCGGTGCACACGAGATAAGCACAAAACAGCAGACTCGTTGGCACCGTTGGGCTGTTCCAAAGGGTTAGTAGCAGAATAGAAGTGGCTTGCATGCCGGTGGGTCCCAACCGCTAGAATCGACTAGAATCTTCGCCAGGGCCCGATCCGGAAACTCAGCCAGGGCCGGAGGCAATAAACCCGGTGAAAAAATTAACGCCCGACGAGCCGCTGCGCTGCTCGTTCTGCCACAAGACGCAGGAACAGGTCGAGAAGCTGATCAGCTCTCCCTCGGAGTATCCCCGCGCTTACGTCTGCAACGAGTGCGTCACTGTCTGCCAGCAGATTCTGGAAGACGAGAAGAAGGAACAGGCGGCGCCGCTCAACAAACGGCTGCCGCGTCCGCCGGAGATTAAGGCGTTCCTGGACGGGTACGTCATCGGACAGGAAAAGACCAAGAAGAAACTGGCTGTGGCGGTGTACAACCACTACAAGCGAATCTTCTTGAACCGGCAGCCCAGCGACGTGGAACTGACCAAATCGAATATTCTGCTGATCGGGCCCACCGGCACGGGCAAGACGCTGCTGGCGCAAACCCTGTCGCGGATGCTGGACGTGCCCTTTGCCATCGTCGACGCCACCACGCTTACGGAAGCGGGCTACGTGGGCGAAGACGTCGAGAACATTATTCTGAAGCTGCTGCAAAATGCGGACGGCGACGTGCAGCGCGCGCAACAGGGGATCATCTACATCGACGAGATCGACAAGATTGCCAAGAAAGACGAAAACCCGTCGATTACTCGCGACGTTTCCGGCGAAGGCGTGCAACAGGCTCTGCTCAAGATTCTGGAAGGCACCATCGCCAACGTTCCTCCGCAGGGCGGCCGCAAGCACCCGCACCAGGAGTTTACGCCCGTGGACACAACCAACATCCTGTTCATCTGCGGCGGGGCCTTCGTGGGCCTGGAGAAAACGATTGAGCGCAGGTCGGGACGCCGCTCGCTGGGCTTTCGCACGGACACGCCGCCGGTGAGCAACAACCGGCGAAACATCGGACTGCTGGAACAGGTACAGCCGGGCGATCTGATCAAGTTTGGAATGATTCCAGAGTTTGTGGGGCGCCTGGCGGTGGTGGGCGTGCTGAGCGACCTGGACAAGAGCGCGCTGGTGCGCATCCTCACAGAGCCGAAAAACGCGTTGATGCGGCAGTACCAGCGGCTGTTCGATTTCGAGAATGTGAAGCTGCGCTTTGCCGATGATGCGCTGGACACCATTGCGGAAGAGGCGCTGAAGCGCAAAGTGGGAGCGCGCGGACTGCGCATGATCCTCGAAGACCTGATGCTGGACCTGATGTACCACGTGCCGGGGCAGCGCAAGCAGCGCGATTTTGTGGTGACCGCGGAGATGATCCGCAATCGCGAAATCAATTGGAGCCTGCTGGAAAAGGCTGGATAGTTTCGGCGCCGGCTCGGGGGCCGGCGGGCCGGGGTAGGCGCGACGAGGTCGCTGCAGGATTCAGGGCGTAGCGCATTCGCGGCCGTTTCCTGACGGGTTTCGAAGGTATTCTCAACAGCTTTCACAATCGGGATAAAATATAGTTCGCTTGCAGACCCACAACCATGTTCACTAAGGAAAAAATGGACCTCAAACGCGTGCCTATGATGCCGGTCCGCGATATGGTCATCTTCCCGCACATGATGAGCCCGTTCATCGTGGGGCGCGAAGCTTCGGTGCGCGCGCTGGAAGAGGCGCTGGCCGGGGACAAGAAGATTTTCCTGGCCACGCAGCACGATGCTTCGATTGACGATCCCAAGCCTAAAGAGATTCACCAGGTGGGCACGCTGGCCAACGTAGTGCAGAGCGTGAAGCTGCCGGACGGCAACATTCGCGTGCTGGTGGAGGGAGTGGAACGCGCGCGCCTGATGCAGGTGACCGCCGACGAAGGTTTCTACCGCGCGACGATCCGGCTGGTGCCGGCGCGCCTGGAGCCTTCGCCGCAAGTGGAGCAGGCTTCCAGCCGCGCCACCACGCTATTCGAGCAGTACGTAAAACTTTCGCAAAGCCTGAACTACGATACGGTGATCGCCGCCGTGCGTTCGGACGATCCCGTCAAGCTCTCCGATTCCATCGCCGCCAATCTGCAGATCGGCGTGGATGAAAAGCAGGAACTGCTGGAGATGTTTGACCCGCTGGAACGCCTGAACCGCGTCGGTGACATCCTGGAAGTGGAGATTGAAAAGCTGAACGTGGACCGCAGCGTCAATAACCGCGTGAAGCGGCAGATGGAGCGCGCGCAGCGCGAGTACTACCTGAACGAGAAAATCAAAGCCATTCAGAAAGAGCTGGGACGCGGCGAGAAGAGCGAATACGACGAACTGCGCAAGAAGATTGAAGCCGCCGGGATGACCGCGGACGCGCTGGAAAAGGCCAACCAGGAACTCAAGCGCCTGGAGCAGATGCCGCCCATGTCGGCGGAGTCCACGGTGTCGCGCAACTACCTCGACTGGCTGCTGGCGGTGCCGTGGAAGAAGAGGTCGCGCGAGATTCGCGACATCGAGCGCGCCCAGGTGACGCTCGAGCAGGACCACTACGGCCTGGAAAAGCTTAAGGACCGCATCCTGGAATATCTGGCGGTGCGGCAACTGGTGAAAAATCCCAAGGGCTCGATCCTGTGTTTTCTTGGGCCGCCCGGGACCGGGAAAACCTCTCTGGCCAAATCCATCGCGCGCGCCACAGGCCGCAAGTTCGTGCGCGTATCGCTCGGCGGGGTGCGCGACGAAGCGGAGATCCGCGGCCACCGCCGCACCTATATCGGCGCGCTGCCCGGGCAGATCATTCAGATGATGCGCAAGGCCGGCACCATCAATCCCGTGTTCCTGCTGGACGAAGTGGACAAGATGTCCATGGATTTTCGCGGCGATCCTTCCGCGGCGCTGATGGAGGTGCTCGATCCCGAGCTGAATCATTCCTTCACCGACCACTACCTCGACGTGGAATACGATCTTTCCAAGGTGATGTTCATCTGCACCGCCAACGTGCTGCACACCGTGCCGCAGCCGCTGCAGGACCGCATGGAAGTGCTACGCCTGTCCGGCTACACGGAACAGGAAAAGCTGGAGATTGCCCAGCGCTTTCTGGTCGCCAAACAGCGCGAACGCAACGGCCTGGCGCCGAAAAATATTCAATTCGAGAAAGGATCGCTGGCCTACGTCATCCGCCACTACACGCGTGAGGCCGGGGTGCGCAATCTGGAACGCGAAATCGCCAACATCTCCCGCAAAGTGGCCCGCAAAGTGGTTAAGGAAGGGCACGACGTCGCGACGCAGATTACTCCGGGCAACGTGCAGGATTTTCTCGGCGTGGTAAAGTTCCGCGACCTGGCCGCGGAAAAGCACAACGAGATTGGACTGGCCACCGGACTGGCCTGGACCGAGGTGGGCGGCGAGGTCATGAGCACGGAGGTCTCGCTGATGGCCGGCAAAGGCCGCCTGACGCTTACCGGAAAGCTGGGCGACGTGATGCAGGAGTCGGCGCAAGCGGCCATGAGTTATGTGCGCTCGCGCTCCGCGCAGATCGGCCTGTCCAAGGATTTCTACCGCCACCTGGATATTCACGTGCACGTTCCCGAAGGCGCTATTCCCAAGGATGGCCCGTCGGCCGGCATCACCCTGGCCACGGCGATCACCAGCGCGCTGACGCGAATTCCCGTGCGCTGCGATGTGGCCATGACCGGCGAGATCACCTTGCGCGGAAAGGTGCTGCCCATCGGCGGCGTGAAAGAAAAGCTGCTCGCCGCGCACCGCAACGGCATCTATACCGTAGTGCTGCCGCGCGACAATGAAAAAGACCTGGCGGATGTGGCGCCGGAGATCCTGGCGGTAATGACCATTAAATTCGTGGAGACGATGGACGAGGTTTTGCGGCTGACCCTGGAAAGTCCGCTGGTGGTAGCTCCGTTGCCTGTAGTGCCCGAGGTAGCGCCCGAATTTCAACCCACGGTGGAAACCGACCAGGAGTTGACCAACTGAGGAAGACCCCGGCGTGGACCACCGCGGCGCCGGCTTCAACGGTTACGTAATACGGTAAGGCAATATCCGAAATTGAGACCTCCGGTCAGACCGGCACCATGCCGCCTGTCCGCCGAAGTCCAGCCAGGGCACACCGCCTGAGGCAGGAATCCATGACTAAAGTTGACGAAAACTACGAAGGGACAATCGCGATGAGCATCAGTCTAGCTGAACTGAAAGAAAAAAATATTACCGACCTGGCAAAAATCGCCAAGGAACTCAACATCCCCGGCTCCAGCGGGATGCGCAAGCAGGAGCTGAT
This sequence comes from Acidipila sp., assembly GCA_010365215.1. Classification (GTDB taxonomy): domain Bacteria; phylum Acidobacteriota; class Terriglobia; order Acidiferrales; family UBA7541; genus JAAFGT01. The sequence goes on along the minus strand of JAAFGT010000016.1, from coordinate 50,265 downwards.
TTTCCAGATCCTGCGCGCGCAGACCGAGAAGAACGGGCTGATCTTTTCCGAAGGCGTGCTGGAATGCCTCCCGGACGGGTTCGGCTTCCTGCGCGCGCCGGAGTACAACTATCTGCCGGGGCCGGACGACATCTACGTGTCGCCGTCGCAGATCCGCAAGTTCGACCTGCGCACGGGCGATACCGTCTCGGGCCAGGTGCGTCCACCCAAAGATGGCGAGCGCTACTTCGCGCTGATCAAGGTGGAGGCGGTCAACTTCGAAGACCCCGAGGTGGCGCGCAATAAGATTTTCTTTGATAACCTGACGCCGCTCTATCCGCAGGACCGCATCAAGCTGGAAACCACCAAAGAAAATTTGACGGGCCGCGTGCTGGACATGCTTTGCCCGGTGGGGAAAGGCCAGCGCGGGCTGATCGTGGCCCCGCCGCGCACCGGCAAAACTATGATGCTGCAGTCCATCGCCAATTCCGTAACCACCAACCATCCGGAAATCGCTTTGATCGTGCTGCTGATCGACGAGCGCCCGGAAGAAGTCACCGACATGCAGCGCACGGTGAAGGGCGAGGTCATCAGCTCGACCTTCGACGAGCCGCCGCAACGGCATATCCAGGTAGCGGAAATGGTGTTGGAAAAAGCCAAGCGCCTGGTGGAGCACAAGCGCGACGTCGTCATCCTGCTCGACTCGGTGACCCGCCTGGCGCGCGCCTACAACGCGGTGACGCCGCCTTCCGGCAAAGTTCTTTCCGGCGGTATCGACGCTAATGCGCTGCAGCGCCCCCGGCGCTTTTTTGCCGCGGCGCGCAACGTGGAAGAGGGCGGCTCGCTGACCATCATCGCCACCGCGCTGATCGATACCGGCAGCCGCATGGACGACGTAATTTTCGAAGAGTTCAAGGGCACCGGGAATATGGAAATCAACCTCGACCGCCGCCTGGTCGACAAGCGCGTCTTCCCTACCATCGACATCAATCGCTCCGGCACGCGAAAGGACGAACTGCTGCTTCCACCCGACGAGCTGAACCGCATCTGGGTGTTGCGCAAGGTGCTCAGCCCGCTTTCTACCGTGGAAGCGATGGAGCTGCTCCTCGGCCGCCTGGTGAAGACGAAAGCGAACAGCGAATTCCTGTCGTCGATGGCTAGCCAGGGTTAGGCAAGAAGTCGCAAACCTAGAGCATCAAGCCCCCCCCCACGCCGTCATATCGAGCGCAGCGAGGAATCCCTGCGGTTCACCGCTGGCAAGGCTTTTCCCTACCGCAACCAAGAGAGATTTCTCACTACGCTCGGAATGACGCTCTGGTCCGTTTGGGTGATGCCGTGCGTTTGGACGATGCCGTGCGTTTGGCTGGAGCTTGGACCGACGAATGAAGACCCCGAATCGTTTCTAGCGGTGAGCGGGCGGTGCGGTTACGGCGGTGGCGATTTCCTTCTGACGCTCGCGCGCCAGCAGCGCGATGAGCTGGGCCACTTCCTCGGCTTCCATGGCTGTGCTGTCCACGTAGATGGCGTCAGGGGCGCGGCGCAGCGGGGAGATCGCGCGGTCGCGATCGCGGAAGTCGCGCTCGCGAACTTCTTCGAGTAAAAGGTCGAAGTCCACTTCCTTTCCCTTCCCTCGATACTCGAGCCAGCGCCGTCTGGCGCGTATGTCCACCTGGGCGTCGAGATAAATTTTCAAACTCGCCGCGGGAAAAACCACCGTTCCAATATCGCGCCCGTCGATCACCACCCCGCCCGCCGCGCCGATGCGCCGCTGTTCGGCAACCAATACGCGGCGAACTCCCGGCACCACAGCCACCAGCGAAGCCTGTTGCGACATCTCCGGCGCGCGGATCTCATCCGTGACGTCCTCACCGTCGAGAAGAATGCGCAACGATCCGTTGGAAGTCGCAAAGTCGATGCGGCTTTCTATGGCCAGCGCCTCTACGGCTGCCGGATCTTCGAGCGCAATTCCCTGCCGCATGGCCTTGAGCGCCACAGCGCGGTACATCGCGCCGGTATCCAGATGCGTATAGCCCAGCAAGCCGGCCAGGCGCTGCGCCACGCTCGATTTTCCGGAGCCCACCGGCCCGTCAATGGCGATGATGAGCCTGTTCATAGCGTCAAATCCGTTTGAAAGCCTTTTCGATTTCACGCAACGAATAGCGCAGCACGATGGGACGCCCGTGCGGGCAGCTCATGGGGCATTCCGTGCGCGCCAGTTCCGCCAGCAGCCATTCCATTTTCGGCGCATCGAGCGGCGTATTCACCTTGATGGCCGCGTGGCAGGAAGTGGAGGCGGCGATCTTGCCTTGCAGCGTCTCGATGGAGATGGCCTGGTCTTCGCGCTCGACCCCGTCAAGAATTTCCAGCAGCAGGCGTTCGGCGTCCGCGGCGGTGATGGCGGCGGGCGCTTCGTGAATGGCCACGGTGCGCGGGCCGATGGGCGCCACCTCGAAGCCGTTGGCCAGCAACTCCTCGCTGATGCGCTCGACAGTGGAAAGCTGCCGCGGCGAGAGCTCCACCACAATGGGCATCAGCAATCGCTGGCCGGTGAGCGGGCCTTCGCGGCGCGCGCGCAGGTGCTGCTCGAAGAGAACGCGCTCGTGGGCCACGTGCTGGTCGACGATCCACAAGCCTTCGCCGTTCACGGCGATGATGTAACTGGCATTCACCTGGCCGAGCGGCTTCAGCTCGCCCAACGGATCGCCGTCACCGGTTCCCGATGGCGCGGCGAAGACTTCGTGGCCCGCGGCGCTGTGGTACTCCTGCGCGGTGCCGGCATGCTGGTTGAAGTCGGACGGCGGCACGATATGAATTTGCCGGGTGATGTCGCTCTCGCTTACCTGCTCCATCGGAAACGCGAACCTGGTCGCTTCGGCGCGCAGTGGGTGACCGGTCAACGCAAACTCTTCGCTTCCGCCTTGTGTCGCGGCGCCTTCGGAAATCGGGCCTGCCCAGCCGTCTGGAATCAGTGCGGGTAGTGCGGCGGCGTGGGCGTCGTTACCCGAGGCGGCAATGCTTTCCGGCGCGGTGCCAGCAGCCGCGGCGGCGGAGTGTGCCTCCGTCGCGGTTCGCGTCTCGACAAGCGTCTCAACAACGGGGCGCGAAGACGGGAAACTGGCGATGGGCCGGGCTCGCGTGAGCGCAGCGCGCACCGCGTCGCGCGCGAAGTCGTGGACAAACTGCTGGTGGCGGAAGCGCACCTCGATTTTCGAGGGGTGCACGTTGACGTCCACCTCTTCGCACGGCAGATCGAGGAATAGCAGCGAGGCGGGAAAGACGCCCGGCGGAATCACGTTGCGATAGGCTTCGGTGATGGCGTGCAGGATCAAGCGATCGCGCACCAGCCGCCGGTTGATAAAAATGTAGATGCCGTTGCGGTTGGGCCTTTGCACCTCGGGCCGCGAGACGTAGCCGCTGACGGAAATTCCCAGCGACTCTTCCCCGGGCGCCAGCTCCGCCTCGGTGATGGCCGCGCGAATCGGTCCGCTGGTCACCGGTACCTCGATCAGCTCATCGAGCGCCTGGCGGCCAAAGACCTGGTAAACGCGCTCGGCCAGCGTTTCCACAGGCGCGACGTTGACGATGTCCTGCGTGGGCGTGCGCAGCTCGAAGCGCTTTCCGGGATGCGCCAGCGCGTAGTGCGTTACCACCGAAGCGACGTGGCCCAGCTCGGTGGTATCCGACTTCAGGAATTTTCTGCGCGCCGGGACGCAGTAGAAAAGATCGCCGACGGAGATGCACGTCCCCAGCGGCAGGCCCGCCGGTTTTACGCCCAGCAGCTTTCCGCCGGCAAATTCGACGCGCGTGCCGTCCTCTTCTTCCGCGGCGCGGGTTTCCAGCACCAGGCGGCAGACCGCGGCGATGGAGGGCAAGGCCTCTCCGCGAAATCCCAGCGTGGAGATGGAAAGCAGATCGTCGGCTGTACGCAATTTTGAGGTCGCGTGGCGCTCGAAGGCGAGCAGCGCGTCGTCGTGGGACATGCCGCTGCCGTCATCGGTGACGCGAATCAGCCGCCGCCCGCCAGCCTCCACCTCGACGCGCACGGAATTCGCGCCGGCGTCGATGGCATTCTCTACCAGCTCCTTCACCACGGATGCGGGGCGTTCCACAACTTCGCCTGCGGCGATCTTGTTGGCGACGTTTTCAGCGAGAATGCGAATACGTGACAGGCCATTCTCCTTTATGGATTCGAGCTATCGTCTCGTTTCTTGGCGACCGGCAACACTATTCACGCGGCTTCAATACTATACCCAAGTCATCGAGCTGTTCGGGCGGGACGGACGACGGCGATTCGGCCATCAGGTCTTGCGCCTTGGCGGTTTTGGGGAAGGCGATGACTTCGCGCAAGGATTTTTCGCCGGCCAGGAGCATCACCACGCGATCGAGGCCGAGGGCGATGCCGCCGTGCGGCGGGGTGCCATAGCTTAACGCCTCGAGAAAAAATCCGAAGCGCTGCTTCGCCTGTTCGTCGGTGAGGCCGAGCGCCCGGAAGAGCCGCGCCTGAATATCCTGACGGTGAATGCGCACGCTGCCCGAGCCAAGCTCGGTGCCGTTGAGCACCAGATCGTAGCCCTTGGAGCGCACTTCCCACGGCGCGGATTCGAGCTTGTCGAGATCTTCTTCGACAATGCCGGTGAAGGGATGCTGGGCGCTGACCCACTGTTTGTCTGTCTCGCTCCATTCGAAAAGCGGAAAACCGGTGAGCCAGAGCAGCTCCCAGCGGTCTTTAGGCACGAGGCTGAGTTTATCAGCGAGGAAGAGCCGCAACTGTCCGGCTACCAGCGCGGCGGCTTCGGTGCCTTTGATCTGCTCCCGAGCGGAGGCGGCGACAATCATGTCGCCGGGTTTTGCTCCCGCTGCTTCGACCAGTTTTTTTACGCCTTCGGCGCCAAGTGTTTTTTCCAGCGGCGAGGAATTGCCCTCGGCGGTGACTTTCACGGTGTACACGCCGCGCGCGCCGGCAGCTTTTCCGCGCTCGGTCATCTCGTCGAGTTGCTTACGGCTCCATGCGGCGGCACCGGGAGCGACAAGGCCGAAGATCGAGCCTTCGAAGCCAAAGGTGGCGCGCGCGGGCTCAAAATGCGTGGTGAAGTCGGACAGTTCCATGCCAAATCGCAGGTCGGGCTTGTCGCTGCCGTAACGGCGGATGGCGTCCTTATAAAGCATGTGGCGAAAGGGCCGCGCGATCTTGACGCCGATCACCGCGAAGGCCGCTTGCATGGCGCGCTCGATGACGTCGAAGACGTCGTCGGGACGCACGAAAGACATCTCCAGATCGAGCTGCGTGAATTCCGGTTGGCGGTCAGCGCGAAGATCTTCGTCGCGGAAACAGCGCACGATCTGGAAATAGCGGTCGAGGCCGCCAATCATCAGAATCTGCTTGAAGATTTGCGGCGATTGCGGCAGCGCATAGAACTGGCCGGGGTAGATGCGGCTGGGCACCAGATAATCGCGCGCTCCCTCCGGAGTCGAGCGCGTGAGCATGGGCGTTTCGATTTCGTAGAAACCGAGCGCGTCGAGGGTCTTCCTGATTTCCAGGATCACCTGGTGGCGCAGCTTCAGGTTGCGATGCTCGCGCGGACGCCGCAGGTCCAGGTAGCGATAGCGCAGGCGCGTCTCTTCGGCGGCGGTGGTGTCGTCTTCCACCACGAATGGCGGCGTTTTGGCGGTGTTCAGGAGGTGCAGGCGCGTGGCCAGCACTTCTACCTCGCCGGTGGGCAGGTCCGCATTGGGCTTTTCGCGACGGATGACTTTGCCTTCGATGGCGGCGACAAATTCCGTGCGCAGCTCTTCGGCCTTGGCGTGAGCTTGGGGCGCGGAGTCGCGGTTGAAGACAATCTGCGCGAGGCCGGCGCGGTCCCGAAGGTCGATGAAGATCACCTGGCCGTGATCGCGGCGGCGATGCACCCAACCCATGAGCACGACGTCCGTGCCGGCATCGGCGGCGCGGAGATCACCGCAGCGATGCGTGCGTTTCAGATCACCGAGAAAATCTAACAAGCGTTGCGCTCCTTTCTTCTCGTAGGGGAGGCCATGTCGCGCCCGCCCAGTGCGGCGTCCGCTCGTGCCCCTACAAAAGCTCGGACGAATGCCGACGCAAATGCTCCACTAGAGCCGCCTCCGCGATTTTCTCCTGGTGGGCATCCGCCAGGCGCTTGACCGTGCAAGTGCTCGCGGCGACTTCGTCGTCGCCAAGAATTACGGCATATCGAGCGCCGAGGCGATCCGCCAGGCCCAGGGATTTTTTGAATTTCATTTCCTCGTGCGGCAACTCCACGGCAAAGCCAGCGCCCCGCAGAGTGCGAGCGACGCGCACGGCCATGGGATACGCCGCGGCGCCGAGCCAGGCGACGTAAACGTCGAGCTGCGGCTTGGCCTCTCCCTTCCCTGCTTCCTGCAGCGCAAGGATCAGGCGGTCAGTGCCAAGCGCGAAGCCGATGCCTTTGGTGGGCGGGCCGCCAAGAAGCTCGACAAGGCCGTCGTAACGCCCGCCGCCGCAGACGGCGTTCTGCGAGCCCAGACCCGGCGCGGTGATTTCAAACGTGGTGCGCATGTAGTAGTCGAGGCCGCGGACCAGTCGCCAGTTTTCTTCATAGACAATGCCGCGCAGTTTCAGTTGCTCCTTCAGCGCGGCGTAATGTTTGCGGCAATCTTCGCAAAGATGCTCGGCGATGCGCGGAAGAGTTTCAATGAGCGGCTGTTCTTCGGGCAGTTTTGAATCCAGGACGCGCAGCGGATTGGTGTCGATGCGGCGCTGGCTGTCCGCGCCGAGCTGGTCCTTCACTTTTTGCAGCTCGCCGCGCAGCAGCTCGACGTATTTCGGCCGGCATTCGCGGCAGCCGATGGAGTTGACGTAAACCTTGCGCTCGGTGAGACCGCTGAGATCGAGGAACGCGAGAAGCATCTCAATGACTTCGGCATCAATACCGGGATTGTCCGACTGGCCGAGAACTTCCGCGCCGATCTGGTAGAACTGGCGGTAGCGTCCCTTCTGCGGGCGCTCGCGGCGGAACATCGGGCCCATGTAGTAGAGCTTCACGTCGCCGGGCAGTGTGTGCATCCCGTGCTCGATGTATGCCCGAGCGACCGAAGCTGTCGCCTCTGGACGAAGGGTAACGCTGACACCGAACTGGATATCCTCCACTGTGTCCCGAACGTTTTGCGCCATGCTCTCGATTTCTTCGCGAGGCGTCCTGTCCGACACTGCTGCAAAGAAATTCAGATCGCATTCTAACCGCGTCAAGGCGATCGCATTAGGCGCTGTCTGCGGCATCATCCCGTTTTTTATCTGTTCTCTGGTCTGGATCAAGAACGTGTTGAGGCGCGCAATAAGAGCACCTTTGTCTTTCTCCGATGCAGCCGTCCTGGCTCGCGCGACGACCTCGGCACGCAACCATTCTAAAAACTGTAGATCGTGGTCCTCAAATGTATACATCTCCTTCGAGACGACATCGGTATTGAGGCCGAGTGAACGTTCAAATACCTGAGTTGCTTCAAACGCTGGCAGGCGAATCTCGGCGAAGCCATACGTGGCGAAGACGTCGCGGGCGGCCTGTTCGACGCGATTCCACAAGGCGGATTCCGGCGGGAGGATGTCGCGGACGCCTTTTATTGCCTGAAATTTTCCTTGCTGTGCCAAAAGCAGACTCCTCGCTTCGCTCCTCCCTGCGCGTAGCTCAGCGCAGGGGAATGACAAATGCTCGACTGGAACACACCGCACGAGCGCAGCGTCTACGACTCGAGCTTGTAAATATTCTTATACTCGACGTAACGCGCGGCGTAGGCGTCGATGCTGGCCAAATCCTCAGCGCTTAGCGCGCGGCGGACTTTGCCGGGATGTCCCATGACCAGCGAGCTGGGCGGGACGACCATACCCTCCGGAATCAGCGTGCCCGCAGCGATGATGCTGCCTGAGCCGATTTTCGAATTGTTCAGGAGTATGGACCCCATGCCGATCAGGCAGCGCGATTCTATCGTGCAGCCGTGGAGCAAGACGCCGTGGCCCACGGTGACATCGTCGCCCAGCACGAGCGGATACTGGTCCTTCATGACGTGCAGCACCGAGCCATCCTGAATATTGGTGCGCGCGCCGATGCGGATGTAATGCACGTCGCCGCGAGCCACCACGCATGGCCACAGGCTGGAGTCCTCGCCAATGGTCACGTCGCCGATGATCACCGCGGCGGGATCGATATACGCCGTGGCCGCGATTTGCGGCGCTCGGCCGCGATACGTGCGGAGCAAACCTTCCCCCAGTCCAATGCGGATGCAAAAATGGAGACAATGAAAATTAGCACACGGGCGCGGGACTCACAAGGCGAGGCGGGCACGGCATGCCGTGCGCTTATAAAATCTCGACCACAGGGCCGGTGGATGCCTGGCTGACGGCGGCGAGCCGCTCGGCGACCTTGCGCGCTACGGCAAAGAGGCTCTTCGCCCCGGGATGATTTTCGCCGAATGCCGTAACCGGCTTGCCGGTATCGCCGCCGATGCGGATGCGCGGATCGATTTCCACTTCGCCGAGGAAAGGCACCTTAAACATTTCGGCGATGCGCGCTCCCTCGCCGTGGCCAAAGACGTCGATGCGCGCCTGGCAATGCGGGCAGGCGAAGTAACTCATGTTTTCGACCACGCCCAGAACTTCCACATTCACCTGGCGAAACATTTCGATCGCTTTCTTCACGTCGGCCAGCGCCACGAGCGATGGCGTGGTGACGATCAGCGCGCCGGACACCGCCACGTTCTGGATCAGCGTCAACTGCACATCGCCTGTGCCGGGCGGAAGGTCCACAACCAGGTAGTCCAGCGGACCCCAGATCACGCCGCGCAGAAATTGCGTCACCGCGCTGTGCAGCATCGGCCCGCGCCAAATCATGGGACGGTCTTCGGGCACCAGCAATCCCATGGAGATCATTTTCAATCCATAGGCTTCGACGGGATGGAGGCGGCGGTCGGCATCGGCGCGCGGCTGCTCGGTGGTGCCGAGCATCAGCGGCACGTTGGGACCGTAGATGTCGGCATCGAGCAAACCCACGGCGGCACCCGTGCTGGCCAGCGCCAGCGCCAGGTTCACGGCGAGCGTCGTCTTGCCGACTCCCCCCTTGCCGCTGGCCACAGCAATGATATTTTTTATTCCTGGGATGGGTAACTTGGGCGGATTGGCAGCGCCCTGCGGCGGCGCTTTTTGACCGGGATCATTTGGAGCCATGCGAAGAGCCTCTCTTTTCGTTAGCTTCTTATGATAGATGGCGGAATGAAGATCGGCAAGGCAGGCCGATCGCACACTGCCCGGACGGAGACCGTCTCTCAGCACCGCGTGTGGCTGGGCGCTTGCGCCCCGGCCCGCCTGCACGGGCACGGCATGCCGTGCCCCTACGAAGAAACGCGGAAAAACGTTACAATGAGTTGCGGCATCCAAATAGGGTTCGCAAAATGACGGCGAGTACGGGCTCTTTACGGCTGTAGCTGCCGCCGTCGGATTTTCCCAGCAAAGCCAGCAACGCCAGCAAAGCGGATTGCCCTGAAACTTCTCCCGGTAGTGAAACCATGGGGAGTGGGGCGCCGAAAAGGACTGCATGCAGGTCGAAGACATCGTCAACCGGGTAATGGCCCGGTTCATCGGCACCAAGCACGAGCGCGACGTCAAAAAGATTCAGCCGTTGGTCGACAAAATCAAGGCGCTGGAGCCGGAGGTGCGCGCGCTCAGCGAAAACCAGATGCGCGAGCGCATCGCCCAGTACCGCCAACAGGTCAGCGAACAGCTGAAAGACGCCGATCCCGCCGACAAGGAATATAAAACCCAACTCGATGCCGCGCTCGGTGAGGTGTTGCCGGGGACTTTCGCCATTGTGCGCGAGGCGGGGCGGCGCCTGCTCAATATGCGCCATTTCGATGTGCAGCTGATCGGCGGGATTGTGCTGCACGAAGGCAAAATTTCGGAGATGAAGACGGGGGAAGGAAAAACGCTGGTGGCCACGCTGCCTGCGGTATTGAACGCGCTGGCCGGGCGCGGTGTGCACATCATCACGGTGAACGATTACCTGGCGCGCCGCGACGCCGAATGGATGGGGCCTCTCTACCGGGCGCTGGGATTGACGGTGGGCGTGATCGTTCACGACCTGGACGACGTGGAGCGCCGCGCGGCCTATGCCTCGGACATCACGTACGGCACCAACAACGAATTCGGCTTCGACTATCTGCGCGACAACATGAAATACGACTTGGCCGACTGCGTGCAGCGCGGGCACCAGTTCGCCATCGTGGACGAAGTGGACTCGATCCTGATCGACGAAGCGCGCACCCCGCTGATTATCTCCGGACCTGCGGAGGAGTCTACCGACAAGTATTTTCGCATCGACAAAATCATTCCCAAGCTGATTCGCGACATCGATTTTTCCGTGGAAGAGAAACACAAAACCGCGACACTCACCGAAGAGGGCGTAACCAAGTGCGAGCGCCTGCTGGGCCTGGGCAATCTTTACGATCCCACGCACATCGACATGCTGCACCACGTCTATCAGGGCCTGCGCGCGCACATCCTCTACAAGAACGACGTCGATTACGTGGTGAAAGACGGCGAAGTGATCATCGTCGACGAGTTTACCGGACGCCAGATGCCCGGACGGCGCTGGTCGGACGGGCTGCACCAGGCGGTGGAAGCCAAAGAAGGCGTAAAGATCGAGCGCGAGAACCAGACCCTGGCCACCATCACCTTTCAGAATTACTTCCGCATGTACAAAAAACTTGCCGGCATGACCGGCACCGCGGAAACGGAAGCGGCGGAGTTCCACAAGATTTACAAACTCGACGTGGCGGCCATTCCAACGAATCAAAATTTGATTCGCCATGAGTTTCCCGACGTGGTTTACCGCACCGAAGCGGAAAAGTTCGAAGCGGTAGTCAACGGGATTTTGCAGGAAGATAACAGCTATCTCAACGGCATCCGGCATATCCACGGGCGCGGGCAGCCCGTGCTGGTGGGCTCCATCTCCATCGAGAAATCCGAGAAGATCAGCGAACATTTGAAGCGGGCAGGCATTCCCCACCAAGTGCTGAACGCCAAGGCGCACGAGCGCGAAGCCAAAGTGATTGCGCAGGCCGGGCGCAAAGGCGCGGTCACCGTCTCCACCAACATGGCCGGCCGCGGCACCGACATTTTGCTGGGCGGAAACCCGGAATATCTGACGCGCGAGCTTTGTTTGAAAAACAAGCTAGCCACGCCGTTTGCCGCAGCCAGCGCCGTGGTTACCGGCGAAGGGCAGAGCGGCAACATGGTCCTGTTTCAGCAGGAGGGCCGCATCTTCCAGGTGCCGGCGGAACAGTGGAAGCCGATTTACGATCGTTTCGCGGAAGAGTGCCGCTCGGAGCATGACGAAGTGGTGGCCCTGGGCGGCCTGCACGTGCTCGGCACCGAGCGCCACGAAGCGCGGCGCATCGACAACCAGTTGCGCGGGCGCGCCGGACGCCAGGGGGATCCCGGCTCTTCTCGGTTTTTTCTTTCGCTGGAGGACGACCTGCTGCGCGTCTTCGGCGGCGAGCGTATTCAGGCGCTGATGTACCGGCTGGGCATGACCGAAGGAGTGCCTATCGAATCCGGGCTGATTTCGCGGCGCATCGAAAACGCGCAGAAAACCGTGGAAGCGCAAAACTTCGACGCGCGCAAACACCTGCTCGAATACGACGACGTGATGAACAAGCAGCGCGAAACGATCTATTCGATTCGCCGCTCCATCCTCGAGGGGAAAGAACAGAAGGATTACGTGCTCGGCATCGCCGAAGACCTGGCGGTTCTGCTGGCCGAGACTTACTGTTCCCGCGAACAGCATCCCGACACGTGGAACATCACCCAGTTCTCCAACGAGGTGCAACAGCAGTTCGGCCTCGACGCCAAAACAGCGGCCTTCGATTTCAAAAAGATCAATCACGAAGAGCTTGCCAACCAGCTGGTGGAGCGCGCCAAGGCGCGTTACGAGGAAAGAGAAAAAATATTCGGCAGCGAGATTATGCGCTTCCTCGAGCGCCGCGTAATTCTGGATATCGTAGATACGCAGTGGAAGGACCACCTGCTCTCGCTCGACCACTTGAAGGAAGGCATCGGACTGCGCGGCTATGGACAGAAAGATCCACTGGTGGAATTCAAGAAGGAAGCCTTCCTGCTGTTTGAAGACATGATGGAACGGATCGACACCGAGACGGTGCGCTTCCTTTTCCTGATGCAGCCCACGCGGCCCGAAGAAGACGCCAAGGAAATCGAGCGCCGCCAGAAACGCCATCAACAGGACATCCAGTTCCAGACCGGCCCGGCGCAAGCCGAGGCGCCCAAGCCGGTGCGTAGTGGCGGAAAGGTGGGCCGAAACGATCCCTGCCCATGCGGGTCCGGTAAGAAATACAAGAAGTGCCACGGCGTCGCCGCCTGAGCTACAGGCCGTTCAAATTCTCCGCTATTCCCTGCTCCCCGAAGGCGTAGCCGCACGTCTAAATATTCGAATAACCGCAAATGATCGGGGCTGGCCGCCTGTTGGGGTTACGAACGAGCAGAGAGTTCCGAACGAGCAAGTTGAACAGATTCCTCGCTGCGCCCGGAATGACAGGTGCACAGGAGTGGGGTGGGAACCTTTTGGCGGGGCGGCGCGTACATCACGGAAGCATGCAGATCGATGGGGAGCAGGGAGAAATCGGGGAGAAGGGAGAAATAATTATGAATCGCTCAAAAACAGGATCATTCCGGTTTTTACAGGCAGTGACGCTGGGGACGCTGGTGATCATCACGGCATGGGGAGCGGCTGCGCGCGCCACCGCTGAAGGCTCATTCGACCGCGCGCTCAAAGTGACCGGCGAAGTGAACTTGAGCGTGTCGACAGGTTCGGGTCATATTACGGTGCGTAAGGGCTCGGCGGGAGCGGTCAGCATCCACGGAATCATTCGCGCCTCGCACGGTCACCTGAGCGACCAGGAAGCCGAGCAGAAGGTGCGCGCTCTCGAGCAGAACCCGCCCATCAGCCAGGAAGGTGATGTGATCCGTATCGGCAACGTGGGCGATAGCGACCTGCAACGCAATATCTCCATCAGCTATGAAATCACCACGCCGGAGGAAACCAGGTTGCGCAGTGAAACCGGATCCGGCGGCACCACCATTGCGGGAATTCGCGGTCCAATCGAAGCTTCTACCGGGTCAGGCGGCATGTCCATTGAGAACACTGGCGCCGAAGTCACCGCCTCCACCGGCTCGGGCGGCATCGATCTGCACAACATCAAGGGGAATCTTCACGCGAGCACGGGCAGCGGCAGCATAAGCGGCAGCGGCTTGGGCGGCGCGGTCACAGCAGGCACAGGCAGCGGCAGCATTCGCATCGAAGACAACGGCGCGGGGGATTTTGATGTACACACGGGCTCCGGCACGATCGAGGTTTCCGGCGTCAAGGGTTCCCTCCGCGCGCGCACCGGCAGCGGCAATATCGAAGCTCGCGGGGAGCAGACCGGCGAATGGCGCCTGCACACCGGCTCTGGCAACGTCACGGTTAAATTGCCGCAAAATGCCGCCTTCGACCTGCAGGCGCAAACGAGTTCAGGAGATATTCACACCGCTCGCCCAATCACAGTGCAGGGGACAATCGGGAAGCATGAACTGCGCGGAAAAGTCGGCGCAGGCGGACCGTTGTTGGATCTGAGCACGTCTTCCGGCTCGATTCGTATCGAATAGATTCACTGGAAGGGCACACGAGCTGGTCATCGAAAAGATATGCTTTCCCAGTTGATTAGTATAAAGACGAACCTGCGCGACGGCAGCTGGGAAAGCCGGTCGCGCATCGCCGTTCTTAAACCGTCACATTTTTACCCCACGACTAGCAACCCTTTTGAAATTCGCCCCCTGCCATAAGAATAAAACACCTATTTACAGTAGGTTAGTGGAAGGATGAACTCGGCTGGCTGATTGCCTGTTAGTACTGGTACCCGCTGTACGCGGAGGAAATGATGCACCCCCAGCCAGCCAAGGTTGCTAAGGTTTGCAGGATGGCCGCATGCGGCCAAGCTGTGCCCGACCAGCTTTCGCAGGACCATTTGTGCCTGGAACATTTTGTGGAACACACCTACGCGCGCGCGGAACACGCCGTGGAAAGTTACCAGCAAGACCTGCCGTTCCGCCTGGACGCGGTGGAGTGGATGTTCGAAGACGCAAAATTTTCCCTGATGGCTCTGCTGCGCTCCAGTGATCGACCCTACCGCGAGGGTCTTTCTGAATTGATGATCTGCATCGCCAACTTGCATGAGTTTGTACGCTACAACACGACGCACAACCTGCGCGCGAAAGAGAGTGCTGCAGCTACGGACGAGGTCTCTGCCGCCGCGCAGGCCGGAAGCCGTCTGGTCTAATCAGTCGCGTAATTTTTTGGATTTTTAGCTTCTCTGCCTCATTGGGGAGCCGTCCCAGCGCACCCGCCGCGTAGTACCATCGTACGGGAATATCACATTGGCCACGCATTCGCCGCGCGGCAATTGTTCCGAATACTGCCGCCAGTTAATATTGCTGCTGCTCGGCACGCAGCGCGTTCCGAGCCTCGGGACGTGATAATGAGCACGGATATTCCTCACCACGACGGTTTCGATCCCAGCAAACTGAAACTTCGCCTGCACGCCGCGATCGCTTCCGATGTGGCGGCGGTGAGCCTCTTTACCGACCAGGTGATGGAACTGGTGCGCGAGATGAACTGCGCCGAGGGCAAGGAGTTTGGAATGGAAATGGCCCTGCGCGAGGCGCTGGCCAATGCCGTGCTTCACGGATGCAAGTCCGATCCGGGGAAGCAGGTGGAATGCTACGTGGCCTGCGACGATCAAGGCGGGATGTATATCGTGGTACGCGATCCTGGACAGGGCTATGACCCCGACACTTTGCCCAGTCCGCTCGAGGGCGAGAACGTATTCGCCACGCATGGCCGGGGAATTTTCCTGATCAACCAGCTTATGGACACGGTCAGCTACGAGCGCGGAGGCGCAGAGATTCGCATGCGAAAATTCTAGGAGACAAGCGGATGCGTATGACTCCGCGATGTCTGCCACCGGGATAAAAGTTATGACCGACTCCTCAACCAAGATGAACCGTTTCAAGCCGGCGATGCCGATCATTCCGGGGGTTCCCTTGCCTGCGGACGAAATTCCTGCGGGCTTCGAAAAAGTAAATTCGAGCCATATAGCCTTGTGGACCGATCGCAACTTGCAGATTCGCGCAGCGGCGGCGCTGCTGGTTCTGTTATGCCTGGTGCTGGTAGCTTTTCGCGTGCTGAAGAAAGAGCCGCTCCCGGCCGCGCTCATCCTCGATAGCCCGGCCGCTGTTGGAACGGCCGCGCTGGCAGGCTCCGCTCTCCCGGGTGATCTGCCGCTGGCGCCGGGTCCAGTGGCTTTGTCGCAAGATATGGGAAAACCGTGGTCGCTGGCGAAATTTCAGATTAGCTTGCCCACCGGCGAGCGGGCGCCCGCCATGGTGATTCGCCTGCCCGGCGGCTCCGGTTCGAGCGCCTACTGGGGACTGCTGAGCGTGGCGCAATACGGCCAGTGCGAACTGGCGTTGGTGACGGACGTGGCAAAAATAGAAAGCGACTACGGCTTTCGCGCGCGACATCCCATGGTCGTCGATTCTTGCGCACAAATCGTCTACGACCCGCTGAGCTACGGCCGCGCCCACGGCAGGCTGGCGCGCGGCCAAGTCGTAAAGGGGCCAGGGATGCGGCCGCCGTTGGCCGTGGAGATTCTCGTCCAGAAAGGCAGCCTGGTGGCCACGCGTTCCGAATAGGCTCTTTAAGCAGCGCGAACGATCTGCCCCCGCCTGACCTCGTGTTTGAAACTTGCCAGGCTTGACTTGCCTTTCGCCACTCGATACAAACACCTCTACGAAAGACTGAACAAGTTTCAACCACAATGCAGAGAGGCTGATTATGGAAATTTCACGTCGCACTTTTCTGGGTACTGGCCTAGGAACCAGCTTGGCCACAGGTCTAGCCGCTACGGCTGCCGGCGCGCTTGCGCCGCGCGTGGTGGCAGAGGTTGCTGCCGGAGACACTGCTCAAGCTTCCGCGCCGTTGCCGCCGGCATTCGGCAAGCTGCGGCCTATCGCCGCGCGCCCCATTTCCACTGAGGAATTTCACGGGCGCGTGGAGCATGCGCAGCGGCTGATGAGCGAGATGGAAGCCGATCCCGAGATGGCGGCGATTTTCGTGACGCCGGGAACGTCGCTTTATTACTTCACCGGCATACGCTGGTGGCCCAGCGAGCGGCTGTTCGGTTTGCTGGTGCCTCGCAAGGGGGAAGCTGCGCTGGTGTGTCCTGCGTTCGAGGAGGGCCGCGCGCGCGAACAGTTGCGCTGGCCGATGGAAGTGCGCGTGTGGCAGGAAGACGAAAGCCCCTACCAGGTAGTCGCGGGAATTTTGGCCGACCACGGAGTACGCGCGGGCACCGTGGGCATCGAGGAAACTACGCGGTTCATGTTCTACGATGGCTTCCGCACCGCCGCGCCTGCGCTGCGCTATGAGAGCGCGGACGCGGTGACCATCGGGTGTCGCGCGCGCAAGTCGCCCGCCGAGCTGGAGCTGATGCGGCTCGCCAATCACGCCACGGTGGACTGCTATCGCGCGGTCTTCGCCTCGCTGCGGGAAGGCATGACGCAGTTGGATGTAGCCGCGCTGGTGGAGAGAGGTTTTGAAGCCATGGGACTGCGCGGCGACGGCCTGGTGCTCTTTGGCCAGTGGGCTGCGCTGCCGCACGGAACCATCAAGCCGCAGAACCTGCGTGAAGGAGACGTGGTGCTAATCGACGGCGGCTGTTCGGTGGAAGGCTACCCTGCCGACGTGACGCGCACCGGCATCCTCGGCAAGCCCGCGGATAAGCATCGCCGCGCGTTCTATACGGTGCGGCGCGCGCAGGACGCAGCGCTGGCGGCGGCGCAACGCGGAAAGCTGAGCGGTTCGGTGGACGACGCGGCGCGCGCGGTGATTACGGACGCGGGATATGGAAAGGACTACTCCGTCTTCACGCACCGTGTGGGACACGGCATCGGACTCGATGGTCACGAGCATCCCTACCTGGTTCGCGGAAGCCGCACGGTGCTGGAGACGGGGATGACTTTTTCCGATGAGCCGGGAATTTATCTGCGCGGAGATTTTGGGCTGCGCCTGGAAGACGTTATGTCGGTGGAAGAAAACGGAGCGGCGCGGCTGCTCACTCCTGGATTCAGTATGTCGCTAGAGAGACCTTGTGGTTAGGGGGAAGCCAGGGTCCGACTTTTGCATGGCCGGCGTTGTAAGTTACACATCTAAAATGAGATAGCTCATTTCTAGTAAACATAACGATTATTACACAGTGGCTTTTTTGAGGATGGAAACTCGGGAATTACGAGGGAACAACTAGAGATAGAGTACCACAATTGGCGGCCTTTGTAAAGGGAGGCGCGACGGTTAAACGCGTAAATTTGGGAACTAAACGCGCGACGACTAAACACGAGACAGGGGAATTACACGCGCAGGAGCGGAACTAAGCGCTCAGCAGATGTGATTGAAACCGGCAAAATTCCACGATGCGGGATTCCGCCCAGAAGCGTTCTTCGCCTCCGCTGCGCGCGACAAAGGCGCAGTGGCCGCCGTGCTCAGGGGCGAGCAGGGTGATGTCGGGGTTGGCCAGCAGGGCGGGCTGCCGGACCGATTGGTAAGGCACCATGGGATCGTCCTGCGCGGTGATCACCAGCGTGGGCACGCGTATTTTCTCGAGGACGTTCATGGCGCTGGCGCGATCGTAGTAGTTCACGGCATTGCCGTACCCGCACAGCGGCGCGGTGACGGCATCGTCAAATTCGCGAATGGAGCGCACGCGCTCCAGGCCGTTGCGCGGGAACAGCTCCGGGAACAGCTCCATCTTGTGCTGGTAGCGCCGCTTCATGTTGCGGACGAAATAGCGCTCGTAAACAATGTTGCGCCGCTGGTGAATGGCATCGGAGCAGGCGGCCAGGTGCATGGTGGGGCAGACCACGGCGGCGCCGCGAAATGCCGCCAGCTTTTCATCGCTCAACTCTGCCGCCGCTTTCAGAACCAGATTCCCGCCCATGGAAAAACCGGCCAGAAAAATCTCCGGCAGGGCGTCGCGCCCGGCCAGTTCCCTGACCACGGCGCAGTAGTCGCCGGAAAGTCCCGAGTTGTAGAGCGTGGGGGTGAGACGCTCGGTGCCGCCGCAGTTGCGCTGGTTCATGCGCAGGACGTTGAAACCGGCCACCCAGGCTTTTTCCGCAGTGCCCTGCACGTAGCGCGAAGCGCTTGAGCCTTCCAGGCCATGCACCACCACCAGCGTGGGATGGCGCTGCGGCTCCGGCTTCCAGTGGCAGTGCGCCAGAATCTGCGTGTCGGCAGCGACCTGGAACAGCCGCTCGGATGGGTGCGGCAATCGTTGCAAGCCGCGGCGCCAGAAGCGGCCCGCCAGGGTCATGCGGTGCGCACTCTTCAGGAAGGGATGGGGATCAAAGGGAATCACTCCTTAACTTTACTGGAGCGGGTACTGCGGCGCAATGCAGTGGATTAATCGATGCGGTCAGCTTGAGTCCCTCGCTCTCTGTGTCGCCTTCAGGATTGTCTGTTTCTCAAGCACACCCAATCGCTCTGTCGCTAACCGTTGAGAACGGCCTGCTTGCACTTCCTGAGGAAGACTTTCTTCTTCGTCTGTCAATACTGTTCCCGAACCAAGGGCCAGAGAACGTTCCACCATATTTTCCAGCTCTCGGACGTTTCCCGGCCAGTCGTAAGCCATGGCCCTTGTCCAAAATTTGGGGGAGACGTGTGTGATCCTTCGAATTTCGTTAGCATGCTTTTTCAAAAAGGCGGCAACTAGGAGTGGAATGTCAGATTTTCGTTGTCGTAACGGAGGCAAAACCATTTGGAAGACATTTAATCTGTAGTAGAGGTCCATGCGAAAGCTACCTTCGGTAACGGCTTGGTTCAGATCCCGGTGCGTCGCCGCGATAATTCGCACATCGACGGGCACTGCCTTATTGGAGCCAATTCTCCGCACTTCTCCTTCCTGAATTACCCTGAGGAGTCTTGATTGGAGGTCCGTGGGCATCTCTCCTATTTCGTCCAAAAACAAACTTCCTCGATGGGCGGCTTCAAACAACCCTTTTCGATCTTGCTCCGCTCCTGTAAAAGCCCCCCTGACGTAGCCAAACAACTCAGATTCGACGAGTGTCGGGGGCAGAGCCGAGCAATCTACGGGCATGAATGGACCATCTTTACGAGGCCCTGACAAGTGGATTGCCTGAGCAACAAGCTCTTTACCCGTACCAGTCTCACCCAATATAACTACTGGAAATTCTCGGTCAGCAACCGTTTGGATCAAGTTATAGATCTTTTGCATGCTCTGAGATCGACCCACGAGACCACTTGGGCTGCACGGACTATCGGGGCCAAGCCATTGTTTCAGCTTTTCCTGAAAGTCCCCGACCGCGAAAGGCCTCTCGATAAAGTCGATAGCACCTTCATGAAGAGCATGGGCAGCCATTTCAGGTACGCCTTGGACCGTGAAGGCAACGAGCTTAATTCCAGGATGGTTTTCTTGAATGATCCTTATGAGCTGCAAACCACAAACCGCAGCGCTGGCAAAAATTAAATCCACATAACGACGATCAATGATGTGCAGGGCTTCTGCTGCGGTTATCGCTGTTCGTACGTCACAGTCCGAAGTCGATGCCGATTCCCTACAGAGATCAAGAAACGTGGCTTCGTCATCGATGATTAAAACCGTACGGCGTCGAGGGTTAACCCCAGGCGCGATTGGGGGCTGGGAAGCGCCCATCGGTCACCTTCCTTAGTTTTGTGTGTGATTTTCGATAGCTCGGTTGGGCACAATCATGGTCCTTAGGGGTTACGGGTACCATGTATTTTATATTATATTATTCTAATATAACGCCGTCCGGTGGCGAGGAAACTGGTGGAGCATCTCCACGTTGAGCCGTGGAGGAGTTGGTCTTTCTATGCGAAGGGTGAACCCGGGTTGATCGCCGTAGATCCAACAAAATGAGGAATAAATTCAAGGACGAAGAAAAACCTCCAAACGTAGTAACGACGTGTGGGGCACCCACATTCGACCCTTAGCTGGCGGGCCGGGCCACCCGCCCTGGAGTGTGATCACTTTTTCCTCTAGATACCTAGGTCGGGTCTGCCTACGGACAGGACGAAGAAGTTTATCGCTTCATCGACCAGCAACATTTGCCAGTTGGCGATTACCCTGCCGTTGCTGATGTAGAAGACTGCCAGTCTGAGGGAATACTTGCCGTTCCCATCCGCGTGTGTGCTGCCACCTGCCCAGCTAGAACCAAAATTGCTGTCCTGGACGTAGAAAATCGTAGGCTCTAGCGTGATCCGACAGTTGCGGACATCCACCTGTGCAACGGCAGGGAGTTGCAATGCCAACGAAGACTGAACGGAAAGCAATATGCGGTCGACCTCGGCGAGGTCCACGCGTTCACTTCTGCGATTCACGGTAAGAATTGGAGAATTTGGTGTGAATGAAACGTGCATCCGGCTCTCGAGTTTATTCAGCGGGACCAAGTCAAGCGGACCCAGTTGGAACTGAAAGGAATTATTCTGAAAATCGAAGAAAGTGCCGTGATCCGCGACGAAGACGGGTTGCACACCTCCATCGTATCCATTGGTTTGAACTGACACTCCCAACGGAGTTGTCTCGGCACCGGTAATGGACGGCTCTCCAAAAAACTTTGCAGGAAGAAAGTTGCTGGGCACAAGACCAGACCCATCTCCCAGGACTGTCCCCGGTGCAATTTCGGAAGGGATGAAGTTAGGAAACGTCTGTTGAACGACGGCAATTTGAGACTGCGACATCGTTGGCTGCCCGTTGGTGAGACTTAATGGCGTTGGAGGATCTGTGAAGGGTGCTCCGGAGGCGCAGCCGAAGAAAGCGACACATGCCGCCATGACCCCAGCGAACACACCAATCGATTTCGCACCCAATCCTTGGGTTTGCACTTCGACTCCAGTTCGGAAGGGGTCCTAACCGTAAGATCGAAAGTCTTGATACCTCGAGGTCCACGTAGAGCAAGGGGTGTGCCAATTATCGAGTTCATAACTGGTTCTAGATTTTACTGTTCTTTCAGTAATTTACGTTGGTAACGATACGCGATTGAAACACTGGGCTTTGAATCGGACGGCCCAATTCGGCATCCATTCCCACAATGAGGTTGTCTTTGGCCCGGAGCGACGCATCTCACACGGCGAGATAGATCACCCTAGACCTTCAAGCGATGCGGACACGTCTAAAAATAAGACATCCATGGCGTTTGCGTGGAGGTTCGTTTTGGGAGTCAGAATCCATTCTGGGCAGGTGCGCGTACTAGCGACTATCCGTCGTTAAACTTTAGTTGTATTAAATAATTAAGTTTAACAGCTCATTAATGCTTAGAGCTTTGGTCACCAGATTGCTTCCTCGCTCAGTGGCGCCCGATGTCGGCCGCTTTTTAACTATCCGTTTCAGGGTGGAATCGCAATGCGAAGAGTTAAGGACGTGGTGGGTTCTGGCGATCGTGGTTGGCAAACTCCATCGCTCCGAGGAGCAGTCATATGCATAACGTTTTGATTAATGGTTTTTCCGGCGGTACCGCCGTGCCGTATTCTCAAGCTGCCTCCTTATCGCGACCTCTAGGTTGCAGAATCGCGATGACGAAGCCTGCTTTGTCTGTTTTTCTTCTGCTGTCGCTTTCCTTTCTGGTATCGAATCTGACTGCTGCAGCGCAGGATCCCAATCAAACGCCCAACTTGGTCGTAGACGACGATAAGGTCCAATGCCCCGCCGCAACGTTCACATCCATTCAGGCTGCCATCAACGCTGCCAGTCCTGGCGATCTGATCCGCGTTTGTCCCGGGACTTATCGTGAACAGCTTTCCATCAACAAATCACTCAGCATCGAAGGCGACAACGGCGCGATCGTGTTGCCTAGCAATATGTTGCCAAACACCGCCAGTCCTTCCGGCACTCCTATAGCCGCGGCGATCCTCGTCAAGAATTCCGCAAATGTCGAAATCGATGGGCTCATCGTGGATAGTGACAACAATGGCATAACAGGGTGCGCTCCGACCCTCATGGGCATTCTGTACCAGAACGCATCGGGCACCATCGAACACAATGCTGTGCGTAACACCAAACTCCACACTGCTAGGCTAATTGGTTGCCAAAGCGGTGGTGCCATTGTCGTGCAAAGCCTCGGCGGCGGAACCTCCAAAGTCAGCATCAATGACAACAGCGTCCACAATTATCAGAAGAACGGAATCACCGGCAACGAATTGGGCACCGAAGTTACCATCACCAAAAACGTTGTTACTGGTCTTGGTTCCGTAATCGGCGCGGCACAAAATGGTATTCAAATCGGCTACGGTGGGAAGGGCGAAGTCTTGGGCAATACCGTGACGGACAATGTGTGGTCTCCCTGCGTTTCAATCACAAACTGCGTGTATAGCGCAGCTGGCATACTGATATTTGAGTCCGACGATGTTCGTGTCGAGAACAATTCGGTGGCGACAAACCAAATCGGTGTCTACGCAGGCGGAGGACACAATAAAATCGAGTCCAACAGTATCTCTAATTCTCTGGTTCTCGTAGGGATTGACTTGGCCGGTGACAACAACCTTGCCAACGACAATGACGTCACCAACAGCGGTCAAGCTGCCATCCTTATTGGGGGCAATCAAAATGAGGTGCTAGGCAACGACATCACCGAAGCGCCGATTGGGATTCTAGAATTCTCCGGCATATTCGGAAACGCTGTTTCTGGCAATTTATTTTTCGACACTTTGATTTCCGTGCAGAATCCCATGCCTGGTCACATCTCCGTGCCGGCGCTCATCGTGCAGGTCGCGCCCCAGCGTTGAAGGGGCGCCGAAGTTTTCCAGCGCCAATGAAAAAGGTGCCCGTTATCCCAAAGGATTTCGGGCACCTTTTTGTTTTGTGAAGGAAACGTTGCGCTCCCTCGTCGTTTCCGCGATTACGCACTACTTGGGCATGTAGCTGAGGTCAGGCCGGAAAACTGACATTTCGCTTATGATTTTTCTCGTGCTCTTGCGAAGCTGGTCGAGAACCTGGGGACCGCTGTCGCCGTAAGCTTCCTTCAGAGCGTCTTCCAGCTTCTTATCCGGCGGCTCCATGTCGCCCCAGGAAGCCCGATCACCAATGAAAACAAAATTCGGTGCCTCGCCTCCGTTAGCCAGCGCATACCACCGCGAAGGCTTCAACGGGAAGTTCGTCTTGCGAATGGCATCGTTGATCTTCTTGATGGCGTCAGTGAAATTGTTGAGTTCGGAAGGGATGACCCAGTAGTATGCGCTGGTCCGCATCTTGGCCGGAGACGTCGGCGGCTTGGTCAGGCTCAGGTCATCACGAAACACATAGTAAGCGGTCGAGGTGCCCGCCGTGGACGGACCCATGTTCTTGGCTACGTCGGGGACGTCGAGTTTGATAAAGGCCTCCCGAGCATCGAAGTCCTTCCAGTTGTGTCCCGGTGAAGCCATGATGTAGCTGCCAGACCGCTCGCCGGTGGTAATTTCCCAGACGTAGATGCTCCATGTGTCCTTTTGCGTGGCATGGAACTTCGAATGACGTACGCGACCCTCTTCCCACTGAGCAGTCATGCCAGGTTTGGGTGTTGCAACGCTAACCTCGGAGACGACTTGAGGTGTCTGGGCAAAAGCCGAAACACTCCAGAGGACAAAAGCACACAAAACCGCACATCTTTTCACGTGAATCCCCCTTTTCCCGAATCTGTTTTTTGACTTCCAAAACAGCGACAACTCTACACCCATTTCCCCCAATATCTCAGAGGCTCTCTGGGAAATCCCGGAGAGTTTTTTCTATTGGGGTGCAAAAGTGATTAAGCGACTTGGGCCTGCCTGGCCGAATCGCAGCGCCGCCTACCGCGCGCAGCACATATAGGGTATAAGCCGGGTGCGATATTAGAGCCCAAAAGTATTAAAAATATGGTAAACTCCGAGAACTAGTAAAGAAGGTGGAACCATGAGAATTCTCGTGGGTACCGTGCTCGTCAGGCCGCCGCTGTTCATCGAAGCGGCCAACGGCTTCGATGTCTCCATCGCCGCGGCCATCACCAAAAAGCATGTTCCCATCGCATTAACAGTTTTGTGCGCGGTGGCCTTCGCCGGCGTGATCATCGCCGCAGTGCTGTTTCTGCCCGCCGGCTGGACGTCCATGAAGAGCTGGATGTGGTGGTAGTTAAAACGAGTTCCGTGGTTGCTGTATTTCGGCACCGTACAAATCGTCTTCAATAATAGTTTTTGACAGCCTGCCCAAACCCTGAAACGCTCGCATGAAGGCCCATTGCGCAGGAGAGTTGTCCGTGGAGCGGGTACTGCGGCGCAATGCGTTGGATTGATCGGTGGGCATTTTCACGGCTCATCGGTGTAGAGTGGACGCAATGGTATGACGCCCAGCATTCCATGACGGTTATGCGAGCCGTTATTTTTGTCATCTTTTCTGCTTGTGCGTTGAGTCTAGCCAAGCCGCAGGTGGCACTTTGTCAAAGTGCAAATTCCCAACGAAATGAATGCGCGGTCACTGACCTAAAGGCCACAAAGACAGTTACTGGTACGTATGCGGAAGAAGCCATAAAGGAAAATCTCGAAGGAACGGTTGTTCTGTGTGTGACGGTGGATGCTCATGGAAAGGTAATAGGCGTCAGCCCCATTAGCGGTCCGTCCGGGCTTCTGCAGCCGTCCATGGATGCGGCAAGACAATGGCAGTTTGAAGCGCCTCCCAAGGCCCCGGCGTCGAGCAAAATCGAAATGCGTTACAGCCTGACGAAAGCGTGCCCGGAAGGTAAAGGCAGTGACACGGGCGAAATCATCACGACCATTGTGCCCACCGACGAGAAAGCTGGAGATTTAAAGATTATTGGCGAGCTATATCAGCCTCAGCCTCCGTATCCAGAGGCGGCAAGGGCGGAGCGGCGACGAGGGCAGCTTTGCCTCTCCGTCGTTGTCAATCCAGATGGCACGGTGACCGATGTGCGAATTGTGAAACCACTCGACGATCTTCTCGACAAGCCGGCCGTGGAAACTGTTCGCACATGGAGGTTCAAAGTCTCACCCGGAGGCCAGCCAACCAGATTTTCCGTCACCTTGAGTTTCCGCATTCCCTGCCTCGATTTGATGAAGTAATGAAAGTTACTGCAGTCCGCGGCAAGAGCTGCCTTGACGGTTGCGCGTGGGGAGCCTAAAATCGGAAGCTACTTCGATGAGAGTTTGGCGAACAGTTTAGGGGACCACGCGCCCAGCGACCTTGCTGGGCTGCTGAGTTTCTGGGGGCAGTTTTTTGGGGGCGGGTTTTTGCGCGAAAACAATGATTGAAGGACCCATTTTCGAAGCGCTTACTTTTGATGATGTGTTGCTGGTGCCCGGCTACTCGGCGGTGATGCCCACCGAAGTGGACACACGCACCTGCATCACGCGGCAGATTTCCATCAACGTGCCGATCTGTTCGGCGGCCATGGATACGGTGACCGAGTCGCGGCTGGCCATTGCCATCGCGCGGCAAGGGGGCATGGGTTTTATCCACCGCAACATGAGCGTGGCGCGGCAGCGGGAAGAGGTGGACCGCGTCAAGCGCTCGGAGAGCGGGATGATCGTCGATCCCGTAACCATCTCGCCGGAAATTTCCATCCGCCAGGCGCTGGAAATCATGAACAAGTACAAAGTCTCCGGGCTTCCGGTGACGCGCGGGGCGCGGCTGATCGGCATCCTCACCAATCGCGACCTGCGCTTCGAGCGCAATCTGGACCAGCCGGTGAGCGCGGTGATGACCAGCAAGAACCTGGTGACCGTGCCGGTGGGCACCACGCTCGAACAGGCTGAGCGCGAACTACAGCAGCACCGCATCGAAAAACTTCTGGTAGTGGACGACCAGTTCAACCTCAAGGGCCTGATCACGGTAAAAGACATCCAGAAAAAGCAGCAATATCCCATCGCCGCCAAAGACCTGCAAGGCCGCCTGCGCGTGGGAGCGGCCATCGGTGCTACCGCGGATTTTCTGGAGCGCGCGGTGGAGCTGGCGCAAGTGAAGGTGGACGCGCTCACCATTGACACGGCGCACGGGCACACCACTCGGGTGATGGAAGCGATCCAAGCGGTGAAGCGCCGCCTGCCGGAGGTGCCGCTGCTGGCGGGAAATGTGGGCACGTTTGAAGGCGCGCGCGACCTGATTGCGCTGGGGATCGACGGCATCAAGGTGGGCATCGGACCGGGCTCGATCTGCACGACGCGGGTGGTGACCGGCGCCGGCATGCCGCAGATCACCGCGATCATGGAAGCGGCGCGGGCGGCCCGCGGAACCGACATCCCGGTGATTGCCGACGGGGGCATAAAATTTTCGGGCGACATTTCCAAGGCCATCGCGGCCGGCGCGTCGTCGGTGATGATCGGCAGCCTGTTCGCGGGGACCGAGGAAGCGCCGGGCGAGACGATTCTTTTTCAGGGCCGGACTTTCAAGTCGTACCGCGGCATGGGCTCGCTGGGAGCGATGGAAGCAGGGTCAGCCGACCGCTACGCGCAAGAACGCGCGGAGCGAGGCAAATCCGTGCCCGAGGGCGTGGAGGGCCGCGTGCCGTATAAGGGGCCGGTCTCAGGGCTGATCGAACAGCTGGTGGGCGGACTGCGCAGCGGCATGGGATATTGCGGCGTGGGGACCATTCAGGAGCTGCACGAGCGCGCCAAGTTTGTGCGCATTACTTCGGCGGGACTGCGCGAAAGCCACGTTCACGATGTGATCATTACTCGTGAAGCGCCGAACTATAGTTTGGAGTAATGAGCGCGATCAGGTGACGCGGAAAGCCGGCGAGATGGCTGGAAATTAGACGAGAAGTTCCTTCGCGGCTATTCTTTCTTTTTTCTTCTTTTTGTTTTCGGTGCCTTGGTGTGCGCTGTGGCAACTTGTTTCGCGGGGTCACCTTTTTTCGCGTGCTCAAATTTTTCCGGGTGCGCACTTTTTTCCGCGGGCTCACCTTTTTCCTCAGCAATCTCCGCGGTGGGAGGGGACGCTTTGTGAATGGCATCGAGAATCCCGTTGACGAAAGCCGGCGCCGCAGCGTCTGAAAACGACTTGGCCAGCTCGACGGCTTCGTCGAGGACAACCTTGGCCGGGGCGGTGCCGAAGCGCAGCTCATAGGCGCCGAGGCGCAGCAGGCTGCGGTCGATCGCGCCCATGCGCTCGAGGCGCCAGTTGGCGGCGTGAGCGGTGATGAGCTTGTCGAGCTCGGGCGCGGCGACCACCGCGCCCATAAAAAGCTCGTGGGCAAACTTGCGCGTTTCGCCGGTGGCGCGCGCCTCTGCCCAGAAATGCTCTTCGATGATTTCGGGGGCTTCGCGGCGCTGGTCCCATTGATAGAGGAGCTGCAGTGCGAATTCGCGGGATTTGCGGCGGAGAGTCATTGTTTTTTACAGGCTTTTTTACGCGCCTTTTTTACGCGTCTTTTTTACGAAGTTCGAGCTGCCGCGCCAAGCCAGCCATTTCAATGGCCGCCAGGCCGCACTCGAAACCCTTGGAACCCTTGAAACTCTTGTCGCCACCCTTCAGACCGGCGCGGTCGACGGCCTGTTCCAGTGTGTCGCAAGTGAGCACGCAAAAAGCCATGGGCACGCCGGAATCCATCTGCGCGAGCATTATACCGCGCGCCGCCTCGCTGCAAACGTAGTCGTAATGAGACGTCTCGCCGCGCAGGACGCAGCCGATACAAATGACGGCATCAAACGCGCCGGTAGCAGCAACTTTTTTTGCGGCGATGGGAATTTCAAACGCGCCGGGAACCTGAAACACTTCCATCTGATCCTTGCCGGCGCCAGCGCCTTCGAGAGCCTGGAGCGCACCGGCCAGCAGCCGCTCGGTGATAAAACCGTTAAAGCGGCTGACCACAATGGCGAAGCGAAAGTCTTGGGCGCTCAGTGGGCCGCGCGTTTCTGCGCCCTTGATCGGCTCGGCCATAAATTAACAGACCCAGTACCGGGAGACGCCCAGCTTGTTTCGCAGACCGGCGGTTGGCGTTTCCCTCACGATCATCATTTAGCCTTGAATTGCGCCGGGCGCTTTTCGAGGAAGGCGCGCGTGCCCTCGCGCATATCTTCGGTGGCGCAACACAGGCCAAACAGCGTGGCTTCGAGGAAGAGTCCTTCTTCCTGGGAAACGTCCATGCCGTGTTCGACGGCTTCCATGGCGTACTGAACGGCCAGCGGCGCGTTGGCAATAATTTTCCTGGCCAGCGCCTGGCAGGTGGCAAGCAGCTCGGCGGGCTCGGTGAGGTGATTGACCAGCCCGATGCGCAAGGCTTCTTCGGCGGAAATCATTTCGCCGCCCAGAATCAGCTCGTGGGCCATGCCTTTGCCGCACAGGCGGGGAAGGCGCTGCGAGCCGCCGTATCCGGGAAGAATGCCCAGCTTCACCTCAGGCTGGCCGATGCGGGCGGTTTTGCTGGCGATGCGCATGGAACAGGCCAGGGCCATCTCACAGCCGCCGCCCAGCGCAAACCCATTGATGGCGGCGATGGAGGGTTTGCCCAGGGTTTCGAGCTGGCGTAAAACGGCCTGGCCAAAAAGCGCGGTCTCTTTTCCGGTGACCGGAGTGCTCTGGGCCAGCTCGTTGATGTCGGCACCGGCGATGAAGGCTTTCTCTCCCGCGCCGGTGAGGATGAGCACGCGCACATCGGCATCGTTTTTCGCGGCGGCGAGGCAGGCGCCAAGCTCCACCATGGTCTTATGGTTCAGCGCGTTGAGAACTTTTGGCCGGTTAAACGTGATCAGGCCGATGTGGTCTTTCTTTTCGTAAAGAATGTTTTCGTAGCTCATCTACCGCTCGCTCCGTTTTTCGCAGCTTTGTAAACTTTTCTCTAGCAGATTATTTTTTGTTACACCAGCTTCATGGCCTTGGGATTCTTGGGGTCGGCGTAATCATAGAAGCCTTTGCCGGCCTTGCGGCCGTTCCAGCCGGAAAGCACCATGCGTTTCAGGAGCGCCGGCGGGGCAAAGCGTTTTTCCTTGAACTCATCGAACATCACATTGGCGATGTAGTAGGTGGTGTCCAGACCCACAAAATCGAGCAGGGTAAACGGCCCCATCGGGTAGCCGCAGCCCAGCTTCATGGAGTTATCGATGTCCTCGATGGAAGCCACACCCTCTTCCAGGGCGCGAATGCAGTCCAGCATGTAGGGCACCAGCAAGCGGTTGACGATGAAGCCTGTGCGGTCGCTGGTGCGCACGGCGGTTTTCCCCAGTTTTTGCGCGAAGGTAAAGACGACTTCGTAGGCCGCGGGATTGGTGGCAATGGTGCGCACCACTTCCACCAGTTTCATCACCGGAACCGGATTGAAAAAGTGCAGGCCCACGAAGCGATCGGGGCGCGCGGTGGTGACGGCCATCTCGGTAATCGAAAGCGACGAAGTGTTGCTGGCGAAAATGGCGTTTTTGGTGCAGATCTTATCGAGCGCGGTGAACAACTCGCGCTTGGCGGGAAGCTGTTCGATGATGGCCTCGATGACCAAATCGGCGTCGCGAAAGTCCTCGAGGTTCGTGGTGCCGTGCAGCCGGCCGCGAATGATTTCGCGTTCCGCGGCGCTGAGCGAGCCTTTCTCCACCAGCCGGTCGAGATTTTTTTCGATGGACTTAAATCCTTTTTGCAGCAGCTCCAGGCTGGTTTCGCAGACTACCACGGGAAAACCCGACTGCGCGGCGGTCTGGGCGATTCCGGCACCCATCAGACCGCAACCCACTACTCCAATTTTCGTGATCGGCATTGCTGGTCTCCTCTAAAATTCCGGGGGCGGTATTTTTACGTATTTTTTCGCCAGGAAAGAATCAAGCCAGCGACTCGACGATCATGGCGATTCCCTGCCCGCCGCCGATGCAGGCGGTAGCCAAGCCGTAGCGGCCGCCGCGGCGGCGCAATTCGTTCAACAAAGTGATCACCAGACGCGTGCCGGTAGCGCCAAGGGGATGGCCCAGCGCAATGGCGCCGCCATTTACGTTGGTCTTATCGCGGTTGAGTCCCAGGGCCTTTTCGACGGCGAGGTACTGCGCGGCGAAGGCTTCGTTCACTTCTATCAAGTCCATCTGTTCGAGGGTAAGGCCGGCGCGCTGGAGGGCCTTGCGGCTGGCGGGCACCGGGCCAATGCCCATGACCCGGGGCTCAACGCCGGCGGTAGCCCAGGCAACGATGCGGCCCAGAGGCTTCCAGCCGCGTTCGCGGGCTGTTTTTTGCTGAGTGACCACAACGGCGGCGGCGCCATCCACGATGCCGCTGGCATTGCCCGCGGTGACGATGCCATCTTTGCGAAACGCCGGGGCCAGCGCCTTATCGAGTGTGGTCTCCGGGCGGCGGTGGTCGTCCTCGCTGACGAGTTGCGTCTTGCGGCCGCTTTTTACTTCCACGGGAACGATCTCTTCCTTCAAGTGGCAGGCGCGGAATGCAATCTCGGCCAGCTGCTGGCTGCGCAGGGCGTAGAGGTCGCAATCGGGGCGCGTAATGCCGTGCTCGGCGGCCACGTTTTCCGCGGTGCCAGCCATGTCGAAACCGCAGTAGGGGTCAAAGAGCGCTACGGTCAGCGAATCTTCGAGCTTGCCTTCGCCGAGCCGCAAGCCGGTGCGCGCTCCACGGACGACGTGCGGCGCCTGAGTCATATTTTCCATGCCACCGGCCAGCACCAGCTTGGCTTCGCCGAAAAGAATCTGCTGCGCGGCCTGGGCGATGGACTCCATGCCGGAGCCGCATAGACGGTTCACCGTAACCGCCGGCGTTTCCACGCGCAGGCCGGCCTTGAGCGCCACATGCCGCGCGCCGTAGATGGCATCGCCGCTGGTCTGCATCACATTTCCAAAAATTGCCTGGTCGAACTCCGCGGGATCGACGCCGGAACGGCGGATGGCCTCGCGCGAGGCGGCGGCGCCGAGCTCGAGCGCAGAAGTATCCTTGAACGCTCCGGTGTAACGCGCCATCGGCGTGCGCGCGCCAGCGATGATGACAACATCCGTGGGAAACATTGTTCTCCTTCCCTAACTTTGACGCTATTCTTTGACGCTAATCGGGGGCGCTCACCGGGATACCACTGAATCCCCGCCGCTTTTGCGCACTTCCTCGAGCGCAAATTCCGCGCGGTTAATCAGCAAGGTGACAATGTCTTCATTCTCGAACTGCGTCTCCATTCCTGCCTCGGTGACCGCGGCGCTGAGCGTCACGGAAGTGCTATTCCAGGCCGGCTTCACCGAAGTGCCCAGGCGGCGCAGTTTTTCAGCCACGGGTAGAGCCAGCGCGCCGGTAGTATCCGGCATGATAAACGCTACCGACCAGCCGGCATATTTTACGCCGATGTCGGTCTGGCGGACGCCGGTCAGCAGGAGGCGGGCGAGCTGGTCCATGTATTCTTCGATCTGGGCTTCGCCATGCTGGCGGGCAAACTCACGCGCGCGATCCACCTGCAGGATCACCACGGAAAGCGCCGTGGACTGCACGCGGGCGCGAGCGGTTTCCGCCAGCAGACAGTCCAGATAGGCGGCGGGACTGAGCAGGCCGGTTTTTTCGTCGGCCACAGCGAGCGTGCGCATCAGCGAGCGCAGCTTGGAATGGCTGACAGCCATCAGTGCCTGGTCGCCAACCGCCTGCAGAAAATAGTTTTCGTTGGGTTTCCATTTGCGCGGGGCATTCATGCCCACCAGCACGAGGCCGGCCTGCGACTGCGTCTCCTTATCCAACAACTGTACGGCGCAGGCGCTCTCCAGCCCCATGGTCTTCAGCACCGGCGCGGTCTCCGCGTCCAGCGTCCAGCAGCCCAGCGCGTCGGGCGGCAACCCGGCCAGAAACGCGAGAAGTTTCACCAACACCGCCGGAGGCGAGGGATCGAAACCGGCCATGCAGAATTCCGAGGCCATCTGCGGCGGCTGGCCAGGCGTTCCCACTACCGCCACACAACGCGAGGCACGCAAGTACTTGCCCGCTTCATTGACCGCTGAGGAAAGAATGCCTTTAGGGGTAGGCTGGCGATAAATAAGTTTTGTGATTTCGGAAATCTTGGTGAGGTCACGCAGCGTGTCGGCATTGTAAACGCCGCTGCGCGCCGCCGAACCGCTGGTGCCGGTTACGTCTACCGCCGCGGCCGGTGGAGGAACGGGCTTGGAGCTGGGCGGCGACCATTTGGCCTGCTCATAGAGCGCGCGAAGGCGAGGATTGTTTTGCTCTTCGCCAGGATATTCTTCGGCGATTTTCTGGAGGCGGTCGCGTGCTTTGGCTTCGAGAGAATACTGCAGGAAAATTTCCGCCTGCACGATCATGTCGTCCAGGCTCTGCCCGCCCTTCTGCTCCGTGGCTTGGCCCGCCGGAGCGGAAACCTCGCCGAACTGCACGACGCGGCCACTCTGGCCGGCGACGGTGGCGGATTTGGCCAGGCGGCCGCGGATGCCCCGCAGTTGAGCGGGATCCGCCTTGCCCTCCAGTTGCGTGAGCCGCTCATCGTGGCGGAGATCGTAGGGATCCACATCCACGAGGCGTTCCAGGGTCTCCGAGGCGGACTTTGGATTGTTCGCAGCCAGATAGAGATCGAACAGGCGGCCGAGGGTGCTGAAGTATTTGGTCTCGCGATTGTGCTCGTTGTAGAACCGGCTTACGATTTCGAGAATGGCGGGCGAATTGCCGTTGGCCGCAATCAGGCTTTCGCACGCCGCGGCAAACGCGTCGTCGCCGTTGGGCGAAGAGGTCATCAGGACGCACGTCCTGGCGAGCGATTGCGCCGCCTTGGCCTCATCGCCTGCCTCGAGCTGGCGCAGCACGACATCGAAGAGCCGGTCAAAATTTTCGTGGGTGCGGCGGCTGAGGCCTTCAAAGACGTCGTAGGCGCGCTCGCGCTGGCCGTCTTCAATGAGGGCGCCGCCGAAAAGCAACAGCAAAGGCGTGTCGGCGGCCTCGGTGATCAGCGGATCGAGAAGCTTGACGGCGGCGTGCGCCTGGCCCTTGCGAATCATGGCCTCGGCATAAGTGACGGCGACCCCGCGGTCGGTTGGAGCGAGCTTGTAGCCGCGGGCAAGAATATTCATTGCGGAGTCGACATCGTTCTGGCCCAGGCGCAACTGCCCGGCGCGGAGATAGCCGCGCACCGCGGTATCGGTGTAGTTCAGCCGTTCTCCCACTTCGCCGATCAGGTAATGGCGCTCAGGATTTTCGGGATCGAGGACGGCGACCTTTTCCCAGCAGCCCAGCGCTTCGGCGGTCTTGCGCTGAAAAAGATAAAGCTCGGCGGAATTCTCGTATTGCTCGATGGCTTCATCGCGGCGGTTCTGCTTCTGCAGCAGGCCGGCGTAGCGCAGGACGCGCTCGGGGGGCTGCGTGGAGCCCTTTAAAAAGCGGGTATAGATGGCCGCGGCTTTAACGGTTTCCTTGTTATCGACCATCCGGTCGAAGAGCATTCCGTAATAGCGGGCGCTATTTTCGGGGTCGTTCTTGCGGGTATAGAGGTCGCCCAGGCCCTGCATGGATTCCTGATGGGTGGGCAAAGCCTCCAGAATCTCGCGATAAGCTTCGACGGCATCGTCGATGCGATTCTTTTCGAGGCTTCGCTTGGCGCGGGTTAGGTTTTTATCGAGGTCGAATGCCATGCAACAGACCGTGGGTGCGGCGCCCCTGCCAACAGAGCCACTACGCAAGACTTGAAAGCCAACATCTGGAAGCGGCTGCGGATAGCTGCCGAAAGTAA
The DNA here is from genome assembly GCA_010365215.1 of Acidipila sp. Taxonomy (GTDB): domain Bacteria; phylum Acidobacteriota; class Terriglobia; order Acidiferrales; family UBA7541; genus JAAFGT01. The sequence goes on along the minus strand of JAAFGT010000016.1, from coordinate 16,526 downwards.
ACACTATATACTGGGCGCGCGGGTTCCGCCAAAATCAAATTGTCCCGCGCGATACTCCCCGCGCGCGATCGCCGTGCCGCCTGCAGCCTTGACAGCGAGCCCTCCAGCCTGAACATCGCAACCACAGCCGTGGCGCGCTGCTGGCCGGAACTGCGCGGATGTGGCAAACTGACCTGTTTGCTGGTGCGCGCGGATGGCGATTACCAACCGCCGCAGTAATGCCGTGCAAAACAGACTGCGCAAGATAGGCCGCGCAAGATAGCGGCAATTTTGCTCGAGCCACAGTCTACGAGAAAAAAATAGGCCCAACGGATTCATGGAACCGCAATTCATCCGCAACTTCTGCATTATTGCGCATATCGACCACGGCAAATCCACGCTGGCCGATCGGCTGCTGGAGTTAACCGGCGCGCTTACGCATCGCGAGATGAGCGAACAGGTGCTGGACTCCATGGACCTGGAGCGCGAGCGCGGAATTACCATCAAGGCCAAAAGCATCCGCCTGCAGTACACCGCCAAGAACGGCCATACCTACCGCCTGCACCTGATCGACACCCCGGGCCACGTGGATTTTTCCTACGAGGTTTCGCGCGCGCTGTCGGCCTGTGAGGGCGCGCTGCTGGTGGTGGACGCGAGCCAGGGAGTGGAAGCGCAAACCGTGGCCAATGCGTTCCTGGCGTCGAAGAGCAACCTGACCGTGGTGCCGGTGATTAACAAGATCGATCTGCCGGCGGCGGAGCCGGAGCGGGTGAAGGAACAGATCGAGAACGTGCTGGCCATCGCTGCCGCGGACGCGCTTTTGATCAGCGCGAAAAGCGGGTTGGGCGTGGAAGATGTACTCGAAGCTATCGTTGCGCGGATCCCTCCCCCGGCGGGAACAGCGGAGGCGCCGCTGCGCGCGCTGATTTTTGATTCCTGGTTCGATCCCTACCGCGGCGCAGTGATCCAGGTACGCGTTATGGAAGGGCGCATGGCGCCGCGCACGAAAATCCGGCTGTGCTACAACAACCAGGAGTTTGAGGTGGAGAGCATTGGCGTGTTCACCCCCAAACCCGTGGTCGTAAACGAACTCTGCGCGGGCGAGGTGGGATTTGTGGTCGCCAACATCAAGGACGTGGCCGACGCGCGCGTGGGCGATACGGTAACCGAAGTGGCCCGTCCGGCTGCGCCGCTGCCCGGGTTCGAGGCCATCAAGCCGATGGTATTCGCCGGGCTGTATCCCGTCTCGGCCAGCGATTACGAGCCGCTGCGCGACGCGCTGGGAAAATTGCGGTTGAACGACGCGGCTTTTTTCTACGAGCCGGAAACCTCCGCGGCGCTGGGCTTTGGATTCCGCTGCGGATTTTTGGGGCTGCTGCACATGGAGATCGTGCAGGAGCGCCTGGAGCGCGAGTTCAACATCAACCTGATCACCACGGCGCCCAGCGTGCGTTACCGCATCCTGACCACCGCGGGCGACCTGGTGGAAGTAGATAATCCCACCAAATTTCCCCCGCCAGGCCAGATCGCTACCATTGAGGAACCCTACATCATCGCGATGATCATCACTTCGGAAGAATCGGTGGGGGCCATCCTGAAGCTGTGCGAGGAAAAGCGCGGCACGCAGAAAGCGTTTGAATATCTTTCGCCCACGCGGGTGATGCTGACCTACGAGATGCCGCTCAATGAAATTGTTCTCGATTTTTACGACCGGCTGAAGAGCGCCTCGCGCGGCTACGCGTCGCTCGATTATCACCTGGCGGGTTATCGCGAAGCCGACCTGGTGAAGCTGGACGTGCTGGTGGGCGGCGAGCCGGTGGACGCGCTGACGCTGGTGTGCCACGAAGACCAGTCCTACGACCGCGGCCGCGATCTGGTGTCGCGGCTGCGCAAGCTGATTCCCCGGCAAATGTTTGAGGTGCCGATTCAGGCGGCTATCGGCAGCCGGGTCATCGCCCGCGAGACCATCAGCGCCATGCGTAAAAACGTGATCGCGAAATGCTACGGTGGAGACATTTCGCGCAAGCGTAAACTGCTGGAAAAACAGAAGGAAGGCAAAAAGCGCATGAAGCGTGTGGGCAAAGTGGATATCCCGCAGGAAGCTTTCCTGGCCGTATTAAAGGTGGCCAGCTCAACCGAGTAAACCGCGCTTGGTTTATACTGCCTGGATATTTCTTCAGTGGCATGCTATTGCCGGAGGCTGTTGCTGTGGGCTACACTGGGCCAGGAGTCAGCTAATGGCAAAAGTGCGCCAATTCGTGATCGACGAACGCGGCGTTAAAGTGGCCGTGGTTCTGGACATCGCAGAGTACGAAAAATTACTCGAAGACCTGGATGATCTTCAGGCGATCCAGGAATATGAGGAAGCGAAGGCTTCAGGCGAGACGGCAATCCCTCTGGAACAAGCGCTCTCGGAGATCCGCAGTCACCGCAAGTGAGCTACTCGGTCAGCGTTGTGCGCAGGGCACAACGGCAACTGGAGGCGATTTCTACCCCCTCATTTATCGCGTTCTCTATGAGATCGATGACGACGCGAGCACGGTCATCGTAATCAAAATCGGTCACAGGAGCTATGTTTACAGATAAACTCAGCAGATAAACTCAGCCCCCATTCTTCTTCTTTACTTCGGTGATCAACCGGCCCCGGGCAAGTTGCAAGGAAAGTGAATCCCCGATCATAACCTGGTCGGCAGAACGAACAACGTTGCCGGCGTGGTCATAAACGATGGCATAGCCGCGTTCGAGGACGCGCAGCGGGCTGCGCTCGTCGAGCTGCATGCGCAGGCGCTTAACGCGCTCGAGGCGCGCCGTGAGCGAGCGCCCGATGTGCGCGTGGAGCTCGGCGGAGCGCTGGTTGAGGCGCGCGCTGAGCGCGGCAATGCGGGCGCGCAGATCGAACGCAACAATGCGCGCCTGGGCCACGGCAAACCGCCGCCGCGAAGTCTCCAGGCGCCGCGCCAGCAGGTCGCCCAGCCGCGCGGAAAGTTCGTCAGCGCGCTGGCGTCCCTGGCGCACGATTCCTTCCAGCCGGCGAAAGCCGCGATGCGCGGCCAGTTCCTGCACCCGATGGCGGCGGACCAGCAGCAGGTAGCGAATTTTTTGCGAGAGCTGCTCGGCCAGCTGGGCGATGTGGCGGTCGAATTCGTCGCGCGTGCGCACCACGATTTCCGCGGCGTTGGAAGGCGTGGAGGCGCGAACGTCGGCCACGAAATCGGCCATGGTGAAGTCGCTCTCGTGGCCGATGCCGGAGATAACCGCAATGCGCGAGGCCACGATGGCCCGCACCACCACCTCTTCGTTGAACGCCCAAAGATCTTCGAGCGAGCCACCGCCGCGCACCAGCAGCAGCACGTCGGCGGCCTGCTCGCGAGTGAAGTAGGCGATGGCCGCGGCAATTTCCGCGGCGGCAGAGTCGCCCTGCACGCGCACCGGGTGCAGCAGGATATAAACGTTGGGAAAGCGCCGGCGGAGAATGCGCAGCACGTCATGCAGCGCGGCGCCGGTGGAAGAAGTAATCAAGCCGATGCGCTGCGGCAACATGGGCAGGGGTTTCTTGCGCGCTTGGTCGAACAGGCCCTCGGCCGCCAGGCGCTGCTTCAACTGCTCGAAGGCCAGCTGCAGCGCGCCGAAGCCCACCGGCTCGATGGTGCTCACGTAAATCTGATATTCCCCGCGCTGCTCGTAGATTCCCAGCGCGCCACGCACGGTGACGTGCAAGCCATCCTCGGGGCGAAACTTCAGGAGGCGCGCCTGATCGCGAAAGCAGACGCAGCGGATCTGCGCGTGCGCGTCCTTCAGCGTGAAATAGATGTGGCCGGATTGCGCTGCGCGGCAGTTGGAGATTTCGCCCTGAACCAGCAACTCCTGAAACCTGGTCTCCACAAGAATGCGAATCTGCGCGGTCAGCTCGCTGACCGACCATATCTTCCGCTCCGGCACCAGATTAAATTGCAGTTGGCTCATACTTGTGCCGGTCATCTCTTGAAAAGCGATATCAACCAGAATATCGCCGTCAGTGCCGCGCTCAAGATCAGGCAAGTGACAATGGGAAAGTAAAACGAGAAATTTGGCTGCTGGTAAACGATGTCGCCGGGAAGCCGCCCTAGCCGGAAGGGCAATTTCACTCCGAGCAGCAGCATTCCGCCAACGACCGCCAAAACCGCCCCGAGGATGAAGAGCAACTTACCGGCTTCGCGCAGCGGGTCCATGGAAGGGGATTCTATCTCAAGATGGAGGCGATGAGGACAAAGGCGAGGCGGGCGCAGCTGGAGCCAGCCAATGAAGACATGCTATGGCCATTACAGGTGCGGAAATTCCGTCTGGCAGTTGTTGCCGAACACAAAAGAATTTACCGCGACGCCGGGTTCGGTGGGAATCAGCGTGACGCTGTGGCTTCCCAACGCCGCATTCTGCACCAGGTAATACATGCGCGGCTCCTTGATTTCCAGGTACGAGCGCCCTTGTGCGTCGAGCTGCACATCCACGCCCTTATCCGCGGCGGTCAGATCTTTGCCGTCCTGCTGGATATAAACGCGTGAGGGCTTGCCGCGCGCCACGTTCATCACCGAATACATCTCGCGCGCGCTATAGCGCATGACCATGCGGTCCTTGGAGTCCGCGCCAGCCTGCTTGCCGCGGTAGATCATTCCGTTTTTGTCGGACTCCCAGCGCCCGCCAACGATTACGTGACCCTCGCTGACGTTTTCCGGAAGCTGATACGCGATGGTCTTCCCGTTGTGGTAATGCTCGCGATTGGCCAGCGCTCCCGAATCGAACCAGTTTCCAACATACATTTCTCTGGTATCCCGTCCGCAACGCGGCCCGAAGGCGGGGGTTTCCGTGGCAACCTGGTAGGAGTCCGGAAACTTCAGGTCGGGGTGCGCCTCGAGGAGCAATTTCTGAATCAGGCGCTCGAACTGATCGTCCGCGCCTTCTCCATCCAGATGGAGACGCACCTGCCCCTTGGCATCGACCAGAAAGCGGCTGGGCCAGGACTGGTTTTTGTACGATTTCCATATCGTGAACCAGTGGTCGGCCACGACGGGGTAGGGCAGCCCGAAACGCTTGGTGGCCGCGCGGACATTTTCGACGGGATAGGCGATATCGAATTCGGGATCGTGAACGCCGACAATTTCGAAACCGTATTTCTTGTAGCGCTCGTACCAGGTTTTGTTCTGCGCGAAAGTACGGATGCAATTGATGCAGGTGTATTCCCAGAAGTCGATCAGGACCACTTTGCCCCGCAAACTGGACATAGTGAGCGCCGGAGAATTGATCCAGGTTGTGCCGGAAACTTCCGGGCCAGGCGCGGGGAATTCCGGTGCGGGATAGCGGGACTCTTCCCCTCGGGGCGCGGGCAATGGATCCGGCGCAGCGCCCAGGCCGGACAGCATGACCATTACGCCCAGAATGACCAGCGCCAGAATGGCGAAATGGCGAAGGGGCATCGTCGATCCGTAAGCTTCCCGCTTAAACATACCACCATGAGATGCGCGTGATGGGCTGGCGGTATACAAGAATTTTTCCCGAGTGTTCCTCATTGCGGCCTCGTTGCGGCCTCCTTCCGAGCGCCGGCTGGGAATGGCGGGCGCTACGGCTTCAGACCAGCTCATGCCCGGCGAAAAAATACCCGATTTCAAATGCCGCAGTCTCGGGGGCATCCGATCCATGGGTGCAATTGTTCTGGATGCTGGCGCCAAGATCGCGACGTATGGTTCCCGGAGCGGCCTTGGCGGGATCGGTAGCGCCCATGGTGTCGCGCCACAGGGCAATTCCCTTCTCCGCCTCAAGCACCAGCGCGATCACTTTGCCGGAGCTCATGAATTCAGTGAGCTCCTTGAAGAATGAGCGCTCGCGGTGCACGGCGTAGAAACCCTCGGCCTGGGCTGCGGTCAAACGCAGGGATTTCGCGGCAACAATTTTGAATCCGGCCTTATGGACGCGCGAAAGAATTTCGCCAGAAATTCCGCGGCCGAATGCATCGGGCTTGATAATTGCCAAGGTCTTTTCGATAGCCACAGGTTTGCTCCTTGATTTGGTTCGGTGGAAGCAGGGTTAACGAGCCGCGCCGAGCGCTTTGGCCATGGTGGCGCCGATATCGGCGGGGCTCTGCACGCACAGAATTCCCGCGGCAGCCATGGCCGCGTACTTGTCCTTGGCGGTGCCGGCGCCGCCGCTGATGATTGCGCCGGCATGACCCATGCGGCGCCCCGGCGGCGCGGTCTGGCCGGCGACGAAACCCACCACCGGTTTCTTAACATGCGCGCGAATGTATTCCGCGGCGATCTCTTCAGCGTTGCCGCCAATCTCGCCAATCATCACGATGGCATGGGTGTCCGGGTCATTGCCAAACATGGTGATGGCGTCGAGAAACGATGTGCCGATGATGGGGTCCCCGCCGATGCCGATGCAAGTGGACTGGCCGATGCCCAGGCGGGTCAGTTGATCCACAGCTTCGTAAGTTAAGGTGCCGCTACGGCTGACCACTCCGACATGGCCCTGCTTGTGGATGCTGCCGGGCATGATGCCAATTTTGCATTTGCCGGGCGATATGATCCCCGGGCAGTTGGGTCCGATCAGGCGCGTGGGCCCTGCACGCAGAACGCTGGCCACGCGCACCATGTCGAGGGCCGGAATTCCTTCGGTGATGCAGATGACCAGAGGTAATGCGGCGTCAGCAGCTTCAAGAATGGCGTCCGCTGCAAACGGCGGCGGCACAAAAATCACCGCGGCATTGGCACCAGTGGCCCTCGCCGCTTCGTTCACGGTGTTGAATACGGGGCGATCCAGATGCGTGGTGCCACCCTTCCCCGGCGTAACTCCTCCCACCACCTCGGTGCCGTAAGCAATCATCTGGGTGGCGTGAAAGGTGCCTTCGCGGCCGGTAAAGCCCTGCACCAGAACGCGGGTGTGCTGATCGACCAGGATGCTCATCGCGAGCTCCCCGCCAGCGCAACCACTTTTTCCGCGCCGTCTTTCATTCCGGCGGCCACGGTGAAGCCCAGGCCGGAATCGCGCAAAATCTGCTTGCCCTGATCGACGTTGGTGCCTTCCATGCGCACCACCACGGGAACTTTGATCTGCAGCTCTTTGGCAGCGTTCACCACGCCGGTGGCCAACACATCGCATCGCAGGATGCCACCGAAGATGTTAATGAAAACAGCGCGAACATTTTTGTCGCTGAGCAGAATCTTGAAAGCGTTTTTTACCTGCTCGGCGGAAGCGCCGCCGCCGACGTCGAGAAAATTCGCCGGGGAGCCGCCGGAGAGTTTAATGATGTCCATGGTGGACATGGCCAGGCCTGCGCCATTCACCATGCACGCTACGCTGCCTTCGAGCTTGATGTAGTTGAGACCAAACTTGGAGGCCTCGATCTCCAGGGGATCTTCTTCATCGAGGTCGCGCAGCTCGCGAAGCTCCTTGTGGCGATAGAGCGCGTTATCGTCGAAGGTCATTTTGGCATCGAGGGCCACGAGCTTGCCCTCGCCGGTGACTACCAGGGGATTGATCTCCACCAGCGACGCATCCGTTTCCATAAACGCGCGATAGAGCGACTGGAAAAAAGCCACGGAGGCGCCGGCCACTTCGGGGGCCAGGCCCAGGCCAAAGGCGATCTTGCGAGCCTGGTAGGGCTGGAGTCCCACGGCGGGATGAATGGTCTCGCGAAGTATGGCCGCGGGATTTTCGCGCGCCACCTCTTCAATTTCCATGCCGCCGGACGCGCTCGCCATCAGCACGGGCGCTTCCACGGCGCGGTCCACCAGGACGCTGAGGTACAGCTCACGCTTGATGTCCAGGCCCTCTTCCACCAGCAGGCGGTGGACGATGCGGCCTTCCGCGCCGGTTTGCGGGGTTACCAGCTTCATGCCCAGAATGCGTGAGGCGTGCTCCGCGGCTTCGTCGGCGGAGCGTGCCAGCTTCACGCCGCCGGCCTTGCCGCGGCCTCCCGCGTGGATTTGCGCCTTGACCACCACTACGGGAGTACCCAGGCGCACGGCCGCGGCGCGCGCTTCGTCTTTGGTGAAGGCAACTTCGCCGCGCGGCGTGGGCACCCCATAGCGCGCAAGAATAGCCTTAGCCTGATATTCGTGAATCTTCATCGCTTGACCATTTTCGGAGCCGCCCGCCGCAGCGGCGATACTGGTGATAGAATTTGTGCCCGAAGAAAACACGTCAGTGTACCCGCAACGCCGGGACGGAGCAACAAAAAGGAACTCGTGACGTTAGCCATGAAACCGGAATGTGAGAAATGCCGGCAGGCGTTAGAGGCGGGCGGCGAAGCGTTCATCTGCACCTATGAATGCACGTTCTGCAGCGCCTGTGCGGCACAGATGCGCAACACCTGCCCGAATTGCGGGGGCGAACTGGTGCGGCGTCCGCGGCGAAAGCCCGCGGCGTGAAAGCGAATCGTAATGGGTGTGAGGAAGGCGTGATCCTGCAAGCACTCCAGAAGATTGTCGGTGGAGAAGACCTTACGCGCCAGGAAGCTGGGGAGGCGATGGAAGAGATTCTCTCTGGACGCGCAACCGATGCGCAGATCGGCGGGCTGCTGACCGCGCTGCGCGTCCGGGGCGAAACCGTCGAAGAGCTGGTGGGTTTCGCCAGCGTGATGCGGCAGCACGTCACCCCGATATTTGGCGACGGGGAGCACCGTCTAGCGCAGCAGATGCTGGTGGACACTTGCGGCACGGGCGGAGACGCCGCGGCAACCTTCAACGTTTCGACGGCCGCAGCATTCGTTGCCGCGGGGGCGGGCGCGCGCGTAGCCAAGCACGGCAATCGTTCTATCAGTTCGCGCGCCGGGTCCGCCTCGGCCGACGTAATGGAAGCCCTGGGGGTGCGCCTGGATCTGCCACCGCAGCGCATGGGCCAGGCCATCGAGCAGGTGGGCATCGGGTTCCTGTTTGCGCCAGCGCTGCACCCGGCGATGCGCCACGCCATGCGCGCACGCACGGAATTAAAAATGCGGACGGTGTTCAATCTTCTTGGGCCGCTTACCAATCCAGCGGGCGCGGCGGCGCAGGTGGTGGGGGTGTATGACTCGAGCCTGGTGGAGACGCTGGCCCACGCGCTGGCCGAGCTGGGATCCACGCGAGCATTCGTGGTGCACGGCGCGGGCGGCCTGGACGAAATTTCCCTGAGCGGCGAGACCCGCGTGGGCGAAGTGCGCGACGGCACGGTGCGGCTCTATTCCGTGGCGCCGGAAACCTTCGAGCTCGGCCGGGCGCCGCTCTCCGCGCTGGCAGGCGGCGGTGCGCAGGCCAATGCCCAAACCATCCGCAGCATTCTGGGAGGCGACGCTGGGCCGCGGCGCGATATTGTGCTGGCAAACGCTTCCGCAGCGCTGGTGGCGGTGGGACTCGCTGAAGATTTTGCGGCTGGGGCGCGACTGGGCGCGCAGGCAATCGATTCGGGCGCCGCGCAAGCCAAATTGGACGCCCTGGTGAAGTTTACCAACGAACATTCGGCCGGCGTGGCAACACATTAATCGCGCCAGAGGCGCAGCGAGCAGCCTTCGGGCCGGCCACATGCTGTCCGGTGATCGCCGGCTTGCTCCCTCTTTCATTTCGCGCTAGAATCGCCTTCCCGTTTTACTACTTCGTATGCTTTTGGGAGATCTCCGGCTGAATTGCCGGTGCAGAGCGTTCATCATAAAAGGAGAACAATTCCATGACTAACGAACAGGCTACATTCACCGCCCATATGCTCGTTGACGGCCTCGAGAGAGAACACGCCACTACCAGAAAAGTTCTCGCCGCCGTACCTGAGGGTAAGAAAGATCATCGCCCCGACCCCAACGCGCGCAGCGCGTTTGAGCTGGCCGGGCACATCGCCAGCTCCGACGTATGGTTCCTGAACGGCATCGCCAAGGGCGAGTTCAACCCGGAACCGGACAAGAAGTTCGCTAGCGTCGCGGAAATCGTGGCCTACTACGACAAGGAATATCCGGCCGCGCTGGCCAGAGTGAAGGCTCTGCCTGCGGAAAAGCTGGCCAAGCCCATTCCCTTTTTCGGTGTTTTCAACCTGCCGGCGGCCGCTTATCTGGGATTCGTCAGCAACCATTGCATTCACCATCGCGGCCAGCTTTCCTCCTATCTGCGCCCGATGGGAGGCAAGTGCCCGAACATCTACGGCGGCAGTTTTGACGAGCCGATGCAGATGCCCGCGGGCGCCTAGCTGGATTGAAGAATTTCCTGATT
>JAAFGT010000016.1:0-6329 GCA_010365215.1 Acidipila sp. | reverse complement strand
TGTGCTTCGCCCCTGCCAATTTTAGGAATGTTTTCGCGATCGTCGCCGGGACGTGCTCGCCGCAACCTTTCGCGTTGACTTCATCGTGCGGACCAGGCCGGCATGATTGGCGCGACAGGCCAGGTAACTGGGGTGGGCGCGGCCCAGCGTCTTCTCGAAAATCGCCGCCGCACGCAAGAATGTCCGTTCCGCTTGCTGGTGCTTGCCCTGCTTCCCTTGCAGTACGGCCAGATTGTTAAGAGTTGTCGCCAGCTCCGGATGATTTGGCCCCAGGACTTTTTCCTTGATGGCGATGGCCCGGCGATACATGCGTTGCGCCGCCGCGAAGTCGCCTTGCGCTGCACGAACTGCGCCCAAATTGTTGAGCACGACGGCAACCTCATAGTCTCGCGGGCCATAGACACGCCGAAAACAGTCCAAAGCGCGCCGGTAGAGCCTCTCGGCTTCCGGATATTTCCCGCGGCGGTCAAGGATGGCAGCCAGCGCCGCGCGATCGGCCGCCACCATGGGATGATCTGGTCCCAATGCTTTTTCTCGAATCCGCACGGCGTGGCGAGCGAGCGGTTCGCCGCGAGAGTAGCGGCCGCGAGCGTGCTCCAAGCCTCCAAGATTGTGGTAGAGGCTGGCGATTACTCCGGGGGCAGCGTCGGGGAGTTTTCGGGCAAGCACCAGCGCTCGCCGGTAAACCCGTTCTGCTTCCTTGTAGCGGGCCAGATGTTTGTAGACAATCCCCAAACGGTTCAGAAGCGAAGGAATTTCGAGGTCATGCGGATTATGCGCAGTCTCCGCGCGAGAGAGAAGTCGGAGAAGAATTTGCCCGGCTTTCTGGTATAGACCGCGGCGGCGGTATTCCTCGGCGCGGTCGGAGGGATTTCTCGGCAGGTGATTGGGTTCTCGGACGCCCGGGCGAAGGCGCGTTCGACCACGCCTCTTCCGGGCCAACGGAAAGATCATTGCTCGCGAGCTATAGCTAGCGGAACAGGGTCTCGTTGTGGTTCTGGCTGAGGCCCAGCGTCCGTGTCTTTTGTAACGTCCGTGCTTTTAAAGCGGCCTTGGGCACTTTCTGTGCCTTTTTATCTTGCTTCTTTGCCTTCATCGCTAACCTCCCAGTTAAACTTTTGAATACATCCAACAGCACGCGGCGAGCAACGTAATTGCCCGCTCGCGAGCTAATAGCTAGCGGACCAGCGTCTCGTTGTGGTTCGGCAGGCCGCCCAACGTCCGTGTCTTTTCCAACGCCCGTGCTTTTAGAGCCGGCTTGGGCGCTTTTTCGGCCTTTTTATTTTGCTTCTTTGCCTTCATCGCTAACCTCCCAGTCAGAACCTTGATTACATCCAACAGCACGCGGCGTGCAACGCCTATCGCCGGCTCGCGAGATATAGCTAGCGGACCAGCGTTTCGTTGTGGTTCGACGACAGCCTGAGAGACTTCACCTTGCCCATGGAATGTGACTTAAGGCTGGCCTTTCCTGATTTCGCCGCTTTCTTGCTTGGCTTTTTCGATTTCATGATTCCTCCAGGTTTCGGAATCAATTACTTGCTGCGCAGAAAAGTTTCATTGTGGTTGGCTGCCAGCCGGAGAGACTTCACCTTGCCCATCGAATGTGACTTAAGGCCAGCCTTTCCTGATTTCGCCGCTTTCTTGCTTTGCTTTTTCGGTTTCATGATGCCTCCAGGTTGATCGTCGAAATTAATTACTCGCTGCGCAGAAAAGTTTCATTGTGGTTCGCTGACAGTCTGAGAGACTTCACCTTACCCATCGAACCAGACTTAAGGCCAGCTTTCCGTGATTTTGCAGCTTTCTTGTTTTGCTTTTTTGATTTCATCGTCCACCTCCTCAAACTTTCGCCCTGAGGGAGCCTTGCTTCCTAACTGAGAGTAGAGCAAGTAGCATTCCAGTCAACGAGGAATTTAGACGGTTTAGAAGCAATACCTTAAGAGCCGGCCTGGTCTTCTTGGTAGGGGAAACTTTACCCCCGGTGGAGAATTTACCCCTACTGTTGGCGCAGGGCGCGAATGGCCAGCGCGAACGAGATGACGGTGAAGAGCAGGAAAGCCGCGCTCTCCGCGGCGACGCGCTGCGGCGAAACCAGCCCGATGGAGGCGTACCGCAGCACATCCACCTGCCAGGTGACCGGGTTGGCCAGGGCGGCCAACCGAAACCAGCGCGGCAGCGGCTCCAGCGGATAAAACATCGAGCTGACAAACAGGAACACGAAATAGAAAATTGACGTCACCGCGTTGAACGAATCATTTCTCCGCATCCGCAGCGCGAAAATCGCGTAGAAGAAAAACCACCCCACCGTGCCGGCGGCGACGGCCAGCAGAAACAACGGCCAGCGATCGCTGCGCATGGGAACGTGCAGCAACAGGCGCGCGACGCCCACGGTGATGACCGCCTGCAGCAGGGTGACGAACATGTTGAACAGCACCTTGCCAAAAAGATATTGCGAGCGGCTCATGGGATACGTAAGCATTTCGTAGAAGATGCCGTTGTCGCGATCCATAAAAAACGACCACGCGGTGTTCGAGGCGATGCCGAAGCTGGCCATAGCCAGCACGCCGGCCAGGAAAAAAGCGTTGTAGTCCACCCCGGGCGCGGAGAGGGGCGCGCCCAGCGCCGCGTTGATGCCCACGCCGAACACCAACATGTAGCAGAGCGGGTAAAACAGGTCCCAGAAAATGAAGGTGGCGTTGGTGGCGCGGATTTTGGCTTCGCGGTAGAGCACTGCCGAGATTGCGCTCATGATTGGTCCTCTATTCCCTGCTGCGCTTGCCGTGTTCCCGATTCCTCTATTCTGAATCCTCCCAGCGCCGATCAGGATTTTTGCATCAGCTCGATGAACACGTCTTCCAAGCTGGCGCCGCCGACCTCCACGCGCAGGACGCGGCCTAATTTGGCAAGCTCGGTTACCCGCGCGAGGACCAGGCTTTCCTCCCCTTTCCATGCGAATTCTACGGTGTTCTGCTGGATGTGCACGCGCAGCGCACCCAGGCGGGCGAGCTCTGTCTCCAGTCCCGAGGGAATCGCCTCAAAGGTGATGGTGATCTCATGAACGCCCTGGGAAAGCAGCTTCAGCGCGTGAAGGTCGCCGCGAGCGACTTGACGGCCCCGGTTGATGATGAGGATGTCGTCGCACAACTCTTCGGCTTCACTCAAAATCTGGGTGGTCAGCACGATGGTGCGCCCCCGCAAAGCTTCTTCGCGCAGAAGATCCATCACCGCGCGCTTCAGGATAGGATCCATGCCCGTGGAAAATTCGTCGAGAAAGACCACCGGCGTCTCCACCATGAATATTTTCGCGACCTGCACGCGGCGGCGGAAGCCGCCGCTGAGGTCCTGCACCTTGTTGGGAGATTCCGCGGTGAGCTGAAATTTTTCCATGACTTCGGCGGCGCGGCGGCGGGCCAGCTCCGAGGGAATTCCATAGAAGCGCGCGAAGGTAAGCAGATTGTCGCGCACGGAGAGAAACAGCTCGGTGGCGGTTTCCTGCAGGACCACGGATATGCTGCGGCGGACGGCAACCGGCGCGGCCACGACGTCATGGCCCATCACCCGGGCGCTGCCGCCGGTAGGGGTTAAGAGGGTGTTGAGAACTTTCAGCGTAGTAGTCTTGCCCGCACCGTTTGGGCCCAGCAGGCCGAAGATCGTTCCGCGCTTTACTTCGAAAGACAACCCATCGACCGCGCGCACCGGCTCACGGCCGCGCGGCGCGTAAACTTTCACAAGATTTTCGACTTCGATGGCAAAGCCGCTCACGTTTTCTATTCCTCTGTCTTCGCAGCGCGGAAGGCAGCCCCAACTTACTTACCGGCGCGCGTCCGGAAAAACTTATAATGCAGATCCTGTGGGTTCTATGGATGGGGACCGCGGCTGCTGGACGCCCCGAAAGCGATTATGGGAGGGAATTTTTGATGCGCATGGTCTTGGTCTTTTTCTCGATTCTAGCGGCACTTTATCCCGCAGCGGCACAGAAGTCAAACCGGCCCGAAGGTGCCGCAAAACAGGCTGCGCCGGCGAGTGCGGCGGCAATCGCCGCGCAGGTGCGCGACTACCGCAAGGAGCACGAAGCCGCCATCGTCGCTGAATTCACGAATTTTCTGGCCATTCCCAACGTGGCCACGGACACGGCGAACATCGAGCGCAATGCTACAAGCATTGTGGCCATGCTCGAACGGCGCGGATTTTCTACCCAACAGCTGGGCATTCCAGGCCGAGGGCCGGTGATTTTCGCGCAAATCAAGACACCCGGCGCGGCGCATACGGTGATCGTTTATGCGCACTACGACGGGCAACCGGTGGATGCGCAGGCCTGGACCGGTTCGCTACCCTTTGTGCCCGTGCTGCGCACCGATTCGATCCAGGACGGCGGACAAATAATTCCGTTCCCTGCGGCGCCGGCAAACTACGACGATAACTGGCGCATCTACGCGCGTTCGAGCGGCGACGACAAAGCGCCGATCGTCGCTGTGGTGGCCGCACTAGACGCTCTGCACGCCAAGAACATTCCGCTGGCGGTCAACCTGAAGCTTTTTCTCGAGGGCGAGGAGGAGGCGGGTTCGCAGAATCTGGAGCGCGTGGCCAATGCCCATCGCGACCTGCTGGCCGGCGACGTATTGATCAACGCGGATGGCCCGGTGCACCAGTCCGGCCGGCCGCTGGTTTTCTTCGGCAACCGCGGCGATATCGACTTGAACATCACCGTCTACGGTCCGGTGCGGCCGCTGCACAGCGGCCACTACGGAAACTGGGCGCCGAACCCGGCGTACCATCTGGCGCGATTGCTCACCTCGATGAAAGACGCGGACGGCCACGTCCTGGTGAGCGGGTTCTATGACGAGGTAACGCCGCTGGGCGCGCTGGAGCTGCAAGCGCTGCGGGAGATGCCGGACAACGACGCGGAACTGATGAAAGCTCTGGAATTTGCGCAGCCCGAAGGCCGCGGACGCAAGCTGGTGGAGCTGATCAACCAACCATCGCTCAACATCCGCGGGCTGCGCAGCGCATACGTGGGAGAGCAGTCGCAAAATGTGGTGCCCGACCGAGCGGAAGCGTCACTGGACATGCGCCTGGTGAAAAATATCTCGCCGGACCGGCAGTTCGAGCGGCTGGTGGAGCATATTCGTCAGCAAGGATTTTACGTGACCAGCGCCGAGCCCACGGCCGACGAGCGCCGCACCCATGCGCTGGTGGCGCGCGTTGAAAAGGGCACGGGATACCCGGCTTCGCGCACGCCGATGGACCTTCCCGTGGCTCGGCAGCTGGTGCGCGTTGTGGCTGAGGCCACCGGCGAGCGCGTAGTGCAAATGCCCACTTCCGGTGGCAGCTCGCCCATGTACATTTTTGAAAACCTCGGCCTGCCGGTAATTGGCCTGCCCATCGCGAATTACGATAACAATCAGCACAGCCAAAACGAAAATATCCGCCTGGGAAATTTCTGGCGCGGAATGGAAATTTTTGGCGCGCTGCTGGCAGAGTTGCGCTGGTAGGACCATCCAGCTCGACCGACATCCGCCTACAAGGCCAGGAAGTTCCGCAGAAGATCGAGGCCGGATGTGGTTAGAACCGACTCGGGATGAAACTGAACGCCTTCGACAAGGAATTGGCGGTGGCGCAGACCCATGATGATGCCGTCGGAGGTCTCCGCGGAAATGGTCAGGCAGCGCGGCAGGGTGTGACGCTCGACGATCAGGGAATGGTAGCGCGTGGCGCTGAACGGCTTGGGCAGCCCGTGAAAAATCGTTTTATTGTCGTGGTGAATCTCGCTGGTCTTGCCATGCATAATTTTTTGAGCGCGCTTCACGCGCCCCCCAAAAGCGTGGCCGATGGCCTGATGCCCCAGGCAGACGCCCAGGATGGGGATTTTCCCGGCAAAACGCTGCACCAGCGGCACCAGGATGCCGGCGCGCTGCGGGACTCCCGGCCCCGGCGAGAGCACGATGCGCGCCGGTTTCAGCCCGGCAATTTCGTCGAGGGTAATCCGGTCGTTGCGGCGAACCACCAAGGTCTCGCCCAGTTGCCCCAAGTACTGAGCCAGGTTGTAAGTAAAACTGTCGTAGCTGTCGATCAGTAAAATCATTTGCGTGCTTCCCTAGGTCTTTTTTTTCGAGTCTTCTTTGTTGCGCGTGGGGCCTGGGCATGGGCCGCGGATAGCGCATCGAGCAAGGCTTTGGCCTTGTTGACGCATTCCGCGTGTTCGTTTTCCGGCACCGAATCGGCGACAATTCCCGCGCCGGCCTGCACGTGGGCCACGCCATCCTTAGCCAGCAGGGTGCGAATGGCGATGCACGAATCAATGTTGCCGGAAAAATCGCAATATAAAATGGCCC
>JAAFGT010000074.1 GCA_010365215.1 Acidipila sp. | reverse complement strand
TGGCTGGTGCCGGCGGCGATGGCGTCGCGGATCAGGCGCGTCTTATCCGGGTTGATGATGCAGTCGCGGATGTAGCCCGTAGCGATCATGATTTCTGTGGCCGGCACGCGGCCAACACCGTCGGACTTGCGCACCAGGCGCTGGCTGACCACAGCCTTGAGCGTGGAGGCAAGCTGCAGGCGGATCTGCTTCTGCTCGGGAGGCGGGAAGACGGCGATGATGCGCTGAATGGTCTCCGTGGCGTCGAGCGTATGCAAAGTCGACAGCACCAGGTGGCCGGTTTCTGCGGCGAGCAGCGCGGTGCCGATGGTTTCCAGGTCGCGCATTTCGCCGACGAGTATGACGTCAGGGTCCTGACGAAGCGCGGCGCGCAACGCGGTGGAGAAACTCGAAGTGTCCACTTCGACTTCGCGCTGGTTGACGAAGCCCTTTTTGTCGCGATGCAAGAATTCGATGGGGTCTTCAATGGTGATGATGTGGTCGGGGCGCTGGGAGTTGATGCGATCGATCATGGCGGCGAGCGTGGTGGACTTGCCCGAGCCGGTGGTGCCGGTGACCAGGATAAGCCCGCGCTGCTCCTCGCAAATTTTTTCCACCACGCGGGGAAGCGTCAGCTCCTCGATGGTTTTGACCTTGGTGGGAATGACGCGCACGACCATGCCCACGTTGCCGCGCTGCTGGAAAACGTTTACGCGGAAGCGGCCGAGGCCGGCCACGCCGTAGGCCATGTCCAGCTCCGCCGTTTCCTTGAACTTCTGCTTCTGGCGATTGGTCATCATGCTGAACGCCATGGAGAGCATCTCTTCCGGCGTAACGCGGCTGATGTCGGTGAGGCCTTGAAGCTGGCCGTCGATGCGGATGTAGGGATGGTTGCCGACTTTCAAATGCAAGTCGGAAGCCTTGTTTTCAATGGCCCGCCGCAACAAATCTTCAATGCTTACAGCCATACGCGCGTCCCCACAGTGAGTAAATTGCGATGAAGTGAAGTCGGGGCGACAGTAGCACGCCAGAATGGGCTAAGCAATAGTGCCGCGGCGCTGTAGCGATGTGGTCACTACCGCCGTTACGCGGTTTTTTTCATCAGCAGCGTGTCGTAGAGAAATCCGCCGGTAATGCTCCCGGCGAGCGGCCCGACCCAGTAGACGGCATGGCTGGCCCAGGCATGAGCGGCGAGAGCGGGCCCAAATGCGCGGGCGGGATTGATGGCCGCGCCGGTCAGAACGCCGCAGGCCAGAATAGCGAGCGTAACGGTGAGGCCGATGGCGAAGGGCGCGAGGTTGTTGAAACCTGAATTCTTGTCGATGGCAACGCCGAAGAAAACGAACACCAGCAGGAACGTCAGCACCGCTTCGATCAGCATGCCGAGCGTGGGAGTGACGTCCACGGCGAGGGAAGGCGTGCCCAGCGAAACGTGGCGCCACACTTCGGGCGGAAAAATCACAGTGACTAAATATGCTGCGGCGGTGGCGCCGGCGAGCTGCGCGATCCAGTAACCCGCGACTTCCAGTGTGCCCATTCTTTTTGTGACCCACAGCGCGGCCGTTACGGCGGGATTGAAGTGCGCGCCCGAGATGTGGCTCGTCGCCGCCACCATGAGAGCAACCGCCAGTCCTTGCGCCAGCGCCACGCCGATCAGGCCCGAGCCGCCGCCGGCGAGCTGGTTTGAGCAGATGACCGCGACGCCGGCGAAGACCCAGGTGAATGTGCCGACAAATTCCGCGACCAGCTTTTGCGGCGTGTTGTACATCCGCGACCTCCGGGTGCCGGTTGGGAAGGTACCTTTAAGACAGCCTGACGCAACGGGAGTCTACTGAAAGCAGCGATGGCAGTCAAAGAGCTGCACACAACCTGGATGGGAGAAGGACTTCGAAGCGGACGACGCTGCGACGCGCGCCGCGAGGTGATGAAGACGAAGCTAGCGCACCGCCGGAACTGTGGCGGGCGCGTGCGCCGCGACTTTCACGTGCGATAGCCAACTGTGGCGGTCGGCTTTGCGGCCTTCGACCAGCGCGAAGAACTCCTCTTGCAAGCGCTTGGCGATGGGGCCGCGCGTGCCCGTGCCGATCTGTATTTTGTCGATGGAGCGGATCGGTGTGACCTCCGAGGCCGTGCCCACAAAAAATACTTCCTGGGCGATGTACAGCAGCTCCCGCGCGATCAGTTCCTCCACGACTGGAATATTAAGGTCACGCGCAATGGTGATGATCGATTCGCGGGTAATGCCCGGCAAGATCGAGCTGCCGAGTGGCGGCGTCTTGAGCGTGCCATTGTGATAGAGAAAAATATTCTGGCCGGAGCCTTCGCTCACGTAGCCCGCGGTGTCGAGAGCGATGCCTTCGACGTAGCCGTTGGTCACCGCTTCCATGCGAATCAACTGCGAGTTCATGTAGTTGCCGGCAGCCTTGGCCATGGCCGGCAAAGTGTTCGGAGCCAGGCGCGTCCACGAACTGATGCAGGCGTCGATGCCTTGCTCGAGCGCTTCCGCTCCCAGATATTTTCCCCATTCCCAGCAGGCCATGTAGACCTCGATGGGACACGGGAAAGGATTCACGTTGATATCGCCATAGCCGCGCAGAACGATGGGGCGAATGTAGCAGGCGTCCATGCGATTGACGCGCAGCAGCTCGAGAAGCGAGGCGGTGAGCTCCTCGTGGGAGAAAGGAATATCCATGCGGTAGATTTTTGCGGAGTTAATTAGGCGCTGGATGTGATCCTGCAGCCGAAACACGGCCGGACCTTGCGGCGTGTGATAGCAGCGGATTCCTTCGAAGACCGCGGTGCCGTAATTCACCACGTGGGAAAGAACGTGGATCTGCGCGTCGTCCCAGGGAATGAACTGCCCGTTGTGCCAGATTTTATCGGTTTTCTTTAGGGCCATCGATTTTCTCCCGTTGCAAAAATGAAACAGGTCGGTTCAACGCACGCAGTTCGCAGTATAGCAACCGGAGATGCCGTGTCAAAGGCCATGCAACAGTCCAATTCGCGGACCAAATTGGACCAAAAGTTGGACTCTTAGAAAGGCGTCAGGTTAGGCCGACTTCACTTCGAGGGCCGAGGCCTCGTGGGTTACTCGGGCCGGACGCCTGAACCGGGCGCAGGCGGCGCCGGCGCGGCAGGAGCGTCGGGGGCTGGCTTGTTCTGCTGCTTTCGCTGAGGTGCCTCGTAAGTTGACCGGAAAATAGAGCGCGCTTGCGCGCGGCGCTGGCCGTCTCTGGTCTCCCACATTCCCAGCAATAAAAATGGAATCAGTGCCGCGAGCGTCCACGTTTTAGCGCTGGAGGGAAGTTTTTCTTCCGGCTCCCAACGAAAAATCTGTCTGGAAATAAAAAAGGCGATTAGCGTGGAGCCGCCCAGCGAGAGGATCTCCGCGCCAAGCTGGGAAGGCCCGGCAGAATCGAGCAACGCGCGCTGTAACCCGGTGACCAGATAGGTGGCAGGGAGGTAGAGCGCAACGGTCTGCAGCCAAGCCGGAAGAGTAGGCAAAGGAACGGTGACGCCGGAGAGCAGCATAAAAGCCAGCCAGAGCAGTTGGTTGATGACCTGCGTTTCCATCATGGAATTGGCGACGCTCGCGACCACCAATCCCAGCGTCGCGAAGGTAGCTCCTCCGAGCGTGACCATCACGAAAACGCCAGCCAGGTTGCCCCAGCTGGGCATATGAAGGACCCACCGCGCCAGGGCCATCTCAATGGCCACAGCCGGAAGCGTCAGCACAAGATTGGAAAAAATACTTGAGGCCAGCATCGCGCCTGCCCCTGCAGGAGCCAGCCGGAAGCGGCGCAAAATTCCCTGCTCGCGGAAGATGACCAGCTGCTGGCTGAGGCCCCAGAAACTTCCCATGACGGTCATGGCCAGGATGGAAGCCAACACGTAAGCGACGGCGCGGCCGCCGCCCCGGCCAAAGATGGCCGCAAATAAAAAAAGAAGAGCGACCGGGATGATCACGCCAAAAAACAGAAAGGCGCGATTACGCATGGCCAGCATGATGCGGAACTTGGTGAGGGTCCAGGACTGTTTCATGCCCGTCTCAGTGGTTCGCTGTAGATTCTCATGGTCATGCGGTTAGTCGCGAAGCCTGCGGCCGGTCAATTCAATAAAAATATCTTCCAGCGAGGGCGGCACGATTTCCAGACTCTTCAATTCGTTGCCGCTGGCTTCCAGGTGTTTGACCAGGGCGACGATGGTCGCGGGGGGACGCGTGGAATGGAGCACGGTGCGGCCCTCGATCTCGCGGCAGTCGGTGACGCTATCGAGGCCGCGCAAAGCGCCATCACTTTCCGGACGCGCCAGGGTGAGCTCGATGCGCGTAGTGCCCGCGCCGCGCTCCTTGAGCTCGCGCGGAGTGCCCAGCGCGATCAGGCGGCCGTGGTCGATGACGGCGACCCGGTCGCAGAGCCGCTCAGCCTCTTCGATGTAGTGCGTGGTCATCAGAATGGTTTTCTTTTCGGCGCGAAGCTCGGCGATGACGTCGTAGATTTCGCGGCGCACCTGCGGGTCCAGGCCGGCGGTAGGCTCGTCGAGAAAAAGCACGCGCGGCTGCTGCACCAGGGCCAGAGCCAGCGCCAGGCGCTGCTTTTGACCGCCGGATAGTTTTCCGTAAAAGGCGTCGCGCTTTTCTTCCAGGCCAAACCGCGCGAGAAGATGATCGGGAGACGGGCTGACGCCGTATAGCGAAGCAAAAAGCTGAATCGCTTCGCTCACGCGCAATTTATCGGGAAGGGAAGTGGACTGCAACACGGCGCCCACCTGGCGCTTGAATTCGTCGCCGCTGGTCTGGGGGTCCAGTCCGCAGACGCGCGCGCTGCCGCCGTCAGGTGTGCGCATGCCCTCGAGAATTTCAATGGTGGAAGTTTTGCCGGCGCCGTTGGGGCCCAGCAGGCCGAACACTTCGCCTTCGGCGATTTCAAAGCTCACGCCGCGCAAAGCCTCCACCGCGCCGTAGTTCTTGCGCAGATCCTGAACCTGAATGATGGGCGATGTCACCGGACTTTTATATCACACGCCAGAGTGGCATCGCGATTAAGCCTGGTGGCGGGCGCGCCCGGTGAATCTCGAAAACACGCGGAAGAGCGAGCAAGCCAAATTGTCCGGTGCCTTCACCCCTGTCAACGCATACAATTCGCTGGTGCAGGAAACGCTTTCGGAAAGTTCAGTGCTCAGAAAGTTCAGTGCTCAGGAAGGGGCGGAATGGAAGATGAACTGAAACTGTGGCGTGAGGAAACACCCGGGTGCGGTCATCGCGTCCATCTCAACAATGCCGGCGCCGGCTTGATGCCTCGCTCCGTGCTCGATGCAGTTGTCGGGCACCTGCAGCGCGAAGCCCAATTGGGCGGTTACGAAAGCGCTGATGAAGCTGCTGGTGCGGTGAATGAAGCGTACGCTGCCGTCGCGCGCATTCTGGGCGCGGAAATCCGAAACATTGCCGTGGTGGAAAATGCCACGGTGGCCTTCTCGCAGGCGCTTTCCGCTTTCGACTTCCGCCCGGGCGATGTGGTGGTGACCACTCGCAATGATTACATTTCCAATCAGCTTGCTTACCTTTCGCTGGTTAAGCGTTTTGGCATTGAGGTGCGTCGCGCCGCCGACCTGCCGGCCGGGGGAGTGGATGCGGATTCGGTCCGCCTGCTCCTGCGCGATCCACGCGTTCGGCTTCTCGCCGTTACCTGGGTGCCCACCAATTCCGGCCTGATTCAATCGGTGGAAACGTTGGGTGAGATTGCAGAATCCGCCGGCGTGCCTTATCTGATTGACGCGTGCCAGGCGGTTGGTGAACTTCCTGTCGACGTGGCGAAGCTGCGTTGCGACTTTCTCTCCGCCACGGCTCGTAAATTTCTGCGCGGCCCGCGCGGCATCGGATTTCTGTTCGTCTCAGACCGCGCGTTGCAGCGCAATGACTATCCCTTGTTTCTGGACATGCGCGGGGCCAACTGGAAAACAGCGGACACTTTTGAGTTGGTTCCCGATGCGCGCCGCTTTGAGAACTGGGAAACTGCCTGCGCGCTGTTGTTGGGGCTGGGAGAAGCCGCGCGTTACGCGGATAGCGCCGGGATCGCGCGATGCGGCCAGCGTGCGCGCGAGCTTGCCGCCACGCTGCGCACCAAACTGAGGGCGCTGCCCGGGTTCCGCGTGCTCGACCGCGGCCAAGACCTGGCCGCCATCGTCACCGTGGAGGTGCCTGGCTGGAATGCGGCCAGCGTAGTGGACTTCTTGCGCGAGCGCGGGATTAACACCTCGGCGAGCATCCGCGATTTTGCGGTCATCGATATGGACGAGAAGCGCGCCACCTCGGCACTGCGCATCTCGCCGCACTACTACAACACGGAAGCGGAGATCGATGTGGTGGTCGATGCGCTTGCTTCATTGCCGGCGAAGACAATCCGGAGGGATTCCTCGCTGCGCACGGAATGAAGAGCACGACTCGAAGAGCCGCGGCGAATTGATCGGCAGCTAGCGCTTGCGCCGGGCAGAAGTAATTTTCCAGGCGTGTTGTTTCAGGTCGATTCTTGCGCCCAGAAATGTGACGCCGTCGGCACGTAGCAGTTGGCGCTGAAGTGAAGCGTAGGGCTCGCGGATCAGCAGGCGACCCCCGGCTCCCACCACACGGTACCAGGGGATTCCCTTTCCGCTGGGGCAGGCGGCCATAGCGCGGCCGGCGCTGCGCGCACCGCCGGGTAGCCGCAGGGCTCGCGCGACGTCACCGTAGGTGATCACGCGACCGCGCGGAATTCGCTTTACCAGGCGAAACACGGGTAGCCAGCTCATTTTCTGTTTATTCGATTCCGCAATTTCCACCTTCTTCCGTTATTCCACTCGCTCCAGTCCGGGTTTGCAACTCCGATGCGCCAATTGTGTTTTATCGAGTAGAGGGCATCTAAGTAGTTAGATGCATTCTGGGCCACCGGAGAAAATACTGTGCTGAATCCCGCGATACGGACGATTAGCAGGGCACCGAAAAGGCGCGCCAGTGAGGGCGGCAACCGTCCTCCAGCCTGGCGAGTGGTCCTTTCGCGTAGGACTAAAGTAGTGTGCCCTAGCTCTACGGAAAGGGGGTACGGACGCTCCATTTACCACGTAGTGGAAGGACGGCACACTACGAAGCATGAAGGGCGCCGAAATGAAACAGCGCCCCGGAGGCAACAAGTGGCGTTCGTGAGGCGAAAGGGAAATGCCTACTATCTGGTGCACAGCGTGCGCCAACGAGGGAAGGTGAAGCAGCTTCACCTGGCCTGCCTGGGCACACGCCCGCGCATCACGGATGACGTGATTCGCGATGTTTCGCGGCAACATCCTTTTCTGGATCTGAACTGGAAGCGGTTGCAGGAACAGATCGCGCACAGCGTCGAGCTGTACCGGCCGGATTCGAGCTCGGTGAATAAGCTGATGCAATTGGTGCAGACGCTTAATCTTGATCTTGCGGATCTGTCGCCGACGCTGCTGAGGATGGCGCAGGCGCCTGGCACGACTTCTGAACTGGTGGCGCAGCTGCGCCTCCTGCGCGGGACGCTCGAGGTCAAGCTGCACCAGTTCGCACGACGTTCGGAAATGCAGGTTTCCAGCAGCCGGGACAACGCAAGCAAGTGGAGCAATGGGAGGCAATGACCATGGCAGCCTATGCGCAGAAACTGGATCCGACACGACGCAGCCCGGATACGCAAATGTTCGAGACCGCGCTGCGCGCTCAGGTAGTGGGCCAGGACGAAGCGCTGGCCGCCGTCGTGGATTTCTATCAGGTGTTCCGCGCCGGTCTGAATTCTCCCGGACGTCCCGTAGCGAATCTTCTTTTCCTGGGGCCCACCGGCTCGGGAAAGACGCGAATCGTGGAAGCGGCCGCGCAAGTGCTGTTCGGCGACGCGCGCGCGGTGATCAAGATCGACTGCGCGGAGTTTCAACATTCGCACGAAATCGCCAAACTGGTCGGCTCGCCCCCAGGCTATTTGGGCCACCGCGAGACGCACCCGCTGATTACCCAGGAGGAGCTGGCTCGGCACCATCGCGACGACCTGAAGCTCAGCTTTGTGCTGTTCGACGAGATTGAAAAGGCGTCGGACGCGCTGTGGCAGCTGCTGCTGGGGATTCTCGACAAAGGTACTTTGACGCTGGGCGACAATCGCCGGGTAGATCTTTCGCAGTGCGTGATCTTCATGACCTCGAATCTTGGAGGCACCGAGATCAGCGAGCTGATGACCGGCGGAATGGGCTTTGTGCAGCCCTCCGACAAGACGGAGAAGAACCTGAACGAAAAAGTGCAGAAGACGGCCACCGAATCGGCGCGCAAGAAGTTCTCGCCGGAATTCGTCAACCGCATCGACAAGATGGTGGTGTTCCACCCGCTGCGACGGGAACAGCTCGAGAAGGTGCTGGACATCGAGCTGGCTCAGGTGCAGAAGCGCGTGCTGGAAACGGCGCGGTCGCAGTTTGTATTTGAACTGAGCAGCGACGCGCGCGAGTTTCTGCTCGGCGAAGGCACAGACATTAAATACGGCGCGCGCCACCTGAAGCGCGCCATCGAGCGCAACCTGGTGTATCCGCTGGCCAGCCTGCTGGCCACCGGACAGATCGGCCTGGGCGACATCGTGACCATCGACTATGACGGCATCATGAAAAAACTGCTGTTCCATCGCGAAGAGGGCGGCGCCCTGGTCCCAACCAACGGACCTTCGGTGGGCACGTTTGCCAATGTAGCGCTGGCGTCGGGTGGTGACCGCGCCATCGAGGCGCCGACCATGGCGGTCTCCGCGGAATTTGCGCCGCGAACGGTGGGAGCCAAGCACGCCGCGCTGCCAGGGCCTGCCGCAGCTCGGAGCCGCGACGGGAAGCAGACGCGCTGAAGGCTTAGAGATTAGTGTTCGCATTTTTCAGTTGTGTAGTGTACCCGACTGACTTAGTCAGGACGCTCAAAGGCGGGGCGGCAGATGGCTCGGACCCGCTAGCAGGGTTAGTCTAAGCCAACCGCTGAATAATGATAGAGTTACAATGTGTTCTGCCCCTGCAAAGCCTCGTTAGAACTGGCCTCTGTTTTACCTCGTTAGTAGTGGATCTCCATCGGGAGTAAAGCGACAAATCAGGTCGTCCAGACCTTTTCCCCTTGCTTACCGAGAGAAGTATGTTATACAGTCATCTCGGAAACCGATATGAGTAAACCGAACGACCTCGTGCAAGGCACCCTCGATCTGCTCCTCTTGAAAATCCTTGCGTTGGAGCCTCTGCACGGGTGGGCCATCAGTCTGCGGCTGAAATCCATCTCGGGAGCGGTGCTGCAGGTCAGCGAGGGGTCGCTCTACCCGGCATTGCACAAGTTGGAGCAGGAAGGCTGGATCACGGGCGAATGGAAGCAGACAGAGAATAACCGCCGCGCGAAGTTTTACTCGCTCACCAGGCCGGGGCGCGAGCAACTGGAAAAAGAGGCCGCCAACTGGGCCCGGCTCTCGACCGCCATCTCGCATGTCGTCCGGCTCGAGGAGGCCTGAGCGCCACGCGCTTAAGGAGATCGTATGCGTCCACAACATTGGCTGTACACCATTCCGCTTCGCCTGCGCTCGCTGTTTCGCCGCCGCGACGTCGAGCAGGAACTGGACGAAGAGCTGCAATTCCACCTGGAGCAAAAAATCGAGGAAGGCATGGCCAACGGGCTTTCGGAAAAAGAGGCACGCAACGCGGCGATGCGCGCGATGGACGGGTTGGAACAGCGGAAAGAGGAGATGAGAGACCTGCGAGGCATTCATTGGTTGACGGATCTGCTCGACGACGCGCACTACGCGATGCGCAGCCTGCGGCGCACCTGGGGGCTTACCGCCTTCGTGGTGATTACGCTGGCGCTGGGAATCGGGATGAGCGCGGCGGGCTTCAGCATGATCGACGGGCTGATATTCAGACCGTACGCGGTGCCGCATCCGAGCAGCGTGGTCACTCTGGTGAGCACTACACACGACAGCAGCTTCGATAATTTCTCCTATCGCGAATACC
The DNA here is from genome assembly GCA_010365215.1 of Acidipila sp. GTDB lineage: Bacteria > Acidobacteriota > Terriglobia > Acidiferrales > UBA7541 > JAAFGT01. The sequence goes on along the minus strand of JAAFGT010000074.1, from coordinate 4,017 downwards.
TGGACATCCGCGGCAACACGAAGAGCTATGACGGCGCCATCGCCAGCGGAGCGATCCAGGGTGTCGGCTTCAGTGTCGAGTCCGGAGCCACGCCGCGGGTCAGGGGCGGAATGCTGGTGTCCGGCAACTACTTCCGTGTGCTGGGGGTGGACCCGCAGCTGGGGCGCGGTTTTCGGGACGACGAAGACGAGGTGCCCGGCCGCAATGCCGTGACAGTGCTCGGGCCGGACTTCTGGAAGCATGAATTCGCGAGCGACCCTTCGGTGGTCGGCAGGACCATTCGCCTGAACGGCACGGAATTCACCGTGATTGGCGTCGCGCCAGAAACGTTCCCGGGAATGCTGATGTTCTTGCGCCCCGACTTCTACATGCCGCTGGCAATGGCGCGGCTGTTTTCGGTCAACCCGCAGAAGAATTTTCTCGAGGACCGGGACGATCGCGAGCTAAGCGTGCAAGCGCGCTTGAACCCGGGCACGACCCTGCAGCAGGCGCAGAATGAACTCGCCGTGCTCGCGAAAAACTTCGAACGCGAGTATCCCAAGCTCAATCGCGACCGCGGAGCCGCCGTTCGCACCCAGTTCGAGACGCGGACTCGAGAGGACTACATCGAATGGAAATTCATCGTAATTTTCGCAGTGCTGTCGTTAGCGGTGCTGCTGGTGGCCTGCACCAACGTTGCGGGACTTCTGTTGAGCCGCGCCCAGACGCGCAAGCGCGAAATTGCCGTACGGTTAGCGCTCGGCGCCGGGCGTTTCCGTCTGATCCGAATGCTATTGACCGAGAGCCTGCTGCTGGCGTGCTTCGGTGGGTTGGCCGGGATCGCCGTCGGCTACGGGGCCATTAGGTTTTTGCAAACATTCAGTGTTCCAAGCGAGTTGCCGGTGACTCTCCCGTTCCAGTTGGACGCGCGCGTGTTGCTGGCAAGCCTGGCGCTATCCGCCTTGAGCGCCCTTTTTTGCGGCCTGGCGCCGGCGCTGCAGAGCACGCGCGTGGATCTGGTGAACGGACTTAAGTCGGCCGACGTGGATGTGCCCGGACGCAAACGCCTGTGGGGCCGGAACGCGCTGGTGGTCGCGCAGGTTTCCATGTCCCTGATGCTGCTCACCGCATCGTTCCTGATGATGCGCGGTTTCCACAATGGCGTGGCCGCGGCGACCGGATTCGCGAAAGATCATCTGCTCATGGCCAGGTTCGATCCGCGCCTGCTCCAGTACAACCCGGCGCAGACGCAGCGGTTCTATAAGCTGCTGACGGAACGCGCGCGGGCGACGCCGGGAGTTCAGAGCGCGGGGCTCACGCAGCGGCCTCCGCTCGGACTGGGGGCCTTTGACCGACTCGCGTTCGTGCCGGACGGTTTTCAGATGCCGCGCGATCGCGAGAACTATACGGCGACCATGGACACCGTCGATGAAGGTTTCTTCCCGACGATGGGGATAGCGATTCTGCGCGGGCGCGGGTTCCAGGCGTCCGATACCGCGGATGCGCCGCGTGTCGCGGTGGTGAATGAGCAGTTCGCAAAACACTATTGGCCGGGAACGGATGCGGTGGGTAAACACATCCGGCTCGAGAGCGCATCCGGCACGTCGGTCGAAGTTGTCGGCGTGGCGCAGACCGTCACGTATCGAGAAACCACCGAAAAGCCGACGGATTTCGTGTACTTGCCGCTGGCCCAGCATCCGATCGCGCGAATGCTCCTGCTGTTGCGCTCGAGCGGCGATCCGCGTCAATTGATCGAGCCGCTGAAGGACGTAGTCCGGGCGCTCGATGCGAACCTGCCGATTTCGGAGACGAGGACTTATGAGGACGTCTACCGGTACAACGCCGTAGAAGGGCCGGGCGTGGGGGTAGAGCTGGTAGGTTGCATGGGCGCGGTGGGCCTGCTGCTGGCCATCGCCGGTTTGTATGGACTGGTGGCGTATAACGTGAGCCGCAGAACCCGTGAGATCGGCATTCGCATGGCCCTTGGCGCGGGGCCGTCTGACGTGCTGCGCCTGGTCATGGGCAAGGGCCTGGCACTGGTGGGGATGGGAACGGTGATCGGGCTGGCGATGGGTTGCGCCCTCGAGCAGCTCATGAACTTCATGCTGTTCAATGCGGGCGGAGTAGACGTCGTGGCTTATGTCATCGTTGTGCCGTCGATGTTCCTGGTGACCATGCTGGCGGCGTACGTGCCCGCGCGAAGAGCCTCGCGGATTGCGCCAACACAGGCATTGCGCTACGAGTAGTGCGGCCGGCTGATGAATGGCCGATCACTTGCCGTACGACACCCGATGAATTGCCAATTCCGCCGAATTCCACTGGTGTCGTGAGCCGACGCATCCGGAGTTAGCGGAATGGCGAACGGAAGTTGCTCCCCTTGACATTCTACTGGAAGGCGTGTACCCTCACCTAGTATGTCTACCAAAGAACAACGAGAACGCATCGAACTGCTGCAGGGGACGCTTGATCTGCTGATCCTGCGCACGCTGCTGCGCGGCCCAGTGCACGGGCACGCCATCGCCAAAGCAATCGAATTCGACTCCGACGACGTGTTGCAGGTGGAACAGGGATCGCTGTACCCGGCGCTGCACCGGCTGATCAAGCGGCGATGGATTGCGGTGGAGGAGGGCACGTCGGAAAACAACCGGCGGGCCAAGTTTTACCGGCTGACGGCGGCGGGAAGACGGCGACTGACGATTGAGACCAGCAAGTGGGACACGATGGCGGGGGCGATTGCACGGATTCTGCGGCCGGCGGAACAGGAGGGCGAGTGATGAGAGACCGCAAGCGCATGCTGGAGGATCTCGACAAGGACATCCGCGAGCACATCGAGATGGAGGCGCAGGACAATATCGAGCGCGGCATGGCGCCGCAAGAAGCGCGTTATGCGGCCATGCGGAAGTTCGGTAATGTGACGCAGGTCAAGGAAGCAACACGGGAGGTGTGGATCTTTGTCTGGCTTGAGCAGTTACTGCAGGATGTGCGGTTCGCTCTACGCACGCTGCGCAAAAATCCCGGCTTTTCCTTCACCGCCGTTTTCACTCTGGCGCTCGGGATCGCCGCCAACGTCATCGTTTTCGGTGTGCTGCAGGCATTAGTGCTGCGGCAACTTGATTTGCCTCACGCGGAACAGGTGATGACGCTCCAGCCCAAAGAGGGGGGCCCCTTTCTTTCGTATCCGGAAGTGCGTGATGTGCGCGATGACAACAGTGTGTTTGCCGCAGTAGCGGGTGTTGAAGTAAACGCATTCGGTTTAGAAGCCAACGGCGCCACCCGGCACGTCTGGGGGTACGAAGTGAGCGGGCAATACTTCGAGGTCGTGGGCATCAAGCCGTTCCTCGGCCGTCTGCTGCAGCGCGCCGATGACGATCATCCCGGAGCCTCAGAAGTTGCGGTGCTTTCCTGGCCGGCCTGGAAGAGTAATTTTGGCGCGGACCCCAACATCGTGGGAACCACGGTGCGCATTGACAAGCATCCGTACACCATCGTCGGAGTCACCCCACAAGGGTTCTACGGGACTGAAAAATTTACGCAGCCCGACATCTTCGTTCCGCTGGCGAATGAAGCATCGCTGGACGGGGTCGACTGGCTCGAGTCGCGCAGCCATAAGAATATTTTCACGGTCGTGCGCATCAAGGACCAGGTCACCGTGCCCCAGGCGCAGGCTGGATTGAACGCTATTGCCGCGCGCATCGCCCGGCAAAATCCGAGGGATGAGGAGGGGTTGGCATTCAAGCTGGCCCGTCCGGGCATGATCGGCGATTTTATCGGCGGGCCGGCGCGTGGTTTTCTGGCTGGGGTGATGGGGCTGGCCGGGATCGTGTTGCTGGCCGCCTGCGCCAACCTGGGCAGCCTGTTCGCAGCGCGTACGGCCGACCGCACGCGCGAGATTGCCATCCGCATGGCGATTGGGGCGAGCCGCTGGCGCATCCTCCGTCAGGTGCTTGTGGAGGCCTTCGCGATTTCCATCTTCGGGGGCGCTTTGGCTTGTGGCGTGTCGTGGCTCGCCCTCACCGGCCTGGCGGGCTGGCACCCGCC
>JAAFGT010000002.1 GCA_010365215.1 Acidipila sp. | reverse complement strand
CTGCGTGGCGCGGCGAGCCGGGAGTGCCGTCGGCGCGCGTGACCGTGCGATTGAGCACGCCGTCGCGATCAAGAAATACTGCTGGCCGCATGTGCCACCCGTTTGTGAGCGCGAATTTTTTCCGCCAGGCAGAAGGTCACCAGGTGGTGCAGCACCACGTGAAACGCTTCCACGTGCGGCGTGGTGTTGTAGGGCACCACCACGCAGACGTCGCAAATATCCAGCATGGCTCCGCCATCGAACCCGCTGAAGCCGATGGCCGTGCCGCTGTTGTCCTGCGCGTAGCGCAGCGCGCGCAGCAGGTTCTGCGACCACAAACCGGCTTGGTCTTTGCCGTTCCCGCCATGCACGGAGATGGCCAGCACCACATCGCCGGGATGGAACAGCGTCTTGAGCTGCTCTTCGTACACTTTGTCCCACCCTTCGTCGTTGGTCAGCGCGCTCATCAGCGGCACGTTGTCCACCAGGCTTACCGCGCGCAGCCGCGGCTGCCCGGGAGTGATCGTGCATTTGAAAAGGTCGCAAGCCATGTGCTGCGCCGTGCTTGCCGAGCCGCCATTGCCGCAGAGGAAAATCGTGCCGCCACGCTGCCAGGCGGCGAACAGCGACTCGATGGCGCGGTCGAGCGAATTACGGTCGAGCCGCGCGACGATCTCCTGCACTCCGTCCAGAAACTTCTCGACGAACGCGCCGTTCGGCAATGAGCTGTTCGGCGCGCTGCTCGTGCTGTCGTTGGTGAGGTTGTTCGTAAGGTTGCTCATGCTCTTCTCCCTGAAATGTTTCTGGCTCCGCGGTTGCAGAACCTAGCTTCACTACCCGGCCTTCACGCTCCGAGGTATAGGCCGCTTCCACCAGGCGCAGCGCTTGCCAGCCGTCCTGCCCGCTGCCTTGCGGCTCGCGTTGTTCGCGTATCGCGCTCTCGAATTCCGCCCATTCCGCGGACCAGGAAGCATCGGCTCCGCCGAACAGCTTGATCTCTTCCTCCGGCGCTCCGAACTCTGCCGGGCGATGTCCCACCACCAGCCTCTCCTGACCGTAGTTTCCGCCCAGGCCTTCCACCAGCAGATACCCGCGGTCACCGAATACCTCGAAACTGAAAATGTTTTTCCACTGCGTCCAGCTGGCATGCAGCTGAGCCACTTGTCCCGCGGCGGTGCGCAGCGTGCAAAAGGCGTTGTCTTCGACGGGCATGGCCCAGAAAGCCCGCGTGAGGGCGGCGTAAACTTCCGTGAATTCGCCGAGGAACCACCGGAAAAGATCGAGCGCGTGAATGCCCTGATCGAGCAGTTCGCCGCCTCCGCTTTCCACGGGATTGGCGCGCCATTCGTCGGCGTAGCCTTTCCGTCCGCCGTGCCCGTAACGGCAGCGGATATGCATCAACCGCCCGATGCGTCCCGCATTCGCCAGCGCTCGAGCTTCCGCTACGGCCAGATGGCAGCGATGGTTGAAGCCGGTTTTCAGGACGCGTCCCGCGCTGCGTGCCGCTTTCACCAGCTCTTCGGCAGCAGCGGCATGGATGGCCAGAGGTTTTTCGACCAGCGCATGTTTCTTCGCGTGCAGCGCGGCCAGCGCTACAGGAGCCAGCCAGCGGTGCGGCGTAGCTACCACGACCGCGTCCACGTCGCGCCGCGCGATCAGTTCGTCCACTCCCGCGGTAGCGATTACCCCGAATTCGTGCGCCATGGCTGCGGCGCGTACCGCATCGCTATCGGTGATCGCCACCAGGCGCGCGCCGGCCGAGCCGGCAATGGCTTGCGCGCGCTTTGCGCCAATCTTTCCTGCGCCGATAATCCCTACGCCCAGAGGGGTCATTATTTTTGTAGCCCCGATTCTTGTGTTCCCGCGCGAACTGCCGTGCCGTTAAAAATCCGTTTCTACAAATTCCGCCGGCAATCAGCGCGCGCCGGCGGCGCGGGTTTCCGTGAAATTGCGTCCGTCAATTCGCCGCAGGGTATAGAGCGCGGACTGGTCGAGGTCCTGAGTTGTTCCCGCCAACCGTCGCCAGTCGTCCCACACCGCGCTCAACAGCCGCCCGGTAATTCCTGCGGATTCTGGAGAAGCCAGAAAAACCGCCAGCTCGGCGGCGCGCTCGGGTGGAGTGCCGCCGTTCTTTTTCTGTTCCTGCGCTTTGTAAAAAAAGGCCGTGCCCGCGCGCTCGCCCGCGTCAATCACTTCTTCGAGCAGGGCGGTATTCACCGCGCCCGGAGCGATGGCGTTTACCCGCACGCCGGACGCGCGCACCTCTTCGGCAATCGTTTCGGTCAGCCGCACCACCGCAGCCTTGGAAGCGCTGTAGGCGCTGAAGCGTGGGAACGGGGTCACCGCGCCGCCGCCCGAAAAGTTGATGACGACTCCTTTTCGCCGGGCGATCATGGCCGGCAGGGCCGCGTGCATGGCATAGACGGTTCCCAGCAGGTTTACGGAAACGGCTTGCGCCCAGCGATCCAGGTCATTTTCCACCAGCGGGCCAATCGGCCCGTAAATGCCCGCGGCGTTGACCAGCACATCGATGCGGCCAAACTCTTTTTCGGTCGCGCGCACGGCGCAGGCCACATCTTCCCGGCGGGAAACGTCGGCCGCCAACGGCAGTGCGCGGACACTGCACGCGCGGCAGGCCGCCGCCACCTTTTCGATTTCCGGCGCAGTGCGCGCCACCAGCGCCACATCGCATCCGGCGCGGGCAAAAAAATCCGCTACCACCGCGCCGATTCCGCGGCCACCGCCGGTGATTAGAACCACCTCTCCACGCTTCATTCCCTACCTGCCCTTGCCGCGAGCAGCGGCTCGGCGGCAGTCGTGCCCGGAGCGGCGAGGCCCAGCGTGGGAAGACCGGAGGCCGCGATCCCCAGTCCCAGGTAACGCCAGCCCGCGCGCCCTACCGCGGCATCATCGAGAAAATTGTGTGCGTCAAGAATCAGCGGGCGCCGCACTACCGACTGCAGCGCACTCCAATTAATGTCCCGGAATTCCGGCCAGGGCGTCAGCAACACCAGCGCGTCGGCCTTCGCGGCAGCCGCAGCGACGCTGTCGCAGAGAAGTGTTCCGCGTGTTTCCTCAACAGGCTGGCGAACCTGGGGATCGAATGCCGCGACTTCCACGCCTTCCGCCGCCAGGCGCCGCGCCAGTTCGATGGCGTGCGACCGCCGCAGCGTGCTGGTGCCAGGCTTGTAAGTCAGTCCCAGCAGGGCTACGCGTTTACCGGCCAGCCCGCCGGTGGCCTGGCGCAAAGTATCCGCTACACCGTCGAGGCGCGCGCGGTTGACCTCGAGCGTAGCGTCCAGATGCAGGGTGGGCTTCCCGCTGCGCAATCCCAGCGCGCGCAGCGCCTGTACATCTCTGCCCAGCGTCCCTCCTGCAAAACCCGGCCCAGGACTCAAGAAGGCGTAGGCGCCCACGCGGCGATCGCGCTTGAGTGCCCTGGTGACTTCGCGAATGTCCGCGCCGCCGGCCTCGGCCAAGCCGGCCAGCTCGTTCACGAAGCTGATGGAGGTCGCCAGAAAAGCATTGAGCGCGTGTTTCGACATCTCCGCGCTGGCCCAGCGCATCACCAGATGGGGCGCGTGAATGCCTTCATAGGCGCGCTCCCAACGTACCGGATCGGTGTGCGGCCCCACTCCAAAAACCAAAAAGTCGGGGCGCAGAAAAGTATCCAGCGCATCACCCAGACGCAGGTTTTCCGGCTGATAGAGCAGCGTGAATTCCAGACGAGGAGCGCGGGCGCGGAGCTCGGCGGCCAGGCGCGCACAGGTGCCCACGGGCACCTGGCTCATCAGCACGATGGTGATTCCCTGCGGCGCGTGCGCGGCAATCTCCGCGAAGGTTTTCTCGATCGGAGCAAGGTCGCACTGGTCGTCGTCGTCCACCGGGGTATCGAAAGTAACGAAAATAAATTCGGCGCCGGCGAAAGCTTCACGGCACGTGGGAAAGAAAGTGAGGCGCCCGGCCCCGGCCTGCTCGGCGATCAGTTTGGAGAGCCCGGGTTCAAAAACCGGCGGCGTGCCCGCGGAGAGATCCGCGACGCGTGCCCCGTCGGGATCGGTGCCGCGGACGCGATGGCCGAGCGATGCCAGGCACGCGGAGACCACGCTGCCCAGATGCCACAGTCCTGCGGTGGCTATGCGTGCGCTACGAGTTGACATGGACGAACCGCGCTCCCGTTGCCGTGGTGCATGGCATCCATCAGATTGACCAGAACCTTGCTGCCGTCGAATTCGAAGCGGTAGCGCATCTCGCGCAATCCTTCCGCGCGCAATGCTTCGCGAAGCTGCGCGTGGCGGCGCTCGGTGTATAGCAGGAAGAAGCCGCCGCCGCCGGCACCGGAAATCTTTCCGCCCAGCGCTCCATTCTTTTTTGCCAGGTCGTAAATATGGTCGAAGCGCGGGCTGGTAACCTTGGAGGCCAGGCACTTCTTCAGCTGCCAGTGACGGTCGAGCGCCAGCCCGAAGCTGGTCAGGTCGCCGCTCTCGATCATTTCCAGAATCTCCCGCCCCATTTCCTTGATGGCGTGCAGGCTGTGCACCACCTGTTCGCGATTTGTTTCCAGGCTGTGTTTCTGCTCGCTGAGGATGTCGTCGCTGGGGCGCTCGCACCCGGTATAAAACAGCAGCATGTTGCGTTCGAGCTCTTCCGCGGTGGTATCGGAAACGCGCGCCGGGGTCACCCGCACATTGCCGTCGGGCGAGATCTCCAGCACGGTGAGACCGCCGAACGCGGCCATGTACTGGTCCTGCTTGCCCACCGGCTTGCGCAGGATGTCCATCTCCAGGTGACACGCTTCTTCGGCCAGCTCCTGAAAACCGAGTGGCCGGCGTTGCATGGTATGCAGCGCGTTGAGCAGGCCCACCGCGTAACAGCTCGACGAGCCCAGACCCGTGCCCGCGGGCACGTCGGCCATGGAGGTAATCTCCACGGCGCGATCGATGCCGCTCAGCCGCAAACCTTCCCGGGCAATGTCGTGCTGCAGAATGTCGCGGTGCCCCACCGTTTCCGACTTGGTGTACTTCACGCGCACCAGGTCGTCCACCACCGGGCGGTTGAGGTTGATGAACATGTATTTATTGATGGCCGTGGCAAAAATAAATCCGCCGTGGCGTGCGTAGTAGGACGGCAGGTCGGTGCCGCCGCCTCCCAGCGTCACGCGAAAAGGTGTTCGGGTAATGATCATGTCTGGCTTCCCCTTATTGGCTCCGGCCGGTTCCCGGACTTCCGTCCTGCGCCCCAAAAATTCAGGCGGTTACCGCTGCGGGACGCAGCACGCCGTTGAGTAGCATCTCTTTTGCCGCGGCGTCGGAGTTGTCCGGCACCTCGTCCTGCTCGCGCATCCATCCCACATAATCGCGAACGATATCTTCGAGGGAGTGGCGCGGGATCCATCCCAGGCGGCGCAGGCGCATGGAATCGGAAACGGTGTGACGTGTATCGCCCACGCGAAATTCGCCGCGCAGGATAGGTTCGAGCGGCTGGCCGCAGGCTGCCGCCACCAGTTGCGCGCACTCCAGCACCGTGGCCGCGCGCTGCCCGCCCACGTTGAAGGACTGCCCGTCGGCTTCCTTCATGAGTAGAACCAGCAGATTGGCCGCAGCGACATCCTGGATGTGCACGTAGTCGCGCAACTGGCGGCCATCTTCGTAGACCACCGGGCGCTTGCCGTGCAGCGCGCGCTGCGTAAACACGCGGCAGACCCCGGAGTAGGAGTTGTGCGGAGAGTTGCGCGGCCCTTGCACGATGGAATAGCGCAGCGCCACGCTGGGAATTCCGTAGCGCCGGCCCAGTTGCACGGCCAGCTGCTCGGCGGCGTATTTAGAGATGCCGTAAGCGGTGTGCGGCTTGACCACCGCCTCGTCGAAAGGCGACGGTTGCAGATCCGTGCCGCAGATGGGGCAGGCATGCTCCCACTGCGAGCGCTCCAGCTGCTCGATGGGCCGCGGCCCGGGATAAAGCGCGCCGTGCCGCGGGCACTCATATTTTCCTTCGCCGTAGACCGATTGCGACGAGGCCACAATCACTTTTTCCACGGGCAGCCGGCGATCGACGATAATTTCGTAGAGCAGCGCCGTGGAGGTGGCGTTGACGTCGAGAAAGCGGTGGAAGTCGGGCATGTAGTCCTGATACGCCGCCAGGTGATACACGTAGCGCACGCCCTCGAGCGCGCGCTCGAGCGCTGCCCGGTCGCGCACGTCGCCCTGCTGGAACTCCACGTCGCGGTGCAGATATTGGGGCAGGCCGCGGGGATGTACCCGCGGCTGCAGAGAATCCAAAACGCGCACTTCGAATTGATTGCTCAGCAGCAGGTCGCAGGTGTGCGAGCCGATAAAACCTGCGCCTCCGGTCACCAGCACTCGCGACATAACCAAAACTCCCCCGTCAGGACGCGCCGCGGCCGGAGAGCACCGCAGGAACGGTTTTGAGTAAAATTTTGCAGTCCAGCCACAACGAAGCCTTCTGCACGTATTCCAGGTCCATGCGCGCCCACTCGTCGAAACGGTCGATTTCGTTTCTGCCATTCACCTGCCACAGGCAGGTGATTCCCGGCTTTACGCTGAGCTTGCGGCGCTGCCAGAACTCATAACGCCGCGCTTCGTCGGGCCCGGCGGGCCGCGGCCCGACCAGGCTCATGTCCCCCTTCAGCACGCTCCACAGCTGGGGAAGCTCGTCGAGAGAAAATTTTCTGAGCACACGCCCCAAGGGAGTAACCCGTGGGTCGTTGCGCATCTTGAATACCGGCCCTTTCATTTCGTTTTTTTCGAGTAGACCGTTTTTGAGATGGTCCGCGTTGGGCACCATGGTGCGGAACTTGTAACCGCGAAACGGTTTCAGGTTTGTGCCCAGAACGTTCCAGGGATAAAACACCGCGTCGCGCGGCGCAGTCAGCTTGAGTAGAGCGGCAATCAGCCCCAGCAGCGGAGCGAGCGCCGCCAGCAGGGCCGCGGAAATGGCCACATCCAGCGCCCGCTTGGCCGCGCGGTAGACCGGCGACGGCCGCACATTCGCGAGTACGGCCACCGGCTGGCCGAGGAACGGTTCGATGGAAACTTCCGGGTGCTCCAGCCCGTAGCCCAGATGTTCCAGGCCGTAGCCGGGAAGAATCACCACGCGTAAACCAAGCGACATCGCCGCTTCGGTCATCTCCGCCGCGCGCGGCGCCAGCTCGAGCGGCAGCGCGAAGACCACCACGTCGATGGCGTTGCCGAAAATGTAGCGCTCGAAAATTTCCGTGGTACCCAGCACGGCCACGCCTTCCACTTCCCGTGCGGTTCCGGCCCCATCGGTCTCCAGGCATCCGGCAATCTGGTAGTAGGTTCCTTCGCTGCGCTTCGCCCGCCGCAGAAAGTCGCGCGCCTGCACCCCCGTGCCCACCACCAGAATTCTGGGAATGTTGTAAATATGTTTGCGATGCGCTTCGAGCACGGCGGCAGCGGTGGCGCGCGTCGCCAGGGATACAGGAACGTACAACGCGGCAAACCCGAAAAGGATCAGCCGGCTGACCGCCTGCATCTTCAGCGCGAAAATCAGCGCGCCCATGGCGCCCAATCCCAGCGCCTGCACCTTGACCACGCGTACCAGGATGGCGCTCCAGGCGAGTGGCATGCGGGGGTAAAGCCCGTAGCGCTGTCCCAGCGCCAGCCACACCGGAACGATCCAGGCCAGCAGCCAAATGTACGTGCCAAACGGCCCGGCCGCGTGCGGCGTAGCGTGAAAAAACGGCCGCAAAACCGGCACCAGCCGCCAGGCCAGAAAAAAACTGGCCACCAGCGAGGCACCATCGCAGGCCAGCAGAATGTGCCGGGCCGCCCAGCCTGGCGCGCTTCGATAGGATGAACTTTCCAATGCGCTTCCTTTTTTAATCGCTCAATGCGTTTACTGCGCTGCCCGCGCGCGCGCCATCTGGGCCACGGCCTTTTGCGCGTCGCGATTGAACTGCCGCACGGTTTCGCGGCTGTACTTGTGGTCCACCATCTTGGGAAGAAACGAAGGCGGGATGGTGATGATGTGCGCGCCGGCCAGCGCCGCCTGTTGAATGTCCATCACCGAGCGGATGCTGCCGACAATGATTTGCGCCGGCGAACGCCACAAGTCGAGCCAGCGCCGCACATTGGCGATCACTATTCCCGGGTCGCCACCTTCATCGGCGATGCGCCCGGCGAACAGGCTGACGTACGTGGCCCCGGCTTTGGCCGCCAGAATGGCTTGATTGAAGGAAAGAATCGCCGTGCAGTTTACTTTTACGCCGGCGCCGGCAAGCTCGTGCACCACGCCGAGGCACGACTCGCCTTCTTCCGTGCAGATGGGAATTTTCACCACTACGTTGGCCGCCCAGCGCGCGTAGCTGCGCCCCTGGCGAACCATTTCCTCGCGGTCGTTGGAGGTAACCTCCAGGCTGATGGGCTTATCCCCCAGCAAGGCGCAGAGCTGCGCCGCGCCTTCCGCCGGATCGTGCACGCCTTCCTTGTGCAGGATACTGGGGTTGGTGGTTACCCCGTCGACGATGCCCTGGCCGAGCCACTGCCGGACCTCTTTCGAATCGGCGGTATCGAGAAATATCTGCATGGGCCAGCCCTCCTCAAAAAAATTCCTTTTAACCCTGGTGCGCCTTGGCGGCGTGCGCGGCGTCGCCGTTGGTGCTCGCCTCCGGCGTGGTGTAGTAGTCGTCGCGGTAGTACTGCGCGTAATAACCGCCATCGGCGCGCAAATCGAGGTTGTTCAGCACCACGCCGATCACCGCCGCGCCTACGTTGCGCACGCAAGCCTGCGCGCGCTGCGCCAACTCGCGCGGCGTGCCGCCGCCTTCCACCACCAGAATCAGGCCTTCCACCATCGTCGCCAGGATGCGGCTGTCCGCCACGTTCAGCAGCGGCGGCGAGTCGATGATTACGCAGCGATACTCGCGCGTAGCTTCGCGGATGAGCTGGCGCATGCGCTCGGAGCTGAGCAGTTCGGCGGGATTGGGAGGCATGGGACCGGAGACGATCACATCCAGGCCGGCCAGGCCGCTGGGCCTGACCACCTGGCGCCAGTCCTGCCCGCCGGTGAGATACCGCACCACGCCGCCTTCGTTTTCGAGGCCAAAAGCGCGATGCACGGAAGGACGCCGCAGGTCGCCATCGATCAGCAGAACGCCTGGGCCAAGCTGGGCGAGAGAAATCGACAGATTGATCGACACCGTGGTTTTTCCTTCGCCTGGACGCGCGCTCGTAACCAGCAGAGTTCGCGGCGCGCGCTCGGCGGTAGAGAGCAGCACGGAGGTGCGCAGGCCACGGAACGCTTCGGTAAATGTGCCGTGCTGGCCGGGAGCGTCGATGCGGAACCACGCCGGGTGGGGAGGACCTTTCTTTGCCAGGGCCAGCTCTTTTTTGGGCGATTTACCCTGCGCCAGACCGTGAGCGCCGCGGCCGTTGCCGTTGAGCGATTGCGCCGAAGGAATCAGCGCCAGCGCCGGAACCTGCAAAAATCTTTCCACGTCTTCCGCGGACTTGAGCGTGTTGTCCAGATGCTCGAGCAGAAACGCCGCGCCCACTCCAAATCCCAGCCCCAGCAGCAGACCGAGACCGAGATTCACCAGCAGGTTCGGTTTGGCCGGTTTTTTCGGCGCCTGCGCAGCGTCTACGATGCGGATGTTGCTCGACTTTAATCCCGCGGAAACTCCGGCCTCCTTCAGCCGCGAGAGCAGCCCTTCGTAGAGTTCGCGGTTCGCGCCCACTTCGCGGCGCAGGATGGTGTACTGCACGGTGCGCTCGGCCACGGCGTGCTGTTGCTGCTCCCAGGCCTGCCGCACCAGCGCCTCGCGCCGCACCGCCGCGGCATACTCGTTCTTCACGCGCTCGGCGGCGCGTAGCCGCTCGCGCTTCAGCACCGCTTCGATCTGCTCAATCTGGCTCTGGACCTGCCGCACCTTGGGATATTCCGGAGTAAAGGTGCTCGACAGCTGCGCCCGCTCTCGCTCGAGATCGGCCAGACGTTCGGTGAGGTCCTGCAGCAGCTTGTTGTCCGCCAGGCCGGGCAGCGCCGCGGCGTCGCCGGCTTCGGCCAGCCGCGCCAGCGACTCTTTTTCGTAGCGCACCGACTGCGCATGGGTCAGCTCTTCCTGCAGCTGCCGCAGCCGCTCGTCGGCAATGTTTTCGCGCCCGCCTTTCTCCGTTTCGAGGAACAGCAGGCCGTTCTCGCGCACGTAGGCCTGCAGCTCGTCTTCCGATTTCTCCAGCTTGCCTTTCATTCCCGCCAGCTGCTGCGCCAGCCACTCGCTCGCTTTCTGCGTGGCTTCCCAGCGCACTTCCAGGTTCTGCTCGATGTAGTTTTCCGCGAGAACGTTTACTGCGCGCGCGGCCAGTTGCGGGTCGTAGCTGTCGAAGGTGACTTCCACCAGCCGGCTGCGCTTTACCGGCTCGATGCCCAGCCGGTCTTCAAACCGCGCCAGCACCGCCTGATCGACGCTTTCCCGTGATCTGTTTTTGGGATTGAATTCTTCGATGGTGTCCAGATGGAGTTGCGAAATCACCCGCCGCGCCAAAGTATCGCTTTTAAAAATTTTGTACTGCGTCTCCAGGTAGGTGTCGGAAACGGTGTCCAGCTCGAACATCTCCTTCATGGTGAGGATGTTGGCGTTCTCTTTCTGGATCTCGAGCAATGCCGTCGCGCGGTACACCGGCCGCTGCTTGAGCGTGCCCAGCAGCACCAGCGTGAAGAGAACAAAAAAGACCGCCAGCACCGTCCAGCGGCGCTTGCGCAGGACGTTCCAATAGGCCACCAGCTCCGGCGCGCGCTCCATCTCGATCGTGCCGCTGCTGCCGGTGGCGGCAAGCGGCCGCCGTTCCAGCCGTGCCGGTTCGTACCGTTCGATGTTTCCTTCGCCCTGCAATGGCTTACCTCCGTTCATTCACGCCAGTCAGATTCCTCGGCGGTGGTAGATCTCCTATCGGTGGTAAATCTCGTCGGTGATAAATCTCCTAGCGGTGATAGATCAACGCGCCGCTCACGATGGATATCGCTGCCTCGGACCCGCGCAGCAGAGCGCTTTTAACCGCGCTGTTGGGCACAAACACGATGTCGCGGGCCTGCAGCACCGGGTCCGGCGCGCGGCCCGATAGCACGTCGCCGAGAGGCACGCGCAGCTCCTCGCGTTTACCGGTGTCGGGATTGGTGCGCAGAATGCGCGTCTGGCCTTTCGCCGAGGTGCGCGTCAATCCTTCGGCCAGGGCCAGCGCCTGCAGCACCGAGATGTTTTCGTTGGTGCGCAAAAGGAAGCCGCCGGGCTTTTTCACTTCGCCAATCACGTAGACGATTCCCGCGCGAGTTACTTTCACGATGTCGCCGGGACGCACGCGCACATTGGCGCGCGCATCGGACGAGGTCAGCAGACTTTTCAGGCTGACTTCCACCGTTTCCGCGCGGGGAAGTTCCGCGCCCGAGTGCCCGTAGGTGGCGCTATGTTCCACCACCACCGTATCGCCCGCGTCATCCGCCAATCCCTCGGCCAGCGCAAGCACTTCGATCACCGTCTTTTCTCCGCGAATCTGGTAGACCCCGGGTTTCTTGACCGCGCCAAAAACCGACACCGCATGGCTCTGCATCTCGCGCACAAAAACTCCGGCATGCGGGTCCTTTAAGTAGGTGCGGCGCAGCAGCTCTTCCACCACCGACTCCAGCGCGCGCGGGGTGAGTCCCGCGGCGCGCACCGGGCCAACCAGCGGCAGGGTGATCTCTCCACCAGCAGCCACACGCACGGTGCGGCTCATTTCCGCTGCTTCAAAGACGGTGATCTCCAGAAGATCTTCCGGGCCAATGACGTATTCATCCATGGCCGCGGCCCGCGCGCCGGCGCCGGTGCCGGTTTCGACGATCTGTGCCAGCTGGTTCAGCCGGTGGTTGTATTCCTCGGTGGTTTCCGGAACCTTTTCAGGCACGGGCTCTTGCTGCGCGGCCGCGACAGCAGGCAGCAGAGCCGCAAGCAGCGTCGCCAGGAACCACAGTCCGAGCGCCGCCCGGCAGCGCTTTCGATTTTCTCTTTGCGTCATCGCAGCGATTGCTTTCATCCTTTTACTTCCTCTGGCCGGTTGACTCGTCGTGATTCCCTATTTCTGTTCCGTCATCACGTTTCGAGTGCATCTTCCTGGCGCCATCCCGGATCGCCATCCAGGTTCGGTTGAGAAGACACCCCGGGCGTCGACGAATGCGCCAGCGGCGCATCCGTCGTGGGCCTGGGGGAGTGGTGCAACTGCTTTTATGGGCAGGTGATCGTGGCCGGCGAAGAGCCGACAACGTGACAGTCCTGGGGGCTGGGCCGGTTAATCGCCACCACGCCGAGGATCAGACCGGCAACTCCGGAAGCAACACCAACGCCGATGGCGACCATTTCCACACCGGTTAGATTGGAGCCCATTCCCGTGCCTGCCGGCGGAGTCGAGGGTTCGGCTCCCGGCGCAACCGTCGCGGCCATCATTTTTCCTGCCGGCACTTCAACGGTACGTCCCGTGGAAATCACGCGCATGGCGCCCGTGCGAGCGAAGACCTTAAGAGCCTTGCCGCTGATCGCCACCTCAAACACTGCGGGAGACGTTCCCGCAGTTTCAATTCGGATCCCGTTCGTTTCCACAATGGGAGCGGTTCCCATGCGGCTCACGACGGCCAAAGCTCCACGCTCGAGCGATACCTTGGTCCCCATTCCGCTACGCTCCAGCCTTGCGAGCGTCAGTTCCGGGAAAAATACCTGGTTCCCGGCGCCGAGTGACAACGCCACAGTCGAATTCTTCTCGGTCGCCAGACGATCGCCGGAAAATATGGTGGCTTCGTTCGGTAGCACGGTTCCGTTTACCGCGGCTGCGCCGTGCGTGGTCAATTTTCCTACCGCGGAGGAAGGCTCCGCCGGCAACACCGGTACCGCCACTAAAAGCACAGAAAGAATCAACGCCAGATTCATTTTGATTTTCACGTGTGTAGCTCCTTTCGTAGTTGACGTCTAATATGCTGCGGCTCTCCCGCAACATTTACTGATCGCCTCGCACTTCTCGGGTCGCACTTCTCAGATCTTGTTCTCCCCTTCCCACCATTTCCATATCGAGAAACAGCGAACTCAAGCGCATTCCCGAAGACGGAGAATCGACAATTCCGGGTTCGCCCCGTTACTTACGGAGCAGAATCCGAATTCTTTCCCGAATCGGTAAGTCTCCTGTTTTCTCTTGGCCCGGTGACTTCCGGGTCTTTACGGCGCATCCCCCGCCGTCCAGCCCGTTCTGAAACGGAACAAAGTAGGCTGGCTTACAGGGTGGTACTTGCAGGAATGGGGCCAAAGGTGGAGGTGCGGAGAGATAGTTTTGTTTCGCTAGCGAGACAGCAACTTCAGCGCGCAGCAGCCCTCCTGGCAAGGCCTCATGGGCGCTGCGCCATTAGCCGCCCGTCCTATCCGAATCCTCACACGCTTCATCCGCGCCATTGTCCCCATCTTCACCGCACGGTATCCTGAGTGGCCCATGGTTGATATTCACTGTCATCTTTTGCCTGGCTTGGACGATGGTCCGGAAACCATGGACCAGTCCGTGCTGATGGCGGAAGCGGCAATCGCCGACGGCATTACCTGCATCGTGGCTACACCCCATGCCAATGACCAGCACGTCTTCGATCCTGAGCGCATAGGCCGCTTCCGCGAAGAGTTGCAGCAAGCCGTCGGCGCGCGCCTGCAGATCTACACCGGCTGCGATTTCCATATGAGTTACGAAAATCTCGAAGCGGTGCGCAAAGATCCGTCGCGTTACACGCTGAACCAGAAAAACTACCTGCTGGTGGAGTTCGCCAATTTTTCTCTGCCTCCATTTCTCGATGGCGCCCTCCACGAACTGCAACTGCAGGGATTGCGCGTGATCATCACCCATCCCGAACGCAATCCGCTGGTCCGTTCGCGCCCAGAACGCCTGCACGGCTGGGTGACGCGAGGATGCTATGTGCAGGTGACCGCTCTCTCGCTCTCCGGGCGCTTTGGAGCCGAAGCGCAGCGCGCCGCGGAAGAGTTTCTCGATTGGAATTGGATTCACTTTATCGCCAGCGACGCGCACGGTCTTCACGGGCGCCCGCCCCGCCTCAGCGAAGCTTTTGCGCTGGTTTCCCGCCGCGCTGGGCCCGAAGTCGCGCAGGGTTTATTTCATGACAATCCACTGGCGGCCTGTCTCGGCCAGCCTCTCCCTTTTGTTCCCGAGGCGGCCTTGCCGGGAAGCCCCGCTGCGGGCCGCCGCAAGCGCTTCCGCTTCTTCTGACCCGTGGCGCTCACTCCAAATCCCCGGCTGCTGCTGATCGCTGGCGCGCGCCCGAACTTCGTCAAACTCGCTGCGCTGGTTTCTGCACTGGCCGCGCCAACGAATTCCACACCGCAGTCCTGCGCGACCACGCTTTTAGTTCATACCGGCCAGCACTACGATGACGCGTTGTCTCGCCTGTTATTCGACCAGCTCGGACTGCCGCGCGCTGACGTCAACCTGGAAGTTGGTTCCGGTACTCACGGTGCGCAGACCGGCCTGGTGATGGAAAGACTTGAACCGGTGGTCATGGACTGGAAGCCCGACGCTGTCGTTGTCGTGGGCGACGTCAATTCGACTCTGGCTGCTGCCTTGGTTGCCGCGAAACTTCATATTCCCGTGGCTCACGTCGAAGCCGGACTCCGCAGTTTCGATCGCACCATGCCCGAAGAGATCAATCGCGTGCTCACCGATGATCTGGCCACCTGGCTTTTCGTCAGCGAGCCCAGCGGCGTCGTGAACCTGCGCCTCGAGGGCCACCCCGAAGAACGCATACATCTGGTGGGCAATGTAATGATCGATTCGTTGCAGCGCTTTCTGCCCGCCGCGAAGCGTTCGGGCGCACTCGCGGATTATGACCTTATTAAGGATGGTCCTGGCGGCGCCGCGCTGGCCCGCCCGTTTGTCCTGGTGACGCTGCATCGCCCGTCCAATGTGGATCGTATCGAGCGCCTCGCGCCTCTGGCGGCTGCGCTAGCCGAAATCGGCCGGCGTGTCCCCGTTCTGTTTCCCGCGCACCCGCGCACGGCGGAGCGCCTGCGCGCATTCGGCCTTGCCGCGCAATTCGATTTCCAGTCCGCTGCCCCAGCCGAGACGCACTCCGGCGCGGCCTCCGGCGGCTGGGACCGTGAAGGCCGCGGCGTGCGGCTGGTTCCCGCGCTTGGCTATCTTGAATTTCTGCATCTGATGAGCTCCGCGGCCTGTGTGCTCACCGATTCTGGCGGCATTCAGGAGGAGACCACGGCGCTCGGCGTTCCTTGCCTCACGCTGCGCGAAAGCACGGAGCGCCCCATCACCGTCGACGAGGGCACTAACACCATCGTGGGCCTCGATCCGGCGCGGATTCTTTCCGCAGCCGGCGACGCGCTCTCCGGACGCTCGCGCCGCGGCGGTCTCCCGCCGCTGTGGGACGGTCATGCCGGGGAGCGAATTGTATCGATCTTGCTGAAGGACTTGCGTGCGCAGGACTTCCGAGGAAGATGACACCGGAAAACAGATGCGGCAAGATGCAAGCTCCATCGCGGGGAATGACCCGGGTCATTCCGGTCATTCCTCTCGTGGCGTTTATTATTGCGGCTTTTTCCTCACTGGGCGTGCTGCCGGCTACGGCGCGCGGCGAAAGTTTTGATCATGCTCGCTGGGAGATGGTGCTTCGCAAATTCGTAAACCAGCAGGGCCGCGTCGATTACGGATCATTGAAAGAGAGTCGCGCGGACCTCGACCCCTATCTTGCCGCGCTGGCCGCGCGCAGCCCGAAATCGCATCCGGCCGCTTTCCCCTCGCGTGCCAGCCAACTGGCTTACTGGATTAATGCCTATAACGCGCTGACCGTTGCCGGCGTGGTGGAAAACTGGCCGGTGAGCAGCGTGCGTAAAATCGGATTTCTGCCCTTCGCCTTCTTTCGCAGCAAGAAATTTACTGTCGGCGGCCGGCAGGTGACTCTCGACGATATCGAGAATATCCTTCGCCTGGAGCTCCGCGAAACGCGCGTCCACTTTGCCATTGTCTGCGCCTCGAACAGCTGCCCGCATCTCCAGCGCAGCGCCTACACCGCGGAAAACGTCGAGTCGCTTCTCGATCAAGCCGGGCGCCTGTACGTCAACGACCCGCGCAATCTTTCGCTCGACGTGCCCCACAACCGCGCCACCATTCCCAGCATCTTCAAATGGTTTCGCCAGGATTTCGAGGACTACGCGCGGCGCAATCACAGCGCGACTGCCGGCGATGTGGCCCTGGATTTCATGGGCAAGTTTGCCAACGATGCAAATCGCCGGGCCATTGACGCGCTGAAAAATCCTCGCGTAAGCTATTTCGATTACGATTGGGGCATCAATGATCTTCACGCCCCTGCGGATACTCTGCGTAAGTCGGGAAAGCCCTGAAATTTATGTCGCCCTTTTCAAAAGTTATGCTATTCGCCCTGCTTTCCATTCTCGCCGGCCCGCCGGCAGCCTCTGCGCGAACGGTCTTGCCTACCGTCGGCGGCAGTTCGGCATTTCAATCCCTCCCCGAAATCGAGGCGGCGTTCCGACTGATGTACGAGCTGCGGTTTTCCGAGGCGCGCACGCGCATCGCCGCCTGGCAGAAACTCCATCCCGACGATTCCTTCGGCTACGCCGCGTTTGCCGCGACCTATCTGTTTGAAGAACTCTATCAGCAGGGTGTCTTCACCTCGGCTTTCTTCCTCGACGACAAAAAGTTTCTCGAAGGCATTGAGGGACGTCCCGACCCGGCGCGAGGCCGGGCTTTTATGGACGCCATCCATCGCGCACAGGATCTTGCCGGGAAGCGTTTGGCGGCCGACGCGAACGACCCGGAATCTCTATTTGTGCTGACCCTGGCGGGCGGGATGCTCTCCAACTACACCAGCCTGATCGAAAAGCGCCATCTGGCGGCGCTGAAATTCGTACGCGAAGCGGAAGCCTACTCCGCGCGGCTGCTCGCCGTGCAACCGGATATGCTCGATGCTTATGTCGCACTGGGCACGGCCAACTACATCATCGGCTCACTGCCCAGCTACAAGCAGTTCTTCCTGCGTATCGGCGGAATCAAAGGCGACCGCGCGCGGGGAATTTCTCAACTCCAGCAGACCGTAAGCGGCGGGCATTATCTGCGCCCCTTTGCAAAAATTATGCTGGCGCTGGTCTTGTTGCGTGAAAAGCAGCCGCAACGCGCGCGCATGCTGCTCACCGAGTTATCGAGCGAGTTTCCTTCCAACCCGCTATACCGCAAAGAGCTCGATCTGCTCACCCCAAAAATTTTGCGCTAACCGAAAAACCCACGCAGTAACGCTAATTTTTTATCTTCAGGGCTTGTTTTCAGTTTTTCGCAATTCTCCAGGATCGATGCCTAATTGCTGGCATTTTTTGTACAGGTGGCTGCGCTCCAGACCAAGCGCACGCGCCGTATTGCTCATGTGGTGGTGGTTGCGGCGCAACTCCTCCACGAGCACTTGGCGCTCAAACGCGTCCACGCGCGCGGCCAGCGTGCCCACCGCCGCCGCCATCGATGTCCCCCCCGCCATTGTCATCTCCGGCAGCGCTGCGTGTATGGCTGCGGCATCTACCCTCTCCGACGCGGTCAGCAACAGCACGCGCTCCACCACGTTCCGCAGTTCGCGCACGTTTCCCGGCCAGGAGTAAATTTCCAGGGCCGCCAGGGCCTCCGCGGCGAACTCTTTGCGCTTCCAGCCATTCTGCTCAGCGAGCTGCCGTCCAAAATGCTCCACCAGCACGGAAATATCTTCGCGCCGCTCGCGCAGCGGCGGCACACGCATCGGAAATACGTACACCCGGTGATAGAGGTCCTGGCGAAACGTTCCCGCCTTTACCAGTTCTTCTAAATTTCTGTGCGTGGCCACCAGCACTCGCGCATCCACGGCCACCGGCCGCTCGCCGCCCACGCGCTCGATTTCGCCTTCCTCCAACACGCGCAGCAGCTTCGACTGCATGGTCAGCGGCATGTCGCCGATCTCGTCCAGCAGCAGCGTTCCCCCTCGCGCCTGTTCGAATTTTCCCATGTGCCGCGCGCCCGCTCCGGTGAACGCGCCCTTCTCATGGCCGAAGAGCTCCGATTCGATCAGCTCCGCCGGCACCGCGGCGCAATTCAAAGTGACGAAGGGACCCATGCGCCGCGGGCTGCGCTCGTGCAGCGTGCGCGCCACCAGCTCTTTGCCGGTGCCCGTTTCGCCCAGGATCGCCACGCGCGTTTCGCTGGCCCCCACGCGCTCGATCTGCCGCAGCAGCTCTCCCATCGCCGCGCTCTTCCACACGATTTCATGCTTGCCCACGCGCTGGCGGAGTTGCCGGTTCTCGCTTTCCAGCCGCGTGAGCCGCAACGCATTTTCCACCGTCAAAAGCAGTTTCTCGGTGGAGAGCGGCTTCTCCAGAAAATCGATCGCCCCCGCGCGCGTAGCCCGCACGGCCATTTCCACGGTTGCCTGGCCCGAGATCATCACCACCGGCGCGGCCACTTCGTTGCGCTTCAGATCTTCGAGCAAGGTGAGCCCATCTTTTTGCGGCATCACTACGTCGGATAGAATCAGGTCGAAGCGCTGCGTAATCGCCAGCTCCAGCGCTTTGCTCGCGTCGTCGCACACCGTAGCTTCATAGCCCGCCAGACGAAACGCCCGGGCCAGCGAGGCCAGCGTGTTCGCGTCGTCGTCTACAATCAGCAGATGTGCCTTAGCGGTCATTTTTGACGATGGCCAGAAAGTTATCCCAGAAATTTATGCCCGAAATTTATAATCGTCGCTGGAATCGCACAACCAGCGCCTTGAACTTGGAGTCTACCCCGCTCTCTCGGTCTCCGCTCTCAAACGCGGCGCAAGTGGTGATCCGCTTGCCGCCAGCGGCAACTCCACGCGAAATGTCGTCTGGCGTCCCGGATCGCTTTCCACGGTAATCGTTCCGCCATGATCGCTCACCACGGACTGCACCACCGCCAGCCCCAGGCCCGTGCCGTGCTGCTTGGTGGTGTAGTAAGGCGTAAAAAGACGCTCGCGTTCTTCCGCAGTGACGCCCACACCGGTATCGGTGAATTCCATGCGCGCGTGCGTGCCGTGAATGCTGGTGCGAATCGTAAGCGCGCCGCCCTCCGGCATGGCATCCAGCGAATTGAGAATCAAATTTTCGAATGCGCGATGAAGCAGGATGGCATCCGCCGGCACGCCTTCGAGCGCCGGCTCCCGGCCGAGCTCCAGCCGCAGGGTGATGCCCGGCCGTCCGGGCATCTGCATTTGCGGAGCCACTAGACGCGCCGCTTCCTGCAGAACTTGATTTACATTTACCGCCTCGAGCTCCGGCGGCGGCATCCTCGCGAAGTCGCTGAAGCGGCCGATAATGGTTTGCATATTCCGTAACTCGGTCAACAGCGTCGCGGTGCTCTCGCGAAAAACTTCGTCGAACTGTTCCGGCGACTGCGCGCGCGCCCGTTCCAGATTTTCCACCGTAATCTGCAACGGAAACAGCGGGTTTTTCAATTCATGGGCCAGACGCCGCGCCAGTTCTCTCCATGCCGCCACGCGCTCCACCTGCACCAGCCGTTCGCGTTGTTCCATCAGCTCCTGCGTCATTTGATTGAAGGCCTCGGCGAGCTCTCCGATTTCGTCGTGCGAGGTGACCGGCACGCGCGCGCTCCAATCGCCCGCCGCCACAGCCCGCGCTCCCGCCGCCAGCGCCACCACCGGGCGCGTCACGCGTTTCGAAGTTTCCAGCGCCAGTCCCATGCCCAGTAAAACTCCCGCCAGTCCCACGCCCAGCCCCAGCCAGCGAATGCGCGACTGCAGCATCACCAGCCGGCGGCGCGAGCTGCCCACCAGTAACACCCCCATCAAATCGTGTTGACGCCCGAAGAGCGGCATAGCATAGAACGTCTCGGCGTCGGCGGAATTCGCCGACCAATGTACGGTCTGTTCCTTTTCGCCCGGCTCGATCCTCATTCGCCCGATGAGCGGCGCCAGCCGGTCGCCCTGCGCCACTCTGCCCGACGCTTCGATCAGCGATGGCGACGAAAATCCCGGCTCGAGATTCCTGTAAAGCAGGGCGCGCATTCCGGACGGCAGAGTCAGCGAAGTCAAAAATTCGCGATCGAGCTTCTGCCCACCCACGATGAAGATCTTTGACCCGCTGACGTTCACCATGCGAACGGCCAGCAAGGCCAGCGTGGCTCCAGGCGCCAGCTCCTCGCGCTCCAGAAATGCCGGCAGCTTCGACCAGTCTTCCGAGGCGATGACCCATGTTTTTTTGTATCCGAATCGCGCCGGCCACTGCGCGGACGACACGATCGTTCCATCCGCCGAAATAATCTCCAGCAAGTCGAGCTGATGAGCCACCGCCAGATCCCGCGCCGTATTCACGTACTGCGATAGATCGGGCGCCGTACCACTCAGGTCGATGGCCATGCGCAGCGTGGCATCCGCGCCGGCAATCCCTTCCAGGCGCTGCGCGATGTCCGCGCCGCGCCGCGCGAATTCGCCGCGAAATTCCGCCAGCAGCGCCTGCGTGCCTTCCCGGTCGGCTTCCTCCAGCGCGCGTCCCACCATCGTGGATGTGCCCCAGGCCACTGCACTCACCACCAGCAGCACCGTGAGCACAAACGCACCGAGGAGTTTTGTGCGCAGGCTCACCGCCGCTCCGCTTCCACCCAGATTTCCCCCAGCCGCCATTCGCCCGCGGTCGACGGACTCCAGTTTTTCACCCGCGCGCTCAGACCATAAATTTGCGGCAGGTGAAATAGCGGGATGATCTGGTGGCCTTCCAGCAGATTGAATTCTTCCGCGTAGACAACTTCCGCGGCAAGCGGCCCCGCCGCGTGCTTCCCATCGGTGAGCATCGCAGCAGTAACCATTCGCTCGAGCGCCCGTCCCGGCTCGAGACCTTCGATGTGCAGGCGCATCAGACGCGCATCCGCTGTCGGGGTTTGGCCGTTCACCCGCGTTTGTCCAAGGGTCTGCAGCGCCAGCCCTGCATCGCGCGCATTCACGGCGATGCGCTCCGCGATCGCGCCCGCCATCGAATCACCGGGAGCATATTCCAACGTCAATTTGCGCGACGCCGCGGGCAGCGCCGCGACCAGCTCCCTTGAGCGCGCCAGATCCTGTCCCGGCGAAAACAGAAACGCATATCCGCTCAGCCATTGCGGCAACAGGCCGCCGGCCAGCTCGCCCTGTTTTTGCAGGAGCACGGCATGGATAGCAGCCCGGTCGATTGACCTGGCCAGCGCTTCGCGCACACGGGCGTCCACGGCGGCAGGCCGGCCCGGTTGAAAAACTATTGCCAGCAGTTCATTCGCCAGCGAGGCCGATGTGCGCAGCGTGCCCCGTGAAACGCGCCGTGCATCCTCGGGAACGATTTCGATCACGTCGGCCTTTCCCAGTTCCAGCGCCACCACCTGTTCGCGCGGCATCACGCCCATCTCCACTTCCACGGCGTCCAGGAACGGCCGTCCCCGCCAGTCGTTTTCATTCGCTTTCAACAGTGCGCGCTTTTTGGCCTGCCACTCCGCCACCCGGAATGGGCCGGTCCCCGTTAAGGTCCCGTCCGCCGTCCGCCGCGAAATAGAATTTCTCGGCTCGGCCAAATCCTGCAGCAGATCGTAATTCGAGGCGGCGCAGTCGAAGACCACATTTTCTGCGGCGCTCGCGCTTGCTTTGCAGGCGGCGAAACTGTTTTCCAGAGCGTGCGCGGCAATCTCCGCAGTGAGCAGCGTGCCGTCGGAAAATTTCGCGCCCGGCCGCAGACGAAATTCCCAGTGCTGGTAAGCTGCATCCTGCGTCCAGCTGGTTGCCAATTGCGGTTGCGGGTGGCCACGAGCGTCCCGGCTCACCAGCCGGTCGAAGACCAGAGGCAGCAGCTTCTCCGCGGCCGTCTGCTCGCGACTCTCTGCCAACAGATGGCGCGGCTCCAGCGCGTCGAGATGCGCCTGCACCTTGACGCGCAGAGTGCCGCCGTATCGCGGGCGTGATGCTCCGTGTGCTGGCGGCAGGAACGCCCCCGCACCTGCACCGAGCGCGCAGCTAATGGCTGCAACTGAGCGAAAGAGTGTGCGCCTCATATCTTCCCGTTTGCAGATTCCGTATCACCGCTCCAGCCGTTCCGTTCGGCGTCGCCGGCCACAGCGCCGTCACCGGCCCGGAAAATTCCAGCGGCTGGCTGACCGCCACCGGCTGTTTTTGTGGCTGCGTTTGTGGGATTTCAAAGGCCTGTACGGCGTCCCGCTCCGTCCCATCGCCCGCTCGTGTCGCCAGAATCTGCCAGGAACTTCCGCAGTCCGTCTTCAGCGCCGCAATGTCGCTGCCCCATCCGTCGATGCTGGCAACAGGTTCTCCTTCCGTCTGCGGATCGTCCAGCCACGTGCGGCCGTCCACGCCGGTGAATGCCCAGATCGATTCTCCATTCACCTTTATCGCCGCCACGGAAAAAAATGGCGGAATGCTGCGAACACGGCCGCCGTCAGTGCCTGTTTTCGAATCAAAGAAATTTTTCCCGGCCGCGAGCGTTGCCTGCAATTTCCCGCCGTCCCCCAGGTCAAAGTCCCAGGGCTGCTGGTTCGTGCTGCACCGGGCACTGAGCGTATCCGCTGCTGTGCCTTGGCACAGAACTCCAGGTAAAAAAATCTCGAAAGACGTGCCGCTCATCCGCAGCCGCCCGCGAAGGTCTCGCGGCCACGTGCCGGCTACCCCCAGAGCAGCGCTCTGCTTTGCCTGCCACCTGCCGTCTTCGAGTACGCGCAGCACCAGGTGATCGGGCTCAAGCACCAGCAATCGCGGCCGACCGGCCGGCGCGTCGCTGCGGCCAGCCCTGCTTGGCGCCAAGTCCAGCGAGAAGTCCAGCGCGAAGTCTAGAATCGGCACCTCTTGCTCCAGCAATTTTTGCGACCGAAGCAGAAAGGCGGGCGCGCTCGCCAGGCGCTCCTCCGATGTGCCGTGCGGCACAGCCTGCATCACCACTTCGCGGGACTCGCGTGCCGTGATTTCCGCAACCCACAGAAAGCCATTCAGATTTTCGGCCAGCGTAATGCGAATCTGCGTGTCCTTCTGTTTTTCTGGCTGTTTTTCTGGCTGTTTTTCCGGCTGCTTCTCAGGCTGCATCTCTGGCCATGCTGAATTTGCGGTGACGCGCCAGCCTTGCGCGCGCAGTTCCGCCTCGATCGCGGTGCGCACGCGCTCCACCTCATCCGCTGCCAGCGAACTTGAATTTCGCACTGACAACACCACGCTGTCGCCCGGCTTGAGCGGCTTGAGCTTGCCAGCAATTTTCTTCTCGAGCGCACGCGCCGCCGCCGACCAATCTTCCGTGGCCAAAGCGGGCAACGATGTCAGCAGGAATAGAGCGGCGAGGGGCGCGGTTCGCAGTACCTTCAGTCGGCGGAAGTTCCGCATCGGAGCAAGCCAGTTGCGTTCGGAACGGCATCATAGCACACCGCGGCAGGCCCGCATCCAGCGGCTGCCCAATCCCTCTTCGATATTTTTATGCGGTGCGAACCGCGTAGACCTTTCCCGAACGGTTCTTCGCCGCCGCAACCACCACACGAACTCGCTTGGGCCTCGCCGAAGCTGGCGAGACCGGCGCAGCCGCACGCACCGGCTTGGCATTTTCAAAGCGTGTCGCACTCACCGGCAGCAGCCGCAGCAAACCTGCCAGCGTCGTCCAACCTAGCAGCACCGCAAGCGAGAAAGAAAACGTTGCCGTCAGCACGAGTCCGGCAAGGGTCAGAATGTTTTCCATGGTGGGTCTCCCATCGCGCTCGCGTTATTCGCGCACGGCGCCGGCCGCCGCGGCGATCACCAAACTTCCATCCAGCGCCCGGCTCCCGGCAGCCGAGAGCAGCGAGGCCGGCGAGTTCGCATCACGCTCCGGGCTGCTGCCAAAGATCAACGCAACCGCCGCGTCATGCTCGCTGTGCATCTCCACCACATCGCCCACGCGTACGCGAACAAATAGCTCCTCCACGTCGCGATTACGCATGCGTATGCATCCATGCGAAGCCGCTTGCCCGATCGAGTGCGGCTGGTTGGTGCCGTGAATGCCGAATCCCTCGAAGCCCAGGCCCATCCAACGCGGCCCCAGCGGATTTTGCGGCCCCGCTGGAACTATTTTCCCCGGCCAGTACCAGGAAGGATTCTCCACACGGCTGGCGATAATGAATTTACCCTCAGGACTCGGCGTCTCCGCGGCGCCCACCGCCACGTCATAGATTTTCGTCACTGCGCCATCGCCCGCGATCAGCGCAAGTTTGCGGTCGACAATGCTCACCACGATGCGGCTCACGGCGATCTGACTCACGACGTTGCGGTTCACGGCGATCTGACTCATGACGTTGCGGCGGCTCTCCACCGGGTGAGTCTTCGTGGCCGCGCCGTGGGCTTCCCTCGGCGGTGCCGGCCTTTCGTCAACCTGCTTCTTCTCCTCACTTCTGCGCGCCACCGCCTGCCCCGCCATCTGAATGATTCGCGCTTCGGTCTGCACCCGCGCCAGCGGACGCTGCTGCACAAACGCGCCGCCGGCAATCCACAGAATCGCCGCCAAACCCATAACCCGCGGCGCGAACCTGTGCGCCCTTCTCCTGCTATCGTTTAGTTGACTGCCGAGTCGCCATTCACTACCGGCGAGTAGTTCACCGGCGTCTGGTCCAGCGCCCCTTCCGTTCGCTATCCCTCGCCCTTCTGGCATAGTCCCTTCCTGAATTCCTCGCCGCCACATCTGCGAATAGCAATCGGCGTACCCATGCGTAATCTATTGAGAAAACGAAAGTTAGCGATCCGCAAACTTCGTAGATGCGTGTGCAATATCCAGCGTCGTGTCAGTGGAGACACGCAGGTTTTAGCAGTCAGGAGAGGAGGGACGACGCACCGTAATTCACGGCGCGACGAGAGGAGTATTTGTTTTACAACAAGCGATAAACGTTAGAAGCGTAGTCTGACCGCTAATTCTTCTTGTATCGCAGCGTTGTCGTGCTGTTCTGGCCGGAGCCGCCCAGATAAGTGGCGTAAAGGATTGAGGACCCGTCGGCGGAGAGCTTGACGATGGCCATGTTGTTGTTGGCGCCGCCGGGTGTGCCTTTGAAGAACTGCTGGAAGGAACTGGCCGTCATGCCTGGAAAATCAGCCGAGCTTGTGGACAGCGAGAAATAAATATTCTCGTTGGCGTCGAGCTCCACGCGCGTGGCGTCGGCGTTTTCCGCAGCGGAGCCGCCGATCTTGCGCGAGAAAACCAGCGTGCTCAGGTCCGCGGTCAATTTGGTTACCGCAAAATCGCTGGGGCCGCCCAGCGGTCCAATGCCCGCGCCGGTCACCGGATAGTCTGCCGCATCCGTAGGCGTTACGACGATTACGTTGCCTTCGCTATCCAGATGCAGCCCTTTGCATGCTTGAACATTTCCCGTGCCGCCGAGCAAGGTCAGCGCGGCAATGGAACCGTTCGCGGCAATCTTCGCCACGTAGGCGTCTTGGTTGCCCTTGAACACGGTTTGGAACGCGCCCGCAGTGACCGGAAAATCGGTTGCCGCGGCCGAGCCGCAAACGTAAACATCGCCGGCAGCGTCGATGGCCAGCCCACCCGAAGCATCCGCCTGAGTTCCAACCATGCCGGAAGGCGGCGTGCGTCCGAATAAAAATGTGGTGTGCTTCACCGAAGTTGCGTCGGGGGCAAGCTCTACCAGCACGCCGAAGCTAATCGCTCCGGTCATGTTCGGGCGTCCCTGCGTGGCCGAAATCGGGAAATCCACAATCGATTTGCTGGTGCCGGTAATGAATACATTTCCCATGGAGTCCACGGCGATGCGCCCGCTGGCGTTGTCGTCCAGCATCCCGCCCAGGAAAGTGAACCACGTCTTGGTAGTGGCTCCCGGGTTCAGCTTGGCCATGAAGAAGTCGCCGCCCGTGCCCCCCGCCAGCGCGGGCTGTACCACGCCGGTAGTGCCCATAAGATTGGCCGACGTGCTCCGCCCGCTGACAAAGATATTCCCCGTCGAATCCACAAAAATATTGTTGCAGGAGTCGTCGCCGTTTCCGCCCAGGTAGGTAAGCAATTTCACGTGGCCGGTCGAGTCAAACTCCGCAACGAAAGCATCGGAAAGCCCGCCACCGTACACGGCTTGTACTACGCCCGCCGTAACCGGAAGCGCAGAGTCGCTGGTGGTGCCGCAAGCGTAGACGTTTCCGGTGGCGTCAATAAAAATATCGCGCAACTGGCCAAGATTGGCCTTGCCAAAATACGTAGAGAAAGTGTCCGACGACGTGGTGGTGCCACTGTTTGTAGAAAGATTGATGCTGGTGAGCGTGCCGCTGTCCGAGCCGACGATGGTGCTCTGCAATGCGCCGGAACTCACCGGGAAATCGCTCGAAGTGGTTTCGCCGCCGGCAATAATCTGCTCGCTGAGCGTGCCCGTAGTCGCCGGGTTAACCGTCAGCGTATTCATCTGCGCCGCTGAGGCCAGCGTCGCGGTCACGTGAACGGCGGTGGCCGCGGTCACCGCAGCCGAATTCGCGGTGAACGTCGCCGAGGTTGCCCCGGCGGCGATCGATATACTCACCACAGGCAGCGTCACCGCTGTCGTCCCCGCAGGTAAGGAAACCGTGACCGTCACGCCGCCTGCCGGAGCGGGCGAGTTCAGCACCACGGTGCCAGTCGAAGCCTGTCCGCCAACCACGCTCGGCGGGTTGAAGAAAACCTGGCTGACCGTAGCCGCCGCCGGCGTAACCGTAAGGGTTGCGTTCAGCATCACGCTGCCCAGAGTGGCGGTAATCGTGGCCACATGCTGGCTGGTGACGCCGAGCGTGGTGACCGCAAACGTCGCCGTGGTGCTTCCTGAAGGAATCGCCACGCTTGGCGGCACCTGAATGGACGGATCCGAGCTGGTCAACGTGACCGTGGTCGTTCTTCCGGCGGGCGCAGCGGCGGAAAGCGTCAATGTGCCGGTGGTGCTTGCGCCTCCCGCTACGGTGCTGGCAGCCAGCGTGAAGCTCGCCAGCGTTGGTGCAGCGACAACGGAGAGCACAGCCGTCTTGCTTGAGCCGTTCAGCGCCGCGGTGATCGTCGCCATCACCGGCGCAGTGCCGGCCGCGGCGGGGCACGAAGCCGCCTGCAAAGTGCACACGGTGAAGGTCTGACTGGTGGAGCCTGCCGGCACCAGCACGCTGGTCGCGCTGGGCTGGAAACTGACCGTGGGGTCGTTGCTGGTCAGCGTGACTAGAGCGCCGCCGGACTGCGCGGGCCCGGAAAGTGTGACTGTTCCAGTAGAGACATCGCCTCGCACCACACTCGTGGGGCTTAGCGTCAGCGAGGTGACCGTCACCGACGAGGCAGGGTTGACGGTGAGCACCGCGGTCTGAGCTGTACCGGTGCCCAGCGCAGCCGAGATCGTGGCCATCTGCACAGTGGTGACCGCCGATGTGTTGACTGGGAACTGAACGAAAGTGCTGCCGGCAGGAACAATGGCCGTTGCTGGAACCGTGGCTGCGCTGGCGTTGCTGCTGGAAAGCGTCACGATCGTGCCGCCTTGCGGCGCAGCGGACGAAATACTGACCGTTCCCGTGACTTGCAGGCCGCCGGTGGTGGAAGCAGAGCTGAGGTTCAGCGCGCTCACCGTTACCGCCGTGGTCACCACGTTGAGCACCACGCTCTGCGACACGGCATTCAAAGTCCCTGGGTTTTGCGTGGCGGTTATCTGCACGCGGCGCGTGTTGGGAACGGTGGTGGGGGTCAGCATAAATTGCGCCTGCGTGGCGCCCGCCGGAATGGTGACAATCGTGGTAGCGGTAGGAATGGGCAGCGTTACCGTATCGCTCGACGTCAGCGTGATGGGAATTCCGCCGGCTGGCGCCGGAAGCGTCAAAGTGAGTGTGCCCGTGGATGCCGTCCCGCCCACCACAGGATTCGGCTGCATGCTGATTCCGCTCAGCAGCGCCGGAGGCGCGGTAAGCATCAGCGTAGCCGTTTTCGTTCCACCATTCAGCTCCGCGGTGATGTCCACCGAAGTGGGCGCGTTCACCGGCGCCGTGAAGACGCTGAACAGAACCGACGTCGCACCCGTAGGGACCACCACGGTGGCCGGCACCGTCACCAGCTGGCTGACACTGGTGAGGTTGATAGACTGGCCACCGGCGAAAGCCGGCGCGGAAATCGTGATCATCCCCTGCGTGGTGGTGCTGCTGGGTACGGTGCTGGGAGTGAGCGTGAACCCGGTGAGAGAAAGTGCCGTGACCGGCGTGATGTTAAGCGTGGTCTGCAACGACACGTTTAGCGTAGCGAACACCGCTACGGTCACTGGTGAGCCCACCTGCGGCGTGGCAATCTTAAACGTAGCGGTCGTGGCGCCGGCCAGCACCATCACCGTTGGGGGAGTGGGAACGGAAACATTGTTGCTGGATATTCCGATGAGTGTGCCGCCCGTGGGCGCTGCCACGCTGATGGTCACCGTACCCGTGGTCGACTGGCCTCCCGCGACCGTGCTGGGGTTCAAGGTAATTCCTGTCAGGCTGGGGGGATTCGGATTGGGCACAGGGTTCACCGGCGCGCTGTATCCGCACGCCCCGAGCAGGCCGGCCAAAGTTACCAACAGAAAATGAAATGCGTAACGCGGAACCCGAACCATGCACTCTCCCCTATGAATCCGGCAAGCCAAAGCTCTCAATCTTAAACGGTTGGGATGCTCGTAGCAAATTCGAAGTTGTATGAAAAACGACGCCGTATCGACGTGCCGCATTTCACTGCCGGCTGTTACAATCTCATGCCGCGGGCAGCGTGCGCCGGGCGCGGGCAGCCGCGAGCTGGAAGCGGTATTGAAGTCCGCAACGTATCCGTTCGCCGGAGAACTGCGGCCTCGCCATAATAGAGGGCACGAATGAGAAACGCGATTTTGCTGGGAATTTTCACCGTGCTAATGGCCGCGTCCGCGCACGCGCAGTACGTGCCTGCGGCCAAACCGCAGAAGCCGGCCATTCCCCCGGCTGCTGCCGCCGACGCCACCTTCGTCGGCGCTGGAGATATTGCCGGCTGCTCGGACTTGAGCGGCGCCGAAGCTACCGCAAAACTCCTCGACAAGATTCCCGGAATTGTCTTCGCCGCCGGTGACTTAGCCTACGGCAGCGGCACCGACCAGGAGTTCAACGATTGCTACGGAAAAACCTGGGGCCGCCACAAAGCGCGCACAAAACCCGCGCCAGGGAATCACGAATACAATACCAAGGGCGCCGCCGGTTATTATCACTACTTCGGCGCCGCAGCCGGAGATCCCCGGCAGGGCTGGTATAGCTTCGAGCTCGGCGCCTGGCATGTCGTTTCGTTGAACAGCAACTGCGCCTACATCGGCGGCTGCGAGGCTGGCTCGACGCAGGAACAGTGGCTGCGCAAAGATCTGGCTTCGCACCCCGGCGTCTGCACCATGGCGTTCATGCACCATCCGCTGGTGAGCTCCGGCCCCCAGCGCTCGCACGCCATCCATCCGGAATTGAAGTCCCTCTGGCAGGCTCTCTACGACGCCCACGCAGCTCTCGTTGTGGTGGGCCACGAACATAACTACGAACGCTTCGCGCCGCTCGACTCTGACGGCGACGCCGACCCGGCGCGCGGCATACGCGAATTCGTCGTGGGCAGCGGCGGCAGAAATCACACTCCGCTCATCGCCATCCACAACAGCGAAGTCCGCAACACCGACACTTTCGGCGTCCTGAAACTCACCCTGCACGCCAAAAGCTACAACTGGGAATTCGTCCCCGAAGCTGGCAAAACCTTTACCGATTCCGGCAGCGAAGCCTGTCACTGAACGCGATTCTTCCAGGTCTGCCCCAAGAGGAATCTCCTCATCCGGTAAGTCTTGGAAGTCTCCGCTAAGCCTCCGCCAGGGCGCGATGCACCAGGTGAATGGCGATCGCTCCTTCTCCCACAGCGGAGGCCACGCGCTTCACATTTCCCGAGCGCACATCTCCCACCGCAAACACGCCCGGAAGGCTGGTCTCCAGCATCTGCGGAGCGCGGGCCAGCGACCACAAAGGCCCCTGGATTACCGTCTCCAAATCCCGTCCGGTGAGGATGAACCCTCTGCTGTCCAGGGCAATACAGCCTTTCAACCACTCCGTTCGCGGAGAAGCGCCAGCGATAATGAACACGTGGCGGATATTGTGGACGGAATTTTCACCGGTAGACTTGTCGCGCCAGGTAACGCGCTCCAGATGTGCCTCCCCCGCGAGATCTACAATTTCTGTTTTGAAATGCAATTCGATTGCGGGATTTTCTTCAATGCGCTGAATCAAATAACGTGACATGGTGTTCGACAGCCCGCCAGAGCGCACCAGCATGTGCACTTTGTCTGCGGTCTGCGACAGGAAAACCGCCGCTTGTCCGGCGGAGTTCCCTCCACCGACAACGATAAGCTCGTCCTGTCCGCATAGCTGCGATTCCATGTGCGTCGCGCCGTAATAAATTCCCTGGCCCTCAAATTTTTCCAGATTGGCGATGTGCGGCTTGTTGTACTGCGCTCCCGTCGCGATGACTACGGCGCGCGCCGAGAGTCTGCTGCCGTTGTCCAGTACCACCGCGTAGGGGCGCTTGACGCAATCCAGACGCTTGACGCTGTGCGCCACCATCATCTTGGCTCCAAATTTCTCTGCCTGCACGATGGCCCGCGTCGCCAGTTCCTGTCCGGAAATTCCCGTAGGAAAGCCCAGGTAATTTTCGATCTTGGAGCTGGATCCGGCCTGCCCGCCGGGCGAAACGGCTTCGATCACCAGCACGTCCAGCCCTTCCGAGGCTGCATAGACCGCGGCCGCCAACCCCGACGGCCCCGCACCCACAACGATCAAATCGCGGACTTGCGATTCATCAATGTTGCTGTTGAGCCGGAGGCAATCCGCCAATTCCTGAATCGACGGATTGCGCAGCACGAACCGGCTGTTGCAGAGGACCACGGGAATTTCGTCCAATTTGACGCTGAAACGGTCCAGGAGTTCCTGGGAAGTCTTGTCCGTGTCGAGATCCACATAAGTAAAGGGATGTTCGAGGTGACTTAGAAATTCGCGCAGGCGCAGCGTGTTGGCCGAGTGCCGCGAACCCATCAGGATGATGTTGCCCTGCCCGCGGCTGATCAATTCCAGGCGCCGCAGAATGAAAGCTCTCATGAAAATTTCGCTCAACTCGGCGTCCCTGGCGATCAGCGACCGCAAACCATCGGGGCTCAGCTCAAGAAACTGGCCGGCCTCCGTGACGCGCCCGCGAACCAGGCTGCGCCGTCCGGAAATCATGGTCATTTCACCGCTAAACTCCCCTGGGCCGTGCACCGCTATGGCGCGCTCGCCTGCAAACTCCGTCTGCACGATCTCCATCCGTCCGGTGAGCAGCACGAAGAATGGGGTCTCCGAATCCTCGGGCTCGAACAGGATTTCACCGGTCTTAACGTCTCGAAGTTTGCCCCAGGCGCGCACACGGCTGATTTGCGTCGCGGTCAGGACGGGAAAAGCTTGGGTACGAGCGTCAAGTTCGCTCGGTATGAGTGGCGAAGACATTTTATCCCCTGAGACGCGTACGATTTCTCGCGCATTTAACCACGCCCGGTCAAAACAAGCATAACCAAAACAGCCCGGATCAAAGCAGGTATGATTAAAGCACGCAAGAAACCTTCCAAGTCCAGGAATTAACGCATCTCAGCTTCTATGCTTTAATACTTCCATGGAAGAGCGCCAGGCCAACCCGCGCGCAGCTTTGGGAGCAATTCTTGCCACCAGCGCCGCCGCCATCTCATTCCTGCTCTGGTTGCTCTACGTACACCAGGCCTCGTCCCAATTTGCCGGGCAATGGACCTTCCTGCCGGCGCTCAACGCGCTTCTAAATGGATTGAGCGCCGTCGCGCTCTGCGTGGGGTTGTACTTCATCAAGCAAGGCGACCGGCCAGCCCACCGCAATTGCATGTTGCTGGCGTTTGGATTTTCTTCGTTATTCCTGGTGAGCTATATTGTCAACCACGCCCTGCACGGCGACACGCGCTTCCCGGGTCAGGGAACGGTCCGCACCATCTATCTCTCCATCCTGGCCAGCCACATCTTTTTCTCGGTTGTCGCGCTGCCTCTGGTACTGACCACGTTCTTCTTTTCGCTCACCGGCCGTTTCGTCATGCACCGCCGCATCGCGCGATTCACCTTCCCCATCTGGCTGTATGTTTCCATCACCGGCGTGGTGGTCTTCGCATTTCTCAAGGCTTACGCCTACTAGACACGTCGCGATGCACTGCGGCGGCTGAAGTGGTATAACCAGTTTCCATCATCTGAGAGGTTCTTCGCAATGGATGAACGCACTGCTGAGCGGCCGCCTGCAAAACCCGACCAACGGAGGGGCATCCGTTTTCCTGTGGTTGTTCCGGTAGAGGCCAAGTGGGAAGAGGGCGGCGGCAAAACCGTAAAGGAAATCTCCCAAGCCAAGGAGGTAAACGCCCAAGGCGGTCTGCTGCTCATGAAAATTCACCCGGGCGTTGGTAGCCAACTGGAGTTAACCAATCTTATTTCGAGCGAAGCATCACGGGCGCGCGTGGTGGGCCTTCGCCGGTCGAAAGAAGGCCATGTCTCCGGCGTTGCCGTCGAGCTTTTGATTCCCAGCGAGACTTTTTGGGGCTTAAATTTCCAGCTCAAGAAAACCAGCGCCGAGCTGGTCAGGCTCGAGCAGGATATGAAGTCAGGCAGCGTAGACCCGCGCATCCTGATGGAGTTCCGTGACGCCGTGGACTACGTTCGCAAGACGGCATGGGCTGTTCAGGAATGGCAGGAGCGCCAGCTGCTCAAGCACGATACGCAGACCGTGCTGCCCTTGCTCACCTCCGAGCGCATTCGCCGTTCCACTCAGCTCTGCAACGCCATCACCACGGATTTGAGCTCCCACGAAGTAACCCGCGAAACCTCAGGGATTGACGAGTTCTTCCGCGCCGTCAAAGGTGTATACGAGCGCCTGGCGGACCTGTTCCGGGAACGCCAAGCCTGAGGGCGTGTCTTCGCAACTCTGGGTGTGTCGTGAGATAGCATTTGCTGCCTACTGCTCATGGCCATAGGTACCGCCCCGCCCGCCGCTCCCGCCACTTACAATCTCTACAATATTTGCCGCCGCCGTTCGTCTACATGAGTGGATGGAAGAGCCGTGGAGCATCACCGCGATGATCGAGCAAGATCGTCAAATCTCCGAAATCTTCGCGGAGCAACGCTCCCGGCTGCGCAATTTCATCCGCAAACGGGTGCCCGATCCCTCCGACGCCGAGGACATCGTCCAGGATGTTTTCTACAAACTGGTGGAAGCCAATCGCCTGCTGATGCCCATCGAGCACGTCACCGGCTGGCTGTTTGGCGTCGCGCGCAATCGCATCACCGACCTTTTCCGCAAAAAGAAGCCGCAGCCCTTCAGTGAGTCGTCGGTCAGCGACGCGGATGGAGCGCAGCTGCAGTTCGAAGATCTGTTGCCCTCGCCCGATGCCGGGCCGGAAGCGCTCTACTTCCACAGCCTCCTCCTTGACGAGCTGGAGCTTGCGCTGGACGAGCTTCCCGGCGAGCAGCGCGAAGTTTTCGTCGCTCACGAGCTCGAGGGACGCAGCTTCAAAGAGTTGTCGGCGGAAAGCGGCGTGAACATCAACACGCTGCTCTCGCGCAAGCGCTACGCCGTGC
Source organism: Acidipila sp. (assembly GCA_010365215.1). Classification (GTDB taxonomy): domain Bacteria; phylum Acidobacteriota; class Terriglobia; order Acidiferrales; family UBA7541; genus JAAFGT01. The sequence goes on along the minus strand of JAAFGT010000002.1, from coordinate 115,479 downwards.
TGCATCTGCGCGAGCGGCTGCGCAACGTCCATGACCAGTTTACGAAGAAATGAGCAAGCCGAGCAGGATCACATCCTGAGGAGCGCAACATGAGAAAGAAATGGATATTTCTGGCCCCGCTGATTCCCGTGGCCATCGCGGTTTTCATCTTCATTGGCGGCGAAGTGGTCATGCTCTTGTGGAACTGGCTGCTGCCCACGTTGTTCGGATGGCGGCAGATCACCTTCTGGCAGGCGGTCGGACTCCTCGCTCTCTGCCGCATCCTGTTCGGAGGCTGTGGCGGTCGTGGCCCGCGCTCCAATATTCGCAAGCGCATGGCCGAGCGCTGGGAGCAAAAGACTCCCGAGGAGCGCGAAACATTCCGCCAGGCCATGCGCTCGCGTTGCGGCTTCCCACCGCCAACCAGCAGCACCAAGGACCCGGCCTGAAAGTGTTACCTTTTCATCCCGCCTGCCCTCAGGGCCACCAAACGGAGACGGTGGCGATGAGCATTAGAAATGGTACATTGCCATCGATGAACGAACATTACGTATCCAGACTACAGACCGGGCCACCCGCGGAAAATTTTGAATGATCTATCTGATCTCCTTCATAGCAGTGCTCTTGATCGTGCCCCTTTTCCGCTTGATTACACTCATAGGCAAGAGACGGAACAGACGCACTGCTGCCGAAGTCGCGGAATCGATCGAAAAGCACATTGAGGGAACGGAGGATCCGTACGACTGGGACGATTTCACAACTCGTCCGATATCTGATGATTATCTGGATGCAGTTAGACTTCGATGTTGCGACTTGGGGGGCGGTCCCCCGTTCTCCCAGAGTTCAATCAATCAATTGAGGGAGATTATTTCCGAATTGCGGCAGTTCAGGGAAAGCAAGGGGATAACGCCAAAATCTGACGCTCAATCTCAATAATAGCCGATAGCTGATCTGGATATCGTTATCGGGCGGGTGGGTCATCCTTAAGAGAGGGCTAAGGTTTTGGGTGCCGCATCCCTTTGCGGTTTAGATTTATGCAAAGGGTGCGGTTCTTCGGCTCACTTGCTTTGACGCTGTCCGAACCAGGGTCCTACTCCACTGGATCAATCCCATCAGGCGGGTGGCCCGGGCCGGCACCTAAGGGTCGAATCTGGGTGGGCGGGTGACACAGAGTTGAACTATCCGAACGATTTCGGGTGCCGCAGCCCTTTGCGGTTTAGATTTATGCAAAGGGTGCGGTTCTTCGGCTCTCTTGCTTTGACTCTGTCCGAACCAGGCTCCTACTCCACCGGATCAATCTTTACCAGTCCCGCCTCCTCCCCTTCATAGAACGACCAACTGCTCCACTGCCAATCCCTCGGATGCTTTCCAGTTTCCGGAAAGAACCGCACGCTTTAAAAACCAAAGGGTGTGGCACTCGCCCTCGTCACTCGGAGGGCACGTCCAGCGGTGATACACTCTTCCCGTGCGCCGTTCTCAAGAAAGAAAATAGAGGAATTTCAGTGGGCCACCCGCCTGTAAATACGAAGTACAATACGAGGCCTGTTGGGCCAGTAACGACTCCGGAGTTGGCGCCGCCGACAACGGTCGAACCTCCGCCATCTATCCTCCCGGATCCAGGTGGATTGGTACCCTCGGCCGGGCCTGCGCCTATTTTGAATCCGGAGAATATGAGTCCCGCACAAAGACTAGTCTTGTCTTACACACAGGTTGCCGTCCAAATCGCCGCTCAAATCGCCCGGGGTATACTGAGCGACATATTTATCATGGCACCGCTACCTTGCGACCCCCGCGTATCCATATGCGCGGGAACCTGAGGACCGATATGCCTATGGACTGGCCTCGAATGGACCGGATTAGAGACCTTCAATCAGCAGGAAGGAACGAGGAAGCACTTTCCGAGCTCGCAAGCTTGGAAAATACTTCAACGAACCCTGAAGATAATGCCGTAGTGTGGATGGCCATGGCCAATTGCTTGCGATTTTTACGCCGTCCAGACGAGGCTCGCGGGCCGATTCGCAGCGCCTATTCTGTTCTAGGCAAGACCAGCTATATGTATCCCCGAATAATGCTAATTGATGCGCTACTCGAGGAAAGCCACGGAAACTGGAAAGCCGAACTCGAAAAGCTGGACGAAATACTGGAAAAACACGCAGCTGTACTTCAGAATCCCGATAATCAGGACCTAAGCGACGAGGTGCTTCGCCACCGCGGAATCGCTTTGTCCGGCCTGGGCAGAAATGTGGAGGCTCGAGGTCTCCTCGAACGCGCCCTTTTGGATGACTACGAAAAGGCGAACACCGCCTATTTCTTGGGAACATGTTATTTCCAGTTGGGCGAACTTGATCTCGCCAAACAAACGTTAGGTGAGGCGCTGTCACTCGGATTGGGCCCAAGATATGAGTCAAGCTCCCATTATTTTCTAGGAGTTATTCATCTCCGTCGCGCCGAATTTGCTTGGGCCAAGCAAGAGTTCGAATGGTGCCTGGAACATTTAGAACATGGAGGGGCGCGCAAGGATTACGTAATCACCGGACTTATGAAATGTATCGAAAGTTCTAGGAATGGAAAAGGAAACCGAGCGTTACGCCAAAATGTTACAGCAACTCTGAAGGGCGGGTGGCTGAGCCTTTGTTCGGGTGCCGCATCCCTTTGCGGTTTAGATTTATGCAAAGGGTGCGGTTCTTCGGCTCTCTTGCTTTGGCGGGTGGCGCACCGTTCGGTTTTAAGGGTGCGGTTCTTGACCCTTCTTTGTTAGACCCTCGTCCAGCTCCCACCTGGCTTCTTAATTTGATTCCGCTTCTAAATTCTTCGAATGGCCTTGACATCCTAGTATATTAATGGTATAGTTACTCAGGAGGATAGAAAGATGGCCGTAGCGACCTCGATCCTCCTGTCCTCCCGCCGTTTCCCTTCAAACCCTGTAGAATGCATGCTTACGAACTTTCCGCCTCTAAGTCCTTTAAATCTCACTCTTACAAATCCGGTACTTCATAAGTCCTTTGTCTTCCACTCTACGAAAAAACACCGGGGGGAGGGGGTAACGCGCCCAACGCCTGTGCACAGTACGCGGAAACAAGACGCCCCCGCAGCGCTCGCAACAGCGCCGCAGGGGCAGGATTGAAGATGAAGACATCCAGTGGAAACCACTCAGTCGCCAGCAGGTGCCGGGGTGCGCTGCGCCGGTTTCGCGGCGTGCGGCGAGACTGCGGCCGGCTCAAACTGCGCTTCCTCGGTCGAGCCTTTGAGCGCCGTAGTACTAAGCTCTCGCCCGGCGATTACCTGGGCAACGTCGTCGAAGTATCCCGCGCCCACGTAGCGCTGGTGCTTCACCGCCTGGTAGCCGGAATCCTTCTCGCGCGCAAACTCCACCTGCTGAAGCTGGGAATAGGCGGACATGCCGCTCTCGCGATAGCCCCGCGCCAGCTCGAACATGCTCAGGTTGAGCGAGTGGAACCCGGCCAGGGTGATGAACTGGAATTTGTATCCCATCGCCCCCAGCTCGCGCTGGAACTTGGCGATGGTCGCGTCGTCCAGATGCTTCTTCCAGTTGAATGACGGCGAGCAGTTGTAGGCCAGCATCTTGCCGGGGAATTTGGCATGCACGGCGTCGGCGAATTTGCGCGCGTCGTCCAGATCAGGCGTGGAAGTTTCGCACCAGATCAAGTCCGCGTAAGGCGCGTAGGAAATGGCGCGGCTGATGGCGGCATCGAGCCCGCCGCGATACCCGAAGAAGCCGTCGGGCGTGCGCTCGCCGGTCAGAAATTCGCGATCGCGGGAATCCACGTCGCTGCGAATCAGCCGCGAACTGTCCGCGTCGGTACGCGCGATGATCACCGTAGGAACATCCAGAACGTCGGCGGCCAGTCGCGCCGCTACCAGCTTCTGGATGAACTCCTCGGTGGGCACCAGCACCTTGCCGCCCATGTGCCCGCACTTTTTCGCGGAAGAGAGCTGGTCTTCGAAATGCACGCCGGAGGCCCCGGCTTCGATCATTCCCTTCATCAATTCAAACGCGTTGAGCGTGCCGCCAAAGCCGGCTTCGGCGTCCGCCACCATGGGCACAAACCAATTGATGCCGTTTTTCCCTTCGGCATGATGGATCTGGTCGGCGCGCTGCAGCGAGCGATTCATGGTGCGCACCACTTGCGGAACGCTGTTCGCGGGATAGAGGCTCAGGTCCGGGTACATCTCACCCGCGGTGTTAGCGTCCGCAGCCACTTGCCAGCCGCTCACATAGACGGCTTCCAGACCCGCGGCCACCTGGGCCACAGCCTGATTGCCGGTCATGGCGCCCAGAGCGTTCACGTAAGGCCGGGTATGCAGCAGGTTCCACAGGCGCACGGCGCCGGCGCGAGCCAGCGTGTGCTCCACGTGCAGCGTGCCGCGCAGTCGCGCAACGTCGGCTTCGCTGTAGGGACGCGTGATGCCCTCCCAGCGTTTGTCGAGCTTCCAGCCGTTGGCAAGCTCCGCGGCGGGCCGCGGGCTGAAACCGTTGTGCATGGGGTGGTTCATCTCATCCTCCGTGTAAATGGCCGAGCCGATTTCAGAATTTGTACTTCCGTAACCGACTACTGCGGATTAAATTCTCCGTGCGTGATCATGTCTTCGCTTCTGCGGCGCGCGGCGCCAAAAGTTTCCTCTGTGCCGGCGTCTTTCAGCTTGCCGGCGGCGAGCTCGCCCAGAATTCTCCGCAGCTCTTCGTCGAAAAGGCGCGTGATCATCTCCGAGGAATGCGCGTTCGAAGGAAGGGCTTGGCCGTCGTCGCCAGTGATTTCCACTTTGTCCCTATGGAGCATTCGCTGCGCGATCATCAAACGATAGATCCTGTCGGTGGCCAGATCTTCCATATAGCCATCGAGCAGGCTGGCGCCCTTTCCGTTCAATACGCCATTGCGATAGCGGATGACCGTGCGCACGGCGGCGCGCGTTCCCGCCAGGGTGCGCGTCCCCACGCCTTCGGGCGCCGGGCGCAGGTCGGGATGGGCCGGGGGATTTGCCGGGCTGCGTGCGAGCTGATTGGGAAACGGAAACTGCGCGACGGCAACTTCATTCTGGTCGGGATGGCCGGTCCATGCGCCGTCCATCAGGCTCATCGCTTCATTTTTTTTGTCGGCGGCGAGCACGGAGAGAGCACGAGTGTTCAGATCATCGTCCTGGCGGCTGGGAAAAAGCGCGGTCATTCCGCCGATAGCCAGCAGGCCGTGCTTGTGGCAGATTTCCGGAATGCGTTCGCGTAGATTCTGAAAAAACGGCACGTTGTACGGAATGGTGTTGCGGTCGGGCAGCACCCAGTGGGAATCATTCAGGTTGAAATGGATCAGGCTGGCCATGTAGTCCCAGCGGCCGAGGTTCAGACCCAGGATATGTTCGCGCAAGTGATAGGCGAACTCTTCCATTTCAAATGCCAGTGGATGAGATTCCACCAGCGCCATGCATTTGATGTAGTCGTGCGGCCAATTTTTGGATCGCGCGATGGCCTGAAACAGATCGCGCCACCATAACGCTTCGTCGGCCGATTCCGATTTCGGAATGTAGAACGTGAGTGGATTTTTTAGCTCTTGCGGGTTCACGTGAAACGCGATGCGTGCGACATCGAAGAGCGAAGCGGCGAGCAGTTCACCTTCGACAAGGCCTGCCTGGTGCAGGTGTAGCCCGCGCGGGCGAAGCAAAATTACTGTTTTGCCGGGTTGCAGGCCAACGGTGCGTTGGCGCTTTCGATCGTCGTAGGTGAGCGTGCCGCGAAGCGCTGCCAGAATATTGCTCACGCCGCGCTCGAGGTTCGGCCAGAAATTAGCGGTGGAGTCTTCGAGGTCGAGCATCACGCCCGGCGCGCTGGAATTGATCATCTTTACGCACAGTTCGGCGTCGTCCGCTGGACCGGTCATCTGGTTACGCTGGTCGAGGCACCACTCGGGAAGCGCGATTTTCCACGGTGCCACCGTGGCGTCGGAAGGGCCGAGATAGGCAGGTAATTCACCAGCGTGTGCCGCGGAGAGCTTCGCCTCGCGCATCGCTACCAGCTTTTTCTGCCGCGGAGTGAATGTGCTGTGCAGCGGCAGCAGGAATTCGAGTAAGCCGGCGGGCAGGTCGCGATGAGGATCGAAGCCCTCGGGCGGGCGGTTAATCTCGCTGATGCAATTTTCCTCGGTGCTAGCGGAAGTGAAAGGTATAGGCATTTTTCCGACTGTTGCAGCTCATCTCCGCCGGCGCCCTGCATCGAAATACGGACGGGCCATGCGGGCCGCCTCGTTACTAGAGCAATTCTCTGGCCTGTTCAACATGCTGAACAGTCGTTCACAATCTATGATTTAGCTTCCCATATGTCAACCGCCTGTGCAAAGGATTGAACACAAAATGAAGCTCATTTCCCCGCTTTTGACCCCCTTTCTGCCGGGCGCGGCTATAATGGGAATCAAATGTCGACCCAGAAAGAGAGTCCCGCCACGGCCGTCGAACGGGCACTGGGAATTCTTGAGGCCGTTGCTAAAGGCGCCGACGGGCTGACCAATTCGGAAATCAGCCGCGAACTGGGCATACCGAAGAGCACGGCGAGCTACATCCTTCATTGTTTGCAGCGGTGCGGATACCTGCGCCGCGAGACGGAAGGTGGCAAGTACCGCATGGGGCTGAAGGTGCTGGACCTTAGCCATGGGGTGCTGAAGGGATTGGATCTCAGGGAACTGGCGCGGCCCGTGCTCAACGCGCTGGTGCAACGTGTGCATTTGACCGCGCACCTGGCCATTCTCGAGAACGGCGAAGCGGTTTATATCGAGCGCACCGAGGCGCCGGGCTTCATCAAGATGAATACCTGGGTGGGACGGCGCATGTACGTGCATTCGACGAGCATCGGAAAAGTGTTGGTTGCCTGGCTACCGAAAGAAGACGTGGAGAAAATTCTGGGTGAGCACGGAATGAAGAAGCGGACGCCCAAAACCATTACCGTTGCGGGGAAATATATTCAGGAACTCGAGCGCGTAAGAACCGAGGGCTACGGATTAGACGACGAAGAAAATAGCGTCGGAGTGCGGTGCATCGCTGTGCCGGTGTTCAACGCCATGGGCCAGGTGGAGGCCGCGGTGAGCGTGAGCGGCACCGTGGCCATGGTCAATGCGGAGACGCTGCCAAAAATCACCGATGCCGTGAAGGATGCTGCTCGAAAGATTTCCGCGCAGCTAGGCTACACCTCGCATTCCCTCAGTGAACCTCGTTCCGCGTAGCGCGTCGTCGCTCCCACCTCAAACCGGAATGACGGCGTAGCGCCGCCCGTCGTGGCTCCACTTTCAGTCTTACTAATGAGCAGCTCGCTCGAGACCGGCGGCGTTGCGGCCAGGGTTCCGCTCAGGTACCATCACGCCGATTGTTGGCTAATTGCCGTGCGCGAGCCACCGCGCCGGAGCACCTCGAACCTGCTAACGCCATGACGCCAGACGTAAATCCCACCGCGCTCGACCAGACTGCCATTCCGACGCGGGGATTCTGGGCGCTCATCTTCACCCAGTACACCGGCGCATTCAACGACAACGCGCTGAAGTTCCTGGTCATTTTCCTGATCCTCAACGCCGGCATCCCCTCGGCGCAACAGAACCGCCTGGTGCCGCTGGTGCTGGTGCTCTTCGCGGTTCCGTTTATTTTTTTCTCCATGGCCGGCGGCTGGCTGGCCGACCGCTTCAGCAAACGCACGGTGACCATCGGGCTGAAAGTGATGGAAGTGGGAGTGCTCACGCTGGCGCTCGCGGGCCTCGGTCTTTCCAGTTTGCCGCTTAAGCTGGCGGCGATCTTCTTGATCAGCACGCAGGCGGCATTATTTTCCGCGTCGAAGTATGGCCTGCTCCCGGAACTGCTGCCGGAAAAGCGTCTTTCCTGGGGCAACGGCATCATCGAATTGACCACATTCCTCGCGATCATCACCGGGACGATGTGTGCGGGGATTCTCGCGGAGCACTTTCGCGGACGGCAGCAGTGGTCGGGAACGGTTCTACTGGGAGTGACGGCAGTCGGTCTGGTCACCAGCTTAGGAATCACGCGCGTTCCCGCGAGAAACCCTCAAAAACGTTTCCGTTGGAACTTCTTTTCCGATTTTTTGGGCGAAGTGAAGTACATGCGCAAAGATCGCGTGCTGTGGCTGGCCACACTCGGCAACTCCTACCTTTTTTTTCTAGCCGCCCTGCTGCAGACAGTAATTCTTCTTTACTCCAAACAGGTGCTGCACCTGGCCGAAACGCAAACCAGCTACCTGCAGGCCACACTGGCCATCGGCATCGGCCTCGGCAGCGTGGCAGCGGGCTATCTTTCGGGAAACAAAATTGAATACGGGATGATCCCGCTCGGTTCATTGGGCATGACCGTCTTCGCCGCACTGCTCTCGCAGCCGGGACTCACGCCGCTGGAATTCGCGTGGAGGCTGGGGGTGATGGGGTTTTTCGCCGGTTTTTACGCCGTGCCGGTGCAGGCGCTGATCCAGCACCAGCCGGAGGAGAGCCGTCGTGGCGCGGTGATCGGCGCGGCCGGAGTCATCTCCTGGATCGGCATCTCTTTTTCCGCGGTGATGTACTGGCTTCTGCTCACGGTGTTGCGTTTGACCGCCTCACAGACTTTTCTGGCCGGCGCCTTCATGACGCTTGGGGCGACGATTTTTACGGTGTGGCTGATGCCTGACTCGCTGGTGCGGCTGGTGTTGTGGCTGTTCACGCGCGCCATCTACCGCATACGCCTGCTGGGTCGCGACAACATTCCTGAGCGGGGAGGCGCACTGTTCGTCTCCAACCACATGTCCTGGGTGGATGCGTTGCTGTTGATCGCCTCAACCGACCGGCCAATCCGCTTCCTGATGTTCAAAGACATTTATGAACATCCCGTGGTAAAGCCGCTGGCAAAAATTCTACGGGCGATCCCCATTTCCTCGACTTTGCGGCCGAAGGAGATGATTCGCTCATTGCGCGAGGCAAGCCAGGCCATCAGCAGCGGCGAAGTGGTATGCATATTCGCGGAAGGACAGATGACGCGCCTGGGGCATCTGTTGACGTTCCGGCGCGGCCTGGAGCGGATCATGAAGGGAGTTGACGCGCCCATCGTACCGGTGGCGCTCGATGGCGTGTGGGGCAGCATCTTCAGCTTCGAGGGCGGGCGATTTCTATGGAAGATGCCGCGAAGAATTCCTTACCCGGTTACGGTGAGCTTCGGTTCGCCGATGGCCCCGACGGTCACGGCGTTTGAAGTTCGCACGGCGGTAGAAGAGCTGAGTACGGAAGCCTGCCGGCAACGCGTCCGGTCGCTGCCCACCCTCGATCGCGCGATTGTGACCACGGCGCGACGTCATCCCTGGCGATTCGCCATGGCCGACGGGCAGACAAATAAGATTTCTTTCATTGCGGCACTCGCGCGCGCGGTTCTGCTGGCGCAGCGGTTGCGTCCGCTGTGGCACGGGCAAAAAATGGTGGGAATCATGCTGCCGCCGTCGGCGCCCGGTGCGCTGGTAAACCACGCGGCGCTGCTGCTGGGCAAAGTACCGGTGAATCTGAATTACACACTATCCAATGAAGCGCTCGCCTCGTGCGCGCGGCAGTGCGAGCTGGAGACGGTGATTACGGCGAAGGCGTTGCTCGAGCGCGTGAAGGTTGAGGTGCCAGCAAAAGCGCTCTTTCTCGATGAAATTGTCGGCAAGCCTGGATTCGTGCGAAAGTTGGCGGCCTTCGCCATGGCCATGTTCGTACCGCAGCGGGTTCTGCTGCACATGTTGGGTCAGAAAAATCGGGTGCAGGTGGATGATCTTGCTACGGTGATTTTTTCAAGCGGGAGCACCGGCGAACCCAAGGGTGTAATGCTCAGTCACGGGAACGTCGCCGCGAACGTCGAACAGCTGGGCCAGACATATTTCCTGGGCAAGAAAGATCGCATCCTGGGCATCCTGCCGTTTTTTCATTCTTTTGGGTTCACGGTCACGCTGATGTTGCCGGCGATTGAAGGTGTTGGCGTAATTTTTCACACCAGTCCGCTCGATGCGCGGGCGATCGGCGCTCTGGTGGAACAGTACAGAATTACTTTCCTGGTTTCCACGCCGACTTTTCTGCAGGCCTACCTGCGCCGGTCCGCGCCCGAGCAGTTTGGCAGCCTGGCCTACGTACTGGTGGGCGCGGAAAAACTGCCGGAGCACGTGGCCCAGGAGTTCGAAGACACGTTCGGCATCCGCCCGCTGGAAGGGTATGGCGCAACGGAATGTTCGCCAGTGGTGGCGGTAAATGCGCCAGATTTTCGCGCGGCGGGATTTCGCCAAGTGGGCCAGAAGCGCGGGCGCATCGGGCATCCCTTGCCGGGAGTCAGTGTGCGCGTGGTCGATCCAGACTCTTTTGCGCCGTTGGGAATGAACCAGCCAGGGCTGCTGCTGGTTCGCGGGCCTAACGTGATGCAGGGCTACCTGGGCAACGCGGAAAAAACCTCAGCGGTGATGCGCGATGGCTGGTACGTCACCGGCGACATTGCTTCGCAGGATGAAGACGGCTTCCTTACTATCACCGACCGGCTCAGCCGCTTCAGTAAAATTGGCGGCGAGATGGTGCCACACGGAAAAATTGAGGAGCGCTTGCAGGAATTAGCAGGAACCACGGGACGCGTTTTCGCCGTCGCCGGCGTCCCCGACGAGAGAAAAGGCGAGCGACTGGTGGTGCTGCACACGCTTCCGGAAGAGAAATTGCAGCAAGTCCTGAAGGCCTTGCCGCAGTCCGGACTGCCCAACTTGTGGATCCCCCGCACGCAGCAGTTCTTCCATGTGGATGCGCTGCCGTATCTCGGCACCGGGAAGCTGGACTTGCGGCGTGTGGGTGAAGTGGCGCGAGAGCTCTCCGCGGCCGCGCATTAGGACTGCTTCACTTCGCGCGGTCGTTGCGGAAGACCGCGCCTTCCTTCATTACAAAAAAAACTTTCTCGGTTAGGCGAATATCTTCCAGAGGGTTCCCAGGAACGGCGACGATGTCGGCGATCTTGCCGCCCTCGAGCGAGCCGATGCGCGTGGGCCAGCCGAGCAGCTCGGCATCCGCGCCGATCGTGCGAAGCGCGTCGGCGGGCCTCATCCCCAGACTCACCAACTGGTTGAACTCTTCGGCATTGCGCCCGTGCGGATAGACGGCGGCGTCCGTGCCGAACCCGATCTTTACGCCCTTAGCCAAGGCTTTTTTTACTGTGGCGTGGACGTGCTCGATGGCGTTGCGCGCCTTCTCAGCGATCACCGGAGGCACATTATTTTTTCTGGCCAGCGTTTCCTGAAGCCCTACGCTGGCCATCAATGTGGGGATGAGCACGACGCCGCGCGCTTTCATCATGTCCAACGCTTCGTCATCAAGAAAAGTGCCGTGTTCGATGGAATCAATTCCGGCGCGGATGGCTCGTTTAGCGCCCTCGGCACCGTGGGCGTGCGCGGCCGCTTTGCGCCGCAAGGCGTGCGCTTCATCCACCAGAGCGTCGAGCTCGGCCTGGGTAAGTTGCGGCGTATCCACATCGTCGGTGAGCGATAGCACGCCGCCGGTGGCGCAAGTCTTGATTACGTCCGCACCGTATTTCACGGCCAGGCGCACGGCCCGGCGCGCCTGGTCGGGGCCGTTGATGACGCCCTCCGCGGGCGAAGTTTCCGGGAAAAGGCCCTGGCGCCAGCCCCCGTTGTCACAATGGCCGCCGGTTGCGCCGATGGCGTGAACAGAAACCAGCATGCGCGGTCCGGGAATCTTGCCTTCGCGAATGGCATTGCGCAGGGCGACGTCGATCTGATCCTCAGAGCCGAGGTCGCGAACCGTGGTGAATCCGGCCATTAAAGTTTTTCGAACGTTGACCGATGCATCGAGGGCCTGCTCTGCCACAGATTTGCGAAGACTATCGAGCGCGGCCTGGTTCCAGTCATCAGTCGCTTCTCCGCTCTGGTGCGTGTGCGCGTCAATGAAGCCGGGAAGGAGCGTGGCGTCCCCGAGATCCAAGATTTCCGCGCCGTCAGGGATTGCCGCGCCCGCGCCCACCGCCGCGATCTTTCCGTCGGTGATGACCACGACGCCAGGAGTGGCGATGCGGTCGCCCTTACCGTCGAATATTCGCGCGGCCTTGAGCACGATAGTTCTACCCGGTGCGATTTTCGATTGCGGGGCAGCGATGGAAGGCGCGGCGAATACGATCGAGGCAAGTCCTAACAAGATGCGATGATTCATTGCTTCCTCCCATCGCGCAGGGCCAGCGGGAACCGAGCCGCCGCTGTCGCGCAGGACAGTAAACAATAGAAGCACAGGCCAAGCAAGGCGAGTTTGCGGGAACGGGTCTGTGGACCAGGAACGGCTTCGGCGTTTCGAACAACACCGACTTTACTGAGAATTATTCGCCAGGGCCCAGGCCAGCAAGCGGCGAAGCTTAAGGCGGTCTTCCAGCTCGATGTCCACAATTTCGTAAGCGAATTTGTTGGACCGGGCGTCGCGCACCAGCACGTGGGCCTTCATCCTGCGCCAGCCAGTATCCATAACAATCTGCGCTTCACTGCCGGGAGGCAGCGCGCGCTGCGCCTCACTCTGGCCGAAGCCGCCGCCGATGCTTAACTCGCGGATCTCAATGGTGTAATCCGCGCGGGGAGTTACCACCTTGGCTTCAATCGTTTTAGGCAGCACCACGCGCCGGTAAGCACGCTGCCGCACACCCGGCGCATCGGTCATGGGATCGATCGTAAGCAGCGCCATATCGGCCTCGGATAGATCGGCATCCTTGAGAAACGCGGCCATCCAGTTTTGATCGATCTTCTTAAGCGCTTGCGCGGCGACGATGCGCATCTCGCGCGGGAACTGCCAGCGAAAGGCCTGGCGCGATTCCAGGATTTTTTTCAGCAGCGGCGCGGCCTCCTCGGCGCGCAGCCGGCCGAGCGATTCAATGGCCTTGACGCGCACGAAAGGCGTGCTGAACCGAGGCAAATCACCCGCTACGATGCTGATCAGCACCGGCGCGGCGCTGAGGTCGCCGCACATGCCCACTTCGTCCAGCGCGCCGGGAAACACCTGGGGGTCGAGAATCTCCGAAAATTTTAGCAGCAGGCGGGCGCGTTCCGGCGCGCCGGAAACGGCGATCTGGCGGACGGTCATGTCGTGATAAAAGCGGTTCCACTCGCGCAGGCGAAGCGGCAGAATTTCCTCAATGGCCAGGGGATCGAGGCGGCAAAGCAAGGCGATGACGGATACGGCGTCCCCGGCGGGACGCGTCCGGAGCACCTCGCTCAGGTAACTGGCGGCTTGGGAACCAAGCTGCTTGGCAATTTCCACCAGCCGCTCGCGCTCGCGTTTTCTTCCGCAGCGAATCACCCGGCCGGAAAGGTTTTCGGCCGAGACGTGCGGATGCTGGCGCGCAATCTCCACGAGCCCGTCGGGAAGGGCGGTGGCGCGCAGCGCGCCTTCCATAAATTCGGGGATCTGTTTTTCGACGGAGAGGCGAGCGCGCAGCGATCGCGCGAAATCGGCTTTCCCCTCACCCTGCTCGATGGTATTCAGGAGTTCGAGAGCGTCGCGGAGCGCGCTAAAATTTTTCTGGTTGGTGGCCTGCTGGCCCAGGCGGACAAAAGCCTCGCCGATCGCTCGTGCAACATCCTGCGACTGCTCTCGCAAGACGGTCTCGAGCGCGGTGCCGGCTTGAGTGAGCGCTTCCGCGAGGACTTCCTGGTCCGCGCGGCCGAATATATCTGCGAGATCGAGCATGCCGGTCGCGGCCCTGCCGCGCGCCTCGGGATCGGGATTGCACAGGCAGGCGGAGAAATTGCGTAATACGTCGTTGGCGAGGGCGGTGTCGCCGCACTGGAAGGCCCTCTCGAGGTAGGTTCGAACGTTGCGCGGCGGGATGCACCATGCCTCCGCCGAGAGCAGCATCGAGCGCTTGCCGGTTTCAGGTACAGAGGCCCAGAATTGCCGGTCGAGGGCCTCCGCGTGGGACTCGACGTTAATGCCCGCTTTCTTAAGTTTGTCTTCATGCCCGCCCAACACCTTGCGCAGTGTTTCAATTTCCTTGCTCATTTTGCCGAGCATATCTTTGACGGAGTTCACGCGCGTTTCGCCGCGTTCGTAGCTGTCCAGCGCAAACTGGATCGCCATGTGCTCGGCCAATTGCAGCAGCATGGGGCCGTCAACGCGCTGTGAAGGAGCGGCCGCGGCAAGGCTGGCTAGAGCCTGCTGAAGAGTCAGCTGGGTCCCGGGCTGAAGCTGGGAAATGTCGTCGCGGAGCTGATTAGACTCAGCCTCGGAACCCGGTTTTTGGTTGGCCTGTCCGACTTTGGCGAGCAGGCGCAAGACATTCATCACGTCGTCTTCGCGCGGAGCGAAGCCGCCCGGGCCGGTGAGCCGAAAGCCTGGCTCAACGGTGGGGTCCGCGCTGGTTTTGAGAGTGAGCGCTGCTGGAGGACCGCTGCCCGCATGCATCATGGATTCCGAGGCGGTGACCAACTCTACCGGTTCGCTGGAATATAAGCTGCCGCCACCCGCTCCCTCGGCGTCCAATCCAAATCCGTAAACGATTCCAGCGCCAGCGCTTTCTGACTCCGCGCCTCCACTTCGCCCAGCCCCCGCGACGCCTCCTGCAGGCTCGCCATTTTCTGTTCCGTGAGAGCTGCCACTTGAGCCTTGCGCCGCAGCTATCAACTGCAGGAGCTTGGTGGGATCGCCCAGCAGGGACTGTATCTGCGAACTGACGATGGCCGTCATGCCTCCCACCGTGCCCGCGACCACCGGCGAAAGCGGCTGACCCTCGCCGTGCTCACCGGCTGCGGCGACGTAACGGATGGGGTTGACGCGAATCGTCGCGTTCGGGTTTTCTTCCAGCGTCGCCTTGAGCTGCTCGGCAAGCTGAGGATTTTTATTGCCGCTGGCGACAAAGGTGCGCACAAACCGGTCGAAATCTTCGGGACCCACCTGGTGCGCAAAGTGGATGCTGGAAAGCTTTCCCGCGGAAAGCAGTTCGGTAAAACTATTTTCGGCAGGTGAGGTCTCAACGGGTACGCCATCAATGAGCAACTGCTTCCCGGAGACTCCCAGAGTGAGCCCGGCCATTCCTTCGGATGGCAGCGCGGCGTGCAACTCATCGAGCGCAGTGGCATATTGCACCGCGGTGCGCTGATGCTCCATGCCATACATGCGGGCGGACTTCACCAGGATGTTGAGGGATCGCAGGAACGCGTGAGCGGCAGCGACTCTCAGTTCATCGGGCTTGGTTACTGGGGCCATCGGATTGCCGGCGTCCTACATCGCACGCGATGGTCGCACCCTCGCCGCTGCGGCGCCGGCGGAGACACTGCACTCGGGGCAGTTAAATACCGTAGGCGAAGCGTCGAGCGGCCTGGCGACCACCCACCTTTCCTCGTGCCCCAGTATAGGATTGCGGGGTACGGCGTGGAAGCGCCACTCGTCCTCCTGGGCGCTAAATAGTAATGCTTCCACTACGCACCGCCACAGCGGGTCTGCTGTCGCCTGGTTTTTCGAAAAAGGGTTATCTCCGGTGAATCCCAGTCATGCGGAAAGCTGTGCTGCGGAGCCGCTGGAGGTATAAAATGGCGGGTCAGCACGAAATGCGGGACGGCGCATGCCCTCCCGGCGCATGTTCAGAAAGGTGGCCCATGGATCCCGTGAAAACTGACCGCGAATCGTCCGAAAAAATCGCCGCAGGCAAACGTGACTCGCTGACGGTGACGGATAATCGCACGGGCAAATCCTACGAGCTTCCTATCGAAGACGGCGCTATCCGCGCGGCCGACCTGCGTCAGATCAAAGTGGAGGAAGACGAATTCGGGATGATGTCCTACGATCCGGCATTCACGAATACCGCTTCGTGCTACAGCCGGGTTACTTATATCGATGGCGACAAGGGCATCCTCGAATACCGCGGCTACCCCATCGAGGCTCTGGCGGAACGCAGCACATTTCTGGAGACAGCTTACTTGATACTTTACGGGGAACTGCCCACCAAGCCGCAACTCGAGGAATGGACCTGGCACATCACCCATCACACCTTTATCCATGAAAGCATCAAAAAGTTTTTGGACGGATTTCATTACGACGCACACCCCATGGGCATGCTGGTCTCTTCGGTGGCGGCGCTGTCCACGTTTTATCCAGACGCCAAGGACATTTTCAATCCCGACTCGCGCCGCAAACAGACCTACCGGCTGATCGGCAAGATGCCCACGCTGGCGGCATTTGCCTACCGGCACAGCCTGGGGCTGCCCTACGTCTACCCGGACAATGAGCTGAGCTATAGCGCGAATTTTCTGAACATGCTGTTCAAGACCACGGAGTTGAAGTTCAAGCCCAACGCCACGCTGGAGAAAGCGCTGGACGTGCTTTTTATCCTGCACGCCGATCACGAGCAGAACTGCTCGACCAGCGCGATGCGCGGGGTGGGCAGCTCCCATGTGGATCCGTATTCGGCCACCGCCGCGGCCACAGCCGCGCTCTATGGACCGCTGCACGGCGGGGCGAATGAGGCCGTGCTGCGCATGCTGCTCGATATCGGGTCGGTGAAAAATGTGCCCGAATACATCAAACGGGTAAAGGGCGGGGAAAAGAAGCTGATGGGTTTCGGCCATCGTGTGTACAAGAATTTCGACCCGCGAGCCAAGATCATCAAGCAGGTGGCCTATGAAGTTTTCGATGTGCTGGGACGCAATCCGCTGCTGGATATCGCGCTGGAGTGCGAGCGCATCGCTCTGGAAGACGATTATTTCGTCAAGCGCAAGCTCTACCCCAACGTGGACTTTTACTCCGGACTGATTTATCAGGCTATGAGTTTTCCCATGACCATGTTCCCGGTGCTGTTTGCCATTCCGCGCACGGCCGGGTGGGTGGCGCAATGGGAAGAAATGCTTCAGGATCCGGAGCAGAAAATCGCACGGCCCCGGCAGCTCTACGTGGGTGACCGGCGCAGGGATTACGTTCCCATTGACGAGCGCCAGTAACAGAATTTCTCCAGGAATCTTAGTTCGATCCTCGTGCGGACTTGCGGCGTATCCTTCAAGGAGTTTCTCTGGAAACGGTTGCAAAGCGGGGCATTCTCTGGCACAACTGCGTCCACCGAGCCGCGCGGCATGGTGAGACGCAGATGAGCCGCGACCGGTGGTACGGCCGGATGGGGGAGCCAATTCGTTCCGCGACGCGCGGTTACGGCCTGGGGCGGCGTGGAACATGAGCTGGGGCCATGGATTCCGGAATTAAGCTGGTCCTTCCCAGCGATCCGCGCTATTTGAGCGTGGTGCGCGGCGCTGTCGAGCGCTTCGCCGCGCTGCTCGAATTTGGTGAGGAGGACTGCCGCTGGATCACCCTGGCGGTGCACGAGGCGCTGACCAATGTGATGCGTCATGCGTATCATGATCGGCACGATCAGCCGATCGAAATCTTCTTGCGCGAGCGGGACGGCGGGTTTGAGGTTTTAATGGTGGATCACGGTCAGGGAGTACGGCCGGAGCAGCTCAGTGGCCGCGCGCTTGAGGATGTGAAACCGGGTGGCCTGGGTACGCACATGATCCGCGAAATCATGGATGAGATGGATTATGCTCCGCTGGAAGGCCGCAACGAATTGCGACTGTGGAAGAAACGCGCCGATAAGAAAGCAGGAGAGTGAGCTATGCAGATCGCCACGCGACAGTCGGGAGTCGCTACCATCGTGGATGTCAAAGGTGACATCGACCTGTACAATTCGCCCGAGATGCGCAAGGTGATTCTGGAGGAATTAAGGGATAAGCGCACCGCGCGGCTGGTCATTAACCTCACGCAGGTGCGCTACATCGACAGCTCCGGGGTGGCCTCGCTGGTGGAAGGGCTGAAAACTTCGAAGACTCTCGGGAGCCGCTTCATGCTTTTTGGACTGAGCCCTGCGGCGCGCGAGGTGCTGGAACTTTCGCGTTTAATTCGTGTTTTTGAGGTATTTGACAGCGAAGATTTGGCGCTGAAAGCGCAATAAGGTTTTTGCTTTTGCTTAAATAGATGGAACTGCTCGACACCATCGGACGCAATACGATAGGCACTCTAGCCTATATCGGCGGGTTGGCGCGGTTGACTGGCCGCTCCGCGTATTACACCGTGGTCGGGCCTTTCCGCGGTAAGCCGGTTCGCTTCGGCCGCGCGGTGCATCAAGCCATGGCGGTGGGAGTCGAGGCCCTGCCGATTCTTTCCCTGATTACGTTTTTTATAGGAGTGATCCTTGCGCTGCAGGCGGCCTACGAGCTGCGCAAGTTTGGGGCACTGCATCTCATCGCCAGCGGAGTCGCGGTCTCCATGACGCGCGAATTGGGGCCGCTAATGACGGCGATCGTGGTGATCGGCCGGTCGGGCTCGGCGTTTGCCGCGGAAATCGGCACGATGAAAGTGACCGAAGAAATTGACGCCCTGACCACCATGGCGGTCGATCCCACGCAATTCCTGGTGACGCCAAAATTTCTGGCCATGATGGTGATGATGCCCTGCCTGACCACCTGGGCTGACGCCATGGGCGTGTTTGGCGGGGCGCTGTTTGGCATCACCAGCGCCGACTTCACTTTTGCGACTTATATCAGCACCACGATCAGCGCCTTGCTTTTGCGCGACATCGTTACCGGCCTGATCAAGAGCGTCATGTTCGGGATCGTCATCACCGCCGTGGGCTGTCATGAAGGGTTCTCCACCGGGGCGGGCGCGGAGCAGGTGGGGCGCTCCACCACTTCGGCCGTGGTCATGTCCATCTTTCTGGTAGTGGTAGTGGACCTGCTGTTTACCGCACTGTTTTATTTCCTGGAGCGATAATTTTTGGAAACAAAAATTCCAGACGCGAACGCTGAAGATTCCAACGAAGCCGTTATTTCGGTGCGCGATCTTCGCGTGCGTTACGGCGAGAGGGAAATCCTGCACGGCGTAACCTTCGAGGTGCCCCGCGGGCAGACGCTGGTGATCCTGGGCGGCTCGGGTTCCGGCAAGAGCACGCTTCTGCGGACGCTGGTGGGTCTGGAACGGCCCAGCGCGGGAGAAATCTGGATTAAAGGCCAGAACATCAGCCGTATCACCGAGGGCGAGCTGGATGTGATCCGCAAAAAGATGGGCCTGTCGTTCCAGGGGGGCGCACTGTTCGGGTCGATGACCGTGGGCGAGAATGTGGCTCTGCCCTTGCGCGAGCATACCAAGCTGGAGGACTCCACCATCCAGATCGTGATGCGGCTTAAGCTGGAGCAGGTGGGGTTGGCGGGCTTCGAGAACTACAACCCCTCACAACTATCGGGAGGAATGAAAAAGCGCGCGGCGGTGGCCCGGGCCTTGTCCATGGACCCGGAGATTCTATTTTTTGATGAGCCTTCGGCCGGACTGGATCCCATCATCGCCGCGGGCATCGACAACCTGATCCTAAAACTGCAGAAAGCCTTTCGCATGAGCATTGTGGTGGTGACGCACGAACTGGCCAGCGCTTTTCTGATTGCCGACCGCATGCTGCTCATCGACAAAGGAAACATCGTGGCCCAGGGCACGAAAGAAGAGATGCAGAACAGCAAGCTGCCCCGTGTCCGACAGTTCCTTGACCGCATTGCCGAACCCGAAGTAGAAGGTGAAATGGATTACCTGCAGATGCTCACCGGCGAAGCTCCCGACCGCTCGCTGTAATCGTTGGCGTTTTAACTCTCCGCGATCCTCTGGACTCCCAGCTAAAGTTCGTCTCTAACCCTGCCGATAGAACCAAACAGGGAAAAGTAACTCTACACGTGGGATTTCCTGGAAGGGCGATGAAGGGATATATAAGAGATATTCTGCCGCTGGGAGTAACGATTTCCCTTTTCCTATTGGTCATAATCGCGTGGCTGTCCTATCGAGGCAGCGTTAAGGAGACGGACGCTGTCGGTTTGGAACTCGCTACTTACGTCATTCTCGGGTTGGCGAGCGTTTTGTTTCTGGCAGCCGTGGTCATTATCCATAGCCGCGAAATTGCGCATCGCGCGGGCGCGCAGCTGAGCCTGAAGGAGGCGCAGAGCGGCCTGGAAGACTCCGTCCGTGAACACACCTCTGAATTAGCCGCTAATAACCGCTCGTTCAAACTCGACGCCGCGGAGCTGCGCCGCGCGGAAGAAGAGAACCGCACACTGGCGGCAAGTCTGGAACACCGTGTGGCGGAACGCACCGGCGCGCTCGAAGCGCAAGTCACAGCACTCCACGATCGGACTTCGCTCTTCGATCTCGCCTTCGACGGGATCCTCTCGCGCGATATGAGCGGTGCGGTTCAATACTGGAGCCGCGGCGCCGAGGAGACTTACGGCTGGACGAAGGAAGAAGCACTCGGAAAAATTACTCACACTTTGCTGCAGACCCAGTTTCCGGAGTCGCTGACAGAAATTGAAGAGGCTCTGCACCAACGCGGGCGCTGGGAGGGGGAGCTGATCCAAACACGCCGCGACGGCTTAAGGATCAACGTGGCCAGCCGCTGTTCCATATGGAACGGCGCCGATCACTCCGCCGGCAAAGTCCTCGAAATCAACCGCAACATCACAGACCGCAAGAAGATCGAGGCGAAGCTTCAGGAAAACGAGCAACGCTGCCAGTTGATGGTGGAAGGAGTGAGAGATTTCGCGATCTTTCTACTGGATACGGATGGGCGCGTGGCGAGCTGGAACGCGGGGGCCGAGCGGTTCAAGGGGTACACGGCCGAAGAGATTATCGGAAAGCACTTCTCCTGCTTCTATCCACAAGACGATATTGATAGCGGGAAGCCGGCCATGGAACTGCGCATAGCCGCAGCAGTAGGCCGATTCGAAGAAGAGGGCTGGCGAATCCGAAAGGACGGCTCAAAATTGTGGGAGTACGGCATCATCACCAAGCTGGAGGACAAGTCTGGCAGGATGCTGGGCTTCAGCAAGGTTACGCAAGATTTTACCCAGCGGAAAAGCGCGGCGAAAAACCTGCAATCGCTGAACGAGGATCTGGAACAACGCTCGGTGTCGCTGGAAGCAGCGAACAAGGAGCTGGAAGCCTTCACCTATTCCGTCTCCCATGACCTGCGCGCGCCGCTGCGGCATGTGGACGGGTTCAGCCGGCTGCTGCTCGAGAAGCACTCCTCTCAACTGGATGAAGAAGGAAAGCGGATGCTGGAGCGGGTGCGGCAGGGCACCCAGCATATGGGTGCGCTGGTAGACGATTTGCTGAATCTTTCTCGCGTGAGCCGCCGTGAGGTCAGCGCGCTGGTCACCGACCTGAACACTATCCTCGAAGAGGTGCTGGAGGAGTTGAAGCCCAGTTGGCAGGGCCGGCTGGTGGAATTCCGCATTGGCCGGTTGCCTTTCGCCCACTGCGACCCCGGTCTGATCCGGCAGGTATTCGTCAACCTGCTGTCGAATGCCATCAAGTTCACGCGCCCACGCGCGCGCGCGATTATCGAGGTGGGCCAGGCTCAAAACGACGCCCGCAGCGTGATTTTTGTCCGTGATAACGGCGTGGGATTCAAGATGAAATATGCCGATAAGCTTTTTGGGGTATTCCAGCGCCTTCATCGCGCGGAAGATTTTGAAGGCACGGGCGTAGGACTGGTAACTGTGCAGCGCATCATCCACAAGCATGGCGGACGTGTTTGGGCTGCGGCGGAGATCGATATGGGCGCGACCTTTTATTTCACCCTGGAAGGAATGGAAGGAGAGCCGTCCGGCGACACCATTACGGCGCCGGAAGTAACGGCCGTGAAGGGCTGAGGAGAATCGATGCACTCGCATGCAGTCGATATTTTGCTGGTGGAAGACAACCCGGATGATTTGGAACTCGCCCTGCACGCGCTGCGCAAAGAAAATCTGGCTAACCGTATACAGGTGGCACGTGACGGCGAAGAGGCTTTGGACTATATCTTTTCTCGCGGCGATTATGCGGGAGCCAATGGCTACAATATTCCGAAACTGATTCTGCTGGATCTGAAGCTGCCCAAAGTAGATGGCATTGAAGTGCTGCGGCAAATCAAGACGCACCCGCGCACAAAAACCATACCGGTGGTCATCTTGACCTCCTCCACAGAGCAGCGCGACCTTGTAGAAGGCTACTCACTCGGCGTGAACGGTTACATCCAGAAGCCGGTGGACTTTGACCAGTTCCGGGACACCGTCAAACAGATCGGCCTGTTCTGGCTGGTCATCAATGAGCCGCCTCCGGCGACGGCATCGTCCGGGAATCAAGTTTCCTGAGACCGATGGCTAAAGCGACTACAAAAACAGCGTCGATGCGAACCCGCCCGATTCGCGCGCTGATTATCGAACACTCGGACCCCGACGTAAAACTTTGTCTGCGCGAGCTGGAACGCGCGGGCTACGCAGTGGCGGCCGACGTGGTCGACGATCTACCTCTCTGCGCGGAGAAAATCCGCAACAACTCCTACGACGTCATACTGGCGGACTACAATCTGAAAACCTTTACTGGAATGGACGCCTTTCATGAGCTTGTCAAATCCGGCAAAGAGACGCCGTTCATCCTGGTTACCGGCACCATAGGTGAAGAGGCGGCGGTGGACTGTATCAAGCTGGGAGTTTCGGATTACGTCATCAAGGATCGCCTGGCGCGGCTGCCCGTGGCGGTCGCCCGGGCGCTCGAGACGCGCGCCCTCGCCGAGCAGCAGGAACAGACGGCGCGAAGTTTATGGACCCGTGACGCAACGCTGGGCCTGCTTTTCGCGCAGCTTCCGGCGGTCGTTTGGACTACCGGAGCAGATCTCAAGGTGCAGTCGCTCAACGGGATGGGTCTGCCGCGGATGGGTTGGACACCCGAACAGGTGCTGGGCCATTCCCTCCTGGAAATTTATAAAACGGAGGATCGCGATTTCCCTGCAGTGGCAGCCCATCGCCGAGCGCTGGTGGGGCAGTCGGCCGCCTACGAGCACGTTTGCTCGGGTCGTTTCTTTTCCGTGCGGATCGAACCCCTGCGCGATCCCCTCGGCAATAGCTCCGGGTGTATAAGCCTGGCCCTCGACGTCACCGAAAGCAGGAAAGCCCAAGAGGCATTGCAGGAATCCGAAGAGCGTTACCGGGTTGTGGCGGAGACCGCCTCGGACGCAATCATCAGCATTGACGAGCAGAGCCGGGTATTGTTTGCCAACCAAGCTGTCGAGAAGATTTTCGGGTATGCGCCCTCGGAGCTCTGCGGCCAGGACGTCACCGTTCTTATGCCGGACTATCTTCAGGTGGTGCACCGCGCAGCGATCAGGGAATATGTGGAAACAGGGGAGCGGCATGTCACCTGGGAGGGAGTGCAATTGCTCGGAGTGCACAAGAGCGGGCGGGAGATCCCACTGGAAGTCTCGTTCGGCGAATCGCACTCGGGCGGTAACCACACCTTTACGGGTATTCTCCGTGACATCACCGAACGAAAGATTGCCGAACGACAGCTTCAAGAAACCAATCAAACCCTCCAGGCACTGATAGCTTCATCGCCGGTGGCCATCATCCCCACGGACTGTGATCGGAATGTGACGCTATGGAACCCGGGCGCGGAACAGTTATACGGCTGGACCAGCGAAGAAGTGGTGGGCAGGCCCTACCCAATGATTCCAGCGGCGCGGCGAGAAGACGTCAGTAACAGCCTGGATCGCATACTTCACGGTCTGGTCATTTCGGGAGCTGAAGTGCAACACCTCCGCAAGGACGGCTCCATCGTGGAGGTTAGCGTTTGCGCCGGCCCGCTGCGCAACGCCACGGGAGAGATCACCGGCGTCATGACGGTGGTGACCGACATCACCCAACGAAAGCAGAGCGAAGCCAAAATGCTGCGCCTGACTACCGCCGTCGAGCAGTCCGCGGAAAGTGTGATCATCTGCGATGCCGCGGGGATCATCCAGTATGTGAACCCGGCATTCACCACAATGACCGGGTACACCCGCGAGGACGTGATCGGCCAATCGTCGCGGCTGCTCAGGTCCGACAAACATGGTTCCGAGTTCTATCAGCAGCTCCTCGAGACCATCCGCAAAGGTGATACGTGGCGGGGCGAAATCATCAACCGTTGCAAGGATGGCCGCAGGATCGTAGCCGAGCTGGTGATCACGCCGGTGCGCGGCGAGAAAGTTGAAATTATCGAATTTATAGGAATTCACAACGATGTTACGGAGCGCCGGGCGCTGGAACGCCAGTTAGTGCAAGCGCAAAAACAGGAGGCCATCGGTCAACTGGCCGGCGGCATCGCCCACGACTTCAATAACGTACTCGGCGCGATTTTGGGAATGGCCGAGCTGGGAATGACCGAGGTTCCCGAGGGGAGCAAAATCCTAGAGCGCTTGGAAAAAATCCGGCATCACGCGGGGCGCGCTGCTGCGCTTACTCGCCAGCTGGCGACTTTTGCCCGCCGCCAGGTGATTGAGCCACGCGATATCAACTTGAATGATCCGGTGAAGGAGGTCATCAGCCTGCTTGGCGAAACTTTGGGGACGGATATCGAGCTGCACACCGCGCTGGGGAGTGATTTGAGCGTGACCCGCGCCGATCCCGGGCAGGTGGAGCAGATCATTCTCAATCTCTGTCTGAACGCGCGCGACGCCATGCCCCAGGGTGGGCGACTGTCCATCGAAACGGACAGCGTTTGCCTGGATGAGGAATACTGCCGCCTGCACGCCTCCGCGCGTGCCGTGCCTTACGTCCGGCTGACCGTTACCGACACGGGTACGGGAATGGATCCCAAAACAGTGGAACACATCTTCGAGCCTTTTTTTACGACTAAAGATCCAGGTGTGGGAACAGGCCTGGGCCTGGCCACGGTCTACGGCATCGTGAAGCAGCACGACGGCTTCCTTCAGGTTTACAGTGAGCCCGGGGAAGGCACGATATTTCGCATCTACTTCCCGGTTTCCACTTCGGCGGCCCCGGCGGCGGCCGCGGCCGCACCGCCGGAACTAGCGGTGCGAGGGGGCCACGAAACCATCCTGGTGGCCGACGATCACGATGGCATGCGCGATCTGCTGGCCGAGTCTCTGCACGCGCTCGGCTATCGTGTGCTCCTGGCGATGGACGGCGAAGAAGCGGTTCAGGAATTCACTGCGCATCGCGATGAAATTGACCTGGCGATTCTGGACGTGGTCATGCCCAAATTGCGCGGGCCGGATGCCTATCGCCAGATGGCCGCCCTGCGTCCTGAACTGCCAGTCATCTTCTGCACGGGATACAGCTCGGACGGGCCGCAGATCGCCTCGGCAATCTCGGAAATCGCAACGATCCTGCAGAAACCTTACACCGCGAAGTCTCTGGCACAGCAAGTGCGCAAGACGCTCGACAGTGTCTCCCGCCGCCTCATTCCACCCGCGCCTGCCCCGCCCCCCGTGCGCCACTAGCTGCGTGCGCCGCTCGTGGTATACTCCCGCTCTCTTCCGCGGGCCGATGATTTGGATCTGCGGTTCCGAGCGAGGTAGGAATGGAATCAAAACGCGAGCAGGCTATGGTGGGACTGTTCGTGCTGGTGGCCACGGCGCTGTTGGTGGCGACGATGTTTGCGCTGGGCGGTGCGTTCGGGGCCTCGGGGATCTCCTATCGCGCCCAATTCAAGAATGCCGGGGGCCTGGAAGCCGGCTCGATCGTTCGTTACGCGGGTATCAAGGTAGGACGCCTGGAAAAATTGCGGATCGACGAAAAGGATCCCAGGCGCATCGAGATGACCTTCAGCGTCGCGCGCACTACGCCGGTGAAAGCCGACAGCGTGGCGAAAATCGCCAGCCTGAGCGCCCTCGGCGAGAATTACCTGGAGCTTCTGGCCGGCACACCCGAAAAACCCATCGCGCCGGCAGGCACTCTTCTGCCATCGAAAGAATTTGTCGGGATCTCAGACCTCACCGACACCCTGAACGACCTGGGGCCCAAAGCGCAGACCCTGGTTGAGAACCTGAACAGCCGTGTGGTGGAGCTGAAAGTCACTCTGCAGCGCGTCAACGATCTGCTGAACGACAAGAATCGCGCGAACATCTCCGCGGCTGTGGGGAATGTCAACGCCCTGTTGGGCGAAGATCGGCCCCTGCTCCACTCCACCCTCAAGCATATGGATGAAACCACCGCCAAGCTTCCGGCGGTGCTCGATGATTTCAAGAAGACGGCCGCGCGTGCGGACGAGACGCTGGCGAAATTGAATACCATGCTGGGGGAAAATCGCACCGATCTGCACGCCGCGATCGTCGGGCTGCGAAAGACGATGGCGCAGGCTTCCGTATTGATCGGACAGCTCGGGCGCACCACCACCGCCAATGCGGACAATCTGGACGAGATGATGGATAACATCCGCATCCTCACGGAAAATTTGAAGGACTTTACGGAAGAGATCAAGACGCGGCCATACTCACTGATTCGCTCCACCGCGGCGCCCGACCACGTTCCCGGCAAGCCCGTTAAGCCCGGCAAGCCATAAGGGGCCGAAGAGATCCAAAGAGGGGAAAGAGATGTCCAGCTTGATGCCACGCAATCTAATTGCAGGCTTGTTGGCTCCCGGGATTATTTTTCTGGCCTCCTGCGGCGCGGCGAAGCCCATCCACTATTACGGGCTGGAACAGCCAACGGTGCCGGCCTCTTCTGCGCAACCGCATCCGGTAACGTTGATGGTGGGTCATTTTACGGCGCCCAACGTGTATCGCGACACGCGCCTGGTGTACCGCACGGGCGCCAATCAGATGGATATTTATGAAGGGCAGCGCTGGTCGGAGCCTCCGGCCCTGATGGTCAAGGAGATGCTCCTCGGCGTTTTGCGCTCCTCGGGCCGCTACCGCAGCGTTCACCAGACCGGAAGCAACGCCCAAGGCGACTATATTCTGCGCGGCAGCATAAACCACTTTGAAGAGGTGGACACGGGCAGCCTCGGCGCACGCGTGGCCATCGATACCGATCTTTTTGATCCGGCCACCGGCGCCACGATCTGGACGCATCATTACGAGCAATCGGAACCGGCCAGCGGCAAAACGGTGCCGGATGTGGTTGCGGCGATCAATCGCGATACGGAGCGCGGCGTCAAGGAAATTGCCGCCAGCCTGGATCAGTACTTCACCGAACATCCTCCGGCCGCGCCACAAGCGCCTAAAGAATCGCAATAGCGCGACGGCGAGCCCATGCCGAACCATTGGATCTTTCTTTCCGACCCGGACGATTACCACCTCGATAAGCTTTTTGAAAATAAAACGGACCTGTGGGACGGGGTGCGCGGCACGGTGGCG
Source organism: Acidipila sp. (assembly GCA_010365215.1). GTDB lineage: Bacteria > Acidobacteriota > Terriglobia > Acidiferrales > UBA7541 > JAAFGT01. Next base: position 88,359 of record JAAFGT010000002.1, on the reverse strand, counting down.
CAGAAATATATCTCCACCATGAAAAAAGGTGACCGCATCATCGGCTACCACACCGCGCCCGGCAAATGCGCGTATGCTTTGCTCGAAGCGGCGAGTGCGCCGTTTCAAAATCCGCAGCAAAAAGAGAAAAACTGGGTACTGGACGTTCGTGCGGTCAAAAAGTTTTCCACGCCGGTGCCGCTGGCGGATATGAAGGCAAACGCCAAGCTCAAGCAGATGAAGCTCTTCAAAATGTTCCGCCCCATCTCCGTCTCACCGCTTACTCCCCAGGAATTTCGCGAGCTTCTTCGTCTGGGCGGTCTCCATCGGCCGTAAGCCCGCGCCGCCGGAGCCTTCCGTTCAGGCCGGTTCTATTTTAGGAAGCGTGATTCACGGTGATTTGCGGCGAGTTCCCCTTCCCGGAGCGTTTTCGGGCGTAGAGCGCCTGATCCGCGCGATCCATCAATTGCTCAGTTGTTTCGCTGGGCTCGAATCCGGCAAAACCGGAACAGAATGTGACGGGGATGCGGGAATTGCGATAATTCACTTCCACGTTGCCGATTCGCCCCAGCAGGCTGGGAACTTGATCGGAAGGGCATTCCGGTAAAAGGACCATGAATTCGTCTCCGCCCATTCGCACGGCCAAATCAGAAACGCGAATCGACTTGGCCAGCCGCCCGGCAAATTCTTTCAGCACCAGGTCGCCGGCCACGTGACCATGCGTGTCGTTGATCTGCTTGAAGTCATTCAGATCGATCAGCAGCACGGCGATGGGATGACCGTAGCGCCGCGAGCGATCCACCTCGGCGTGCAGGCGTTGTTCGGCAAAACGGCGGTTGTATAGTCCGGTCAGCGGATCGATCATGGCCAGCTTGTGGTATTCATTTGCACGCAACCGCAGATTGCTCATCATCTCCATCTGCCCGGCTATTTGCGTGCGCAGCCGGCGGATCAGCACCTGCTGGTAGATCGTATATAAATTGAACAGCAGCACCAAGGCCACCAGCCCGCGCACGGCCTGTTCCAGGTGAAACTGGAAAAAAGATTCCGGGTGCTCGACGAGCGCCGGCAGCGATAGCGAGACTACCGCCAGGGTGAGCATCAACATGACCAAGATGGCGGCCCACCACAGCCACCAGTCGTGCCGCTCCAGACGGCGCAATGCCGTCTGCAGCTTCTGCATCTCCGCCGTGCCGTAATCGATGGGGCTCTCGTTCTGCATGATTCCCCGAGGGCGTCCTCCTCCGCGAAGCGTCCTTTACTTCTATTTACTTCGGCCTGCTACGGTAATTTCTTTACTCACCGTAGGTCACTGGGATCGTCATACGGACCTCCAGGGGCTGATCGTGTTTAAACTTAAATTCCACTGCCGCACGGGAGTATAATCCGCGCAAGTGGAGCGCCACAAAAGAAGTTGCCCGGACTTCGTGGCCGGGAGGAATCCATGTCCATCGAAATCTTGACTCGCACGGCCGGTGACATCACCATTCTGGATCTTAAAGGCCGCGCTACGCTGGGAAAAGACGCCGACAAACTTAATGCGGCGCTGCGGGAAAGCGTAGCCGGGGGCGCGCGGAAACTGTTGCTGAATCTGGCAGGCCTCACGCAGATGGATAGCTCCGGCATCGCCACAATCGTGCGCAGCTTCGTCAGCCTGGGCATGGCCGGCGGAATTTTGAAGCTGCTGGCGCCCACAGGCCGGGTCCGTGACGTGCTGGAAGTGACTCATCTGCTCAAAGCCATTCCTCACTTCGAAAATGAAGCGCAGGCCCTTGCCAGCTTTCGGTAAGGCACGGTGAACAGCGACCGCCGCGGTAAAGACGAGGAGACTACAGCCGGCATTTGGTGCTGAGGAAAACCAGTCTCGCGTGAGTGGAACCGACGAGCGACATCCTACCGATAGCTAGGCGCCTTTCTTGAGTTCGGCGAGAACCAGCTTGGCCACTTCGCGGAGAGTTTCGAAAATTCCAGTTCCGTTAACGGCGACGGCCTCGAGCACCGGCTCGTTCTTCAATTGCAACTGCTTTTTCAGCTCGTCAACGGGCATGGCATTGGGCAGGTCGCGCTTATTAAGCTGCAGCACGTAGGGAATGTTCTCGAATGACAGGCTGTGCTCTTTGAGGTGTTCCTTCAGGTTGTCCAGGGTTTCGAAATTTGCGTCCAGGCGCTCTTCTTGCGAATCCGCCACGAAGACCACGCCGTCCGCGCCTTTCAGGATGAGCTTGCGGCTGGCCTCGTAGAATACCTGCCCGGGAACGGTGTAGAGATGGAAGCGCGTCTTAAACCCGCGCACGGAACCGAGGTCCAGCGGAAGAAAATCAAAAAAGAGGGTGCGATCCGTCTCCGTGGCCAGCGAGATCATCTTTCCTCGTTGGGCCGCAGCGGTCTTCTCGTAAATCCATTGCAAGTTCGCCGTCTTCCCGCCCAGTCCCGGGCCGTAGTAGACGAGCTTGCAGTTAATTTCGCGTGCGGGAAAATTGATAAACGACACGAATCCCTCAATATGGCCGAGCGATATGTTATAGCACAGGCTACGGAGACAGGCCAATGCGAGGTTCGCGCGGTGAACCCCCCAGGCGGGAACTCATTGTGGGAGAAACCGCGACCGTTCCGACGGGCTCAAAACTGCTGATTTAGCTCCCAGCTATGATTTCGTGCGGATTTGACGGGCTTTGCAGCCTCTGCTAGCATTCCGCCATGGCAAGCCCCAGCAAGCCCGGCCGGCGCCGCGCCCCAAGAGGCGCTAATCGCCCCGGGCAGTCGGCTACTCCGAAGAAAAGAAAAGGCTTAAAATCCCGCGGTGGGTCGAGAGGGCAGCAGACCGATATGACCGATCCTCGCTTGTTACTTCAGCACAAGCAGTATGAAGAGGCCATGCAGTATTTCCACGAGCAAAAATTCCTCAAAGCCAAGCAGACATTTGAAAAAGTGGTGGGCGGTCCGGGACGTGAACTGGCCGACCGTGCGCAGATCTATCTTGCGAACTGCGAGCGCCGCATGAGCCGCACGGCCGATGCCGCGCCCCGCTCGGTGGAAGAGCACTACCATCACGGAGTGGCCATGATGAACCTGGGCCGCTGGGAAGAAAGCCGGCTGGCACTGGACCGCGCGCGAAAGCTCTCGCCGAAGGCGGATTTTATTTATTACGCGCTTGCCGCCCTGGATAGTCTCACCGGCGAAGCGGAATCGGCCATGACCAATCTGAAATTGGCAATCGAGCTTCACCCTGAGAATCGCTACCACGCCCGGAACGATGAGGATTTCGCCTACCTCCTCGAAGATCCGCGCTTCACCGAGCTCCTCTATCCGGAACGCGAAGGTCCCTCCAGCTAGGAATCATTGCGGCGCGCCAGCGAAAACGCCAGCAAACGTGAACCCATCCGTGTCGTGGCGATGGGCGGCGGCACGGGTCTCTCCACGCTATTGCGTGGGCTAAAGCAGTTCGTGGCTGCGCAGCAGCATCCCGACCAAAAACTTCCCATTGCCGATCTGGCCGCGATCGTCACGGTGACCGACGACGGCGGCAGCTCCGGCCGTTTGCGTCGCGAGTACCGTATATTGCCGCCGGGTGACATCCGCAACTGTCTGGTGGCGCTATCGCAGGATGAGGCCTTGCTGGGCCGGCTGTTCCAGTACCGCTTCCAATCCGGGCGAGGGCTTCAGGGCCACAGCTTCGGCAATCTATTCCTCACCGCGCTGACCAAAGTGACCGGAGACTTTACGGAAGCAGTGCGGCTGTGCAGCGAGGTGCTGGCCATCCGCGGGCGAATCTTTCCCTCCACGCCGCAACTGGTGACGCTCGAAGCGGTGAAGCAGGACGGCAGGGTGGTGGCGGGAGAAACAAAAATATCACGCATACGCGGGGGCATTTTCCGCGTACGCCTGGTTCCGCGGCGCCCGCGCCCACAGCCGGAAGTCTTGGAAGCGATTCGTCAGGCCGATCTCATCTTGATGGGTCCGGGCTCGCTATACACGAGCATCATCCCGAATCTGCTCGTCGCCGGCGTAGCCGCGGCGTTGCGCAAATCGCGCGCCACGCGCGTTTATATTGCCAATCTGATGACCCAGCCGGGAGAGACCGAGGGCTACACCGTTGCCGAGCATGTACGCGCCATCCACGAACACACCGGCGGCCGTGTATTTGACTGGGTGGTGATGAACCATGCGCAGATTTCTCCGAAGCTGCTCGCCCGCTATCGAGCGCAAGGCGCCGAGCCGGTGGCTCCCGATCTGCCTGCACTGCAAAAACTAGGACTGCGCTGCGTCTATGACGACCTGGTTGAGGAATTCGGCGTGGTGCGACACGATGCCGCGCGGCTTACCCGCCTGCTGCTTGAAGAGTTCGTTCAGCGCCGCGCCCCAAAATAAGCGTTTGGTTTGCGGGCTCAGTTCCAGAAATTGCGGGATTCCTGAGCAGTAACCCCTACGCCCCTTCGCCTTGCGCCCGGCCAGCCAGATTCGTATACTGGCCGACGCCTCCGAAGAGCTGCTGCATCGCAAAGGCGAGCGCATGGAAGAGCATTAAGGTGCGCCCGCGTCGCGCGCGACCCTTCGGTGAGGAGAACCATAGTGGCCAGCGAAACAGTCCATAATGAGCTTAACGTCTATGAGTCCGCTGAAGCTCGCTTTGAGCTGGCTGCACGACGCCTGGGCCTGGAACAGGGAATCTACAAATATCTGAAGTATCCCAGCAAAGAAATCACCATATATATCCCGGTGGCGATGGACGATGGTCGCATCGAAGTCTTCACCGGCTACCGCGTGCTGCACTCCTCCGTGCGCGGCCCGGGTAAAGGCGGCATCCGCTTTTCTCCCGAAGTGACTCTCGACGAAGTGCGCGCGCTCGCGGCCTGGATGACCTGGAAATGCGCAGTGGTGAATATTCCCTTTGGCGGGGCGAAGGGCGGTGTGATTTGCGACCCCTCGAAGCTTTCGGCCGTCGTCCTGGAACGGATTACCCGCCGCTACACGGCGGAGCTTGGCGAGTGGTTGGGCCCGGAACGCGATGTGCCGGCGCCGGACATCGGCACAAACGAACAGACCATGGCCTGGGTGATGGACACTTATTCCATGCACGTTCATCAAGCCACTACGGCGGTGGTAACGGGCAAGCCGCTCGATCTGGGGGGATCGCGTGGGCGACGCGAAGCTACGGGACGGGGGTGCATGATTGTCTGCAATAAGGCGCTTACCGAGCTGAAGCTCAAGCCGCAGGATTGCCGCGTCATCGTACAAGGATTTGGAAACGTCGGCTCCTTTGCCGCGCTGCTGATGCACCAATCGGGTTATAAGATTGTGGGCGTTGCCGACGTTCACGGTGCGCTTTACAATGAAAAGGGTTTTGATCTTCCTACGCTTTTCGACTGGGTGCACAACCAACGGAAGCCGCTCCCGGAATTTCCTGGCGGCGGGGCGAAGATGACGGCGCAGGAAGTGCTATTTCAGCCGTGTGAAATTCTGCTGCCGGCCGCGGTGGAAAATCAGCTGACTAGCCAAAACGCCCATCGCGTGCAGGCAAAAATCCTGCTCGAGGGCGCCAACGGGCCCACCACTTCAATGGCGGACGCCATCCTCGATCAGAAAGGCGTCTTTGTGATTCCTGACATCCTGGCCAACGCCGGCGGCGTTACGGTGAGCTACTTCGAATGGGTGCAGGACCGGCAGGGTTTTTTCTGGCGGGAAAGCGAAGTGAATGAGCGGTTGCAGGACTTTCTGGAAAGCAGCTTCGATGAGGTCGTGCGCTACGCTGGAATGCACCGCGTCAGCAATCGCATCAGCGCCTACATGGTGGCTATCGATCGCGTGGCGCGTGCACTCAAGCTAAGGGGGATTTACGCCTAACCGTTCGCGACGCCGCAAAACTCGATCGGCGGTAAGTGGTTCCGAGGGACGTTCCCGCTCCCAGGATTCTGCTTCGGCTCCCGCCGGCTTTTCCGTACTTCCCGCCATGATTACCCCAGGCGCTATCAAGTCAGAAGACGAGCATCAGCGCGACATTTGCTCGGCTGGGCGCTGGCTCCTGGAACGCGGCTTCATCGTCGCCACGGACGGCAATATCTCCGTGCGCCTCGATTCCAATCGCATCCTTACTTCGCCCACGGGAATCTGCAAGGGCCGTATGGATCCGGAGGAACTGGTAATCGTGGACCTCGACGGGCGCAAGGTGCGCGGCACTCGCGCTGCTTCGTCGGAAATCGCGATGCACCTGCTGATCTACCGTCGCCGCCCTGATGTCAATTCCGTATGCCACGCGCACCCTCCCGTGGCCACGGGCTTTGCCGCGGCGGGCTTGGCGCTTGACAGGGCGCTGCTCAGCGAGGTGGTCATTACTCTCGGAGCGATTCCACTGGCGCCCTACGGCACGCCGGGTACCCACGAGCTGCCGGATGCGCTGGAGCCGCTGGTCGAAAATTACGATTCCATACTGCTGGCGAATCACGGCGTCGTCACTTGCGGACCCGATCTGCTGACCGCATGCTACCGCATGGAGACTACCGAACACTTCGCCCGAGTCTCGCTGGTGACTGAACTCCTCGGCAAACAGGTGCTGCTCTCGGGCGATCACGTCAAAAAGCTGCTTGCCTCAAGGGCGCGCCATGGTCTGCCGTCCGCGCCGGGAAATGCGCCGCTGCCCGTAGCTGCGGAAAATCTGGCTACCGGCGACAAAGTGGTCACACTCACGCAGGAAGAGCTGGCCAGCCTTATCGATGATGCCGTGCGTAACGACCGAACTCGCCGCTAGCGCTCCGTCTCTCTGACATGCCTTCCGAGAAAGACATGATCGAAGCAGTGAAAGCCGGGAGTGTAGCCCAAGTGGAGAAGCTGCTGGATTCAGACGCGGCGCTGGCCAATGCGCGCGCGGAGTCCGGCGAATCAGCCATCCTTATTTCAATTTATTACGGGCAGGCGGCCATCCGCGACCTGTTGCTGGCGCGCGGCGCGGCGCTGAACATATTCGAAGCCGCCGCGGCAGGCCAACTCCCGCGCCTTGAGACTCTAGAACAATCCGCGCCCGGAGCAGTTCACACATTTTCCCATGACGGTTTCACGCCGCTCCATCTCGCGGCATTTTTTGGGCAGCCAGAAGCGGTGAAATTTCTCCTGACGCGCGGCGCAGGTGTGAATGCCACGTCGAAGAATGCGTCGGCGCTGCGTCCGATACACTCCGCAGTGGCCCATCGTGGCGACGGCGGCGTGGCGCTGGGTATTGCCCAGATGCTGGTGGCGGCGGGCGCGGATATTAACGTCGCGCAGCAGGGTGGTTGGACTCCCCTGCATGCCGCTGCCTTTCATGGACACACGGCTATGGTGGAGTTTTTACTGGCCCACGGCGCCGACGTCGGCTTGCAGGCCGACAACGGGAAGACTGCGCTTGCGATGGCCACTGAGAAAGGTCACAACGATGCCGCCGCGCTGTTGCGAAAACGCGGCGCGATCTAAGCGGTCGGTATTTCAACGCAAGTGCAGGTAATCGCCACGCTCGCAAACCGCTGAGAGAATTCGCGCCAGGCAGTTAGAATGACGTGTGACCATCGGCAACGCATCGCCCACCGCACCGATTCCTGAAGACGCGCTGCGACGCGTCATCGCACCTTTCGGCTCCAGCCGCACTCTTCCCGGAAAGGCCTACTCGTCCGCGGAAGTTTTTGCCTGGGAGCAGAAACAACTTTTTGAAGCGGGCTGGGTGTGCTTGTGCCGCGAGGAAGAAGTTTGCCGTTCCGGGGATCATCGCGCCGCCCGCCTCGGCCGGCAGGGGATTCTACTGACGCGCGACGATGGCGGTGCGCTCCACGCGTTTTTCAACGTGTGCCGCCATCGCGGGCACGAGTTGCTGGAGCCCGGCTGCTCCGCCAACGCGCGCGCTATCCGTTGCCCGTATCACGCGTGGGTTTACGAGCTCGATGGTTCTCTCAAAACAGCTACACGGTTTGGGGACGTCGCGGTGGATCCCGCCGAGCACGAACTGGTTCCCGTGCGCGTGGCCACCTGGCAGGGCTGGATTTTTGCAAACGTCAGCGGAGATGCGCCTCCACTCGAACAGTGGCTTGGCGATCTCAGCGATCTGGTGGCCCCGCACGCGCCGGGCCGGCTTCAGATCGCCGCGCGTCATTCGTACGAGATTTCCTCCAACTGGAAAATCATCACCGAGAATTATCACGAGTGTTACCACTGCCCGCAGATTCATCCGCAGCTTTGCCGCGTCAGCCCGCCCGACAGTGGACGCAATCTTTCATTGCGTGGCGCCTGGACGGGAGGTTTCATGGAGCTGGTCGCTGAGGCCGACACCATGGCGCTTGATGGGAAAAGCCACAGTGTGCCGCTCCCGGGTCTGCCTTCCGAAAGCCTGCGCGAGGTCTACTACTACGGCTTGCTACCCAATCTGTTGATCAGCCTGCATCCCGATTACGTATTGACCCACCGCCTGGAGCCGCGCGCCGCCGATCGAACTTTCATCGAATGTCAGTGGCTGTTTCCGCCCGAGGAGCTCGATCGCAAGAATTTTTCGCCGGATTATGCGGTGGAATTCTGGGATGTTACCAATCAGCAGGATTGGAAGGCTTGCGAATCGGTGCAGCGGGGAGTCAGCTCGCTGGGCTTCCGGCCGGGACCGCTCTCCGCGCGTGAGAGCGCAGTATATCGTTTCCTGACTCAAGTGGCCCGGGCCTATCTCACCGGCCGCGTAAATCCAGCCGGCTGACCCACACACGAACGCGACAAGTAATCCATTTACTGAATTCATACAAAATGACGAGCGGAGGAGAACCGGCTATTCGTGCCGGTTACCCTCCGCCCGGTTGGAGGTTTTACGGCTGCACGACCGCGTAACGGGTCTTGCCTTCAAATCGGATCTCCTTGATCTCATCCCCTGCGATGAGCAAGCTGGTCTGGGAAGCTTTGCTGGTGCCGTCCTTCCATTCCACCTTGGCTTCCGCGGCCACTTTGCCCTTGAACATCAAGGTGACTTTCGTGTCGTCCGCGCTGACGTTGTAATCCCCGGCTTTAAGAGTGGCTCCGCCCAGCCTTGCGGCCGAGGGAAGCGTGAATGAACTATGAATTATTTTTGCCGGCGCCGGAACGGCCATTGCCAGCAGTATGAAGACGGTCAAAAATGCTGTAGCTTTACGTGCTCGCACACCCATAGCAGTTACCTCCATTAAGTTTAATTTATTTCAGAGGTCCGCCCCCGCCCGGGATGCGATGGGCAGCCATTAAGCTGTCATCGCTCCTTTCCACCAGGTTGAACTCTCACTTGCTTAGACGGAGAGGTAAGCAAATATGTTTCGTAGTTTCTCTGTTTTGTTATTTTATTTTGCTGCCTGTTGAGACAATTTGGCATGTTCGCTTTCGGGACGGTAGCAGTGGAAATGGGACGTGGCTTACGCCTCGCGAAATAGATTTGCGGTTCCGGGGCAGCGTTTTTACCTCGCGTTGACACCGCGGCACGGGTGCAGAATACTCTCTACTGATGATCGGCCAATTACGCGGGCAGTTGGCGGAGAAGCGTCCCAACCAGGTTTTGGTGGACGTCAGCGGGGTTGGCTACCTGGTGCAGATTCCGCTCTCGACGTTTTCAGCGCTGGGCGACCTGCGCGGAGAAGTCACGCTGCTGATTCATACTCACGTCCGCGAAGACCAGCTGGCGCTGTACGGATTTCTGACTTCGCGCGAAAAACATTTTTTCGAGCTTCTGCTTTCCGTCTCTGGAGTCGGTCCTTCGCTCGCCCTGAAAATTCTTTCCGGCATGCACGTGGAAGAAATTATTCCCGCCGTGCGCAAAGGTGATCTGGCGCAACTGGTGCGCATCCCCGGCGTTGGCCGTAAGACCGCCGAGCGCATCGTGCTCGAGCTCCGCGACAAACTTGCTGCTACCGAAGCGGTGTCAGCGGAACGCCGCGGGCCATCGAGTGATCTGGAGGCCGATGTGCTCTCCGCATTGCTCAATCTTGGCTACGAGCGCCGCGATGCAGAACGCGCGGTGGATGAGATGCGCCGCGCGGGCGCCGCAGCCAAGCCGGGGCAGACGTTCGAGGTGTTGTTGCGGGCCGCGCTACAGCATTTGAGTCCTTCGCCGCCTTCTGCTGGAAAGAAGAGGTAAAGAAACGTCGAGAATTTTGTCTGGCCAAGTAAATTCTGCAGTTTCTCAGTATGCTACGGAGTAGAAGCTGATCGGATGCACCGGGAGAGTATGTCGAAGCCGCAACAACGAATCGTTTCCGGCGCCCCACTCGACGAAGATGCTCGGCTTGATGCCAGCGTTCGCCCGCAGCGGCTCGCCGATTTCATCGGCCAGGGCCGCGTAAAGGAAAACCTGGCGATTGCGCTGGAAGCTGCGCGCAGCCGCGGCGAGGCTCTGGACCACGTCTTGCTGTTCGGCCCACCCGGACTGGGAAAAACCACGCTGGCGCAGATATTGGCCAGCGAACTTGGCGTGGCCATCAAGACCAGCTCCGGCCCTTTGCTCGAGCGCAAAGGCGACCTGACTGCCGTGCTCAGCTCCATCGAGCCGCGTGAAATATTTTTCCTCGATGAGATCCATCGCCTGCTCCCCGCCATCGAGGAAATACTTTATCCGGCGATGGAAGACTTTCGCATGGACCTGATCATCGGCCAGGGCCCTGGCGCGCGCGTCCACCCTTACCAATTAAATAAATTTACCCTCGTCGGCGCGACAACGCGCGCCGGGCTGTTGACTGCGCCGTTGCGCTCGCGCTTTGGTATCGTTCACCGACTGGATTTTTATACGCCGGACGATCTGTGTGAGATTATTCGCCGCTCCGCAAGAATTCTGAATATCTCCGTGGATGAAGACGGCGCGGCAGAGATGGCGCGCCGCAGCCGAGGGACGCCTCGCGTGGCCAACCGTTTGCTGCGCCGCTGCCGCGATTTTGCCGAAGTGCGCGCCGACGGAAAAATCACCCTGAGCGTCGCAAAAGAAGCGTTGGAGATGCTGGGAATTGACCAGCACGGCCTGGATGAGATGGACCGCAACCTGATGCTGGCGATCCTGCAGAAGTACAGCGGCGGGCCGGTGGGCGTAAATACGCTGGCCGCGGCGCTTAGCGAAGACGAAGACGCCATTGAAGAAATGTACGAGCCTTACTTAATGCAGTTGGGGTTGCTCGATCGCACGCCGCGCGGCCGTGTGGCCACTTCGCTGGCGTACAAGCATTTCGGCGTTGAAGAGTCTCGCAGCAGGTACACGCCACCGCTTTTTAGAAACTCGTAGCGCCAGGCTTCGTGGGACCCTGGACAGCCACTTTCTGAGGCATTTGCGGAATTTGCGATTCTACAGGCCCAAGGCGGTGGGATGCTTGGGCTCATACAGACCCAGTTCGCTTCCGCCTGGAATTCTTATTGCCGTCGTCAGGCCGAACCCGGCGTCAGTGATCGGCCGCGTCAGCTCGATTCCTTTGTCCTGCAATTCTGTTACCGTGGCTTGAATGTTTTCGCACATGAGATAGAGCTCATGGTGGCCGTTGCCGTCCGTGGGATGGATACCCAATTCGGCCGGAGGAAGCGCAAAGATTAGCCAGCCGTGACCGGCATTGACGGAAGGCCACTTCAGGACGTCGCGAAAGAAGGCACGAACGCCGTCCGCGTCTTTGGTGTAAATCAGCGCGTGAATTCCGTTGATCATGTTTTTATCTCCGCTGCCGCAATCTCATTCCTTCTGGCGCGCCACGAACTCCGCGCGCGCAGCCTCAATTGATTTCATCACGCTGGCGCGTTCCGCAGGTGTATTCCAATCCTGGTGAGCTTCCACGGTCTTGCGCACGGCATCGAGCCAGGCCACGAAATAGGCCGCATCCGCGGCAGATCGCGGTGGTGCTTCGCCTAATGTAACGTATACCGGACTGGTGGTCGCGTAGGGATAGATATCAAAAACAGGATGCTCCGCCTTTTCGCTCCAAGCGCGCAGGACGCACCAGCCGCTTTTTTCCATGGTTACGCTGCCACCGGCGTCAGCGCTGGTGCGGTCTCCCGCGAGCGGGATCTCTTTTGCCACTCGCCCATTGCACACCACCTCAAGATGATCCAACGGAACAATGGAGCGAAGCGCCGCGCCGAATCGCAGCTCCTGTTTCCCCGCGGGTAACCGGAGGTCATCGCCGATTTCCTTGCCGCCCAGTGTGAATCGCAGCAGCGGCCCGTTGGTGGCAAAGGTTTTCCCTTGTCGCAGGCCATCGAGCCAGCTTTCCATTTTCAAGGGTCCTACAGGCACTCGGACGTAGACGCGGTTCGTACCCACCGGCCCGCGCAATGATGCGAAATTGGCCATGGCATCCGTACCCGACGCGGTAGGCAGCCGAAAGCCGCAGTTCAGCAGCCGGTACCAGACCGCTGCCGTACTCCTGTGATCGCTGAAGCCCACCACCTCGATATAATTCGCCTTGCCCAGCGCTACATCGATGGGCAGCGCGTTCTGTAGCGCAGTATCTTTGGCCGGATCGGGCACTTCATCAAACGGGTGTACGTAACCGACCAGGCCGCCTTGCGCGTGCGCCATGTCGGCGACTTCGGAATTTGACGGGTAAAGGCTCGCTGCAACGGTCTGTGGGTATCCCGCATAGTCCGGAACAATCAAGTTGCGTTTCAAATTCAGCAGGCCCAGATGGCCCCAGGCGCTCGAGTGATACTCCTGCCCGAACTGCAACAGCATGTCCGCTTTCGAGGCCGCATCGAGCTCTCCAGTAAAATCAGAAATATCGGGGATACGCTGTTCCTTATTCACGATCAGAGCGTGCACGACATTCAGATTTTCAGACTCCGCCTGCGCCACGAGGTTTTTTGGCGTGTTACGGTACGCGCCACCGTAATTCATATGCACGTGGACGTCACCGCTGGCCCACCGGCTGCCCGCCGTCGCCGTTAAGGCGAAGGGATGCAGGTGAATGGCTAAGAGCGCCGTTGAATCCGCGGTGATCGTGACACTTTCTTTTTCCACATGATGCTCGAAGCCGTGCATCACTTCGACTTCCACTTTTCCCGCGGGCACATCCATATCCGCGTTGCCGTTAGCATGAAAATAGTGAGGCTCGAACGCGCGCTGGCTGCGGTCGAACCCGTCGTCCGCATGCATCCATGCCGTTTCCGGGGCATAGGCCAGGCCATCGGCTGCAGTCACCGAGACGCGGGCCTTGACCGGCTTTCCTGCGGCATCCACGACCGTAATTTTCAGGCGTCCCGTGGGCCGCAGATATTTGAGATGGTTGCGGAGGGGAGTCCACTGGAACCCTCCAAGAACTTCCTGAATCCACAGACTGGTGTTGCCGCCACGATTGGAAATAAACGCGATGGAGCGGCCGTCAGGTGACCAGCGCGCCGCCGTGTTGTCGTATTCGCCGTAAGAGAGTGGAATGGCGCTGCCGCCTGCCGCCGGTATCGCCCACAGTTGATGCCACTGCCTTCCCGCGTACGAACTCCAAACTATGCGCTTTCCATCCGGCGACCAATCCGGCCGCGCCTTCCAGGTAGTTTCTTCAGACTGAATTTCGCGTGGTTCGGCGCCGCGCGCCGCGCGCATTCGCCAGATTCCTCCGCTGCCATAGAGGTGCCCGCGGTTGGAAACAAAGACAATTTCCGAGCCGTCCGGCGACCAGGCAGGGCTCATCTCGTGGTCATACGGGCCGTAGTAGTAACGCGCGACGGCGCTGCGCGTTTCGCCGGTGAGCTGTTCGATGTTGGTCAGGCTTCCCGCGGAAAATTCCCCCAGCATGATGTGAAACGCGCGGTTCTGCGGCGCGGAGACAAAGGCTACGCGCTTTCCGTCGGGTGACCACCGCGGCTCAACGTTTACGCCGTGGTTCGATGTGAGCGCAGCGATTGTTCGGGTAGCCACCTCGAGCACGCGAATCTCGATGGCATCGTGCTCGTAGCTGGCATAGGCAATCCATTTTCCGTCTGGCGACCAGTCCGGCTGATAGGCATAACCGTCTCCGGCGGTGAGCTGCTCCGCGGTGTCCGAGTCGATTCGCTGCCGCCACAACGAGCCCGCCATGGAATAGATCAGCGTCTTCGAGTCCGGCGACCACGCCACGCCAGACGGCCCCGTGGTCAGTTGCGGCAGATACATCTCCCGGTAGTAATACGCGTGCGGGATTTCCAGTTGCTTTAGTACCGGCTCACGCTGGCCGTACGCGCGTCCCGTCATCAGAAGCATGGCAAGAGCAAAAAATAGTTTACGAGTGCGCACGTGAGTCCCCCTCTCGCATGTTTAAGACCGATGACGCAATAGAATACGCCTCTTCCAGCACCGCCCGACAGGCGTTTTACACTGTCGATGCCGCAAATTGACGCCAGCAATCGCGAGAGGTAGACTCGGCGGACAAGAGAGGATTTCCTATGAAGACGCAGCTAATACTTGCGACCGCCGTATTTCTTTATTTCGCTTCTCCCGTACAAACGCAGGAAGACAACCACGCTCACGCCCATCACGAAATCGGAGGGCTGGGCAAGGTTTCGTTTCCCACTTCGTGTCCCGCGTCGGTGCAGCCGGCTTTCGAACGGGGCATCGCTCTCCTGCATTCGTTCTGGTACGACGAAGCGAAGGCGCAGTTCGAAAACATTTTGCGCAAGGGTGCGCGCTGTTCCATGGCTCAGTGGGGCGTGGCGATGAGTCTTTGGCATCCGTTGTGGGATCGTCCGGATGCGGAAACTCTCGCCAAGGGCCGCGCGGCCCTCGATGCGGCGGCCGATCACGGTGAAAAATCCCCGCGTGAGAGCGCATACATCGCCGCCCTGGCAGCCTTCTATAAAGGCAAGGACCGCTCCGATCACGAATCCCGCGCGGCGGCCTACGCGCGAGCCATGGACGAGGTCCATCTCCAGTATCCGCAGGACCGCGAAGCCGCGGTGTTTTACGCGCTTGCCCTGCTGGGGGCCGAGCCGCGTAACGATCCCGGCTTTGCCACGCGGAAAAAAGCCATCGCCGTCCTGGAAAAAGTTTACGCGGAGGCCCCTGACCATCCTGGCGTGGCCCACTACCTGATCCATAGCTACGACCGGCCGCAGCTCGCCGCGCAGGGCCTAGCAGCCGCGCGGAGTTACGCCAAGATTGCCCCGGCTGCTCCTCACGCGTTGCACATGCCTTCGCATATCTTCAACCGCGTGGGACTGTGGCAGGAAACGATTGCGTCCAATCTGGCTTCCGTGGCGGCCACGCGCAAGTCTGCCATGAAACACATGGGCGACGCTTCGCACCAGCTCCACGCCCTGGACTTTCTCTCGTATGCCTATCTGCAAATTGGCCGGGAGTCGGATGCGCAGAAAGTTCTGGAAGAAGTAAAAAGCCTCACGGGCATGGAGGTGGAAGAGATGGGCTACATGCTCACCGAGCTACCAGCTCGTTATGCGCTGGAGATGCGCCAGTGGTCCATCGCCGCTACGCTGGTGCCGCCGCCTAATAGCGGCGCGTTTCCATCGGCCACCATCTATCGCGCTCGCACCATCGGCGCAGCGCGCAGCGGGGATGCCGCAGCAGCCCGCGAAAACTTAACGAAGTTTGAAGCCTTCCTTGACGCGGGCCGCAAAGAGCACCCGCACTATCCGGCGAAAGAGAAAGACGCGGAATTCCAGGAGGCGGTGGCGTGGGTGGAGTACGTCGAAGGTAATGTGGATCAGGCGGTGAAAGATATGCGCGCAGCCGCAGCGATGGAAGAGAAGGACGGGCCCGCGCAGCTGGCGATTCCCGCGCGCGAAATGCTGGCGGACATGCTGCTTGAGAAAAACCGCTTCGCGGAAGCGCTAACGGAATACGAAGGCTCACTGCTTGTTGCCCCCGGCCGTTTCGATTCGCTCTACGGAGCGGCGCACGCTGCCGAGCTGGCCGGAAAACAGGATCAGTCGACCCGCTACTACGCGCAGCTCCTCAAGAATTGCGACGGCGCGCCACACTCGGAGCGTGCGGAGTTGAAACAGGCTCGCGCGTTGATTGCAAAGCGCTAAACGAGGCCGCAGCGTACGGAGAGCGTTCATCACGCGGCGGCATAAGAACCGGAATGTCAAAGAAATGTAATTTGCTTAAGCGCGCACGGAAGGAATCCTGCAGAGAGGTTTGGTGTCCGGAATGCGATTGACACCAAGCATGAGCATTTCCTAGAATGCCGCCGTGAATTGCAGTAGAGCTGCCGGCCATGTCCCTGCGGGGAGTGACTGCACACGGTAGCCCGAGGCGGGCCTTTGCAGTTTGACCGCCTTGGAAGCTGCCCTTGGCCGACAGTTTTGAATCGAGCGTGTCTGTCTTAGGCCGAAATTCTCACCCATGACTCCATTCCTTACCGGAAGACGCGGCACTATAAAAACGCGGTCGGCAGCGGTGTGAAAAGGAGATTTCCATGGCCAGCAATCGTGGTGTTGCCTACATGGGTCCAGGCAAAGTGGAAGTGCAGAGCATCGACTACCCCAAGCTGGCGCTGGGCAATCGAAAGTGCGAACACGGCGTCATTCTCAAAATCGTCTCGACGAACATTTGTGGAAGCGACCAGCACATGGTTCGCGGCAGGACCACGGCGCCCAAGGGAATTATCCTGGGACACGAAATCACCGGCGAGGTGATTGAAGCTGGCCGCGACGTCGAGTACATCAAGAAAGGTGATCTGGTATCGGTCCCCTTCAACATTGCCTGCGGCCGCTGCAGGAATTGCAAGGAACGCGCCACGGGCGTCTGCCTGAATGTGAATCCTGCTCGCCCGGGCGCGGCTTACGGGTATGTGGACATGGGTGGGTGGATTGGAGGGCAGGCCGAGTACGTTATGGTTCCTTATGCGGATTTCAACCTGCTCAAATTTCCAGACAAGGCTCGGGCCATGGAAAAGATCCGGGATCTGACGTGCTTATCCGACATTCTTCCCACCGGCTATCACGGGGCGGTGAGCGCGGGAGTGGGAACAGGTTCTACGGTATATGTCGCCGGAGCAGGCCCGGTGGGACTTGCCTGTGCAGCGGCGTGCCATCTGCTCGGTGCGGCGTGCGTAATCGTGGGCGACTTAATTCCGGAACGACTGGCGCAGGCGCGAAGCTTTGGCTGCGAGACGGTTGATATATCGAAGAAGGCCACGGTGGCCGAGCAGATCGACGGAATTCTGGGAATCCCTGAAGTCGATTGCGGAGTGGACTGCGTGGGTTTTGAGGCTCGCGGACACGGCGGAGATTCTTCGCACGAAGCGCCTGCGACAGTGCTCAATTCCCTGATGGAGATCACGCGCGCTGCGGGCGCGTTGGGCATACCCGGCCTCTACGTCACTGGCGATCCTGGCGGAGTGGACGCGCACGCCAAAGAGGGCAGGCTCAGTATCCGCATCGGTCTGGGCTGGGCAAAATCACACGTATTCACCACTGGTCAGTGTCCAGTGATGAAATACAACCGGAAGCTGATGCAGGCGATTCTGTACGGCAAGATTCACATCGCCAAGGCAGTGAACGTAGAAGTGATTCGCCTGGACGACGCACCGCGCGGCTACAAGGACTTCGACAAAGGTGCGGCCAAGAAATTCGTGCTGGATCCGCACAGCATGATTTCTAAAAACTAATGGAAAGCCGCGACGCGGCATATTCCTGTTCTATTTTGGCGAATAGTGGATTTTCAAATACTGCACGATCTTCTGTGCCGCGGATTCCGGGATGCCTGCACCATAAGTCTTCCGCATCTTGCTGACCACGGCCTCCCAGGCGGCTGACGAAAGCGGCGGTTGCGTAGTGATATAGCGTGTGCTGTGGCACTGACCGCAGAATATGTTGGTTTCTTGCTGGCCCTCTCCCGCAGCCAGTTCCGAGGGATAGAGCGGGAATGCAGAAACGCTAAAGGTGGAGTCTTCCCGCAAGGCCTGTGGCACTGCTTGGTCGAGCTGTCCAAGGGCCGCCGGTGCGTAATTGCCATAGCGGCTCTGGGCACAGAGAATGCCGGCCGTGCCAGCCGCAAGGAGAGCGGAAGTCGTTCCGACTAAAAGGCCAAGTCTTAGCCGTTTCGTGGATCTCGGTCTTTTCATTCAGCCACTCCAACCGTGATTTCCTGCCGCTCGATGCGGTTCCACAGGTAACCTCCCGGATTCCAGACGGGTTCATCGGGTTGTATGTTTCCCGTTTTGTCAGTAGCACGGACACTTATAAAATAGCGCCCTGGTTTTTTTGCGGTCCAGCGGAATTCCCAGGTGCGGAAGGAATATGCCCCGAAGTCTTCGCCGAGCTGCGCCGGCAGCCAGGTCTTGCCATCGTTGTCTGAAACCTCCAGCTCGTTAACTCGGCCGTATCCACTGAATGCAATGCCGCGAAGGATTACGTCCATCCCGGCAGGAATCTTCGATCCACCATCGGGAGAAATAAGGAACGAGCGAACTGGCATGCGATGAATGGGAACTGTTTTTACAGTTCCAGCCTTCACCTCTTTAGGCGTAGTGGCACCGCGCGGAGTGTCCGGAATGCGGTACGCTGTTTTTACCCAGAAATTCTCATCCTGTTTATCCAAGACGCGGATCCACGTCAGGCATTTCATCCAGTAAGTGGCGAAATATCCGGGCACAACCAGCCGCACGGGGAAGCCATTCAACAGAGGCAACGGCTCACCGTTCATGGCGTAGGCGATGAGGCAATCCTCTAAAACCGGATTTGTGACGGCGAGCGATTTTAGAAAGGCTTTGGACCCGTAGCCTTCGGGGCCCATGCCTGTATCCAGCCCTTGAAACTGCACTTGGAGGGAACCGCTCTTCATGCCGGCAGCGCTAAGCAATGTGCTAAGCCGAACGCCGGTCCACTTGGCATTGCCCATGGCGCCATTGCCCCATTGGCCGCCAGGGACACGAGGCTGGAAGCGGCTGCGACTATTGCCCGAACATTGATTGACCGCGGCGACGGTCTGCGCAGGAAATTTGCGCATCAAATCCGGCAGGCTGAAGGAAAGCGCTTTGGTCACGTTTCCATCGATGCGCAAACGCCAGTTTTTCAAATCAATCGCGTTAGGAATTCCGTCCAAGTGCCATCGAACGTAAAATGCGTCGTTCGGAGTAAACGCCGTGGCGAAGTAGTGCCGAGGTGTTTCGAGCTGAACGGGACGATCGGTAAGAAGCAGGAGCGGAGCCTTCTGGGGCTCGTTGACATACATTCCAACTGAATTCCAGTACGGATTGGGGCCCGGCCCGGTGGACCCGGGAAGTGCCGGCGGCATCGTTGATTCTTGAGGAGGAGTTGTAGCAGAGCGCAGAGTTGCGCTGAATCCGAAGCTCGCCCCCGCGGCGCCCAACAACCTGAGTGCGGAGCGTCGTGACATGCTGCGCCAGTCCTGGGTTATGCGCATTGCGTGTGGCTAGCCCCTTTGAACATTGCGATAAGACCGAACACGAGTTTTGCCGTCTTTTCGCGTGTATACACCAGATAAATCTCGTCGTCCAGCATCACAGCCGGGCTGAGGCCGGACAGAAATGTCATGCGCCTTCGTGGGTGACAATATGTACGTCCACTGACGGCGCTTCGCGCAAAAATCGATACACGGCCGAGAGGTAGAGGTACTTGCGCAGGCCCTTCACCGCCGTGCGGCCAAAAATTACCTGGGTGATGTGCTTCTCGCGGACAAAATCCGCCACCGCATCCGCGACGCTGCGGCCCTTGAGGCGAACAATTTTTGCGCCCAGGCTCTCCGCGAAACGCAGATTCGCTTCCAGCGCCTTGCGGTCGGCTTCTGTCTCTTTAATGCCGCTATCCACGGAAACTACATACAGCTCGGCATCGAGCCGCCGGGCCATGCGCGCGCCGCGCGCAGTCAGGTACTGCGCCGTCGGGTTGGAGCTTACGCAGACCGCCAGCCTCTCCCGCACCGTCCAATTGGCTTCGATTTCCTTGGCCGACATGTAAGACTCGAGGCTGCGATCCACGTGCTCGGCTACATGACGGAGAGCGAGTTCGCGCAAGGCAATCAGATTGCCGCGCCGGAAAAAGTTCTGCAAGGCCTGCCCGACTTTGTCCGTGGTGTAAACGTCGCCGCGTTCCATGCGGTTCTGCAGGGCTTCCGGAGTCAGGTCCACCATCACCGTTTCATTGGCCGTCAACGGAACCCAGTCGGGAACGGTCTCGCGGACAGTGATGCCGGTGATGGTTCGCACCGTGGGCGCCAGGCTTTCCATGTGCTGAATATTGAGGGTGGAAAGAACGTCGATCCTGGCCGCGAGGATTTCCTGAATATCTTCGTAACGCTTGCGGTGCTTGCTGCCGGGAATATTGGTATGAGCGAGCTCATCCACAAGGACGACATGCGGATGGCGGGCGATGATGGCGTCGACGTTCATCTCCTCAAAGACGGTGCCCTTGTATTCGATCTTCTTACGGGGAAGTGTTTCCAGTTGCTGGGCCAGTTCGAAGATGGCTTTGCGGCCGTGCGTTTCCACCACGGCGATCACAACATCTTCGCCCCGGCTATGACGGCGGATGCCTTCGCTCAACATGGCGTAGGTCTTCCCAACGCCTGGCGCATAACCCAAAAAAAGTTTGAAGATACCCTTGGTCTTCTCCGGCGGAGTGGCTTTTTCCAGCCAGTCTTCGGGTTTCTTTGGCGTCATCTATGTTCCATTACCCTGGGGCTGGCTGCGCTAGAATACCCCTGTGTTTAGCCGGTTTCCGAACCGCGGGCTGCAAGTGCTTTTGTCGCTGGGAATCATCCTGGGGATTACGTTCGCTTACCGTCGAATTCTTCCGGTCAATCAAACCACAGTTGCGCTGACGTTTCTGCTGGCAATCTTAGCAGTTTCCGCGTTTTGGGGCTTCACTGTCTCGGCCATCATGTCTGTCGCCGCGGTGCTGGCGTTCAATTACTATTTTCTGCCGCCGGTCGGTGCATTTACCGTCACCGATCCTCAGAATTGGGTGGCGCTATTCGTATTTCTGGCCACATCGCTGATCGCCAGTCAGTTGGCTACGCGCGCACGGAATCAGGCGGAAGCAGCGCAACAGCGCCGCAAGGAGATCGAGCGCCTGTACCTGTTCAGCCAGCAGCTGCTGGTTTCAGGGAACGTCATCACCTTGCTTAATTTCATCCCCAATCACATCGTGGAGACTTTTGAAGTGGGCGCGGCTTCGCTCTATCTGGCTAACAAGAACAAATTTTATCATTCCGGGAGCGCGGCGCACATCGATGAGGAAGAAATGAAACAGGCTACGGCACGAGAGGACGCGCATCTGGACGCCAGCCGCAGTCTATCCTTTGCCCCGGTGCGCATGGGAACGCGGTCGATCGGAAGTATAGGCATTTCCGGAAGGCTGCTCTCGCGCCAAACTTTGGAAGCGCTGGGCACGATGATTGCCATCTCGTTTGAACGCGCGCGGGCGGTGGAAGATCTCGGTAAGACGGAGGCGACGCGTGAAGGTGAACGGCTGAAATCCGCGTTGCTCGACTCGGTGACGCACGATTTTCGCACGCCGCTGACCTCGATCAAGGCAGCGGTCACCAGCCTGCTGTCCACGGCCGAAAATAGCGAAATGCAGCGCCACGAACTACTCACGGTAATCAACGAGGAATGCGACCGGCTGAACCGTTTGGTCGGAGATGCCGCCGAGATGGCCCGCCTTGACGCCGGCGAATTCGAATTGCAGCTTGAGGCGCAATCCGTTTCGGAAATCGTTGCCTCCGCTTTGCAACACTGCAAGGGAGCATTGGGCGATCGGCACATTCGCGTGGAAGTTTCCGCGGAGCTTCCGTTGGTCCGTGCTGATCATTCGCGCGTGAAAGATGTTCTGGTGCGCTTGATTGAAAATGCCGATGCCTACTCTTCGAAAGATCAACCCATCACCATCTCCGCGGAGATCAGCGGCAACTTTATAACTGTCGGCGTGGCGGACCGCGGGCCGGGAGTCGAAGATATCGAGTTGGGTCTTATTTTTGACAAGTTTTACCGTGGCAAGGGCCAGCGTTACTTGGTACAGGGAACGGGAATGGGCCTGCCGATTGCCAAAGCCATCGTCGAAGCGCACGGAGGCAGTATCAATGTGACCAGTCAACTGGGTCACGGGTCTGTTTTTTACTTCACCCTGCCAGTCGATCCTGGACGCCGGGAACCGCGATGAATCCGGCGACCATTCTGATTGTGGACGACGAGCCGCAGATTCGCCGGGTAATTCGTACTACGCTTACCGCGCAGGGATATGCGGTAATGGAAGCTGCTGATGGCCAGGCAGCGCTTGAGTTGATTCGTGGTGAGCGGCCTGCGCTGGTGCTCCTGGACATGAATATGCCGGTGATGGATGGCCTAGAGACCTGCCGGGAGATACGCAGCGGCTCGGACGTGCCCATCATCATGCTGACGGTACGCAGCGCCGAAAAAGATAAAGTGCGCGCGCTCGACGCCGGGGCTGACGATTACGTGGTTAAGCCGTTCGGCATCCAGGAACTTCTCGCCCGCATCCGCGCTGCGCTTCGCCGCGTATCGAGTGGCGAGGTATCTGTGGTCGTCGCCGGAAAAGAGCTGAGCGTCGATTTCGAGAAGCGTTTAGTCCTCGTGAGCGGAAAGCTGGTCCATCTCACTCCCAAGGAATTTGACCTGCTTCGTGAACTTGTGCGCCATCACGGCAAGCCCATTTCGCATCGCCGGCTGTTGCAAGCTGTGTGGGGTCCGGATTACGGCGACGGCGCGGAAACCCTGCGCGTGGTGATTAATCAGCTCCGCAAGAAGATCGAATCGGATCCGGGAAACCCGCAATATATTCAGACGGAGCCATGGGTTGGCTACCGGTTCGTGCTGCCCTCCGACGCGCGGATTACAGGCACAGGTCAGAATTGATTAGCGGGTGTTGGTTGAACAACTCTGGGGTGGCCAGGATTCCGTTAGCGACTCGACGGGTAAGCAGCATCCAGATCGAGGTTAAGCTCAAGAACGTTCACTCGGGGTTCGCCCAGAAATCCAAACTGGCGGCCTAGCGAGTGGCGAGTCACCACCGCGCGAATGTCTGCTTCACTGGCCCGGCGCTCGCGTGCGACGCGCGGTACCTGAAATTCCGCTGCGGCGGGGGTAATGTGTGGATCGAGGCCCGACCCTGACGCGGTTACCAGATCCACGGGGACAGGCACGCCGGGATTCTCGGCTTTCAACCGCGCGACTTCGACTTGCACTCTGCTGATTAAAATTTTGTTTGTCGGCCCCAGGTTGGATCCGCCGCTCGACCCGCCATCGTAGCCGGTGCCCGCGAATGACGGGCGAGAGCGGAAGTAGCCGGGCGCTGAGAAAGCCTGTCCGAGCAGGCGCGAACCGATGAGCTTGCCGCCTTTCTGGATTAGCTCACCATTGGCCTGGCCGGGGAAGAGTAGTTGCGCCAGGCCGGTGACCGCCAGGGGATAAATCAACCCAAACAACAGCGTGGTCACCAGGGTCATACGCATGGCAATCAACAGATTATTTTTCATGGCTCGATCTCACGCCCAATGAAGACTTGTAATCAGGATATCGATTATCTTGATGCCTACGAAAGGCGAAACAATCCCGCCCAGTCCGTAAATCAAAAGATTCCGGCGCAGTAGCGCTTCCGCTCCCGCGGCGCGATAGCGGACCCCACGAAGGGCCAGCGGAATTAACGCCACGATAATCAGGGCATTGAAGATCACCGCCGATAGGACGGCGGACTGCGGCGTGTGCAGCCGCATAACGTTGAGTACTCCGAGCTGCGGGAAGGCCGCCGCGAACATGGCGGGAATAATAGCGAAATACTTGGCCACATCGTTGGCCACGGAAAATGTCGTCAGTGCGCCCCGCGTAATCAGCAACTGTTTGCCGATCTCGACGATCTCGATGAGCTTGGTGGGATTGGAGTCGAGGTCGATCATATTTCCAGCTTCTTTCGCGGCCTGGGTGCCGGTGTTCATGGCTACGCCGACGTCGGCTTGGGCCAGCGCCGGAGCATCGTTAGTGCCGTCTCCGGTCATTGCCACGAGTTTGCCCTTGGCCTGTTCGCTCTTGATCAGCGCCATCTTTTCTTCCGGTTTCGCTTCCGCAAGAAAACCGTCCACGCCGGCCTGTTTGGCGATGGCCGCGGCGGTCAAGGGGTTGTCGCCGGTAATCATCATCGTGCGAATCCCCATAGCGCGCAGATGTTCGAATCGCTCCTTCATTCCGCCTTTGACGATGTCCTCGAGGTGAATGACGCCCAGCACGATGCGGTTACGCGCCACCAGCAACGGTGTGCCGCCCGAGTTGGCAATGGACTTGACGATTTCTTCCACTTCGGAGGAAATTTTGTTTCCGCGCTCCTGAATGTAACGCTTAATGGCATCCGGAGCGCCCTTGCGAATCTCTTCGCCGTCCAGATCCACTCCGGACATTCTAGTGTGCGCGGAAAAAGGGATGAAAAGCGGAGATTGGGCGGAAAGCTCAATGCCGCGCAGGCCGTACCGCTCTTTCGCCAGGACAACGATGGATCTCCCCTCGGGTGTTTCGTCCGCGAGCGAGGCGAGTTGTGCGGTCAGCGCGAGATGTTTCTCATCAACGCCTGGAGCAGGCGTAAACACCGTGGCTTGCCGATTGCCCAGGGTGATGGTCCCGGTCTTATCGAGCAGCAGCGTGTCGACGTCCCCCGCCGCTTCCACGGCGCGCCCCGACATGGCCAGCACGTTGCGCTGAATTAATCGATCCATGCCGGCAATGCCGATGGCGGAAAGCAAACCACCGATGGTCGTGGGGATCAGGCAGACCAGCAGAGAGACCAGCACGAATAATGTCTGCGGCGCGCCGGAATAAATAGCGAAAGGCTCCAGGGTCACGACGGCGAGCAGGAAAATGATGGTCAATCCCGCTAGAAGAATATTCAGCGCAATCTCGTTCGGAGTCTTCTGGCGGGAAGCGCCTTCCACGAGCTTGATCATGCGGTCCAGAAAAGTTTCGCCGGGATTGGATTTGATGCAGATTTTGATCTGGTCGGAGAGCACGCGCGTGCCGCCGGTGACGGCCGAGCGGTCTCCTCCCGATTCGCGGATCACCGGGGCGGATTCGCCGGTGATCGCGGATTCGTCCACGGAAGCCACTCCTTCAATCACGTCTCCATCGCCCGGGATAAACTCCCCGGCGGAAACCACCACGATGTCGTTGAGGCGAAGCTTCGAACTGGATACTTCTTCGATTGCGCCGTTGGCTCTAATGACATGCGCCGTCGTTTCCGAGCGCGCTTTCCGTAGAGTGTCGGCTTGCGCCTTCCCGCGGCCTTCCGCCATGGCTTCGGCAAAATTTGCGAAGAGCACCGTGAACCAGAGCCACAAGCTGATCTGAAGCCCGAAGCCGATTCCTGTAGCGGGACCTATTCCCCGCGAGCGATCCCAAAAATCGTGCGCCAGTTCGGCGGTTGTGATCACCGCGCCAATCTCCACCACAAACATCACCGGATTCTTTGCCATGAGGCGCGGCGAAAGTTTGCGAAAAGAGTCCAGCACGGCACGACCGACAATGGATGGGTCGCTGAGAGATGCAGTCTTCGCTTTGGATTGAGCTGCCATCGTTAACCTTAGAAGCTCCGCCCGGCGGTCATGAGCACCTGTTCGAGAATCGGCCCCAAACTCAAGACGGGGAAGAATGTGAGGGCTCCGACGACGACTACGGTCGAAACCAGAAGCATCGTGAAAAGCGGGGTGGTAACTGGAAAAGCTCCCAAGGAGGGGGGAGAGATCTTTTTGCGCGCCAGATTGCCGGCAATCGCGAGAATAGGAATTACCGCCAGGAAGCGGCCCATAAGCATGGAGATGGCCAGCGTGGTGTTGTACCAGAAGGTGTTGGAATTAATTCCATTGAAGGCCGAGCCGTTGTTGCCGGTAGCGGAGACGTAGGCGTAAAGAATTTGTGAAAGGCCGTGCGCGCCCGGGTTCGAAATGCTGGAGGTCCCAAACCTTGGCGAGACTGCGGCGATGGCCGGCAACGCCAGCGTGGCCAGCGAGAAGACCAGCACGGAAAGCATGGCCATCTTCACGTCGAAGGCTTCGATTTTCTTGCCAAGATATTCGGGAGTTCTTCCCACCATCAACCCGGCGATAAAAACGGCCAGGATAACGAACACCAACATGCCATACAGGCCAGATCCCACGCCTCCGAACACCACTTCTCCGAGCATGATGTTGACCAGCGGCACCATGCCGCCCAGGGGCGTGAAAGAATCGTGCATGCCGTTGACGGCGCCACAACTCGCATCTGTGGTAACCGTGGCGAAGAGAGCGGAGTTCGCGATGCCGAAGCGAACTTCCTTGCCCTCCATATTTCCCCCCGCCTGCAGGGAGCTGGGAGTTTGGTCTACGCCGGCAGGCAGCGGATTTCCGCGAGCCTCAGCCCAAAAGACAGTGAGCACGCCCGCAAGGAACAGGACGGTCATAGCGCTCCAAACCGCCCATCCGTGCTTTGGTGAGCCGGTCATGCGACCAAGTGTGTAGGTCAGTCCGGAGGGAATGGCGAAGATCAGGACGACTTGAAGGAAATTCGAAAACGGCGTCGGATTCTCAAAAGGATGAGCGCTGTTGGCGTTGAAAAAACCGCCGCCATTTGTGCCCAGCTCCTTGATGGCTTCCTGCGAAGCCACCGGCCCCTGGGCGATGGTTTGCTGCGCGACGGTTTGCGTGGTGGTCTTCCCGTCCGCGCCGGTAGCTTGAGTCTGATACGGATTTATCAACTGCGCCGTGTCGTACGGGCGCAAATTCTGCACCACGCCCTGCGACACGAAGACCAGCGAAACGAGCAGACACGCGGGTAGTAGCACCCAGAGAAACGAGCGCGTCACATCCACCCAGAAATTACCAATGGTCTTCATCTCACGGCTGGAAATTCCGCGGATGACGGCGATGGCCAGCGCGATGCCGACGGCTGCGGAAGCGAAGTTGTGATAGGCCAGTCCAGCCATTTGCGTGAGATAGCTCATGGTAGTTTCGGGCGTATAAGCTTGCCAGTTGGTGTTCGTGGTGAATGAAGCGGCGGTATTGAAGGCCAGGTCCTGAGCCACCGCGCCCAGCTTCTGAGGATTAAACGGCAGCCATTGTTGGGTGCGCTCGATGAGGTAGAGCAGGAGCATGGAGACAAGGCTGAAAAGCAGCATCGCAGCGCCGTATTCGATCCAACTCATCTCCCTGGTTTCGTCGACTCCTGTCAACCGGTAAACCAGCCTTTCCAGCGGCCGCAACACAGTATCGAGAAAAGTTTTTTTCCGTGTGAAAACATTGGTCATGAAAACGCCCAGCGGCTTGGTGATTGCCAATATCACCAGCAGGAAAACCGCAATCTGAAACCAGCCGTTGGCGGTCATAGCTAAAAGTCCTCTGGACGCAGCAGTGCGTAAAGCAAATATCCAAAAACAAGCCCGCAGATCACTAACATAGTTACGTTGCCGAACATGATGGCGCTGCTCCCTATCGAAGCCGGTCGCATGCGTAGAGATAGCTGATCGCTGCGATAAAAAAGCCTACTGTGATTAAAATAAACAGAATGTCTTGCATACAACTTTCCTCTTCAAATCAAATGTTCATTAAAACTTGACGAGTATCGCCAGATTCAGCCGGTTCTCGGTTTTGCGCAGATCGGGCAGCCAGGTATTTGCCGGCGATCCGTTGCAAGTGGTAAAGCCGCTAAGACAGACGAATTGCGTGGGACTGCCGTTGTTGCCGCCCGGCGGCGTAACTCCACCAGGTCCTGAGAAATAGGGGACATTCGCTGCCCGGCGATTGTATTCCCAGCGAAACGTAATGTATTGGCTGGGCATGTAATCAAATGTTGTCGAAATATCCCATGCTTTGTAGGGATCGCCGGGATTCTCCGTAAAGTAGGGCGAATTGACTGCGGCTGTCGCCGCGGTCATGCCGTTGATCGGCGGCAGCAGCACCAGGTAGCGGCCGGGATTGTTGATTGCTCCGCCGCCCACGGTTAATCCGTATTGATCTTTGTGAAACCAGAAACGGTTGTACAGCATGAAGCCGATAAAACTCTGTTTGGGCCCCTTCGCGGAATTCCGGGTGCAGCTCACGCCACCGCCATGCTCACACCCCAAATCGCCGGTCAGGGAAAATGCCGCTTTACTCAGGAAATTATCAGGTTTGTCGTAGTACTTGATCTCGATGCTGTCATCGGTGTGATAGCGGATGCGGCCGGGTGTGGCAAACGTATCCGCGCCCAGCGCGTACTGATTTCCCAGCACAGATAGCCATCCATTCGGCCGCCACAAGAATTGCATCCCCAATCCCGGCCTATTGTTGAATCGTCCGTAGGATTGCCAGCCATTAACGAACCAACCCTCCAACTTGAGATGTTCGGTGGGAAAAATCTGCAGGCGCACGCCATTGAAAAACCATGGCGTATTTGATGAAACATAAGAGGGCTGGTACGCCCAGTTGTCGAACTGGTAGTAGCTGAACAGGCCCACATACGACATGAAGATGCCGGCATCGACGTTGACACCCTTCAACACGTTGAAGTGGTAGCCGCCATAGGCTTCGGAAACGTAACGATAAGCATTGTCGAGATTCCATTGGCCGCGTGCCGGGCTCGCGTCGTTCCGTGGTGTTGTCTGTGAATACAGGCCGAACTGGGTCATCAGGCGCGCGCGCACGTTGTCGAAATGGAAATCGCCGCCGATGCCGAGCTGGGTTACGTGAACTTCGTTCGAGCGAAATACCTCACTGGATCCGCCTATTGTGTCGTCCTTAGGATGATTGAAATCAAAAACGTAGTCCACATCCGCCCTGATTTCCGGCGTGTAGAATTTCGTATCCATCGGCGACTCTTTGGTTCGGGGATTGCCGTTCAGCCACGTGAAGTCCGCAAACGCGAAAGGCTCCCGTTGGGGCGCAATAACAAGGGCCAGGTTGCTTCTGGCGGGCGCAGGCGTCTCGCTGGCAGGCGCAACCGGAGTGGTCGCCTTTGCGATTGTCGCGGTGGTAGATGCTTCCACTGGCGCCTCTCTATCTTTGAGCTCCGTTTCCAGTTGCTCGATGCGCTTTTTCAAAGCATCTAGCTCTTTCGCCAGCTCTGGAGGTATCGATTCACCCGTCGCGCTCGCGCGCAGGGGAGCCGCATCGTTGCCATTCGCACCGCTGCTACTCTGGCCGTGACACGGAGTCTGGTTAAGTATTAAAACGAAAACGCACATGAGCCACTTGCAACGCATCAGGAACTTCGACATGGAAGCCCCTCCTTGCGGAATTTCGTCCGCCGACGGCCAGGGCACCTTTCAAGTTAACCTTCGGGGGATTAGGAAGTCCTCAGGAAGACATAAAAGTTTAATAAGGATGGGCGCGACAGGAGGGTTGGAAATCTCAATTCACACCTGTGAAATTGGAGACCGTGGCGAGACCCTTACAGGCATCCGCTCTTTTCGGTGTAGGATATTAGAAGTAGTGGGCCTGTAGCTCAGCTGGTTAGAGCAGCGGACTCATAATCCGTCGGTCCCTGGTTCGAGTCCAGGCGGGCCCACCAACTGTTTTCAGCGAGTTAGGCGCTTTGGCATGCTCCGCGGGTGGGGGAGTGTACGAAAAAGCGGGGAAAGACATCAAGCGATTGATTTCCCCTAGTGCAACTCGGGTGGGGAGCTGCGTAGAAGCAGACCTCCTTTGGGAGTTCCCCAGGATGCCGTTCGACTCGTTTACAAGATGTGCTACGCCCTCTCCAAGCAGGTCCGCAAGGTACTCCGCTTTTTTCCAGATTCCGAATCGTCAGACCAGAAGCGTGAGTCACTATTGAATCGCTTCTTCCCCCGGCTGCTCGCGGTCTCCAACCGCGCAATCAGTAGCAAGCTTCACCCACGGACACCGGCTGCACTGTTCCAGCGCGGGGAATGCGATGAGCGGACCCATGAGTGAGATCAATCTTTCGTTCCGGTGCGCGCAGAGCGACTACGTTCGGGCATTGCCCAAGTTTGCGGCGGCTCACGATTAAAATTCGACCTGTGAGTTGCAAGTTACAGAGCGGCAGTTACCGACGTACCGGCGGCTGCAAATACAGCGGACATCTCGGCGCGCGCGAGCGGCAGAAACTTGGTCACTACTCCGGGATCGAATTGCGTGCCGCTGGATTCGACCAGGCGGCGAATGGCTTCTTCCACCGGCAGTCCGCTGCGGTACGGGCGCGATGACACCATGGCATCGAATGCATCGATCACCGAGACGATGCGCGAGCCCATGGGAATTTCTTCACCCTTGAGGCCTCCCGGATACCCCTTGCCGTCGAAGCTTTCGTGATGATGAAGAATCAACAGGCTGGCCTGCTCAAATCCGGGCATCTGGTGCAATACCGCCCAGCCATACTCGGGATGTTTTTTCATCAGGTCGTATTCTTCGCTGGTTAATTTCGCGGGTTTATTGAGAATCGCATCAGGGATGCCCACTTTCCCGATGTCGTGCAGCAGGGCAGCTACTTCAATGTCTGCGAGGGCGCGTTCCCCTAGTCCCAGTTCGCTGGCAACGTGAATGGCCCACTCCGCCAGCCTGGTGCTATGCACACCGGTGTTGAGGTCCTTGAGATCCAGGAGCTGATTGAATGCGCAGATTAAAGAACCGCGCAAGTTGAGAAGCTGTTCCTCAATTTCTTTTACGCGCAGCGTGGAGGGATTCCACTCCGACAATTGCCTCGTGGAGGCAGAAACTTTAACGGCCGCTCCCGGCAGGATCCAACTGTCGAGATCACCGCCGGAAGGGCCTTGTACTGAATTGTTCTGATTGTTCATGTTTTCGGGCTGGTGTTTTTGCCGGTCATGATTCGCAATATAAATGCTTAACGGCCCGCCAGCGTGCGGTAAATATCCAGCCGCCCATATCCCATATCTGGACCCACATACTTCTCATGGGTCAGCGCTGAGGCCAGCTGGGACTGATTTATTCCGGGGCGAAGATTCAGCAGCAGGGAGGCTGTGCCGGAAACGAATGGCGCGCTGAACGAAGTGCCCGAGGCTGCGGCATAGGTTCCAAACGGGTAAGTGGTAATGATTTCTTCTCCCGGTGCGGCCACCCAGACGATCTGATTGCCATAATTCGAGAAGCTCGAACGTGCATCGAAATCGCTGGTGGAGGCCACGCCCACAACGTTGCTCTGCAGGGCGGCGGGATAGACGATTTCGCGGCGTCCGGCATTTCCCGCGGCCGCCACGCACAACACATTCCGTCCCGTGGCGTAGTTCAGTGCGCTCGAAAGCTCCGAAGAGCTGGAGGTCAAGTCAAAACTCATGTTGATGACGTTGGCGCGGTTTTGCACGGCATAGTAAATGGCGCGAACGATGTCGGAGAGATTGCCGGTTCCATCAGGGCGAAACGCTTTCAGCGGCATCAGGCGCGCGGTGGGAGCGACCAGGTGAATCACACCCATGACTTCCGTGCCGTGACCGAACGCCACCAAAGGCGAGCCGTCCAACAATGCTACGGAGGACTGGTCCAAGAGAGCGACCGACGATTGCGTGACGAATGCGGACTGGCAGGAGCTGCACGAGGTGCCCGTGTAGTGGCTGACGTCGTTCATCTCCGATCCGCCTGCCTGATTCCTCGTAAAGTCATATCCCGGCAGCAAGACGCCCTTCAGTGCTGGATGATTTGGATCCACGCCCGTATCGATATCTGCAACAATTCCAGCTCCGCTCACTCTGAATGCTCTCGATTCCGAAACGCCGACGATCTGCGCGGCCGGCTGGTTGGCATATCCATTCCAGACAGTGGAGCCATAATAGGTAACTGGTGTCCGGTCGTAGAGTCCCGGCGGAATCGTCGTGACGTTCGGAGAATTCCTGGGGATCAAAAGAGGGTGATCTACCTCAACGTTGAGGATCCCGGTCACCAGTCGCAGCGTACCGGCGAGAATTTCGGGCAGCAGGCCTGCGGCTGGCTTAACGAGGAATACCCGGTTCAATTCGCCGTCCAAGCTGCCGACTACGGTGCACCCCTGGAGCAAGCAGACCGCATTTAATCCCAAAGGTCCCAGGTTTGTGCGCACAATGACCCCGCTCTGAGGCCCGCCCAATGCGGCCGTAGCCGATGTGGTAGAACCCCCGAGAAGGCCCGTAAGTAGCTGAGCCGAAGCTGTTTGGCCGCAAAGTGTCGCGATAAGAAGCAGAAGTAAAGAGGTGCGCTTCATGGTCGAATTGCTCCTTTTATAGAGACTACTCGGAACACGCGGCCTTGCTTTGGGACTTCTTGAGTTTCGCAAGGCGAACCATCGGCGGCAATGGTACAGATGGCCGGGTTAAGGGCTCGTGGCATCAAACCTTCTTCCTAGTACTTTTCTTCGAGCTTCGCACCGTTCTGCGAACCGGCGACGATTGTTGTGGATTAAAGCTGCTTTGCAGTTCCGCGCCGGTCGGTTCCACCAGCGTGATGCGTATGGCCGCTTCTCCCGGCAACTCGACGGTTAATTGAAGGCTCGGTTCCAGATCACAGGACATCTGGAATTCACCGAACTTGTTAGTGGCCGACTTGGCCAGAACTTTGCGCCCTTTCAACAATGTCACCGGAACGGCTGCCGGCGCCTTTTCCGGATCGCGCGAGTTTAGTATCTGGCCGACCAGCAAAACCTTTTCCGAGTCGTCTTGGGGCTCAAAGCGCATATCCAGCCGGTAGTCTCCAGCACCGAAGAGCAACTGTCGTGGACTGATTCCCGCTGAACGAACGCCAGCCAGCAGCGGACTACTAAAGCTGTCGAAGAGCAACTCGACAATCGCCCGGCCTGCAGGACGTGGATTTCTGACCGTGTGGAGGGCGAATAGCCCTTTAACCTGTCGCAGAGCGCTGCCAGGCAATCGATGCGCGTCCTGCTGAGCGGCCTGCCGGCCGGCCACTTCGCTGACGCGACGCCACAGGCCAAAGGCTTGTGCGCATTTCTTGCATCCGTCGTTGAGGTGGCTCTGCATCGCTTCCTTTTTGTTCGCTTCCGCTACGTTGCGAGCGAAGTCTGCCCAATCTTCAATTGAAAAATGTCGCATTCTGTCCCCCCGACATCTCGATTTCCCCCGGCAATTGATTTCTCGAAGATCCGATTGCTGGCTTCTGGTCCGAACTGAGTGAGGTAAGCATTTCTCGCTTCTACAACTCATAAGGGCAGGCAAGGGTGAATAAAATATAGGGGATCGAAAATAAAGAAGGCAGGAACTGCTTACGCCGGGAAGGCCTTTCCTATCAACAAGAAAGGAGCCCAGAAATAGGGGTGAGGATACCGTTCCCGCAGTTCCTGCATGGCTCCTTGCAACGCCAGAGGCCTGCCGCCGCCGGCCTGAGCGCGGCGGTAAAAGCTGGCCATAAATTCCGCCGTGCTGCGGTCGTGAACATCCCAAAGAGTCAGCAGCAGCGTTTGCGCTCCGGCATGAAGCAGCCCGCGGATCAGGCCCAGCAGCTCATCACCCGCGGCCACCACGTTCATGCCCGTGGCGCATCCGCTCAAGGTCACCAGTTCGGCGCCCAGCTTCAATTGGTAAAGATCGTAGAGATTCAGGTATGAGCTGCCCAAACGGATTCCGGAAAAGAGTGGATTGTCCTGTCGAAAATTGCCGTGCGTGGCGATATGAATAACGCGGCTGCGCAGACCTTTCTCCCTCAAAGCGGTTTCGCTCTCTTCCGCGCCCAGCACCAATTCGGCGCCGGAGAGAATCCCGGCCACCGATTTCACTTCATCCTCAATGAATGGGGCGCGCGAATCAGGCACTCCCAGCACCAGCGAGGAAGAAAAGGCCTCCGTTGATTTCCGGTGACAAAACGCATAAATGCCTGCGCTGGGTGCGTAGGAAATTGTGAAGGAGTCAATAATGTATCGCTCTCCATCGAAGAGCGCGTGAAACGGCAAGTAATGCAACACTCCGTGAGGAACGATGATCAAATGTTTGGCGTGCAGGCGTTCGCGCAGAGGGGCGAGCAGCTCCTGATACAGCTCAAACAGGTGCGAGCGCGCCGCCGCCAGAAGATTCTTCTCAAACGCCCGGAGATATTCGGCGCCTAAGCGGAATTTGGACATCTGAAAGTTGAGCAGGCGCAAAAGATTAGCCACCCGCGAGACCGGCGTAAGCGGAACGATCTCGATACCATCACGCGTCACCACCGCGGCGATAAACTGGTCGTGAACGCTGAAATATTCGATCAGCGCCGCATCGGCAGGCAGACACTCGCGCACGCTGGCCAGCGACGCCACATTGGGGACCGGCGTGCCGCTTGCTTCCAGCTCCGGCGCGGGAAGCTCGCGCAGTGCGCGCAGCAGCTCGTTTTCATGTTGCAGAGCCTGCTCTTGCAGCTTTCCGATGCGTTCTGGAGAAGGCGACGTGGCGCGAAGTTGTTCGAGCTCGATGCGGCGGTAATACCAGTTCAGCTCTTCTCGCATCTCGCGGATGCGCCGCACCAATCCGCTTTGTCCCGCATCCGTCGCGGGAATGGCGTGTCCCTCGCGCATCAGGAGTTCAGCCAGGCTTCGGGATTTGGCCAGCTCGATATAGCGAAACGATTCTTCAAGGGAATACTTCTGGTCGCCGCCTCCCATGCAAATGCTCACCAGATTTTCGTACACTTCCAGGCGGTTTTTCATGAACGCGATTTTGAGTTCTTCGCCGCGCAGACTGCTGCGCAAAGCCTCCAGCGCTTCGCGCGCCTCTTGATAGGAGCGGTACGCGGCGGAAAGATCGCCGCAAGCGCTCTGAATTTCACCCCGCAGGAACTGGGCCTGGTAAGTCAGCACCAGAGAATGAGTTGCAGGGACCGCCTCCAGCGCTCGGGCACATTCCTTTTCCGCTAAATCTAAATCCCCAGTTCGTAGCGCCAGGCGCGCCAGCAGGAGATGGCAAAGGACTGCTTTACCCGGAAGAAAGGAAGTGTCGAAGAAAGCGGCAGCCCTGGCGCACAGACGGCGCGCCTCGAAGAGTCGTCCTTCGTTGAAAAGCACCAGGGCATGGTAGAGATCGATCAGCCAGGGCCAGACAAGATTTTTTTCCCGGACGAATTGTGCCCGCGCCTGGGTGAACAGCTCGAGGGACCTGAGGCCTTTCCCGGTTTGACTGAAGGCCATGGCCTCGTAAGCCATGCACTTCGCCCCCTCATATCCCATGCCCAGTTTCTGAAAGAGTAGACTGCCTTCATGAGCTGTTTCGCGGGCTTCCTTACTGAGGTTCAATTCCAGGTAAATTTCCGAGAGGTCCAGATGGCAGAGAGCGAAGTGATAATGGTCGCCCGTCTCCGCGCAGCGCCGCCGCGCCGCATGAAGCATTTCAATCGCGCGGCTGTATTCCCCGCGCAGATAATACAGGTAAGCGATATTGTAATCGGCTTGAGCGCGAAGAAGCGGGAGCTTGTGTTCATCGCAAAACGCGCGGGTCTGCTCGTAGAAGGCCTGAGCCCGCGGGAAATCATTCAGCGTGATCAGGCACATGGCCATGTTCGAGAGCGCGGCCACTAACTCTTCGGAATCTCCCAAGGGCAAAAACTGCTGGTAGGCGCGTTCGTAATTGGCGAAGGCTTCCTCAAAACGATCCTGCCGGTGGTAAATATTGCCGACATTGTTATCGAGGCGGGCGATGCGCCGGACGTCTCCAAGCGTATTAAAAATGGCGCGTGCGCGCTCGGCGGCGGCGAAGGCGCGGTCATATTCGCCGATCAGGATCAGCGCCTGAATGGAGTTGGTCAGGGTACGCGCGGTCTGTTCTTTATTCTCCAGGGATGCGAACAACTCCAGGGCCTGTTGATACAGCTCCAGCGCCTGCTGGTTCTCACCCGCGAGGTTTAAGGCGTTGCCGTGCGCCCGCAAACTTAGACCTAGCGCCTCATCGTCGCGCAGGTGTTTCGACAGAAAAACGGCAGCTTGTGCCAGTCTAAGCGCGCGCTGCGTATCCACCCTGCCCTGGGCTAACACCGCATCGACCAACCGCCGGGCAAATTTGGGAGTGGCCAGCCGACGGTGACGCGCTAAAAAAGCCTGGCGCGCTGCGTCGCTGGTGAGATTGGATATTTTTTCGAGCAGATTCAGTCGTGCACCGGCTGGTGCCGCGACTTCGGAATCGGGCTTCGTTGGCGCAGTCGGCATCAGAAACCCACTTCGGTGAGGCGCTGGCGAAGTTTATCAAGACACCGCTGGCGGATAAACCCGATAGAGCCGACGGCGATTCCCAATTCCTCCGCTACTTTCCGGTACTCGCGAGGCGGATCTTCGTAAAAGAGGAGATGGACCAGTTGACGGCAGCGCGGCGGAAGTTCCGCCAACGCCTGTTGCAAATTCTGCTCCTCCTCGGCCTCGCGCAAAATCGCTTCCGCCCGGGCGGGCGTCGCTCGATCGATGCGCGTGTCTCCCGGGTCCACGCTTTCCGTGCGCTGTTGCTGGCGCCTGCCGCGGAAACACTTGTGCGCGGTTACTTGCATGATCCATTTCGGCAGAGCTTCCGCCTTGCGGAGATTCGGCAGCTCGGCGAGCAGCTCCAGGCAAACGGACTGGAAAATGTCGCTGGCATCGTCAACGGAAAAACCGTATTTGATGGGAATGGAAAAGATCAGGCTCTTGTACTTATCGATTAGCGCGGACCAGGCTTCTTCGTTTCTGTTGATGCATTCCTTCACCAGCCGCGTGTTGGACCAAGCCAGGAGCTTCGAGTCCGCGTCCAATTCTTTCCATACAGCCATGCGACTCGCCCCAGCCATTCAACGGATATATAGCTCTTCGATATTCCACAGCGCGTACGGGTCGATTATGACCGGACGAACATTTCCCAGGCGATTTCCCGCGCCCACCAGAATATTGGGGCTAACCACGCAGATGATGGGCACATTTTCCGCGACAATTTCCTGCACGCGATCGAACATGCGTTTGCGCTTGGCATAATTGAGCGTGGTGAGCTGTTCTTCCATCAGCCGGTCGATTTCAGCTTCCCAGGTGGTCGCCGGTTTGGTCTGGTTGGGGTGCCAGAGATGCGTTCCCCCGCTCGACAGCCACACATTCATTTCCGGATTCGGATCCGCGTCGCCGCTGGCCAGGCCCATGATCGCCGCCTCATAATCATGGGTATTCAGCAGGCGATCCACCATCGCGCGAAATTCAAGAGGCACCACGTGGACGTTCATCCCCAGTTCGCGCAGATCGTCCTGCAGCAAAGTGGCGATTTTTGTGCGTTGCGCGTTTGACGAACTGGTCAGCACGGAAAATTCCACGCTGCTGCCGTGAGCGTCCAAAAGCGCGCCGTCGCTGTTCCATTTGAATCCGGCAGACTGCAGCAGCTGGCGCGCGCGGGGAATGGAGCGCTCGGGATGAGGAAGGTTGGCGTCGAGCCACAGCTTATTCCCGGGAGTTACATGTCCCCAGAGCGGGGTTGCGCGGCCGTTGTAAGCAAGGCGCACGATGCTATCGCGGTCGATGGCCGCGGAGACGGCTTGGCGAAAACGTATATCTTCAAACCACGCCTGCTTCTGTTTCAGGCTGTCTGGCGGTTGTTTAGCAGGCAGATCGTTCAAATTGAAAAATATAAAATTGTATTCGAGTCCAGGCCCCAGGTCATACAGCGTGTACTTTTTGGCGGCGCGCTGTTTCTCCAGGACATCGAAATTTTCCGCACTGAACCTGCTGAGGATGTCCGTCTCGCCGGCCTGAAAGCGTATGACCTGCGCGTCCTCAGTGGCTACAAATAGAAAAACAACTTCATCGAGATACGGCAGCCGCTTTCCCTTGCTGTCTTCCTTCCAGTAATAGGGATTTCTCTCGAGAACGATGCGCGTGCCCGGAACGTATTCTTTCAGCCGGAAAGGTCCGAGACCCGCAAACTGACTCGCCGGAGCGCTCAGCGTCCAACTTTCCGAAAGTTTGCCCAGTTGGTAAGCGGTTTCGAGCAGGTGACGCGGAACGATGGCCAGGCTATCGAACAGCCGTTCGGCAGCGGCGTAAGGCTTGGCCAGTTCAAAGAGCACCGTGTAGGCGTCCAATTTGCGCGCGGTAATCGGCTTGCCGCCTATCACCAGGAGATCCCGCTGCGGCGAATGTACTTTTTCGTCCACATAAAGCGCGAAGCTGAATACCACGTCATCCGCATCGACCGGGCGGCCATCGGAAAATTGCAGGCCTTTCCGCAAATGCAGGGTGTAGCTGCGTCCGTCAGCGGAAACGTTCCACGATTTTGCCAGTGCCGGTTCGGTCTTTTGCGAAGCGCGATTGATGTGAATCAGGTCGGCGGTAAGGCAGCGGATTACGTCGCGAGACGAGGCATCCACGGCGAGAATGGGATTCAGGGTTTTGGGTTCCGAGCGCAGCGCAATGACCAGCTTTCCGCCGGTGCGGCCAGGAGCACTTGCCGTGACCATGCGCTCTTCGCCTGCCGCGCGCGGCCGCGCCACTGCGCAAGGGACAGTAAGGAATTGGGCCCAAAGGATGAGCACAGCAATTCGCGCAGGCGGACACCCCAAGAAGACTCTCTTCATACCGCCACTTTTTAGCAGAGATTCGGCCGGTTTTACAGCGCCATGGACTTCAAGCGTTCCTGCATGGCATCAGCGGTCGCATGATACGCGAGAAACAAGGGGATCAGGATTAATGCCGGCAAAAACATCCACCAGTAAGACGAGAGGACGTAATACTGCTGTAAAGCGGCGAACAGGCTACCCCAGCTGGGCATCGGCTCGCCCACACCCAGGCCCAGAAACGATAGCGTGACTTCCGCCAGGATGTATTGAGGGATCAACAAAGCGATCTGAGTAAGAACTACGCCATACGTCTGCGGAAGCACGTGACGCATCAGCAGGTATCTGTCAGACGCTCCAAAACCGCGCGCCGCCAGCACAAAGTTGCGTTTCTTGGCGCTGAGCACTATGCCGCGGACCAGCCGCGCCGGACGCGCCCAGCCAATCATTCCGATTACCGCGACGAGCAGAAGAAATACCTGCCACTCCCCCAGATGCAGCGGAAGTGCGGCGCGTACCGCGAACAGGAGATAGAGCCAGGGCAGCGCGAGAAAAAGCTCAGAACAGCGCATCAGCACTTCGTCCAGCCAGCCGCCATAAAAACCCGCCAAAGCTCCCACGACAATTCCCAGCGAAAGCGCTAAAGCCGCAGCGAGCAAACCGGCTAGCAGAGAAAGCTGGCCGCCGTAGAGAAAACGCGAGAACTGGTCCCGGCCGTAGCCATCCGTGCCCATTAGAAAGATTCTGCCCGGGATGGCCACGCCGTAAAGATGCGAATGGGAAGGGAGGATCCCGGCAATCTTGTAAAGGGCGCCGTCGACAAAGAAGCGCACGGGGTAGACACGGGTAAGATCCTCTTCCGGTCTGGCGGAGTTTTGCGGCGCAGTCTTCAATCCGTAAACAAACGGGCGAAAATGAAATACCCCGTCGCCGGCGATGAAGTGTAATCGGCTGGGCGGGGCAAATACGTAATTTCGATTCTGAGCGGCGAAATTGTAAGGCGCAAAAAACCCGGCGAAAAGTACTACAACGTGAAACCCGCCGAGTAAGAGCAACGCGCAACAGAGTTTGCGGCGCGGCGTCACGCGTTCACTCCGTCACGGATTCGCGGATCGTTCGCAAACAACAGCAAGTCAGCGATGAGATTTCCCGCCACAAGGAATACCGATCCAAGCATGGCGATTCCGACGATCACGTAAGTGTCGCGGGCCAATATCGCTTCCACCAGCAGCGGCCCAAGACCCGGCCAGCTGAGCACTACTTCCACCAGCACAGAAGCACTGAGCATCGAGCCTATCGAAAAACCCAGCAGCGAAATTAGCGGATTCGCCGCCACCGGAAGCGCGTAGCAAAAAAGCACTCGCTGTGTGGGAATTCCGTGGGCGCGCGCGCTGCGGATAAAGGACGAGTCCAGCACTTCGATCATTGCCGAGCGAATGTGCCGCACCAGGGGCGGAAGAATAACCAGCGCCAGACCCAGAGCCGGCAGGAAGAGGTGGGCGGCAATATCTTTGGCCTGCGCCCACCGGCTCAGATCAGAGCTCCCTGACGAAACCATTCCGCCGGTTGGAAACCATCCCGTGCGTACGGCAAGCAACAGCAGGCCGAGGAAGAGCAGCAGGTCAGGCACGGTGAGCA
Source organism: Acidipila sp. (assembly GCA_010365215.1). Taxonomy (GTDB): domain Bacteria; phylum Acidobacteriota; class Terriglobia; order Acidiferrales; family UBA7541; genus JAAFGT01. The sequence goes on along the minus strand of JAAFGT010000002.1, from coordinate 48,440 downwards.
ATGTGGAGGTTGCCATTCCGCCCAGACGGTCGCACCACGTTCCTTTGTTTGCGGCGCTGAAGATTCCCAGTGGCAAAGCGAGCAGCCACGCCAGCAGCGTCGCAGTGACCGTCAAAAGAAGCGTATTGCGCGCGCGCACCCAAAGCAGTGGAGCTACGGGAGTGCCATAGGTGAGCGACAATCCGAATTGCCCCTTGAAAACGGAAACCAACCAGCGCTCGTAGCGCACCGGCAGTGGACGGTCGAGCCCGTATTGCGCGCGGAAATCATTCACCGTGAGGCTGGAAATCTGAGGATTCAGCCGCATACTGTCAAAAAAATCCCCCGGCGCCATTTGCAGCAACGCGAATGAAAAAAAAGATACCGCACCCAGCAGCAGGACGGCGTGGAGGAGTCTTCGGCTGAGATATCTCATGGCGCCTGCCTGGGGAAGCGCCCCTGCCTGACGCTTGTCAGCGCGGGCGTCGCCCTAACGAGTTCTCCGGTAGGGAAGTGAGCTGGGTGTGCGCGCAGTTGCGTGGCGGGCCGCAGCTCGACGATCGCTCCATCATGCATCACGGCAATTTCATCTGCAAACTTGGAAACCATCCGCACATCGTGCGAGATGTGCAGATAGGTGAGCGAGTGCGCCGACTGAAGATCCGCCAGAAGCTGTACAATTAGTTGCTGATTGGCCACATCGAGATGTGAAAGCGCTTCATCAAGAATCAGCAGCGCTGGCCGGAGAGCCAGAGCTCTGGCGATGGCCAGGCGCTGGCGCTGCCCGCCGCTAAACTCACTGGGCCGCTTCTGCCCGCACTGCGCGGGCAATCCGACCTCGTCGAATAATTCAGAAACTCTTTGCCTCCGCTGAGTCTTTGTGGAAAGGCCTTGCACCAACATCGGCTCGGCGATGATCTCTTCTGCGGTGAAGCGAGGATTCAGTGCCGAAGCCGGATCTTGAAAGATAAGCTGAATCCTGCGGCGAATCGGAATCAGGTTCTTCCGTCCGAGAGTCAGCAGGTTGCTCCCCTCGAAATGGATTTCGCCCTGCGTGGGTTCTTCCAGCAGGGCCAGGCAGCGGGCTAGAGTCGATTTCCCGGCGCCAGACTCACCAATGATGGCCAGGGTAGCTCCGCGCGCAATCGTCAAATTCACATTTTTCAGAGCGTGAATGATGAATTTTTCACCATTCAGGGGACGCCTCTGGGAATATTGCTTGCTCAAATTGCGGACGCACATCAACGTTGGTGGCAAAGTGCCACCCGCTCGATTTGAGCCAATACTCATCGGACGGACGATCCCTGGCTGACCAAGGCAGACTTGGCAACGCGCTCGACTTCTGGTCGACGATTCGGATGCAGCACGGTTCTTGTGCCGGCGTGAGAGGGATGCCTATTAAGATTTGCGAAGGCTGTGTCTACGGCAATCTTTCCCGACTGCATCACCAGCAGACGATCAGCCAGGCTGGCTTGCACTTCCGGCGAGTGGCTGATGAGCAGCACCGAAACATTAGACTCACTCTTCAAATTGCGCAGCAGAACCAGAAAATCGGCCTGGCTTTGCGCGTCGAGCGAAGCCGTGGGTTCGTCCGCGATCACCAGCGCCGGCTCGCACGCCAGCGCTTGTGCGAGGACGATGCGCTGCCGCTGCCCGCCGCTCAATTGGTGCGGATAGGCGAGGTAGATTCGCTCCGTAGCAGGAAGCCCGACCGCCGCGATCGCCGATGCGGCCTCGTCCCGGCAGCGTTTCCAGCTCCATCTCCGGTGCGCGTGAATCACTTCGGCAATCTGATTTCCCACGCGCATCACCGGGCTCAGCGCAGCTTCCGGCTCTTGAAAAATGATGGAAAGCGCAGCGCCGCGAATTTTTCGCAGCGAAGTTTCCCGCATGGTGAGCAGTTCCTGCCCGCGAAACAATATCGAACCGGTGACGCGAGTCCGATCCTTGGGCAACACATTGAGCAGAGCCAGCGCGATACTGGTCTTTCCACACCCTGATTCCCCCATTAAACCCACAACTTCCCCGGGGGCGATATCGAAACTGGCGCCGGCCACCGCGCGATGCGTGCGCAGCTCAGCCGAGCAGTAGTCGATGGTCAGGTCCCGCACTTGAAGCAGCTTTTCCATGTTTCCTGCTCCCCGCCAGCCACAGCGCATCTACCTCCGGGGGCGTGCCAACTCCTTTACCGGCCCTGATGAACGCGCTTTTTCGGATCGTATGATCAGGGTATGGGCCGTGCCGTACGAAGTCGATGGGACGTTCGTAGGGCGCCGAGTAGGCCGATAGTTTAGGACCAAAGTTCCGGGTGTTTTGCCAGCGAGAGTTGCAGAAGCTGGCCAGAAAAGCCGCGGTGGACTCCTCCAGCGCGAGTTCTGGCGCTATGTCTGGGAGATCACGACGCCAACAGGGGCGAAGCTCTTCTATGTTCTTCATTCACGCCGAGAACGTTCTGTCTGAGAGCTGAAGCACCTGGCATCGCTCGCGAAGAAGGGTGTTAAGTTCACCAAGATTCAAGAAGCATGCAACAATTATCCGGACTAGAGCCGCCCGGAAGTAGCAGGAATATTCATGGATCCAACATGTCACAATGTGCTTTGCAATTGAAAGGTAACTCTTGAAATCCTGCTATTGACATGCCCAAGCCCGCAAAAGCTCATTACTTGAAAAAAGGTCAACGCGTTATCAAACGATGGTTCGCAGTGGGAGCCGATAAATGACCACGATCGTACGCGAGAGAACTGACGCCAGCGACTTCTTATTTGCGCTTGTACGGTCAGGAGGCCAGATTCTTGGTGGCGGCTCAAACACCGGGGTCGCAATCCAGGATTCTGCCCCACGGCAACTTGCATCATGACGAAGGTCGTGCCGAAACGGATGCCCACTCCAGACGCGGGATCATTATTCCGGCGTGTCGCCTGGGATCGTCTGGCTTCGGCCGAACCGCTCGACGAGTTGTTAACGCTGCCGAAGGCTGACAATCGCGCGGGCCTGCTAGCCCTAGCGTTGCTTCTCTGTTTCGCGTTGATCGTGATCTGGATGAGCGCCTAGATGGTAACGATGTTTGAACGCACCGCTAATGCTATGGAGTCGGGGTTTGCCCGAGCTAGCAAGTGCGTAAGTACCGTTCGGACCCCCTTGGTTCTGCAGGCCGAGACCACGGAATGTGGGCTGGCAGCGCTCGCCATCTTGCTCGGATATCAAGGCACGCACGTAACCCTAGAAGAGTTGAGGCTTTTGGCAGGGTCGACCCGGTTGGGGGTGAGTGCGCTGATGCTCATGCAGCTTGCAGAACACTACGGATTCGTCGCACGTCTTTTTCGTAGAGAAATGGAGGACATGCAGACGGTGGGATTTCCGATGATCGCCTACTGCCGTTTCATCCACTTTGTGGTGGTCGAAGACATCACCGCAGACGAAGTGCAAGTCAACGACCCAGCCGTTGGTCCAGCCCGGATTCCCATTGAAGATTTCGCCGACGATTTCACGGGCCTTGTTTTGACCCTTTCTCCGGGTCCGATATTGACCAGACAGGGATGCTCGTTCTCCTTGAGGCGATGGTTCAAGGACAGAATTGATACGGTAGTCCCGCAGTTAGTGGGGGCAGCAGCATTTTCCTGGGTAGTAGTTGCAGCCATTTTGGCATTTGCATTTTTTGCCGGCCGGCTGATCGATCGTGTCAGCGGGGGATCTGTGGTCTGGCCGGATCTGGTCGCGCTCTGCCTTGCTGCCGGCGTGGCCTTCGGGGCCGGATGGATGCGGGATCGGGCCGCAGTGGCAGCAGCCTTCGGCCTTGCGACGGAAGCGTCACTCAAGGGTCTGGATCGGCTCAGTCGATTACCGGAGCGCTTCTTCAGCAATCGGCTTTCGTCCCAAATCGTCGCTAAGCTCAGCGCCCCCGGTGAAATCGTTCGGAAGGGACACGCTCTCGCCGCTGGACTCGACTTTTCGGGACTGGTTGCGCCTTGTGTCTATGCGTTCTGGATCGATCCTTGGATCGGGAGTCTTATCGTTGGCATCGCTGCGCTCGAAGTCGCGGTGGTCAGTGCGGTGTGGCGGCGGCGCGGTGGCGTAGTTGCTGGCCAAGCGGCACGACCTTTGGCGTGCGTTGGCTTCGACCCCGACACGCTCGGACGGATGGAGCCCCATCTGGTGTCTGGAGGCGAATCGGAACTTTTTTCGCGTCTTGCTGGACTTCACGCGCGTGCCTCAAATGCCGCCATCCGAGCCACAGTCTCGCGTCTCCGTCTCGACGCTGTTCGCCTCGTCGTCAGGTTCGCACGGTTGGGTGCCACCTTAATTGCCGGCATACTTGCCCTCGAACGAGCGCGACTTTCTATAGGCTCGGTAGGTGAATTGTTGGTCTTGTCCCTTGTGGTGGGTATTCCACTGGAACGTTTAGCGAGGCTTGATGGGCTTCGAGACTTTCGCGGAGCCATACACCAGCTTGCCGATCTCGAGGACGCGCAACCTGCATTGCACAGTGAGACTTCCAGCATCGTCCGGAAGGGTGTACGGGTTTCGGTCGATCACCTGGCGTGGCGGCCGTCCCCAGACCAGCCGTTCGTGTTTTCCAAGTTTAGCTTGGACGTTCCAGCCGGCGGGCAAATAGGCGTAACCGGGCAATCGTTATCCGGAAAATCGGCGCTGTCGCAGCTTATTTGCGGATTCCTGGAACCCACCGAGGGAGACATTCTGTTTGACGGCACAAGCTGCTCAGCGCCCGCGCAAGCCGGAGCTCTGCTGGTAGCAGGGCGAGGGCCGATTATCGCGGCTACAGTGCGCGAAAATCTTCTCCTGGGACTTGGCTTAGCGGACGCCCAGTTGTTGGAAGTGCTCGCGGAAGTTGGTCTTGACGTCGAATTGGACGCTCGCGGCGGATTAGACCTGTACTTGGATCAAGCCGGGCTTGAACTCAGCGGAGGACAGCAGCGACGCCTGGAAATCGCGCGCGCCCTCGCCCGGTCACCCAGTGTCCTGGTGATCGATGAAGCGCTTGACGGTGTCGACTGGCAGCTCGAAATGGTCATTCGTAGTGCGATCAGACGCCGCGGCATTACTCTAGTGCTGATTTCCCGCCGCGCCGAAAGCCTCGCGCAATGCGAAGCCGTCGTAAATCTCGACGACTACGTGCCATCGGCAGGATCACTCCAGTGACTTCAGACCCGGTGACCGGTCTAGGGACGGCGTTGCTCAACATGGTTCACGCGTCGGTGGAGTCGGCCCGGGCGGGTAGGACCATCGTGGATTGGCGCGATGCGGCTGCCGATTTTAGTATTCGGTTACGCCTTGTGCGCCTGCGCAAGCGCCGCTGGTGGCTATTCGATAACGGACCAATCCTCGCATTCCGGCGAGCGGACGGAATGCCAGTGGTTCTCATTCGAGGGCGCCGGCGCGAATACCGCGCGTTCGAACCATCCAGCCGCAGCGATTCAGTTGTTGTCGATGCCGCAATGGCGGCGACATTGAAGTACGAGGCTTTCATGCCTTACCCTGGTCCCGCCCCCAAGGATCGCCGCTACTCCCGATTCGTCAGTGGATCCCACGCGGACGCATTGTTTCAGATCGGATATGCCACGGTGGCTGTTTTTCTCGTAAGTTTTATGGTGCTCGGCCCGCTTTTTGCCCGGAAGTATTTTCCAAGTTATGATTTTGCGCTGCTCCGCGCAGGGATGTTCGTTTGGATGGCGCTTGCTGCTGCAGTTGCCACGGCAGAATATATCGCCGTTATCGCGGGATTGCGGTGGCGAGTGCAAGCAAACATTTTGCGCCACGCCTTTATTTGGAATCGCGTGCTCGGTTTTCCGTTTGCGCGCTTCCGCGTACTTCCCTCGACCGACTTTGCGGCGAGAATTGACGACGCAATCACCGCTGGCAATGATGCTGACGCCCAGAAGTTTGTCCTTCGACTTGCCGTCCCGGGAGCCTGCGCCGCCTTTTTGGTCCTCGTCTTGGTGTCGCCCGGCCTGACGGCGCTTGCCGGCGCGACGCTGATAATCCTCTTCGGGGCGCAGTACGCCTTGACGCGTGCGTTTGAAACGTGCGTGCGGTTTGAGAACACCCAGGCTCCCAGAATCCTGCGAACGCGAAATCTGCTTGCCTCCCACCTGCCTGGGTTGCGTTCTCTGGGCGCTCTTGACTGGGCGCTCGATGTGGGGCGTGTCGCTGCGAATGAGGAGTTGACCGCTAGGGCGCATTCTGAAGTGCTGCGCCTCAGTGACGAATCGCTGCGGCGCTTCGGGCCGATTTTCGTCGTTCTTGCTATTGTGATCAGCTTGGCTGCGGGAGCGGGAAGAAATTTGACGTTCTCGAGCCTCTCCGTGATTCTTTTCTCCGGTCTTTGGCTCGGCTCGGAGGTCTGCCGTGTGGCCTCAGCATGGGCTGGCCTACGCGAAGCTAACAAGCGCACGCCGGCTCAGTCTTCGCTAATGGAACCAGAACCTGCAATGCCTCCCCAACAGTCTAGATTAGGGGAAATCGCAACCGTGGTCTTCGAAAGGGCGAGCTTTGTCTATTCGGGTGCAGCGCAGCCGAGCCTCGAGGATGTCAGTTTTGAATTGCGTAAAGGAGATTGTGTGGCCGTGGTCGGACCCTCAGGCAGCGGCAAAACGACGCTCGTGCGACTGCTGACGGGTCTCGAACACCCAACTCACGGCAAAATCCGGGTGAATGGATTCGACCTTCGCGTTGCAGACGTCGCGGACTATCGGCGCCGCGTCGGTGCGGTTTTTCAGGATCAGCACGTTGAGGTTGCCACGATACGCAGAACGATTTTGGGAACGACTCCCATTCCCGAAGAGCAGGCATGGGCAGCGGCGCGCCTCGCGCGCATTTCGGACAGGATCGCCAGCCTTCCGATGGGAATGCAAACTCTGGTGGCTCGAGCGACGGTGCCTTCGGCGATGGTCAACCAACTGCTGATCGCGCGGGCGCTCGTGCGCCGGCCGGAGATTCTGGTTTTCGACGAAGCGCTTTCGAATCTCGACGAAACGGTGCAGTCGGGCTTGATCGCTGATCTTCAAGCGGCCGGGACAATGGTTGTCATCTGCACGCACCGCCCATCTACCATGGCGCTCGCAACCCGGGTCATCAGGCTCGAGCACGGTCGAATGCTTCCATGACGGCGTCCTGCCCCGTTTTACCCGCCCTCCCGCGGTGCGCAGGTCAGCCGGCATGATAATGGGAACGATAAGTTGACCGTAGAGTTACGATCTCAATCGCCGCGGCTGTTTATGGCTGTTGTATTTTCGATTTGCGTTGAAATCCTCCGGATAGTGGCCTAGAATTATTTACCAACCACCCTGTATCTTCGGGCGCCTCACTTGAACGATGCCCTGAAAAGTGAAGGAGATTTTTCCATGAACGATCAACAAGAAATCAGAAATGACGACCTGAAGGTCATATTGTCTAAGGCATGGTCGGATCCCGGATTTAAGGCCAAGCTTGTGACGAACGCCAAGGAAGCACTGGCCACTTTGGGAATTAAGCTGCCCGAAGACGTGACCTATAAGTTTATCGAGGATACTCCCACTACTCGGCACTTCGTAATACCGGCAATGTCCGCGGACGGCGAGTTGAAAGATGAACTGGCTAAGGTGGCGGGCGGTAAGGCCGTGGCAGGGGCCTTCTATAAGTGACCTATTCGCAGTTTTGAATCTACCCCGCAACCATAAGGAGAATAATATGAGCGATCGGCAAGAGTTCAGCAGTGATGCCCTCAAGGTCGTAATTTCGAAGGCATGGTCGGATCCCGGATTTAAGGCCAAGCTTGTAACGAACTCGAAAGACGCGTTAGCCGGTTTGGGAATTAAGGTGCCTGAAGGCGTGAATTATAAGTTCGTTGAGGACACCCCCACTACGCGCCACTTTGTATTACCGGCAATGTCCGCAGATGGCGAGTTGAAAGACGAACTGGCCAAGGTGGCGGGCGGAAAGGCCGTGGCAGGGGCGATCTTCTATAAGTAACCTATTTGCATAGTTGAATCTACCCCGCAACGGATAGGAGAATAATATGAGCGATCGACAAGAGTTCAGCAGCGATGCCCTCAAGGTCGTAATTTCGAAGGCATGGTCTGACCCCGGATTTAAGGCCAAGCTTGTAACGAACTCGAAAGACGCGTTAGCCAGTTTGGGGATTAAGGTGCCTGAAGGCGTGAATTATAAGTTCATCGAGGACACTCCCACGACGCGGCATTTCGTAATACCGGCCCTATCCGCCGACGGCGAATTGAAGGATGAACTAGCAAAGGTAGCGGGCGGTAAGGCCGTGGCAGGGATGTTGCCCGTAAAGTAGGGACCTGTTTCACCAAATCTACAGATCCCGTGTCCGCGCGAACTGGTAGGCGAAGCGTCAATTTTTATCCCTGTGCCCGGGAAGCCGCAAAGCGGCTCTAAGACGTGCAATCATTCCAACCTGCTGAGCGACACAAATCGTCCGATAACGCTTCGTTTGTAACGACGGGCGTACGCAAGATACCCGCCCCATGATGTGCCCCGACCGGTCCCACTTCTTGCACCCGTTCACCGACGAGAAGGCGCTAAGCCAAAAAGACGCCCGGGTAATCACTCGTGGCAAGGGTATTTACATCTGGGACGCAAAGGGCCGCAAGCTCTTGGATGCGATGTCAGGCGTTGCCTGCGTTAACGTCGGATACGGCCGGCAGGAACTGATCGATGCCGCGAGAACGCAATTAGAGGAGTTGTCGTTTTACAGCAATTTTTCCGGTAGTTCTGTTGTGCCCGCAGTCAATCTCGCGGACCTGCTCTGCGAGGTCACCCCGCCCGCAATTAACCATTTTTTCTTTACTAACTCCGGCTCCGAAGCGACCGACACCGTTTTACGCATGGTGCGCCGCTACTGGGAGTTGGCCGGGCAGCCGCAAAAGAAGATCATCATCTCCTGCCAGAATTCGATCCACGGGAGCACGGTCTTCGCGGCCGCTCTCGGTGGGACGGAAGAGGTGCGGCAGCGGCGCGACTTGCCGGTGACCCACACCGAGCTGATCGGCCAACCGTATTACTTTTGCTACGGAAACGCCCTCGCACCGGAGCTGTTCGGCATCCGGGCGGCCTTGTGGCTCGAGCAGCAGATTCTCAAGTCTGGTCCGGACAAGGTTGCGGCGTTTATTGGCGAACCCGTCCAGGGCGGGGGAGGCTTCATCGTCCCTCCAGCAAGCTACTGGCCAGAGATCCAGCGTATCTGTGAGAAATACGACGTCCTCCTGGTTTCGGATGAGGTTGTTTGCGGCTTTGGACGACTCGGAACATGGTTCGGGTGTGGGCACTTCGGATTCCGGCCCGACCTGATTACTTTCGGTAAGGGAGTAACCTCCGGGTATATTCCCTTGGGCGGCGTTGGCGTGAGCGATCGCGTTGCCGAATCGTTGATTGACCGTGGAGGTGTGTTTGACCACGGCTTTTCCTGTTCAGGACATCCCGTCGCGTGCGCCGTAGCGATCGCCAACATCCGCCTGATGCAGCGCGACGGCCTTATTCGCCGCGTCGCCGAGGAGTCCGGACCTTTTTTGCGAAAGCGCTTTCTCGAACTAAAGGATCACCCTCTCGTGGGAGCGATAGAAACCTGCGGCATGACTGCGGCGTTGGTTCTGGTTAAGAACGCGCAGAGCGGTCAGTTATTCGATGTGGATAGCAAGGTAGGAAAGCTGTGCCGCGACATCTGCTTCGATGAAGGTATCGTGGTCCAAGCCGCTGGAAGCCGGATGATGATCGCCCCACCCCTGGTAATCAGCTTTGCCGAAATCGACGAGATGATTGGGCTGATTAAGAATGGCCTCGACCGTACGTACCATGATCTACAAAAAAGAAACATGCTGTGACTCAGATCTATTCGGGCGCAACCATCTGCCGCTTCATAAGCTGGGCAAATAAGCCTGGCTCGTCCATCAATTGTTCGTACTTGCCCTGCTGGACTACACGGCCGTTCTCGATCACATAGATTTTATCTGCATTTCGGATGGTGCTCAGGCGGTGCGCCACAACCACGCGGGTCACCTTTAGCTGGTTTAAACTCTCCGTCACGATATTCTGCGTTTGATTGTCCAGCGCGCTGGTGGCTTCGTCGAAAATCAGCACGGCGGCTTTCATCACCAGGGCTCGCGCGATCATTATTCTTTGGCGCTGGCCGCCGGAAAGGTTGGAGCCGCCTTCCGAAACGATTGTGTGCATGCCCATGGGCATTTGCTCAATGTCCTCCGCCAACCCTGCGGCGCGGGCCGCTTCCCACGCATCTTCCATTGTGCTGAGGCCTCCGCAGACGATGTTCTCAAAAATAGATTCGGACATCAGCTTGCTGTCTTGACTGACCACTCCCATCTGCCTCCGGACGGCGGAGATATCGATGCCTGCGAGATTCTGGCCATCGACATAGATCGCGCCGGCAGACGGTGTCTCGAAGCGGAGGATGAGATTGACAATCGTTGACTTGCCTGAGCCCGAAGGGCCGACCAGAGCAACGCACTCGCCGGGTTGCACAGAAATGTTGATGTCCTCGAGCGTCAGTGGGCCGTCCTTACGGTAGCGAAAGCTGACGCGATCGAACACAATGCGTCCTTGCAGACGTCCGGGGTAGGCTTGGCCGTCCTCTACGTCCGGTGTAGCGTCGAGAATACTTCTTGTCCTCCTCCAAATGCTGAGAATGGGTACCAGCCCGATGAGGGTGCCGCTCAAGTTGGTCACCGCGGACATGAAAACGCCTAGCGCCAAGTTAAAAGCGATAAAAGTTCCGAGTGGCAGGCTGCCGGACGCGTCGGACAACGAACTCAACGCAAACCAAAAGGAAAACCCAATAGCCAGGAGAGGCACCGAAACGTTCAGGACGCGCATGCGATCGAGCACGGCCCGAATTCGCGCCATAACTTTCTGCTTGCTGGTGTAAGACTTTCCCCAAAAGGCATAAGCTCTCCGCTCGGCCCCAGCGACGCGGAGTTTGGGCACGGCGTTGATTAACTGGATCGTCAGGCCAGAGAGATCGCCTTCCATCGCTTGCAAGCTCCCTTCCAGCTCCGTCAGCGCGTGCGCCGCAAAAGCCGTACCGCCTATGACCACTATACCGGCGGCCAACGCGATTAGCCCCAGCGGTATACTGTAATAAAGCATCAGTAGAAGATATAAAGAGGAAAACACTCCCGCCACGATGGTGCGGAATCCTTCCAGCGTCAGGAGGTGTTGAATCGTGCTCACACCTTCGACCCGCGCGCGCAAATCGCCAATCGTGAACTTGCGGAAAAATGCCGGACTGAGCTTCAGCAGCCGGTCCCACATTCCCGTTTGCAGTAAAATTCCCGCAGCTGTTTGGACCCGCAGCATGGACACAGACTGGGTAACTTCGAAGAGCATTCCTCCCAGCAGGGCCACTCCCATACCAATTGCCACCTGCCATAAAAGGCTGCGATCTCCGTCCGGGATGGCCTGCGAAAAGAGGATGGAGCTGGCCTCGGGGGCGGCCATACCCAACAGGCTGGCCGCAATGCCGCACAAGACAATCGTAGCAATGTCTTTTCTATGAAATTCGGTACTGAGCTTGATGAGGTCCCAAGTGCCGAGCGCCGGACCGAGCGGGCGGTAAAAGGAATAGGCCACCGGGTGAAGCGCGGCAGCAACCGAGGCGTCAACCGGAGTGACGCTACCTGCGGCCGGATCGAACAAGTCGTACCCGTGGCTCCGCCCATAACGTACCTGGATAAGCGCCACCGGGCGATTTTGTTCCCCCTGGTAGGCAAGCAGAGAGCCGTTTTCGCCTTGCCACCACCGCGCCGCCAGCAAAACTCTGCGCGTGCGTACCGCCGAGGCGATGGCGATAGCTTCCAGGGGGTCGCGTTGGTAACTGTCCGAGCTTGCTGGCTTGATTACAATGCCTTCGGCTTGTCCAACCGTTCGTGCGGCGGCGAGCAGGGGTGGGTCGGACGAAAATTCAATTCGTGTAACTTCGCCGCTCGTGAGGGAGGCGAGGTCCCGCTCAGTTTGCGCTGCCAGGCGACGGTCCAACTCCTGGCGCCGGCGTAAGTGTGAGCGGTTTTCCTCTTCTCGTCTGTGATCGAGATCGTCAAAGGCCCGGAAAATGATAGGCTCCAACACTGCTAGTGACTCGAGCGCTTTTTCCCCTCCTGCAACGCGTTCAAGCTCGGTGGGCTCGTCCGCCTCGATCCACATGCCAGGGCCGAGCAGAAAGGGCACGCCTGGTTGGTCAATTTTGCCTTCAGGATATCCAAGCAGTCGGATGCTGCCTTTAATGGTGCGCAGCCACGCTACTGTGTCGTTGGCAAAGGCGGAATCACCCGCCTCGATATAGATCTGACGATCAACGGGCAAAGGCGCAGCGCCGTCCGGGGGAGCAAGTCCGGCGAGAGCCGAAGAGAGACTAGACACCCAGGCTGTTACGGCAACTTCGTCGGCAGCGATCGGTGACACTCGCGCGGATTCAATGGCCACGGCAATCAGTTCTTTATGTCTGCTACCCCGAGCTCCTGACATCCCCAGGAGGACGTCTCCGCTCTTAACGGTAAAGAGATAACGCCGCACTCCCTTCGGCTCGCCATTTTCAAAATCGACAACGGACACCGCTGCCGAGCCGTGATCCACCACCCAGGCGACATCCCGGCTGCCCAATGAAAAGGGGCCCTTACCCGGTAAGAGCTGGCTTGGACCCCCAACGCGTTGTTCAGTAAATGGACTCAAAGGCTTTTAGCCTGTACTTGCCTGCGCGCACATCAGGTCATGCCTTCATAGGAGAGCAAGCGCAAATACTCGCCATCCTGTTTGATCAATTCTTCGTGACTGCCTCGTTGGACGACCTTTCCAAAATTCAAAACGATAATCTCGTCGCAGTCACGAATCGTGCTCAAGCGGTGGGCTACGATGACGCACGTACAGTCGCGGCGGCGGATGTTCTGGTCGATCAAGTTTTCAGTCTCTGCATCGAGCGCACTGGTGGCTTCATCCATCACCAGGATTGAGGGATTGTTGACCAGGGCGCGAGCTATCTCCAGACGTTGTCGCTGGCCCCCGCTCATATTGGCCGCGTTTTCCAGCAATTGTCCGCGGTACCCGTCCGGCAGCGCGGAGATTACCTGATGTATCAGAGCATCCTGGCACGCCGACAAGATTCTCTCCTCAGGCGCTGAGGAATCCCACAGAGTCAGATTATCTTTTACGCTGCCTCCGAACATCAGGATGTCCTGCTCGATCATCCCGAGCGAGCCGGTGATTAATTCACGGGAAAGGTTCGAACGCGGTGTACCGTCGAATAGAATCTCTCCTTCCGTCGGTTCGTACAGGCCGGCCACCAGCTTCGCCAGGGTCGATTTTCCCGAGCCGCTGGCGCCTACAAATGCTACGCGCTGGCCGGGCCGTACGGTAAGGGACAGATTTTCAATCAACGGCGGGGTAAGCGGGTTATACCCGAAGGACACCCCGCGCAACTCGAGATGGCCGGAGAGGCGGGCAGGTTGCATTCCCGCTGCCTCATAACCTTGGGGCCCGTCGCCCTTTGGCACGAAGTTGGAGTCGGTCGGATTGCGTAGAACATCATCCAGCCGGCTAAGGTCGCCCTCGAGTTCCTGCAACTCCGAGCCCAATGCCACAAGGTTGTTAACCGGAAGAAGGAAACTCAGCATGAGCGACTGGAAGGCCACTAGCTGGCCTATCGTCAACATCCCATTCATGACTCTCAGGCCACCCGTAACCAGAATCAAGAGAGTCATGAGGCCCGTCAGAAAAGGAGGGAGCACGTTGAAATATTGATTCGTTAGCCCAAGTTTTTGTTTTGCATTTATCAGTTTGGCAAAGTGTCCCGCCCAGCGTTCGAAGAAATCGGATTCTAGGGCGCTGGCCTTGATCGTGCGGATGCTTTGCAGCCCCGAGATGGCGACACCCGCGGCCTTTCCGCCGTAGTGAGCCAGGCGGTAATTGCTGTCCAGGCGCTCACGCGCAATCCAGCGCAGCAGGAGAAAATTCAACAGCGCGAAAGATACGCCGATCGCGGTAAGTACAGCGTCAAATTGAATCATCACAAAAAGATAAAAGATCATCATCACCACATCGATGATCGTCGTCGCCAAACGGCTCGAAAGAACCCGGGCCACTTTGTCATTCAGATAGATTCGATCGCTGATTTCGCCGCTATAACGCTGCGCATAATAGGAGGCGGGCAGGTGGAGCAGGTGCCACACGAAACGGCTAGACATGGCCACGGCAAGCTTAATATCCAATCGTCGCAGCATGCCTGCCTGCAACGCGGTGAGATATCCTCGAAGCAGGGTGGTCAGCAACATGCCGATGATAATCGGCCGGGCCCAGTCTTGAAACTGCTGCACCAGCACTTTGTCAATGAAAAGTTCGATCAATGCGGCGGCGAGAAGGCCCGGAATCACCAGCAATAGCCCGGCGAAGGCGCATAGCGCGACCGCACCCATCGAGTTCCGCAGCCGACCGCCTAGGCTCGCTAGAACGCTGGGTTTGCTGCCGGCCCGAGTAAATTCCGGACCCGGTTCCATCGCCAGCACCACACCCGTGTAGGCTTCATCGAATTCCTCCAGCGTCACCTGGCGCGGACCGCTGGCGGGATCGTTCAGATAGACCATTCCTTTGCGGCACCCCTCCACCACCAAAAAATGGTTGAAGTTCCAAAAAATAATGTAGGGATATTTTACGTCTTTGAGGTCGGCGATCTCTTTTCGAAAGCCCTTGCATTGAAGGCCGTAAGCGTGCGCGGCGATTACGATGTTGGAGGCCTTCGAGCCATCGCGTGACACCCCACAATCCTTGCGAAGTTGCGCCAAGGGGACCAGCCGGCCGTAGTGATGAAGGATAATGGCCAACGCCGCAGCTCCGCACTCGACGGCTTCCATTTGTAAAATTGTGGGAGTGCGAACACGCCCTGTGGGAAGCGCCACTGGCCCGGGCATTGCCTCAGTAGGCACCGATGGCCTCTCTCAAGATCGGGAAAACATAAGTGATAGGCGCACGGCGTTCGACGGTGACGCGGGAAACCGTTGTAAGCCCGGAAGTGATCTTGAGTTGCGGCCCTCTTGAAGAAGACCAGCGATAGCCGCTGTAGGTCGACCCATCCTGCTCGAGCTGCGCGGTGACTTCAATAAACGCGCCTTCACCCATGATGCCCTGTACCAGGTCGGCATTTCCGATGGTGTTGTTCGCGCCCTCGCGCGTTACCGGCAGTGTCGTGACAGAAATGACTTTGCCTACGATGCCGCCGAATCGCTGGCGCTGAACTGTGTCGGGAGTCACTTGCACATCCATACCCGGTTGAATTTTTTTCCCGTCTTTGATGGGGAAATACGTAAGGCTGATCGGCGGCGTTGCCCGGCCTTCAACGTCCAGGGAGAGCAGGCGCCCTCCGGCGGGGAGCACTTGTCCAGCCGTCGCGAATATTTCTGACACCTGGCCGCTATAGTCGCTGACGATATCGCCGCTCTTGGAAAGCTGTAGTTCGCTCATGGCAATCCGCGAGCGCAGATCGCTAATCTGGTTTTGGCGCGTTGTGGAGGATTCAAGATTTTCCCTGCCGAGTGCGCTGAAGCGCGTCTCCAGCTGCTTCAACTGGCTGTCGATCTGCTCGAGTTTGGCTTTAAACTCCGAAAGCTTCGCATTATTGTCGCGGTAGCTGAGTTCGCCCTGGATATATTCCTGCGACGCTTCCGCAATCAGCCCTGACTCCTTCAGCTTTCGCAGGCTCTCGAGGCGACGCTTGAGCATGGGATCCAGGGCTACCGCATCATCCAGGCCATGTTGAAGACTTACCCGCTGCGCTTCGAGAGACTTTCTCTCCAGCCGGTCCTGCTGAGTTTGCAGGTTCACTTGAACATTCTGCGTAGATGTTTTCAGACGCTCCTGCATCAGCAGCGTGTTCAGAAATTGCCGGTCATCTTCGATTTTCCGGTGGAGCTCGGACTGATCCACACGGGCGATCAGTTGCCCCGTATGAACTGAGTCACCCACGCGCGCACTGAGCGACTCAAGTCGCCCGCCACCCAGGACCTGAACCTGTACCAATTTACGTGGCCGGAGCAGCACACCCCGGGCGGTTACGGTCGTGGGCAAGGAACCAAAAACACACCAGGTCGAAAATGCGATGAACAGTCCGGCAATCACCGCCAAGGGAACCCAGTCCTTAGCGCTTACCACCCGCATGAGCTGGTCGAGATTGTCTGGCGAGGAGTACCGTTCAAGTGCTTCGGGGCGAAAAAGTTGTTGGCGGGGGGCAGCCATGGCTAGTCGCAAGATGTGTTCAAGACACTGTTAAATCAAATGCTCCGCAGGCGGCGTTGCAACAGGTCAAAACGGGCGCCTGCCAGCGAGAGCTTATCCAAAGTCCCCGTGGATATTTCGTCGGAGTAGGCGGTAGCTTCGTCGAGTGACTGCCCAGGCCCGTAACCGAGCAAACCCACCGTACCGCGAAGGCGATCGGATAGAAAAGTAGCGATTGCCTTATAAAATCGCGCGCTGAACGCGATATCTTGAGCGAGTTTGGTTTCCAGGCGAACACGCGGAATCGCCAGCACCCTGCTCGTCTCCAAAGCCCTTACGGTCGCCGATGGTGGCCGGGAATCAACGAACGACATTTCGCCAACTACTTCGCCGCTACGCAGGCGGGCTACTTCGCGGTTGCCTAGCGCGCTGACTGATACAACCAGTTGGCCATCAAGCACCAGAAACACCGAGTCAACAGCCTTCCCTTCCTGAATGAGTATCTCGCCTGCCGGCACTTCCCGCTTGGTGGCCGCAGCGACCATCCAGTCGATATCTGAATCGTTTAAGATGCCGAGAAAAAGTAAGGCTTTTCGCATGTCGTCGCGGGCGGGTCCCGGCAGGTAGTTTGCCACATCGCGATTAAGCGGGTCTACTGATTCTTGAGTCCGTAGAGCGTGCTGCGTAATCCGGCCTAGACCGCTTCAGCATTTTCGTGGAATACGTGGTCGCTTCGACCTTTCACTTTCACAGCGCCCTTCGGTCAGATTTCTCAGCCAGCGACGCGCCTTTGGCTCTGATAAAGTGCCGGCGGATCGACACCGCGATCATTTGCCAACTTTTTGAGATTTTATACTGGCTGGAGAGTAGCGCGGATGGCGGAAAACCACCAGCCCGGCACCAAAACGCCGGACACACGCCCGCCGCCGATGGTCTCGGAAACGCTTAACAGGCCCTTGGGAGAAGTAAGCGGACTACTTTTTAATTACCGTGCAAACAATGGTGCAAACACAAGATGCCGCACAGGTGCCGATGGAGTCGTGGTATCCGACTACGCCGCCGGCGACACTGGCTAGGTCCTCGGGGCTTAGCTCCGCTTTACCAGCGGGATTTTCGGGCAGGCTCGCCAATTGCGCCGGGGTCAAGCTTTTGCGATATTCGGGATCCTTCCACGCGCGCAGGATATCAAGGATCATTTGGCCCTCCACTCTCTCTTGAACTACTGGAGCGGCGTCGCAATTCCCTCCGCCCTCAATGCGAGATTGTATTCATAAGACGTCATGCAGTGTCAACGGATTTGTGGCGCGCCGTCGGTTTCGGAGGTCTAGGTTAGTCTTAGTGCTGTATCGGAAGCGCGCATCGACGGAAGAATGAGGAGAGGAACGGACTAACTGCTGCGCGTCGTTGGCGCATCTTCAAACTATGCCAACCTCGTGTAGGTATTGGCCGAATTTAGCTCAAGATCCTTATCCGGACTCAGTTTGTTTTAGTTACTCCCAAAAACCTGCTCTGGTCTGCAGGCAAGCCTCAGCATGCTCAGCATCTGCATGCTGATACTGGATGAATGATAAGTCATCAGGCGCGTTCGGGGCCGTTAGTGCCCTCGGCTACGGTAGGCTCGAGGAGAATGACTGCAGGGAAGCCGAGGAAAGCGCCGACCGATAAGCCGATGACTAACCCAGGCCGCCAACGAGTGGCCATCGTGTGTCAGACCTGCACCGGCGGCGCCAGAACCAGCACCGAGGGAACTCGTTCCGGGCAAGCCAGCCGCAGCAGGCCGTAGCCGATCCCGGCGAGGCCAGTCATCAACCCCGGCGACTCCAGGGAAGTCTGCGTAGTACCGCAGAGGCATCCTCTCTCCGCGATCCCGACCAGAGTCTCGGACGCCAGCCGCTTGCCTGCTTCACTCCACCAGAAATTATCCACGTGATGGGAGGCGTAGAGCAGAATATCCAAATTGCCAAGATCGCCGTGACAGAGGCAGTGGTTCGTCCCAAAGTTCGATTCGACCGTTTTGCGGAGCGCGATACGGATTTCCTCGCGAGTCTCGCGGTCGTCCATATATTGCAGGCTATCGATGCGCGCCAAACCGATTCCGGGCGCGCCGTGGCACCAGGCCACCATGAATCGAGGGTCGGACTGAGCTTCTCCCGCCCCCGTGCGATAATCCGGCCAGTTGGCCTCCTCCGCCACGAAGGTGCTCCTCTCGTAAGCGATGGCCGATTCGGCCGCTTCGCGGAATCGGGCCTCCCGGCTCCACGCCGCGAGCTTGAGAAGCGCCCACGCGATTCCGGCGGCGCCATGGGAGAATCCGGTCAGCGGCTGGCTCGACTCGACCTCGGTTTTCCAGCCCACACCCCTGCCTTGTGGCTGCTGCTTTAGCAAAAGCCGGTCGCCGCAAAGCACTGCGGCATTCAGCAGTTTTTCGCTGGCGCTGATCCTGTTTAGAACCTCGAGAGCGGCAATCGTGCCGGCCGAGCCGCCTACCACATCCAGTGTTTCATCCGCTTCGATCAAAGCCGGCACGTCGGCCGCCAGCGCTCTAGCCTCGTCAATCAATGAGGCATCTTCCCAAAGCACCGCCAGATGTGCCAGCGTGTAGATTATGCCTCCCAGCCCCGAGAATGCGCCCAAGTTCCGAACCGGCACGCCGCCGGCGCGCCCGCGATCAATAGTCCGCTGGACCAGGGTGAGCGTCTTTCTTGCAATCCGTTCATATGACTTGTCTCCGGTTGCCGTAGCCAGATAGGCCAGAAACAAGGAACACCCCGAAAGGCCGTTGTACAATGGTAAATCCAGGGGCTGAAGCGACGCCGAACGCTCGCGGGCTCCCACGGGCGTTATTCCGATCCAACTGGCACAGAATTCGTTTTCCAGAGCATCCCGGCAGAGCATATCTCCAACCGCACGCGCCATATCGATCGCTTCCCGCTGGTCCGAGAGCCGCAGTTTGCGCGGGGCCGGGGCATAGGCCCGTGATGGGGCGCCTTCACCGGCGGAAGCGATGGCTGTGCGGATGAAACTTACCTGTCGCGCCAGGTCCTCTTCTCCTAACCGGGTCACCTGTTCCCGAACCAGCGCCAAGGCTGGCTGTTCGAAGACGTCTGGGATCCGTTCGCCTTTGCTGGTCCACAGATCACGGGAATTGGGGCGGGAAGTAAACACTGGGATATCGCCGCTTTGTAGATCCCTCAGTTCCGCAGGGATGAGCCGGGTCAGATGAGTTCGCTGCCAGGCGCCCAGCCATAGACCGTCGAGCATCTGGTCCCGGTCGATGGCGTTTCTCAACAAGTCGGGGTGCTGGCAAGCCCTGAGCAATACGGAGTATGCGGCGGTGGCTCGCGCGATAAAACGCACCTCGTCTTCCCCGAAGCGGTCCAGTATCCCCCCGGTCACCTGGAGTTCGTCGCGGCGTTCTTGGAGCAATCGGTATACCCATCGGAACCCTGTAATAAAGGCTTCCACATACTCTCCCGCGGCGACGTCCTGTCCCTCCAGTTTCGGACGATTCCCCTCCACCTTCATCGGCGCCGTTTTGTTGCGGACTAGCCGCATTTCGTCCGTTCCAAGCCTTTCCCATGATGAGGCTCTCCCTGCCGGAAAGTGTTGACCGCTCTTGGCGCCGAACCCACTCATGTCGATACCTTCGTATGTTTCGGACCCGTAACTTCGCTGAGGAAGCAGCAGCACTCGCATGACTGATAACTGGAAAGCGTTGATGGCGGGATCGTCCTTCTCAGCAACCACGGCACCATGAAACAGGGTCTCGAGATCCACCGGTACGGGAAATTCCGAGGCCGCGAGCAGATTCTCGAAATGCATGTCCATGGCTCTCGTGACGTAGAAGGCGGCCAGGTACCCTCCGAGCCTCTGATAGAATCGCTCCACCTCGCTGCGGCTGGAACACGGCTGGTGAGCCACAAACTCGGACCACCCGTAGCAGCCTCGGTCAATTATTTTAAGAATGCGAAACGGAGTTTCGAAGCCGGCCTGGTTGACCCATTCGAGGAACTTCCCGAAATGGACGTCCACTGACTGGCTGTGTGGCTTGTACACCAGTTTGAAGCCAGTTGAGAACTCGAGAATCGCCACCGTCCTGCCGCCGCGATGAGTGTCGCCCACTCCCGCTGCAATGGATTTAAGGCTGCCCGGCTCCCCACCCACAGCCAGGCTCTCCCGAATAAGATCCCAATCCTTGGATAAACGATCCAGCAACTCTAGACTGTAGTCCACCCAGTTCATCATTATGATGTGTAGAGACCGGAACAAGACCGGGTACTCCCGTGCGATCGACAACTGTACGTCCATCCGGCGGAGGCGGTCGCAGAAGCTATGGAACCGCTCTTCCGGGGTGTCGCCCTTCAGCACTCCTTGCAGGCGGGCGACGTTCAACTCGAGCACCATCACCAAGTCCAGCGCCCCTTTGAGTGTCTCTAACAGGTACGGCAGGACCAGGTGCTCCGCGGTTATTTTATCGAACAGAATACCGTCGGTCGGAAGCCGGCACGCTCCCTCCCTAAACCGGCGCAGCCCTTCCTGGAACAGCGGGTAGGCGATCCACAGGAATCCGTTTGTTCCTTCCTCGGCGTAGCGCAAAAACTCTAAATCATCGTCAAGGGGGCGCGGCGTGAGGTACAGCCGCTCCAACTCCCGGACCCAATCGGGCGGTGACGTGATCAGCTCGGAGTAGACTTCCGGCGGCAGCTCGAGTATCGCCAGCAGGTCTTCCTTGGTCAGGCCGTCCAGGCGAAGCCGTTTTTCGAAGGAATCACAGGTCGGGAATGACTTTTGCGATTTCCAGCGATCCAGGGTAGCGGCCGCGCGGCTGGCGTCCGCTTTAAATCCCATCCAGCATTCCCCGGCTCGCCGGAGATACGACGCCCGCTCGGCCAGCGACAGCGCGGAGTACAGATGTTCGGTCAACCCGAATGCCGGGGCGAGATCTTCTTGCGCCATAAAGCGACGTAACCTTCAGACCATCACATTTTCGCGCGCGCCCTGCGCCGTGTCCAACCGAGCCGTACGCCCATGGGGCGGCAGTACGCATTCAGGATCACGCTCACAGCTCAGTATACACGGGGTTTTTTGCGAAACCCGTGGGAGCCAGATTAACTTGATCGAGCAATGAAGCGAGGGGATAGTGGACGGCGACTGGCATCAGCCAGAACGGAAAAGGCGTCGCGAGACAAGGCCATCGTGAATTGATTCAAAACATCGGCGTCTCCTGATTCAGCACCGCAATCCATTTGCCCGAGCGCTTCACCCAGACCGACGCTTCACGCACCGTGTACGAGGACACAGCATTCCCTTTGAATATACCAGCGATGGTCGCATCATAAACGACGATCGCAGTGTCCGCGCTGGGCGTGAACACCTGGAAGTTTTTGAGCGAGTAGTTGGTGATGTTGCGGTCAGCGATTGAGCGAATGTATTCGTCCCGAGTGACAATGCCCGATGTGAAAATCATGCGTGCATCGTCACCCACCAAAGAAGCGAAACGTACCATGTCCTTTTGTTTGGCTGCTTCCCAGACAGCTCTTTCGTTGTTGGTCATTTCGGAAATGGCCTCTCTCGAAGCGGAAGAATTGCCCTCCGCCGTCGCAGGATTCTTCTGCAACTGCTTCGAACTTAAGATGCAGAAGGCGAGCGCACCCACCACGGAAACCACTGCCAGCTTGGTCATGACCTATGTCCTTTTGGAATCGCGCACGGCCACACCAGAACGAGCTGCAGCGGTGGTTTGGATCAGAAGTAGAGTTTTAACAAGAGTTGCACGATTCGCGCGCCGCCCGTCCCGCCAGCCGCCCTGATGTTGTTGAACGCCGGGCTTAATACGAACCCGTAATTCAAGCCCATGTTCTGGTCCACGGCGAGGAGATTGGCCGCCGTGAATTGCGGGTGATTGAGCAGATTAAAGAACTGGGCGCCGAACTGCAGTCTCCTTTCCTCGCCTAAATTAAAGTTCTTGCCCACCATCAAGTCTATATTGTTGATCCCTGGGGCGCGCAGGCTGTTGCGTGGCGTCGTTGGGAATGATCCCGTCTGAGCCCGCACGTAGCGCGCATTAGGATCCTGGGCCAGATAACCGACCACGTCTCCCAGGGTGTTGGTGATTGGAGTCACATTCGTCCCGGTGTCACTGGTCCCATTGCGATTAAAGATTGTCCTTTGCACGCCCCGGTCGCCGTTCCCTTGAGCGTTCGCCAGGCTGATCGGCGTGAACGGCTGGCCCGACGAAGTCATATAGGTCCCAGAAAACGTCCAGTTCCCGAGCACCTGGTGGGTCCAGCCCGAGCTACTGCGGTACCAGGGAGTATCCCACACGAATTCCAGGACAAATCTGTGCGGAACGTCCAGCACAGACCTGCCGCGCTCATTACGGAGATTTCTCCAGTCTTGCGGACGGCGCGGATTTATGAAGCTATTGAAGAACTCGTTCGTCGCGACGTCGATGGATTTGCTGTAGGTATAGTTGGCGTCGAACTGGAAACCACCCGAGAAGTGCCGCTCGACCTCCACAGATCCTGCGTCGTAGTGGGAAGTCCCGATCGGCAGGTGTGTCGTCAGGAAACTGGTAAAGCCGTATTGCGCAAACGGAAATACGACTTGTGAACTGAATTGTGTGAGCGTTGGCATGGTGTCGAGGACGGCCTGCGCGGGCACCTGGCCTGGGCTGAAATACGTCGGCAGGAATGCCGAGAGCGGAGGCACGATGCCGGCGTTCAAGCGCGCCTGAACGCTGAGATGCGTGCCCTGGGTATGCAGATAGCGCGCGCTGACCGTCCAGCCGCGCCAGAACTCATGTTCCACGCCAAGAGTCGCCGTTTGCGCGTATGGCCGCTTGATGTCAGGAATGAATGTAGCGATCGCGGCACGTGCATTTGCTGTTGTATCGAGCGGCGCCAAAATGTTTGGGATCGCCCCGTTCTGAAGGAAATTCGTTGTAGGAATCGGAATCGGGCAGTTCGGCAGGCAATCCGTGAAGAAGACCTGCTGAATCGTCGTCGGCAGCAGCCCGCCACCAGCGTAAGCGCCGAAAATGGGAGCGAAAGCAATCCCGTATCCGCCCCGCACGGCGGTCTTGCCGTTGCCGAAAACGTCCCACGCAAAACCGATGCGCGGTGCCCAGTTGTTCTTCTCGACCGAGGGCTTCTTGAACGCAATCACGTTGGGCACGTCGGCGATTGCCTCGCCGGCCTGTGCACCGAGGTCCCGCAGCAGCGAGTTGTATTCATAACGCACGCCAAGATAGAGGGTGAGCCGCGGTGTCCACCGAAAGTGGTCCTGCGCAAAGAAATTAAGAGAGTAGTTGTTAAGGGAAAGCTCGGCATTGCCGAGACCCCGCTGGCCGTTGATGTCGGGCACCGAGTCGGATAGGAACAGATCCCATGAACTGTACTCGTAGTCACCCCGAGGTGCGGGGCGACTGCGATCCGCGAAGATATTGTTCCGCAGGTCGGTGCCGAACTTGAAGATATGACGCCCGCGCTGCCAACTGACGTTTTCACCGAGCTGGTAAATGTGGTTGAAGGAGCCGCTGGGGGCGTTTGCGCTCGGTCCAATCAGCGGTCCGCTGGCCACGACAATGTTCGGCAGCGTGGCGCCGGCACTGCTGGCAAATGCGTCGCTAGTAATCTGGTGATGGTAGGAGAGGCGTAGTTCGTTCAGAACCGCGGGCGTAAACGTATGCACGTGCGTCACGGAAAAGAGCTCATTGTCGGTGCGCTGGTTTGCATTCAGACCCGCGATGGGAAATCCCGGCACGAGTTGGTTAGGGCCGTGGTCGAAGTTGAAGCGGAAATGCACCTGGTCCTTATTCGTCGCGAGCCAGTCCACGCTGGCCAGGAAACGCTGGCTTGTCGCGTATGTGGGAAAACTGCGACTCACCTGGCCCACTTCAAACGGTGTGCCAAACGCCGTGGCAGTCCCATTGGGCTGCGAAGCCGTGGCGCCGAATTGCTGAAGGAAAGTCAAGATGAACGGGCTCACCTGGGGGAGCGTTGCGAGCGTCTGAAATCCTGTCTGCGTCGGAAAGGTAGCCGAGGTTGTGCTGCTGGCCGAACCTAGGTTTTCGAATTCGTATCCGCCGAAGAAAAACAGCTTGTCTCGGACGATGGGCCCGCCCAAGGTACCGCCCAAGCGGTTGTAGTCGTACCGCGGCTTGTCCGTGATGGCGCCGTGCTGAATCTGCTGCTGTACGCCGAAATCCGTAGCGTTAAGGTGGCGATTCTGACTGTACCAGAAGGCATTGCCGTGAAGCTTGTTCGTGCCGGTCTTCGTGACGATGTTGAATAATCCGCCTGAAAATTGGCCGAACTCAGCATCGAAGTTATTCTTGACCACTGTGAATTCCTGCACGGCGTCCTGAATCACCACACCCTGGGGGCCGGTCTCGATCGGGTTATTGTTGTCCACGCCGTCGAGGAAGAAACTGTTGTTGCGCGCGCGATTTCCTCCCACTCCGGCCACCGCACCGCCCACCGGGAAACTCACCTTCTGCAATACTTGCGCTCGATTTAATCCCGTCGTGGTGATATCTGCCACGTTGGGCGTGAGCAGCCCAAGGTTGTTGACCCCCGTTGAGGCCAGCGGCAGATCCAGCACTTCGCGGTTTGTGAAAGTGCCCGACAGCTGCGTACTGGTAGTCTCGACCGGGGTGCCCGCATCCGTCACGTTAATCGTCTCCGAAGCCTCTCCAATTTTCAGTTGCACGTTGAGGTTGCGAACCGTGTTGAGTTCCACCGTGAAGGTTCCCTTCGCGGTGCTGAAGCCTTTCGCCCTTGCCGTAAAGTCGTATTCGCCCACGGGCACGGTGCCGAAGGTGAACAGGCCATCGCTGGAACTAGAAGTCGAGTACGACGCGCCGTTGCTCGCGTTATTGATGGTGATTTGCGCTTCTGGCACGAGCGCGCCGCTCGGGTCTTTGACGTTGCCCACCACGGAGCCGCCGGTCAACTGGCCCGTCGCATTCATTGCAAACAGCACTACCAGGAGGGGAATCAATCCCCATGTCATCTTTCGGATCGTCATGATCGTTCTCCCTCAGCTGTGACCTCTTCCCGATTTCGCTAGGCGGCCAAGACCTCTTTATAAACACGGATGAAGTTGAGGCCCAAGACCTTCGCAATGTCGTTGACTTTCCATCCACGTTTCTGGAGTCCTTCGGCGATCGTGCGGTAGCGCCGCGGGCCGTTGACCTCATCTATGTAGGGGGGGAAGCGGCCCTTCAGCTGTTTCCATTCACGCTCACCGTAGATGTACTTGTGGGACTCCCACTCGGCGTCCGGCTCCCTTCCGGCCCAGCCAGCCACCGAAAAATCCGATCCGATTCCGATGAATTCCGGGCCGACCAGCTTGGCGGCGTGGTCGAAATGGTTCAGTAGGTCCTCGAGCGTGGACCGGGGCTTATCACTGACGAACCAGTTGAAACAGGAGAGACCGATCACGCCGCCCTTGCGCGCGAGGGCCTTGATCTGGTCATCCGTCTTGTTACGCGGGTGGTCGCAAAGCGCTTTGCAGTTTGTGTGCGAGTAAACGATGGGCTTGCCCGAAACTTCCACTGCGTCCAGCGTGCTTTGATAGCCCGTGTGACCAACGTCGACGATCATCCCCAGTTCATTCATGCGGTGGACCATATCCACACCGTAGTAACTCAGACCGGCTTGGGTCCGCTCCGTACAACCGTCGCCGACCCAGTTCCGCCAGTTGAATGTAAGCTGGATCTGTCGGAGGCCGAGGTCGTAGAACAAGTCCAGGTTCTTGAGGTCGCGCTCAATGCAGGCGCTGTTCTGCACGTTGATGAGAACGCCGAGCTTCTTTTCTCGCTTCGCTTTCTCGATGTCCGAAAAGTTCCGGATGAACAACATGCGGTCGGGATAGCGGGAGACGTCTGCGGCCGCTTTTCCGATCTCTTTCACCGTGTCCTGGAATGCTTTCTCGGGCACGACCTCGCCGAGCGTGGGACCGACGATGGTTATGCCCGATTCCTTCACGACGGAGAAGCCCGCATCCGGCAACAAAGGCTTGGGATCGAAACCGGAAATGTCGTCGATAATAATGCTGTGCTCGAAAATGTCATCGATACTAGAAAATGAAGACGGTACAGGACCGATCGGCGCAGCCTGGGCGCCGGGGACAGCCTTCGCGAAACCGGCGATCGCCATTCCTTTCAGCATATCTCTGCGTGTGGGATCCATGTCAGCGCCTCGCCTCCTGCCGTGGTAGACTGCCGGAACGATTTCGACTTATTTGCTTAGGGTTGTTCAAGCGAGCCTGTTTCGCAGGCCTAACCTTCGAGTGATGCTCCATGACTGCTTTCTTGCGTCGCGCCAACTTGATGTATTTGTAGACAGTTGGAGTCGCGATGTTCAACGAGGCTGCGACCTGTTTGACGGACCCGCGCGCGAGGAAGATACCGCGGCTCTCCAATTCGCAGATGACTTCAAATTTCGCTTCGGCCGCTAGGTCACCAGCTTGCCCGCCAGAGGCTTCCGCAATTTGGCTGTCGATCACCTGATTGATCGAAGTCTGATAATGCTCCTTGAACTGTAAATCGTTCTTTCCCACGGAAGACAGGTTGTCGCCGTTAACGTCAATATTGATGCAGAGGATTGCTTCGATCTTTCCCTGAGAGTTGCGTAGGTTGACGGCATTGCACCTAAGCAGTTTTCCGTTATCGGTCTTTCCTTGGTACACGCCCAACGTCTCGATACGCCGTGCCGATTCCCGCAGCATGTAGAAACCTAGATCGGTCAGCGGTGCACCTACCGATCGCCCGGTCACTTGGCCATTCCGGATCATCACGATGGAATGGTCGGCATGGCTAGTGTCATGGAGTACGACCTCGGCGTGCGGACCCAGAAGGTCAGCTATACAGTTCACCAGCGAGCCGTACTTCTGGCGAACGCCCCTTAGATGCGCACCGAGTCTCATGGTCATTCCGAATATAATTTCTTATACCAACGCGGAGAGTATCTTCTACGGAACGAACCTGTCAACAGCAATTCTATTTGGTTAAGCAATGCGCGTACCGGGAGTCGCGGGCCTCGTCGACGGTACCTTTAGAATCGCTACCGATAGCAATGAAATCACTGCTTCGGACGGTCAAGTAGATCAAAATTCTTCGGTCTGCACCGGCTGCTTGCCGGTCTGAATGTGCTCCGGCAGGGGCTCAACGACTCGGGGGAATCAATTGGTCCGGAATGACTTGGAGACTTCTGTAGGTACCCCCGGTAGAAAATGGTCGTATTTGGTAGCAACGCCTAGAGGTCCGGAATCGCCTGTAACTGCGCGACGGAACAAGACCATCGCTAATCATCTCACTCAGTCGTCATCGCCGTTTTCGGAACTCATAATCCGTCGGTCCCTGGTTCGAGTCCAGGCGGGCCCACCAACTGTGTTCAGAGAGTTAGGAATTTTGCGTGTTAACGTGCCCCCGACGGGAATCTTGTGATCCGCGCTTCCCACTTCTGTCTTCCTTCGAATTTGAAACTCTCTAATTACTGAACCGCTGCCACAGGATGGATGCTCTAGGGTGCGCAGCGACCACTGCTTCGACGTGGAGTACGAAAAACCGGTGCAATTTCTGGGAGCACGTGGATCTAACCAGCGTGCAACGGAAGTTGATCGTGGGCGGCAATGCCGTGCGAATGCTCAAACTCTGCGCAGGGGCGGCAACGACCGCCCCCTGCGTCAGGCCAATTTTACTAGCGCCCGTAAACCAGCACGCGGAATGTCCCGGGAATCGGCTTTCGTCCCGGATGCGGTTGCTCCTTCGTGGCGGCAGGAGCCGGACCAAAATCCGCCGTGGTCAGAAAAAGATTGTGCGTCTTTAAATCGATGGCCATCGTTTTGGCGCCATACTGGGTATCAACCGTTTGAACTTCGGTGAACTTGTCTGGAGAATCCTCGTGAATAACGTGGATTTTACCAGCGCGTGTGGAGACAAATAACAGCCCGGCTTCAGGGTCAAATACGTTGGCGTCCACGCCTTCGGTGATAGGCAATGACTGCACGATTTTGCCGTTGTCCGCGTCCATCACCACGAGGATCGCGGGATTTCGGCCGCTCGAAAATAACCGCCGGTGCTCGCGATCCATTTCCAGGGCCACCGGGGTTCCCGCGGGCGCTACCGGCCAGCGAGCTTTCACGGTGAGAGTTTGCGTGTCCACGACGGCCACGTCATTTTTCTCTTCGTTGTTGTCGTATAGCATACCCTTGCCGTCGGCCACGGGCTGTTCCACCGCGCCGCCCATGTCGATGGCCTTCACTACAGTTTCCTTGACCGGATCGATAACCGTGGAGTTCTTGCTGTCGCCATTAAAGCTAAAAACGTACTTGGACGCGGGATCGTAAGTGATGGAGTCCGTGTCCGGATAGCTTTTGATCTGGTTCGTGATCTTCAGGGTCTTTAGATCGAACACCTCCACGCTTTCTCCATCGCCATCGGTGATGAATCCCTTGCCCAGCTCCGGAAGGACGACGACGCCGTGGCAGCGCTTCAAGCCCGTTATGGTGCCCACGACGGCAAAAGTATCAGCGTCGAGTACTTTCACTTCGGCGCCATGCGAGAGATAGACGCGCCGCGAAGCGGCGTCTACAGTGACGTAGTCGAAATATTCTCCGCCGCCGGGTGCCGCGCCCAACGAGACTTTTTTAATCAGGTGGTAACCCGGCGCGGGCGGACTCGCTAGAGCAACGGTCCCGAGCAGTGCAAGCGCACCCAGCGCCAACAAAAATGAACATTTCTTCATCTTATCTCCTCGATGCAGTGATTAAATTTCTTCCAGGAGTTTAGCACTGTAAAAGTCGACCCCTCTAAATTATTGGATGTTTGTCACGCCGAACAGAAAGTATCTTCACCGGCCGGCGACGCTCCAGCGGTCCGGGCGGGACGAGGAAGCTATGCGGCAGTGCATCGAAACGACAACATCCAGTCAAACTATTTGCTTGTCCGCCCTTGACAGCCCAATGTGCAGTCTGTATTCTTATGCATTCTCATGCATATTAAGGCATACCGGAAGACTGGCTTTGGGAACAGCGAAGGACCACTTCGATGAGTGGACCGGCCTCTGTTGCGGTGGTCGGCGCGACCGGGTATGCCGGGCTCGAGCTGGCGCGGCTGCTCTTAAGGCACCCGCATGTGCAAAAGCCCACGTTCTACCTGCGCAACGGTGATGCCGGCATCCGCTGCCTCTCGGAATTGTTCCCACAGTTTCGCGGGTGGGGCGAAGCTCCCTGTAAGCCACTCTCGGCAACCGCTATTGCGGAGAGCGGCGCGGACGTCGTGTTTCTTTCGACCCCGCACGAGGCATCGCTTGCGCTTGTGCCGGCATTGTTTGCCGCCAATCCGCGGCTCCGCATCGTGGACTTGAGCGCTGCCTTTCGATTCCGGGAGCCGCATACCTTTGCGAAATGGTACACGGAGGTTCCCACTCAGAAACCAACCGATTGCCAGGCCGTGTATGGCCTGCCGGAGCTGTATGAAGATTCGTTAGGCAAAGCACAGCTTGTAGCGAATCCCGGCTGCTATTCCACGTCTGTAATTCTCGGCTTGCGTCCGCTCATCCAAGCAGGCTGGATTAATCGGGCTCGCGGGATTGTGTGTGACTGCAAATCGGGAGTCAGCGGCGCGGGAAAAGAGCCCAAGCGCGAAACGCATTTCGTAGAGATAAATGAAAATGCCCGCGCCTACGGGGTGTTCAGCCATCGGCATACTCCCGAGATCAGCGAGCATGCGCAGCTTGCGTTGAGGGATTTCGTTTTTACTACGCACCTCATTCCCGTGGAGCGCGGCATTCTCTCCACTCTCTACGTGTGGCTCGATGCGCCGCGGGATGCGCACGAAATCGAGGCGCTCTATCGAAGTTTCTACGCGCAGCGTTCGCTGATGCGGATTTTACCTGCCGGGAGCCTGCCCGAATTGCAGCACGTGCGGCACACGAATTTCTGCGACATCGGATTCGCGCTGGATCCGTCGGGTGAGCGCCTGGTAATTGTCTCGGCGCTCGACAACCTGGGTAAGGGTGCGGCGGGACAGGCGGTGCAAAATATGAACGTCATGCGTGGCTATCCGCAAACAGCGGGGCTGCTATGAGACTGGTAATTAAGATTGCAGGGGCGCTGCTGGATTGTCCCGAGACGGTGCAGGAAATCGCCGGCCAGATCGCCGAGCTCTGCAACTCGGGTCACGAGCTGCTAGTGATCCATGGTGGCGGGAAAATATTCACGGCCACGTTAAGCCGGATGGGAATCGCCAGCTTTTTCGTCAATGGATTGCGCGTGACCGACCGGGAAACACGCGACGTCGCTGTGATGGTTTTCGCAGGACTCTTGAACAAGAGATTGGCCGGTGCCATTTCCAGAGCCGGGCAGCCGGCCGTCGGCATCAGCGCCTCCGACGCTTCCTGTTTTCTTGCGGAACCCATTAAGTTTGAAGATCAGCCCTGCGGTCTCGGGTTCGTAGGTTATCTTACGGAAGTAAATCTACATTTTCTGAAAGCCATGTGGCATTCCGGCATTGTTCCCGTGGCGTCATGTCTTGGCCTCGGGCCCGACGGCGAACTCTATAACATTAACGCCGATCACATGGCCGCGGCGGCGGCGGAATTCATCGGCGCTGACCGCCTGCTTTTCCTCACGGACGTTCCAGGCGTTCTCGACGGCAATTCACTTCTGCATGCGGTATGCGGAAGCGAAATCGAAAATCTGGTTCGACAGAATAAAATATCCGGCGGAATGATCCTGAAGCTGGAAGCTGCCCGCCGCGCCCTCGCGGGCGGTGTGGCGGAGGTGCTGATCGTCGGCGGGGCGCTTCCGCGCGCGGTTTTTTCTGCCGGGAACGGCCTGCGATGCCTGGGGACACGCGTTCTTCCGATGGTGCTCAATAGCGCAAGGCTGCCGCTCGCGGAGACTCAGGAAATAGCGCCGTAAAATGAGCTCAAACAAAATTATCAAGCAAAAGATCGCCATTGGCGGGAAAGCTCGTATCCCTGCGAAAGCCGTGACGGACCGTATTGTCGCGAATGAAACCCGCTACTTAATGAATACTTATGAGCGGCCGCCCATCGTATTTACACATGGGCATGGTTGCCGTCTCTACGACTCGCAAGGGCGCGAGTATCTCGATTTTCTGGGAGGCATTGCCGTTAATGCGCTCGGCCATGCGCATCCGCGCATGGTGCGTGTGATCCGGCGCGAAGCCGGACGGGCGATTCACGTTTCAAATCTCTATCGCCACCGCTACCAGGGCCTGCTTGCCCGCAAGCTCGCCGAGCTCTCCGGACTGGATCGCGTTTTCTTTACCAACAGCGGTACCGAAGCGATCGACGCCGCCTTAAAGCTTGCCCGAGGGTACGCACATGCAAAAGGCGGCAAAGGCGCGTATGAGGCGGCCGGAAGCCCCAAGAGCAGCATCCTGGCGCTGGAGAATTCATTTCACGGACGTACTTTTGGAGCGCTCTCAATCACCGACAACGCGAAATACCGCAACCCGTTCGCTCCCCTGGTTCCCGGTGTTAAGTTCGTGCGGTTTAACGATGTGAATGATCTCGAGGCGAAATTCGATAGCTCGGTTTGCGCCATCGTCCTCGAAACCATTCAGGGAGAAGGCGGCGTCTACCCGGTGAGCAGTGAATTTTGGCAAAGTGCACGCGCCCTGGCCACCCGCCATGACGCGGCCCTAATTGCAGATGAAATTCAATGCGGCTTGGGCCGCACCGGCCGCTATTTCGCATACCAGAAATTTGACGCTTCTCCCGATATTGTCGCGATCGCAAAACCTTTGGCCGGTGGGCTCCCGCTCGGGGCGCTGCTGGCAAATGATAATTTTGCCGGAGCGTTTGTCCCCGGGTTGCATGGAACTACTTTCGGTGGCGGCCCGCTAGTGTGTGCTGCGGCTCTGGAATTTCTTGCGGTCGTGCAAGAGGCCAAGCTGCTTGCCAATATCCGCGAGCGCAGCGCCGAATTGCGCACGGGTATTGAAAAGATTGCCGCGCATTACCCGTTTATTCGTGAGATTCGCGGGGAGGGCCTCATGCTCGGCATCGATCTTTCGCGGGAGGGTGCACCGTTCGTTCGCGAGGCGCTGCGCAGCGGCCTGCTCATTAACTGCACGCACGGACATGTGCTGCGCCTGCTTCCCCCGTTCATTATTCGCCGGCGGGACGTTGCAGAGTTCCTTGCCAAGTTCGAGGCTGTCGTATCTCGAGTGTCTAAAATGAAAGCTCAAGCGAAGCCCGGGAATACACAAGCGAAAACGCCCGCGGCCGCACTGGCTGCAACGGCATGAACACGGGCCAAATGCAAGAATCCCATCTGTGGCTTCCTGCTGCCGGCTTGGATTTGCTCGCGGAGCAACGGCAGTGAGCGTGCGTCACGCTACACTCGCTGATGTCCCAGCAATTTATCGGTTGATTGCGTATTACGCGCAGCGGGGCGTCCTCTTGCGGCGCGAAAGGGAAGAGATTCGCGGGAACATCGGCAATTTTCTGGTTCATTCTGACGGACCCCGCGTCGTCGGCTGCATTTCCCTGGAAAGCTATGGAACAGAACTCAGTGAGATTCGCTCTATAGCTGTGGCCCCCGAAATAATTGGCCGGGGAATCGGCTCCGGACTGCTCGAATCCGCCTTGGCGGAAGCACGGCGCCGCGAAATCGCCCGCGTTTTTGCCGTGACCGATGTGCCGCAGCTATTCTTGCGGAGCGGATTTACTGCGGTTTCACGGCAGTTACTCACCGAAAAAATAGATCGCGATTGCCGGAAATGTCCGCAGCGTAGTTCGTGTAAATTAACTGCGGTTATCGCGACCGTCCATCCCCAGCACCTAGTTTTGCCCGTACTCGCTGGTTCCTCCATCCGGAACCTCTTACGATGAGTTCGCGTCCTTTTTCTTTAAGCCCTCGAGGCTTCACCTATTCTGCTGCTGCGTGCGGTTTAAAAAAAGCAGGCTTTGATCTCGCGCTTCTGGTCAGCGATGTGCCTGCCCAAGCCGCGGCCGTCTTTACGACCAACCGCGTACAGGCCGCGCCGGTAACTGTTTCCCGAAATCACTGGAAGCGCTCACGAAACAAGATGAGGGCGGTAGTGGTCAACTCGGGGAACGCAAATTGTTGCACCGGTCCGGAAGGGATTGAGGCAGCAGTCGCGACCGCTTCCAAAGTAGCCCGCGAATTGGGAGAGGCCGGTTCCTCGCAAATTCTCGTCTGCTCTACGGGTGTGATCGGAGTTCCCTTGCCCGTCAAAAAGATTTTGCGCGCCATCCCGCGGTTGGTTCAAGAACGAGACGGCGCGGGCAGCGCTTTCTCGCGCTTTTCCCGCGCCATCCTAACCACGGACACGCGAGCCAAAGTAGCCGCCGCAAACTTCCGCACAGATGGCAGACAAGTTCGTATCCTGGGCTGTGCCAAAGGCGCGGGAATGATCCATCCGAACATGGCCACCATGCTCGCGTTCCTCGTCACCGATGCGGCAATCTCCTCCGCACTTCTTTCTCGCGCACTTCGTGCCGCCGTCGGCCGGACGTTCAATGCCATCACCGTCGATGGCGATACTTCTACCAACGATACCGTTACCCTGCTTGCGAACGGGCAATCGGGAGCGCGCAAAATCATCCGCGAAGATAAGCAGTTTAATAAATTCCAAGGGGCACTCCAGAGTGTCTGCAAAACTCTCGCTCTTGCGATCGTCGCGGATGGTGAAGGTGCGCAGCGCGTGGTAAAAATTGAAATCCATGGCGCGCCATCCGATCAGGCTGCCGATCAGATCGCGCGCACCATTGCAAACTCACCGCTGGTGAAGACCGCTATGAGCGGCGGCGACCCCAACTGGGGCCGCATCCTCGCCGCCGCGGGTCGCTCCGGAGTTGTGTTCGCTCCCGAGCGTGTGGATATCCGGCTTGCGGGAATCGCTGTCTGCAGGAACGGCCGCGAGCTTCCATTTGACGAGCGCCGGGCGCATCGTCAAATGTTGCGTAAACAGGTGAAGGTGACTGTCGATCTGCACGCCGGCCACGGCCACGCGAGCGTGTGGACCTGCGACTTCACTGCCGGGTACATCCGCATTAATTCGAGCTACCGCACCTAGCCCGCGCCCGCGGGACTTGACGCTTCATCCTATCTGGGTGAAGGCGCACACCTTTGACCTGGATCCCGTCAAAGAGCCCCGTTCTCGAGACCGCTCTGATTGGAAGAAGTGGAGCGCGTGGTGCGCATCGAAGATTTCACTTTGAAGAGCGGCTCGCAAAAACCGGCGACCTATGGAAGCCAATGTTTTCTAATCGCGGTCGG
Source organism: Acidipila sp. (assembly GCA_010365215.1). Taxonomy (GTDB): domain Bacteria; phylum Acidobacteriota; class Terriglobia; order Acidiferrales; family UBA7541; genus JAAFGT01. The sequence continues at coordinate 13,955 of JAAFGT010000002.1, read as the reverse complement.
TTCGACCTGCAGCGCATTCTATGACGCTATCCGTTCACAAGAACTACTTGCCGATGGAAGCGGAACCTGCTTCGGAATTGCCTGCAGGCCCGCAATGGCATTACGAGCCCAAGTGGGACGGCTTCCGCTGCATCGCTTTCCGGGATGGCGCCAAAATTGATCTGCAATCAAAATCGCAGAAACCGTTGACGCGCTATTTCCCCGAACTTGTCAGTGCACTGGCAGGGCTAAAAGCCAAAACGTTTGTCCTCGACGGTGAGATCGTCATTCCAGTAAATGGAGATCTCTCCTTCGATGATCTGTTGATGCGGATTCATCCGGCGGCGAGCCGCATTCAAAAATTGAGCCAGGCCACACCATCGGTTTTCATCGTCTTCGACTTGTTGTCGGACGATAAAGGCAAAAGTCTGGTGCAGCTTCCGCTCCAGGAGCGCCGCAAACTTTTGGAAAGTTTCGCGAAGCGATATTTTGACGAGAAAGGATCGGTACATCTTTCCCCCGCTACAAATGATCTGGCCATGGCGCGGAAGTGGTTTCACATGGGTGTAGGCCTTGACGGGATTGTGGCAAAACGCAAGGACTTGCCGTATCAGTCCGGAAAGCGATCGGGGATGCAGAAAATTAAAAAACAGCGCACCGCCGATTGCGTAGTGGGCGGCTTTCGTTACCTGGAAAAGAAGCCTCTGGTGGGCTCGCTGCTGCTCGGTCTCTACAACGAGCAAGGACTCCTCGATCACGTCGGGTATACGTCCTCCATTCAGGCCGATGATCGCGCAGCGCTCACCAAGAAGCTCGAGAAGATCATCAAGCCGCCGGGCTTTACCGGCAAGGCCCCGGGTGGACTCAGCCGCTGGAGCACCAAGCACTCCATGGAATGGCAGCCGCTTCAAAATAAGCTGGTTGCGGAGGTGCAATTCGATCACTTTACCGGCGGGCGCTTTCGTCACGGAACAAAATTCTTGCGCTGGCGCCCCGATAAGACGCCCGGTGACTGCACCATGAAGCAGGTGCATCGCGAAAGTCGCTCCGCCCTCGGCCTGCTCTAGCTCGCGTGTTTTTGTTTCTTCCGGCGCTGCGTTATCATTGAACGTTCGTCGGCCGGTGTCGTCACCAAAACGGAATGCAAACCAAGACTCTTACTCCGGGCAGTACTGATCCCCGCGCGTGCCTTGCTGCGAATGAGCATCCCCGAGACGCCATGCGCCACCGTATTTTTTTGCTTTCGCCCGCAAACGCCTCAGGCGTGCGCGCAAAATTAATTTTGGGTGAGTCCGGGCGTTCTCAGTTGGCACTACGCCTGCGCAGTGAGGCCGTTCCCTTGGGGGAGATTTTCAGTTTCATCAGCGGACTGTATTTCCGCGGCAAATTGGCTTATGCGCGTGAGTACGCAGCTCCTCCGCCGGGAATGCCCGGCATTGTGGTGATCACTGCTTCGGGAGGGCTGATTTCGCCGGACAAACTTTTCACGCTGGAAGAATTACGCGCGGTCGCGGCTGGCCGTGTGGACGCATCCGAGCCGGAATACCGCCTCCCTCTGGAACATAACGCGCGGCTGCTGGCCGAGGAAATGGGAGCGCATTGCGAAGTTGTACTGCTGGGAAGCATCGCGACATCCAAGTATGCCGAGCCGCTGCTTCCCATCTTTGGTGAGCGCCTTATGTTTCCAGCCGAATTCACGGGACGCGGAGACATGAGCCGGGGTGGGCTGCTGCTGCGATGCGCGCGCGAGCAAGTTCAGCTTACTTATATCCCTGTAGCCGGAGCTTCGCGACACGGCGCGCGGCCTCCCAAGCTGCCCAAACTTTCACGTCGCATTGTCAAAGCAGCAAAAAAGCGTAATTCGTAGCGCCCAGCCTTTATTCAGTGTAACTGCCGCAAAGTCTTCATTTCTTCCGTCGAGGATTGTGATAGCTTCTTAGAGAGGTTGCCGCGTCAATAAGTTCGGCTAATAAAACACTATGGTTCATACAGGTCGTCATTTTCTTCAAATTCCCGGTCCCACAAATGTTCCCGACCGAGTTCTGCGCGCCATCGCCGGCGCGGTCATGGATCACCGAGGTCAGGAATTCGCCAGAATAGCCGCGCAAGTCCTGGAAAATATACGCGCCGTTTTTCAAACCAAGGGCCCGGTAGTGATGTATCCGTCTTCCGGCACGGGTGCCGGTGAAGCAGCGCTGGTGAACACTCTTTCCCCAGGCGATCGCGTGTTGATGTTTGAGACCGGGCATTTTTCGCAGTTGTGGCAACAAGTGGGTGGAAAGCTCGGGCTCCAGGTGGATTACGTTCCGGGTAACTGGCGCCGTGGCGCATCTCCCGCGGACGCCCAGGCGCGGCTTGGTGCGGACGTGCGCCACGCCATTAAAGCGGTAGTTGTAGTCCACAACGAAACTTCCAGCGGCGTTACCAGCGTGCTCCCGGAAATTCGCCGCGTCATGGATCAGATTCGCCATCCCGCCCTGTTGATTGTGGACGCGGTTTCCTCGCTGGGCTCCATCGAGTATCGCCATGACGAGTGGCAGGTGGACGTCACCATTGCCGGCTCTCAGAAAGGTTTGATGATTCCTCCAGGGCTAGGCTTTAATGCGATTTCCGAAAAGGCGCTTGCCGCCAACAAGATCGCTAAATTGCCGCGCGCCTACTGGGATTGGCAGCCCGCGCTAAAGCTGCTCCCGGAAGGATTTTTTCCTTACACGCCCGCGATCAATTTGATCTACGGCCTGCGGGAAGCGCTGCAGATGATGCGCGAAGAAGGGCTGGAAAATGTTTACCGGCGTCACGATCGTCATGCGGAGGCGGCGCGCGCAGCCGTCCGGGGCTGGGGCCTGGAAATTGTGTGTGAAGATGCTCGTGAGTATTCCAGTTCCATCACCGCTGCGCTTCTGCCGGCTGGTCACGACGCAGATAAGCTGCGGCAGGTGATCCTAGATCATTTCGACATGTCGCTCGGCGCTGGCCTTGGCAAGCTCGCCGGCAGAGCAATTCGCATAGGTCACCTCGGTCACTTCAACGACCTTATGCTGGCTGGAACGCTCAGTGGAATCGAAATGGGCCTTCGGCTGGCTGGCGTGCCGCATCGCGATGGCGGGGTCGCGGCCGCTCTCGAATCCCTGGCCCCAGCAAGCAAGAGTGTAGAGTCCGTGCCGCTGGCCCGTTAATGGCCGCCGATTACCTCACCAAAGCATTTTTGCGCGCGACCAGGAATTGCTGATGGAAGCTGATTCCTCTCCGTCCTCCTTTCGTTTCCCCCGTCTGCCTGCCACTACCGGAGTGCTGATTCTGATCTGCCTGATGTACCTCATCACGTATATCGACCGGATGAATGTCAGCACGGCCGCAACGGTTTTCAGAAAGGAGCTGCATCTCTCGAGCACTCAAGTAGGTTTTGTATTTTCTGCGTTTGCTTATCCTTATCTGTTCTTCCAAATCTTCGGCGGGTGGGTAGGTGACCGCTTTGGCGCGCGACTGGCACTGACTGTCTCGGCAATTATTTGGGCTGGTGCAACACTTTTGACCGGGCTCGCCGGCAGCCTGACGGCCATGCTCTTTGCCCGCGTGCTGCTGGGCTTCGGAGAGGGCGCAACCTTCCCCATTGCCACGCGGGCGATGTCGGACTGGACATCGCCAAACGAGCGCGCATTTGCGCAGGGCATCACGCATGCCAGCGCCCGTTTAGGCAACGCGCTAACCCCGCCGCTGGTGGCCTGGCTGATTGCGGCTTACTCCTGGCGGCAGTCGTTTTACATCCTCGGAATCGTAAGTTTTTCGTGGGCTCTGATCTGGTGCTTCTACTTTCGCAATAATCCCAGCGAGCATCGCGCCATCACGCCGAAAGAACTGGAAGCATTGCCGGGTTATGGGTTGCGCGCGCAAAGAAAAGCAGAAGCGGTGCCCTGGGCTCTCCTGGTTCGCCGCATGCTTCCCGTCACCATCGTTTATTTTTGCTATGGCTGGACGCTTTGGCTCTACCTGGCCTGGATACCTTCATTCTTTCTTCACAGCTACGGTCTTGATTTGGCGCATTCCGCGCTGTTCTCGGCCGGCGTTTTCTTTGCCGGTGTAGGAGGCGACGCTTTCGGCGGGATCCTCAGTGATCGTGTTCTGGCCAAAACCGGCAGCCGCAATAAGGCGCGCCGCAATCTGGTCGTGTTGGGATTTCTTTGTTCGCTGGTCTCGATGATACCCATCCTGTTTCTGCATAACCTTGTGTGGGCTGCAGTGTTTCTGAGTTCCGCCTTTTTCTTCACCGAATTCACCATTGGCCCGATGTGGGCCATTCCCATGGATATTGCGCCGCGCTTCGCAGGTTCGGCGAGCGGCTTGATGAATACAGGTTCAGCGCTGGCCGCCATCCTTTGCCCGCCAATCTTCGGCTACGTGGTCGACAAAACCGGGAATTGGACTTTGCCGTTCATTGGTAACATCGCCCTGCTGCTTTTCGGTGCGGTAATGGCGTTCTGGATGAAGCCCGAACAACCATTGGCAGAAGGTGCGTAGGTTGAAGGACGAATCCCGAGATAAACATCGAACCGCCCAACATTGGACTATCCAACATCGGTTCATCAACCGTCGCTTCCCGATTCGATGACTTCAGAAAATACTTTGCATATGCCGGCGCCGCTGCCACTAAGTTCGCACGCCAAGCCTGTTGATGTTTTTTTGCAGGCAGCAGACCTCGAGGCCGAACTCAAGCGAACGCTGCGGGGCCAAGTACGGTTCGATCGCGGAAGTCGCGCGCTCTACGCCACCGATGGATCTAACTACCGGCAGATCCCCATCGGCCTGGTGGTGCCACGCGATGCCGACGACGTTATTGCCACCGTAGCGGCGTGCAGAAAGTTTGACGCTCCTGTCCTGGCGCGCGGCGCGGGCACCAGCCTGGCCGGGCAGTGTTGCAATGTCGCCGTCATCCTGGACTTTACCCCTTACATGAATCAGATTCTGGAAATCGATCCCGTGCAAAAGTTTGCTCGCGTGCAGCCGGGTGTGGTTCTGGACACTTTGCGCAATCGTGCCGAGGCTCACCAACTCACCTTTGCGCCAGACCCTTCGACGCACAATCGTTGCACTATCGGCGGGATGATCGGAAACAACTCTTGTGGCACGCATTCGCTATTGGGCGGCAAGACCGTCGATAACGTCGAGGAGTTGCGAATCCTGCTCTACGACGGTACGCAGTTGACGGTGGGCGCCACCAGCGACACCGAGTTCGACCGCATCACTAATCAGCAGGGCACAAATCAGCAGGGCAACCAGCACGACCGGCGCGGCGAAATCTATTCCCGACTGCGCGCTATCCGCGACCAGTATGGCGACCTGATACGCGCACGTTTCCCCAAAATCCCTCGCCGTGTTTCCGGTTATAACCTCGACGAGCTGCTCCCGGAGAGTGGTTTTAACGTCGCCCGCGCGCTGGTGGGCACGGAAGGCACCTGCGCGATTGTGCTCGAAGCCAGACTGAAGCTCATCCACAGCCCGCAGCACCGTACTTTAGTGGGACTTGGTTATGCGGATGCTTTCCAGGCGGCCGATCATGTCCCGGAAATCTTGGAATTCCAGCCCATCGGCCTGGAAGGCTTTGAGGGGAGCATTGTTGACGGTCTGAAAAAAAAGGGCGCGCCTCATCTGGACCTTCTCCCCGAGGGGCGCGGTTATTTGCTGGTTGAATTCGGTTCCGACGATCCAGCGATGTCCAATGACCTGGCGCTGCGCCTGCTGGAGCGGCTTAAGGGCTTGCCGGATGCTCCCAGCGCGCGAATTTATACCAAGCAAGAGGCGCGGGCAGTCTGGCAGATTCGCGAGGCAGGTCCGCGAGCAGCGGCCTTCGCGCCCGGCGCGCCTGCCGAGTGGGAGGGATGGGACGATGCCGCCGTCGCTCCGGAAAAGCTTGGCGGCTACCTGCGCGATATCCGCAAGCTGATGAATGAATACAATTACCGCGGCGCGTTCTACGGGCATTTTGGGCACGGTTGCATCCATATGCGCGTCAGCTTCGATTTGCAAAGTGAAAACGGAATCCGCAAATACGGCGAATTCATCGAGCGCGCGGCAGACCTGGTGGTAAGTTATGGAGGTTCGCTCTCAGGAGAGCACGGCGACGGGCAGTCGCGTGGAGCACTGCTCCCCAAGATGTTCGGACCCGAGCTGATGAAGGCGTTCGGCGAATTTAAAGCGGTGTGGGATCCGGGCAACAAACTCAATCCACACAAAGTCGTGAACGCTTACTTGCCGACGGAAAACCTGCGCCTGGGCGCCGACTACAAACCGCTCGAGCCACGCACACATTTTCAGTTTCCGGATGATGACGGCTCATTCGCCAAAGCCGCGCTGCGGTGTATTGGACTTGGCGCGTGCCGCAAGAGCGACGGCGGATCGATGTGTCCCAGTTATATGGCGACCCTCGAGGAGGAGCACAGCACGCGCGGGCGCGCGCATCTGCTTTTCGAGATGTTGCAGGGCGAAGTTGTGCGTGACGCCTGGAAGGATGAACACGTCAAAAAGTCGCTCGACCTGTGTCTCTCGTGCAAGGCGTGTAAATCCGAATGTCCCGCGAACGTCGATATCGCTACCTACAAAGCGGAGTTTTTATCGCATTATTACGAGGGTCGACGCCGGCCGCTGCACGCATATGCATTTGGGATGATTGATCGCTGGGCGAGGCTGGCGTCGGTCGCGCCTCGTTTGGCCAATTATTTTAGTCACGCCCCTGTTTTCCGCCACGTCCTCCAGGAAATGTTGCAGCTTGCGCCACAACGAGAGTTGCCTCGCTTCGCGCCCGTCAACTTCCGGCAATGGGCCCGCAAAAATGGCGTTTCGCTTTGCGCGGGCGAGGTCCCAAGTGCGGCTCCAAATGGGCGCGAGGTCATCTTGTGGGCGGATACTTTCAATAATTATTTTCATCCGCAGACCAGCCGCGCCGCCCTGGACGTGCTGCAAGCGGCGGGTTTCCATGTCACGGTTCCACGGAATCACCTGTGCTGCGGACGGCCGCTCTACGATTTCGGCATGATCGAGAAGGCCAAGGAATATTTGCAGCGCATCCTCCAGGCTCTCGGGCCGCAGATAGACGCCGGGCTGCCCGTGGTTGTTTTGGAGCCAAGCTGCGCCTCCGTGTTTCGTGACGAGCTGCGCAATTTATTCCCCACCGACGCGCGTGCGGAACGGCTGCGCAGCCAGACTTTTCTGCTCAGCGAATTTCTGGAACGCCGCGCCCCCGGATATCAGCCTCCGGCGCTTGCGCGAAAAGTGCTGCTCCACGGTCACTGCCATCAGAAAGCATTGATGAAAATGGGTCACGCAGAATCTCTGCTTCGAAAAATGGGCGCTGACTTGAGCTCCATCGATTCGGGCTGCTGCGGAATGGCCGGGCCGTTCGGCTTCGAGAAAGATAAGTACGCGGTTTCGCAAGCGGTGGGAGAGCGCGTGCTGCTGCCCGCCGTACGAAAAGTCCCGGCGAACACTCTAATCGTTAGCGATGGTTTCAGTTGCCGCGAGCAGATCCTGCAAGCCACCGGGCGGCAGGCCCTTCACCTGGCGGAAGCCCTGCAGCTCGCCATGCGCCCCGAAAAACCATAAGGTTTCGTTATTGCTCCGCGTGCTTCTAGCTTGCCCGCCGTTGCTTGCGCGCTTTTTCCTGGCCCGGCAAGTATCGAACCAGGGCTCCCGCGGCGTCTCTGATGCCGCCTCGAATCAACTCGCGCCAGTGCACGCCACCGCGCCCGATGTGACGGAATTTCTTGTATCGATTCGCCACTAGCCGACGAACTGGCGTGTCCCGTATCTCGCGCAGTGCCGCGAGAATGTGATTCTTCAGGGCTGCGGCCATGCCGTCGGGATCAAGGTGCGCGCCGCCCTCCGGCTCAGGCACCACGGTATCGATAATGCCGAGCCCGCGAAGATCCTGCGCCGTGAGCTTCAGCACCTCGGAGACTGCCTCGGCCCGCCCGGCATCGCGGTAGAGAATGGCCGCCGCACCTTCCGGAGAAATCACCGAATAAATTGCGTGCTCGAGCATGAGCACCCGGTCCGCCACGCCCAGGGCCAAAGCGCCGCCGCTTCCTCCTTCGCCGATGATCGCGGCGACGATAGGCGTCGGCAATCGGGACATTTCCGCCAGATTGCGCGCCAGAGCGTTGGCGATTCCGCGAAGCTCGGATTCGTAGCTGGCTTGCGCATTCGGGCAGTCGATCAGCGTCACCACCGGGATTCCGAACTTGGCGGCAAGCTGCATCACCCGCAGCGATTTCCTATAACCTTCAGGAAACGCCATGCCCCGGTTCGAGGCCTCTTTCTCGGCAGGCGTGGAACCGCGCTCGTGCGCGATCACCACCACGGTCTCGCCGTCCATCTCCCCCAGGCCGGCAATGATTGCCGGATCGTCTCCGCGCCAGCGATCGCCGTGCAGTTCCAAGAAATGCGAGGTCAGGCGAGCGATATAAAACCGTCCGCTGGGCCGTCCGGAGTGCCGCGCCAAGCCGACTTGCTGCCAGGCTGGAAGGCGACGAAGTTTCGGCGCGCGGGGTAATTTTTCCTCCCCGCTCGCCAGGGCCTTGCGTCGCTTGAGATGAGTCACCAAGTAAGTGACCACCGCGGCCAGGTCCTGACGGTTCACTACCAAGTCAATTAAACCGGCGCGAAGCAGCGTCTCCGCGCGGTGCGTATCTTTAGGCGGTGGGACGCCGGTGGTCTGTTCGATTACTCGTGGACCGACAAAACCGATTTGCGCGCCCGGCTCGGCGATCACCACATTGCCCAACGACGCAAAACTCGCCATCACGCCGCCAAAGGTAGGATCCGTAAGGATCGAAACAAACGCCAGGCCTGCTTGGTCGTGCCGGGAGGCCGCTGCGGCCACTTTGGCCATCTGCATCAGTGAAAACATTCCTTCCTGCACCCGCGCTCCTCCACTGGCGCTCACACTCACCAGCGGAATCCGTCGCTTCACTGCCTCTTCGAAGGCATTAGCAATTTTTTCACCCACCACGGATCCCATCGTGCCGCCCAAGAATCGAAAGTCGAACACCACCAGAACGACGCGCTGGCCCCCCATCAGGCACAGGCCGGTGGTCACTGCTTCCCGGGCTCCGGTTTCCTGGCGCGCTTCTTTCAGGCGATCGCGGTAGGATTTTAGATCGGTGAAATGCAGCGGGTCGATGGACACCATTTTTCTGTCCAGTTCCTGAAACGACCCTGCATCCGCCAGCATGGCGATTCTGGCTTGCCAGGGCATTGGAAGAAGTCGCTGGCACCCGGGACAGATGTACTGCCGGTGTTCCAGGTTGGCTTTGGAGTGCTCTGCTCCGCAGCCCGGGCACGAAAACATGGACGATTCTGTAGTTTTGGACCGCGAGACCGGCATTTTTTCTTCCTTGAGGTGATCTGCGCTTCTCGCCAGGCGTGCTCTTCAGAGGCCCGCAGAAAAAAGTCGGCCGGCCGAAAGAGGCGCCTGGTCGCGAAACAAAAATCGATTCTGGAGGCAAACACTGCCGGTCAAATTGTAAGTCTCTACCAAGCTTGATAGGAAGTTGAAAGAGTGGAAGCGGTTCTAATATCAGCGAAAAAAGGCACTGAGCGCGCGTCTCTCCCGCGCGATGGAGCCCGCCGCTATCAGCGAGTCTCCACGCCCGGCTCGATGGTGACCTGGATTTTCTGCGTTGAGGTAGCCTCTCCGTACGTCAGCGTGATCGTGTACTCGCCAGCAGGCACGAATTTCTGTCCCTGCCCCCCGTACTGCGTCAGCAGGTCCTTGGTCGGTGTCAGATCCCAATTGATGCGGTTGAAGCCCGGCGTTCCCGGCAATTTGAATTTCGCCACGGGCTGGCCGGCGCTATTGGCAATTTTGATTTTGGCCTCGTCGCCCGTGAAGGTTTTGAGATAGAACGTGAGCAGCGCGCCCGGCGGCGGATTGTCACCGCGAAAGATGGCCTTACCGGTTGAATCCGCGAAACCCGGAAGCAGATGAATGCCGTGCGCAGGCCGGGGCGGAAAAAGGTATGCCGGCTTTTGCTGAATCTCCAATGACATCTCCTCAAGCGGCCGGATGTCATCCGCGATGAACAGGCTGCGCCCGTGCGTCGCGATCACCAGATCGAGGTCTCGCGGGTGTACCAGGATATCGTCTACAGCCACTGTTGGAAGGTCGCCGAATTTCGCCCAGTGGCCGCCGCGGTCGAAGCTGACAAACAGCGCGAACTCGGTGCCCGCGTACAGCAGGTTGGGATTCTTGGGATCTTCGCGAATCACTTTCACCGGTCCGCCAGCCGGCAAGTTGGACGAGATCGCTTCCCACGTCTTGCCGTTATCGCCGGTGCGATAAGCGAGCGGAGAATAGTTTCCCGAGCGATGTGCATCCACCGCGAGGTAGGCCACGCCAGCATCTTTCCAGCTCGGCTCGATCCGGCTTATCCATTGACCTTTGGCCGCCGCCGGAAGGTTCGCGGTCAGGTCCGTCCAGTGCGCGCCTTCGTCACTGGTCATCCACACTTTGCCATCGTCGGTACCCGCCCACAGCAGACCGGCCTTCACGCCTGATTCCGCCAGGGTGTACACCACCCCATACGTTTCCGCGCCGCTGCCCACGGCGACCATTTTCTCCAGTTCGCGCGTCGAAAGGTCCGGGCTGATCACCTTCCATTGCTCGCCTTGTGTTGAGAGCCGGAAAACGTGGTTGCCGGCAAGATAAAGCACGCCCTTCTCATGCCGGCTGCCAATCAGCGGCGCATTCCAGTGATAGCGGAATCCAGTGGCGCCCTCGGATGGCTCTGGGCGTAATTGTTTGATCTGGCCGTTGTGTAAATTGATGCGATGAATGAAACCGGATTGCGACTCCGTGAAAATTGTCTGCGCGTCTTCGGAATCGAATACACAAGAAAAACCATCGCCGCCCGCCAGCGCAGTCCAATCGCTGTTCAGTATCCCTTCCTTGGTGAGCGTTTGGCTTGGCCCTACCCAATTCTCATTGTCTTGTAAGCCTCCGCAGATGTGATACGGATTCCCCATGTCCACATTGATCCGGTAATATTCCCCGGCAGCAAAGCGGCTTAAATGCGCCCAGTCGCTGCCGCGGTTGTAGCTCTCGTAGACTCCGCCATCGGTACCAAGCAGCAAGTGCTTTGGATTTCGGGGGTCGATGGCCAGGGCATGGCAGTCCGGGTGGACTTTACCGAATTTATCTTCGCGCCACGTGCGCCCGCCGTCTTCGGAAACGTGGAGTGCAAATCCCAAAACGTAAACGCGCTGGTCGTTATCGGGATCCACGCGAATCTGGCTGAAATAGAACGGCCGCGGATCGAGTCCGCTCATACGCGTCCAGGTTTCCCCGGCGTCGTCCGAGCGGAACACTCCGCCGCGCTTGCTATTCACGTCAACGATATCGCCGGTGCCGCCCTCTCCGCTTTGCACCACGGCGTACACGATTTTCGAGTTTTTGCTGTACACCGACAAGCCGATGCGCCCGAGCAGTGCAGGCAAGCCTTTTTCCAGCTTTTTCCACGTATTTCCGCCGTCGGCGCTTTTAAAAATACCACCGGCGTCTTTTCCGCTCGTGTAGTCGGCGCCGGCGGAAAACGACCACGGCGTTCGCTGCCGCGCGTAAAGCACCGCATAAACGATATTGGGATTAGAGGGATCGATGGCCACCTCGCCGCATCCCACCTTGTCGGTGTCAGGACCGGCAGCCGTAAGCACGGCCTTCCAGCTCTTTCCGCCATCCGTGGTTTTGTAAAGCCCGCGCTCGGCGCTTGGAAACCACAATTCACCTGCCACGGCCACCCACGCCGTGTTCGGGTCGGTGGGATGTACGACGATTCTGGCAATGGACTTGCTATTTTCCAGGCCCACATGGATCCACGTATCGCCACCGTCCGATGAGCGATAGACACCATTTCCCCAGCTCGAGCTGTTGCGGTCGTTGGCCTCGCCAGTGCCCACCCACACTACCTTGGGATCAGATGGGGCCACCGCCACCGCGCCGATCGACGCCACGCTTTCCTTCTCAAAGACCGCGTCGAACGCCGCTCCGTCGCTGGTGGTCTTCATCAGCCCGCCCGTGCCGAGGGCCACGAAAAAGGTGCCGGGATCGGACGGATCGTAGGCCACCTCCGAGACGCGGCCGCCCATTTCTGCGGGCCCGATGCTGCGCGCCTTCAGGCTTTTCAACAAAACGGAATCGATCACCGGCCCCGCAGGAAACGCCACTGTTGAGGACGCCACCGCCGCGGCAGGCTGCGTCGTAGCAGTCTTCTTCTTCGATTTCTGCGCGCGCATCGCGGGAGCCATCGAGAGAATAGAGAAAGCAGCAAGGAAGAAAATCATCCATCTGCGCATCGTGTTCCTCGTATCAATATCCCTGGATTTAGTGCGTCGCATGTTAGGCCGCCCGAACGAACATGTCAACGCAACGCGGGGGTAGGCTATACGAACGGGAAAACTGCTACACCCTGCCCTCCGGCGCTTTCGACTGTCTCGATGTCAGGTGGGCGCGCAGCCGCGTGGGGCGGGCGCTGGCGTGTCGCGCGCTAAGATCGCAATCCGACTGCCCGCGCTTGCACTCTCTTCTTCGCAATTCGGAAACGCGAGCGCCAATCAGAACCCTTCCGTCCCGACATCATGGGCGCTTATAATCTTTCTAGCGACTAGCGAATGAGAGTCTAAAAGTGACGCGCGAACAGAATTCTTTCTGGCTGGTGATACCTGATGAGGATTAGATGGTCGTCGAGATTCAAGGCCCAATGCCTGATGATACGAAGTGGAACAACACGGTCCGCGAGGCACAAGATATGGGCCGTCATGTGCGCTCGCAATCATGAATTCACGCGTGCTCCCCTTATGGAGTTTCCGCAAGTTGTTGCCCCCGTTAATCGCGGATCGCCCGACCGGCAAGCTATGGTGATACGCCCTCTGGACCGCAGGTTGCTGGATTCCGGCGAACTAGGGCTGCTGCGCCGCTTTGTTGAAATGCTGGCTGAGTGGGACGACAAAGCGAGCATGGATAGCAGATGAGCGAGCGATATCTTCGGCGCTACACTAACATTCCTGCTCTGATTTATGCCCTAAGACAACGGGCAATCTCATTGCTTGACCCTCAGTCTTGGGAGGACAGCAACGATTCTCATTACCTCGCGTTGTATCGCGAGAAGAAACACCTTAAGTCTTTGTTGGCGCTATGCTTCACTCAAGCTACAGAAAAATATCACCATTGGCGAGTGTTTGCGGGCGGATCAAGCGGAGTTTGTGTCAGGTTCAATCGCCCGCAGCTACTTAAGATTGCAATGAAACAAGAAGGTCTCACAGCCGGTACCGTTCTTTACCGTAAATTAGCTGTAATCCGTGAAAAGACACCCGCAATCCAAGAGCTTCCTTTTCTGAAGCGATCTGGCTTCGAGGATGAAAATGAGTTCCGGATGATCTACGAATCGGAGACACTCGGACTACGAAAGCTCGATATTCCAATCCACCTCTCAAGCATCGACAGAATAAAGCTCAGTCCGTGGATTCCGCGTTCATTGGCTTTGGATCTCAGGGAATTACTCAAGTCCACCGAGGGTTGTGGAAGACTTAAGATTGTGCGGTCTACTCTCATCGGGAATGAAGAATGGAAGACTCTCGGAGAAAAGGCAAAGTAAGAAATGACTCACATAGCGACTACATCGACCTCTATCTTTACTAAGGTTTGGGACTGAGTGGCCAGCGTGCTTTCACTGTAGCATTATCACTGAAGAAAGCACCAAAGCTCTCATCGAGCAGACATCGTCTAACCGTCATTCGCAAGAGTGATTCCAGTTTCAGGTAGAGATCGCTGTGTTCGCTCTTTGGCAACACTGCATCCAAGCCAGATAGAAACCCCTCGGCGTGGACCAACTTTGAATGACGTGACCGGGTTGAATGTGTCCAGCGGGAGTGAGAGAGAATCACTCTAAAGGAGAGCTGGACATGCCGATGAAGAGATACAAAGCAGAGCA